>NZ_JACJQN010000025.1 GCF_014696675.1 Phormidium tenue FACHB-1052
CTCAGTGGGACGAAGACAACGTGCAACAAGTGCTGCGACAGCGGTGCGCGTATCTAAACAATTACTTCTCAAAATGAGTCTCGCAAGACTGGGATGCACCCTGAAGCAACTATCTGTGATGCTCTTTGCATTAATCCATCAAAATCTTCTTCACCTGTTGCTTGAAGACGTTCGAGATAGGCTTTATAGAACACCTTGGCTAGTTCTAAAAAACGCTCTTCAACTTCATTAACACAAGTGTGATAAGCTATTCTTTCAGCTAGGTCTTCAACTGAAAGAATTAACTTTCGACATCGTTGAATGAAATTTTCCATCGCTGTGGTAAATCGGTCAATAGCTCGGTCTTTGATGCGGAGCCATATTTCCTCTTCACTCAAACGACAGCCAGGAATCTGGCACTTCTCAAGAGACTGCTTTAGCAGAGCATAGAAGCCTTCGATTCCATTTTCTGTTAAGTCATTAGGATAAAACTCAAATAGCTGCCAGCTATCTTGATTATCCCAATATTGTCGTTTCTTATCTGACATTTCATCATAGTTAGGGTCACCCCTCAGCCCAAAGTATTCAATAATTACGCCTTGATTATCCCCAGTAAAAATTGTGAAGTCAGGACGATAGTTGATTCCACTCCACCAGAAACTACGTTCATACTTGTAATTAATACCGTGTTCAAATAAGAAATCTGCAATTATTTTTTCACCAAATGACTTAACATATTCTCCTCTAAGGCTCTCTTTTGGTAGAGAACGACGATATTTCAGTATTTCTTGAGGACTTTTATTGTAACCACCAGTAATGATACGCTCCCAATCCTCACGAAAATGGGCTGTCATCAAATCACGGATCTCTTCCCAATAATCTGGATCGTGCAGATAATCATCAATAACTGTCTGCAAGGCACGACTTTTACTTTGCTCTCCATCCGGTTCATTAAAAAGAATATCTTCTTCAGGATGAACAAGTGCATAAGCTAAAGCATGAAACGTCATAACATGAGGAGTAGGATCTTGCAGTTGTTTAGTTAGACGATCACGTATTTCATGTGCAGCTTTTTTATTAAAAGCTAACAACAACATTTCATTTGGAGAAACGCCACAATGTTTTTGTAAAAACAGGGCTCGACTAACTAAAGTGCGGGTTTTACCACTGCCAGCCCTCGCAACCACTTGAACGTGGTCTTCAACTGCACCAATCGCTCTTGACTGTTCATCATCTAATTCGAACGCTAAGTTTTTAGATGTCCACAATTTTACAAAATTTCTCTTTCTCTGTTCGAAATCACTAAGAGAAATATATTTAGCGCAATTAGACTCATAGAAAGATCTGGCGTTTAGAAAATCTTTCTCAAATATTTCTTCTAATCTTTTTAATAACGACTGAATTTTTTCTATTGTGCAAGGATCAAGAAGGTCATAAGCAGATATTCCTGGTCTTACCTCTTGAAATTCTTCAATAAATCTATTTTTGGGATAACTTGCAGGTCCACCAAAATTCTTCAAGAAAATGTGGTGCGTATTTATAAGTGATACTTCACCCTTTCCTCATGTGCAATGGCTCACTTCTCGCCCAGCCAGACACTGCCAAAGATGATCGTTTCCACCAACAGCTTTGGCAAATTCTTGAACATTATCAATCTGTAAGTTGTCCCTTGTGCTGATATTTTCTATTGAGGATTTACTGTGGTTTTCGTGCAATTAATTGTAAGAACCTCGGCACCCAACCCTAGCTTTCCCCTAGATCCGGAGCGGGGACACATATGCACCCACAAATCTTTACTCATTATCACGTTATAGCAGTCTTCTCACACCGTTGTCAGCGTAGCCTAGTTCAACAGTCGCAGATTCTTAGCGCAATGCATCTCACAAATTGCCTCTCGGTTCCGTCCCCACCGACAACTTGAGGCGGCATAACAACTTATTATGCTGACAGTTTCTATATAACTACCCTTGAGAAGACAGTTATACCGACGGTTTCCGTATAATTCACCCTCTATAGGCAGTTATGTGGATATTTGCCGTATGTATCTTTGCTAGGAGTAGTTACCCAGAAATTTTCCGTACAACTTCACAAAAATAGAGGGGCATGAGCATCTACTATTGACGCAATGCTGCTCTCCATACAGGCGGTTCAGCCAGTCTTGCAGAACCGTCAAAACCTTCTGGGCTGCAACGCACTCCTCATCCACAGCGAGTTACTCCACTGTCGTAGATGGTGGGTCGGTAATTTGTACAGTACAAAAACTGGGTAGGGTGGCGGTGACCCACCCTACAGGTAATGGGGGCTAGCCCAGCGGTGCCGCTTGCAACGACGGCTCTACCGCGCTGGCTAACTGCCGCAGCATAGCCGCTGTAGTGTCAAAATCCACACAGGCATCGGTAACGCTTTGGCCATAGGTGAGCTGCCGCAAATTGTCAGGGATCGACTGATTGCCCGCCTTCAAGTGGCTCTCAATCATCACACCCAAAATGTGGCGTGAGCCACCGCGCACCTGGGCGGCGATGTCATCTAGCACATTGGTCTGGCGGTTGTGGTCTTTGTTAGCGTTGGCGTGGCTGCAATCGACCATCATGCGGTGATTGAGCTTGAGCTTGACCATCTCTTCGGCGGCTTTGACCACGTGCGCGGCGCTAAAGTTAGGGCCGTCTTTGCCGCCCCGCAGCACTAGGTGCCCATCGGGGTTGCCGGTGGTGGTGACAATGCTGGCCAGACCGCTTTGATTGATGCCCAAAAAGTGGTGGGGGCGGCTGGCGGCAACCATAGCATTCATCGCCGCTTGCAGGCTGCCGTCAGTGCTGTTTTTAAAGCCAATCGGCATCGAAAGGCCCGAGGCCATTTCGCGGTGGGTCTGGCTTTCGGTGGTGCGAGCGCCGATCGCAGTCCAGGCAATTAGGTCGGCAATGTACTGCGGCGTCACCGGGTCGAGCAGCTCGGTGGCGGCGGGCAGCCCCAGGTGGGCCAGGTCGAGCAGCAGCTTGCGGGCCAGGCGCAGGCCGGTGTTGATGTCGTAGCTGCCGTCGAGGTGGGGGTCATTGATCAGACCCTTCCAGCCCACGTTGGTACGGGGTTTTTCAAAGTAGACCCGCATGATGATTTCGAGCTGGCCCGAGAGTTCATGGCGCAGGTTGACTAGCTTTTGGCCATACTCGTAGGCGGCGTCGATGTCGTGCACCGAGCAGGGGCCGACGATGACGAGCAGGCGGCGGTCTTCGTTGTAGAGAATGTGGCGAATGCGATCGCGCGCCTCGGCCACTAGCGTCGCCGCCTCCGCCGACATCGGCAACTCGTGGTGCAACAGCGCCGGGCTGACTAAAGGGCGAGTCTCAACAACGTGAAGATCCTGGGTTTGGTGCATTGAATTTTTGGCCTAATAAATATCGGCTCCACCCCGGAGCCGCCAATAAAATGGTAGCTTACCTTACCTCCAGGAGGAGTTAAGGCGTAGGGGCGAGTTTTTAACCAACCGTGATTTCGGCGGGCGCTTCAGCGGGAGAGCCCAGGGGAGGCAGCATCTCGATTTCGGCACTGTTGTAGAGCACCATCGTGGTGGAGGCGTTTTCTTCAAAGCCGATGCGCTTATAAAATCCCTGCTGGTGGGTGGTCATTAAATAGACCCGCTCGACGCAGCTCATGTGGGGGTGGGCTACCAGGGTTTCCACTAGCCTGCGGCCCAGGCCGCCGCCCTGGTAGTCAGGCGAGATCACCACGTCCCAAATGGTGGCGCGAAACACACCGTCGGAGGTGGCACGGGCAAACCCAATTAGCGTAGCGTCATCCCAGGCGGTGACAACGGGGTAGCTGTGGGCGATCGCCGTCTCCATATCCTGCCGCGTGCGATCTTTGGCCCAAAACGCCGCCATCTGAAACAGCTTCACTAACTGGTCTAAATCAGCGGTAGAAAACTGATTAGCGTACTGAAATTGAATAGCGCTGCAATCTATCAACAACCTGCTCACATCCCAATCAGGGCTAAGGTTCAGTGGGGTTAGCTTAATCGCAAAAACTACGCTGGTTCTGTCGCTTAGTTAGCGAAGCACCATTCTGCCAGAGTAGACAATTCACAGCCGAATCAAGATCTACCGGCTTGTATATTTGCGAGAGCAAAGTCGAGGGTGCGCCCAGCGCTATGCTCTTCAGACAGAATAAACAGAATTTTTGAATAACGGTATACCAAAACTCGAATTCTGTTGACATTGCTAGGAAGCCCTGACAACTGTATGCAGAAGGCGGAGAGAGTGCAGAGTTCGAGGTGTGAGGTTCAAGGTCTGGGAGTGCGCCTTAGACCCCATGCCCGAGACCCAAAACCCCAAATCATACCGTCGTGCTCTGCTGACGCAGCTTCCACACGACGCTAGAGACTAAATTTGTCACTGTGTGGGCCACGATTGGCACTAGCAGGTTGCCGGTTAGCACCGCCCCGATCGCCAACACCAAACCAATCGCCGTAGCCCACACCACGTAGGTCCACTGCTGCAAACTACTCAGGTGCAGCACTCCAAAGCTGGCCGCCGACACGACAATGCCCAGGGTATTCATGCCAATGGCGGGCAGCATGACGCCGCGAAACAGCAGTTCTTCGCTCAGCCCCGGCAGTAGCCCCAGCCAGATTAGGTCAGGCCACTGCAATGGCTGAAGCACCAGGGTCAGGTAGGTATCTGCGCTGTGGCGGTAGGCGGGCCACAGGCGATAGACCACACCGCTGGCCAGGGTGATCGCCACCCCTAGCCCTACCCCCAGCAGACCATCAGCCCAAGATAGCCGCATCGGCATCAGTTCTACTGGGTCAAAATACAGCCAGGCTTTAGAAATTAGCAGCAGCACCACCGCCGTGACGCCCATCGCCACCAGTACCTGCACTCGGGTCAGGGGCTCAAGCTGGGGATCGGGCTGCGGGTCTGGGCTGGGGGGCGGCTGGGTCACAGAGATCTCAACGCTGAGGGCATTGTTATCTTAACGAAGCGATCGGCGAAATCCGTTTTAATTCATCAGTCGCTGCCAGCCAGGCGCAATCGGGCTATGGGTTGTCGTCCATGGGGTCTGCGTTCTGCTGGGCGGGCGGAGTTTTGATAAAGGGCCAGGTGAAGTAAAACGTCGTGCCTTCGCCCACGGCAGAGGTCAGCCACACGCGGCCATTTTCGGCTTCGACGATTTTTTTGACCACCGCCAGGCCAACGCCGGTGCTTTCAAAGTCGTCGCGGGCCTTAAGGGTTTGAAAGATGGTAAAAATTTTCTCGTGGTACTGGGGGGCAATACCGGGGCCATCGTCGGCGACGGCAAATTCGAGCCACTGGCCCTGGTCTTGCCAGGTAACGCGCACGGTGCCGCGAATGTTCGAGCGGGCTTCGCCAACGCTCTCTGGGCCGCCGTCGCCAGCGCTGTGGTGGTGCTTGATGGCGTTGTTGATCAAGTTGGCAAACACTTGCCCCAGGGCCGTTTTGTGGCTGTAGAGGGTGGGCAGATCGGTGGGCACCTCTACCTTAAACTGTTCTGGCGGGTCAAGGGAATCGATCACGTTGTCGAGTAGCTGGTTGAGGTCTACGGCCACCAGGCTGCGCTGGCGACGGCCCACCCGCGAATATTCCAGCAGACCGTTGATTAGGGCTTCCATGCGCTGCACGCGGCTGCGCAACAGGTCGAGCTGGCGGCGGTTTTCAGTCGGTATTTGCCCCTCCAAGTCTTCACCAATCCAGTCGGCCAGGTTAGAGATCGCCCGCAGCGGAGCTTTCAAGTCGTGGGACGCCACGTAGGCAAACTGATCTAGCTCAGCGTTGCGCTGCTCTAGCATGGCGGTGGTGTGGGCCAGCATCAGGTTGGTGTTGGCCATTTCGTCGGCCCGGCGCAGCAGCTCTTCTCGAGCCGCCTTGCGGTCTTCGATGTCTTCAATGATGGCGATGAAGGCCAGGGGGCAGTCGGCCTCGTCGCTTTCGACCGATGCCGTAACCAGCGTCCAGACAGGGGTACCGTCCTTGCGGAGGTAGCGTTTCTCAAACTGGCAGGGGGTTTGCTCGGTGAGTAGCTGGTGGTAGTAGTGCTCATCTTGCAGGCGATCGCCCTCATGGGTAATCGACTGAAAGGAGCGATTGATCAGCTCCTCAGGTCGGTAGCCCAAAATATCGCAGAACTTCTGGTTGACCTGAATCCAATGCCCTTGCCAGTCGAGGCGAGCCATGCCCACCGCCGCCTGCTCGAACACCGCTCGAAACCGCCGTTCGCTGGCCTGCAAATCTAGCTCGGCCTGCTTGGCGACGGTGATATCTTGCACGACGCCGACCAGGCGTTGGGTGCGCCCCTCTTTAACTGCAACCACGCGACCGTAGGCGCTGATCCAGTGCCAGGTGCCGTCGGGCCACTGGAGGCGGTACTGGCCGACAAACTCACTTTGGTTGGCGATCGCCTCATCGACCAGCGCCTGAATCCCTGGCAAATCCTGCGGGTGTACCCGCTCGGCCCAGACCTCAGCCGTGGAAGCAACGGTGCCGGGTTCAAAACCCATAATCTGCTCAGTCTGCGGCGACCAAACCTGCGTATTGGTGTCGAGCTGCCAGTCCCAGGAGCCCATTTGGGCAGCGCTCAGGGCGAGGTTGAGGCGCTCCGCCGTCTCTTGCAGGTCGGTAGTGGTGCTCTGTAGGGTCATGCGGGCCTGGCGCTCTTGCTCCAGCAGCGTTTCGATCTGCTGCTTCGCCGCTTCGAGCTGGGCGGTGCGGCGCTGCACCCGGTCTTCTAGGGTCTGGTTGAGCTGGCGCACCTCTTGCTCGGCGGTGCGCAGGCTGGCTTCGGCTTGCTTGCGATCGCCAATTTCATCCTGGAGCGCCCGATTCATATCCATCAACTGGGTGGCATTGGGCAGGGCCAGGGCCAGGGGCAGCCGGGGCACCAGCTCCAGCGCCGTGGCCAGCGATACCAGCGCGGTCAGCGCCTTCATCGTCCCTGACACCCAGTAGGTAGGGAACCACAGCGTCCACACCCCAAGCAGGTGAGTAGCACCACAGGCCGCAATAAAGGCCGCAAATAGCCAAAATAAAGGCCTAAAGGGCACATCGGGCCGCTTTTGCACAAAGTAAATCAAGGCTCCCGCAATCATCCAGTACGACAGCGCAATCAGCGCGTCGGACAGCAGGTGCAGCCACACCAGGCCCGGCTGCCACAGATAGCAGTGTCCGTGGGGAATATATGGCCCCAATCGCAAAGACTGCCAGTATTCAACCATGGCCGATCCCTATCGTGAGAGGTATTGATTTCGCAGATAGATTTTGACGGCGTAACCCTTGGGTAGAGCAAAGTCTATCCGGAGATATAGACCCCACCTGGCCTAGGTCTGCCCAGCGGTACGTGCTGATGCTCTATAGTTAGTCCATAATCAGGGCACTCTGGGCGATGACGAGCCGCCCACAACCTTTTTAATGCCTCGTTAGGAGGCCATCTAATGACAGACATTCGCATTGTACTCATTGAAGACCACGACCTGACTCGACTCGGCCTCAAGGCCGCCCTACAGCGCGTACCCGGCATGACGGTTGTGGGTGAAGCCGCCAACGGGGCTCGGGGGCTGAGCCTGCTTGAAACCGAGCGACCCGACATTGCTATCGTCGATATTGGTCTGCCCGACATTGACGGCATTGAGCTAGTCGAGCGCCTGCGCCAGAGCCAGAGCGGCCTGGAGGGCAACCCGACCCGCGTGCTGATGCTCACCATGCACGACAGCGAAGCCGCCGTTATGGCCGCTTTTGCCGCCGGTGCCGACTCCTACTGCATGAAGCAAACCGAGTTAGACGACCTAATTGTGGCGGTGCGGGAGACCAACGAAGGCAACTCCTGGATTGACCCAGCTGTGGCCAGCGTGGTGCTGCGCCAAGTGCGCAAAACCCCCGCCGGGGCTATGGCTATCGGCAATCGCACGGTCTCCATTGAAGCGATCGAGCCTGAATTTGAGCAAATTCTAGAATCCTACCCGCTGACCGAGCGAGAGCTAGAAATTCTAGAACTGATTGTGGGTGGGTGCAGCAATGCTGAGATTGCTGAGCGCTCCTACATCACCGTTGGCACGGTTAAGACCCACGTGCGCAGTATTCTCAACAAGTTAGGGGTAGACGATCGCACCAAGGCTGCTGTCCGCGCCCTGCGATCGGGGCTGGTGACCTAGGGGCCTAAGGGCACGCCCGTGCCCTTAACCTGAGACCTGATCAATAGTTTTACAGCTGGCTATACCCTTGAAACAAGGCCCCTAGTCGACTGTCATTCACAGCACCCTATGGATACTACCCCCTCTACTTTGCTGCCCACAGCCGGTCAGATTCAGCGGCACTTAACTCAGCAGTTTCAGCGGCTATATCGCGAACAGCTCAACCACGCCACCGGCAAGATTACCTGCCAACTCATTGACGACAAGCTGCTGCTAGTGATCGAAGATTCGGTCACTAAGCCTGAGCAGTTGCTCGTTCAAAACGGGGATGCAGCCCTCGCCGAACAGGTGCGAGCCGATCTGGCAACGGCGCTGCGTCCCCAAATTATTCAAATTGCTGAGGAGGCTCTCGATCGCGACGTGGTCGATATTTTGACCGACGCGACCTTAGCGACAGGCCGCACCGGCATTGTGATTATTCTGTCTGCGCCGCCCGATCTAAGACCCGCCGCCAAGGCCGCTCAAGCCTAGCCGACGGGCTGCCCTAGACCAATAAAGCGACCGATTAGCTGTTCGACCGACTGCACCAAAAAAGGCTTGCTGATGTAGTCGTCGAACCCAGCCGCTAAAATTCTGTGGCGGTTGTCGCTCCCTGCCAGGGCGGTCACAGCCACCACCGGAATATTTTGGGTATTGCCGTCGGCGCGCAGCTGCCTGAGCAGGCTGTAGCCATCGACCTCAGGCAGATGAATGTCAGACAAAATTAAGCTGGGCCGCTGCTGCTGAGCGGCCACCAGAGCGGCAAAACCATCGGCGACAAAGCAGGCCTGGCAAGATAGCTGTTCTAAAATGTAGGCCATTAGCGTTAGGCTATCGTCGTCGTCATCGACAACCAGCACCAGCGGCACTTGAGACTGCACGGGGTTCGACAGGGGGGCTGTTGTTTGCGCAACCACAGGACTATCTCCTTGTTGGGGCCTAGGGGGCAGACTAGTTGGCACTAGACGCTGCGAGAGAGGCATTCCGCCCGTGGTCAAAAGAGCACGTAAAGGGATTGGCTTGGTGAAGATTTTGAGGTCTGCCGTAGCCTTTAGCCGATCAGGGCCGAAGGTAGAGCATGGCAGAGCTGCGAAGAACAAAAAGCTTTTGTTTTTCTTAATCTTTAAGCTATGTTAGCACAGCCATTTTATTGATATAGCTTTCAACAATAATTAACCGCCTAGCAATAGAGGTTAACAGTTGGCTGGTCTGGTGCTGGTTAGCCTGTCCCGGCCCGGCCTGTTCAAGGGCGGATTCTACCCGGCCTCAATGCGGCAGGTTTGTTAGACTGTGAAGGTTCCAACGGGACGATCCCTCACCCCACCAAGGATTCACTGGCATGACGGTTGCACCCTTCCCAACCCCGCTGCTTAAGACCAACGACCTGCTCCAACGGGACTACGCTGCCCCTCGCGATCGCTTCGACAGTGCCTGGGAGGCCACCCTATCGACTCTGCTGGGTTTAGGTCGTGCCGCCGGGGCCGACTTCGTTGAATTTTTTCTAGAGCGCAACAACTACATTAGCTGCCAGGCCGAAGACGACGCCATTACCAGCCTGTCACCCCGGCTAGTAACGGGGGCCGGGGTGCGCGTGTTTCGCGATAAGGCCGACTGCTACGTCAGCACCAACGACCTCACCTTTAATGGTCTCAAGGCAGCCCTCGACAAAGCCCTCGCCATTATGGGGCTGACCTTGCCCGGCCCCCACACCAACCTGGCCGAAATCAACCTGGAGCTGCTGCGCGACTACGCTACCGCCAAGGGCAAAGACGCCTGGCTGAGCCAGTGCAGCTCAATGCAGGAAATGGGCGACGTGCTGCTGGCCGCCAATGGTGCCCTGGGCCAGCAGGCCAGTCACGTGCAGTCGCGCCGCGCCGTCTATTTTCGCGATTGGCAAGAGGTGCTGGTGGCCGCCAGCGACGGCACCTTTGCCCGCGACATTCGCCTTACCCAGTCGGTGGGCTACAACCTGCTGTGCGCCGACGGCGAGCATCGTTCCTCCATTGGCCAGCGGGCTGGCGACACCAGCGACCCCGGCTTTTTGAGAACCTGGGATTATCAAACCGCCGCCGCCGATGTGGCCGAGTCGGCGGGCAAAATGCTCTACGCCGACTACGTCGAGTCGGGTAGCTACCCGGTGATTATGGCCAACAAGTTTGGCGGTGTGATCTTCCACGAAGCCTGCGGACACCTGTTGGAAACCACTCAGATCGAGCGAGGCACCACCCCCTTCATCGACAAAAAGGGCCAAAAGATTGCCCACGAAAATCTCACCGCCTGGGATGAAGGGCTGACGACGGACGCTTTTGGCACCATTGATATGGATGACGAGGGTATGCCCGCCCAGCGCACTCTGCTGATCGAGAACGGCATTCTAAAGAACTTTTTGAGCGATCGCGCTGGCTCTATGCGCACCGGCCACCCCCGTACCGGCAGCGGTCGCCGCCAGGGCTTTACCTACGCTGCCGCCAGCCGCATGCGCAACACCTACATCGCCCCCGGCGACTATTCGGTAGAGGAGCTGTTTGCCTCGGTGGAAAAAGGCATCTACTGCAAGCAGATGGGCGGCGGCAGCGTTGGCCCCACCGGCCAGTTCAACTTTGCCGTATCCGAAGCCTACCTGATCGAAAACGGCCAAATCACCAAACCCCTCAAGGGCGCGACCCTGATCGGCGAAGCCACCGAAATTATGGACAAAATTTCTATGTGCTCCAACGATTTAGACCTGGCGGCGGGCTTCTGCGGCTCGATCAGCGGCAGCATCTACGTCACCGTGGGGCAGCCGCACCTGAAGGTTGACTCAATTACCGTCGGTGGACGATAGAGGGGTAGGGAGTGAGGGGTAGGGAGTAAGACGGAGCAATTGTAGGTTGGGTGCAACGCAGTGAAACCCAACAGCCTTAACCTCTGGGTGGGTTTCGCTAGCCCTCCAACCACCTACTCTCCCTGCCCTAGATAGAAAACCTACGGCGATCGCAGTCGTTCCCAATCTTCCCCATCCCCCTTATCTTCCCTACCTCCCCTACCCCCTTACTTCCCCACTCCCTATGCCCACCATCCAAGACATCGCCGCCTACGCAGAAGCTAGCGCCAAAAAACTCGGCATCTCTAAATACGACGTGTACGGGTCTTCTGTAGACGAGACCAGCGTGCAGGTCGATAAGGGCGACCCTAAGCAGGTCAAGGCCTCGAACCGCTCCAGCGTGATTGTGCGGGTGTGGAACCCGGACGGCAAGGTGGGGGTGACCTCCACCAGCGACGTTGACCCGCTGGGGATGGATCTGGCGCTGCAAACTGCCCAAGAGGCCAGCGCCTTTGGGGTCGATGACCACATTCCCGACTTTAGCCCCGAAGCCGTGGCTCCCACTGCCGATGTGCAGGTGGAAACGGTGCCGCCCGCTCCGGTGGGAGATTTAATTTCGACCCTAGTCGATGCCGAGAAGCAGTTGTTGGCAGCGCATCCGGCGATCGCCAGCGTGCCCTACAACGGTCTGGCCCAGCGGGCGATCGATCGCTTCTACCTCAACAGCGCTGGGGCTTTGCGCCAGGAGGCTCGCTCCTACGCCTCGCTGTATCTCTACAGTAAAACCGAGCAGGAGGGGCGCAAACCCCGCTCGGCTGGGGCGATGCGGGTCAACCGGGGCCTGCCGCTGCTGGATATTGAAGGCTGTTTGAAGGAAGCTACGGAAAAAACCATCAGCCACCTCGACTACGACAAAGTGGCCTCAGGCAAGTACCGGGTGGTGTTTTCTGGGGAGGCGTTTTTGAGCCTGCTGGGGGCATTCTCGAATATGTATAACGCCCAGAGCATTTTGGATAACCGCAGTTTATCCACAGTCGATTCGCTGGGGACAGTGGTGGCCTCGCCGCTGCTGTCGGTGTACGACGATGCTTTGCACCCCGAGAATGTCAGTGCCGAAACCTTTGACGGTGAAGGCACCCCCACTCGTCGAGTGCCAATCATCGAACAGGGTGTGTTGACCCAGTTTTTGCACAGCGCCGGTACCGCCAAGCGCATGGGGGCCAGCCCTACGGGCCATGCCAGCATTGGTGCAAAGGTTTCCGTTGGCCCCAGCTATTACCAGGTGCTGCCGGGGGCCGAGGCCTCAACCGAGTTCAACTTGGAAACTGCCCAGAACGTGATTTTCATTGATGATTTGCAGGCGCTCCACGCTGGGGTGAATGCGCTTCAGGGGTCATTCTCGCTGCCCTTTGATGGGTGGCTGGTGAATGGCGGCGATCGCACCAGCATTGAGTCGGCCACCGTCGCGGGGGACTTCTGCGAGCTGCTCAAGGCGATCGTCCACATTGAGCCCGAGGCCGAAATCACCCCCGGCGGTCTGTGCCCACGCATCTGGGTCGATGCGCTATCCATCACGGGAGAAGGCTAGGAGGCCACCCAGTTCTGCACGCCTGCCTGCACCAGGCCAATGCCCACCTGCACCAGGGTAAAGCCCACCCCGGCCAGCAGGGCCGCTTTGAGCAGGCCAATGTTGAGCCCGGCGCGGACGGCGGCGATCGCCCCCAGCAGCGTCCATCCCGCCAGAGCCAGGGTAATCGGCCTCCCCAGCAGTGGAATCACTGTCAGCAGGTTCAGTATCTGCGGGCTGTAGGCAAACCCTACCGGGATCAGCAGCTCCCGGTAGGGGGGTGCCGATGGAGCTAGCCAGGTGTTGAGCTTCCAGAGGGCGTAGGTCCAAAGGTAGTACCCAGCTAGCACGGCTAGGGTGTTGATTAACACCCCAGCCGCTAGCTGCGGCAAGGAAGGCCGGTAAAGCAGTAAAATGAGCCCGCTGCCCAACCCGTGGGAGAGGGCGGCAAGCCCAACAATGCCTCGGGCAAACCGGGCCGCTTTGGGGTAGCGGTGGCTGTGCTCATAAAAATCTTGGTTGAGCGTCAGGGCATCGGCTAGCACCTGCCTCAGCCCCTTGCTCGAATGCCTCTGACCCATAAATGTGTCCGTTATCGCCTGGCCCAGTCTACCCCTGGGGCCGCTGCCAATGAAATCTCTGCTGCAAACTCTGATCGCGCGATCGCTGGGTGACACCAGCAAGCTGTTGACCGCCCTGGGGATATTCTTTTTGATCTGGGGGACAATTTCTCCGATTAGCACCCTGTCGTGGTGGCTGCGGGATGGCAATGGCTTGACTGACCAGCGCCCCGACCTGCCTGACGGGGCCACGACGACAGAGGCGGGGCCACAGTGCTATTTAGTATTTTTGGCTGGGGTGGGCAATGTCGCCGACGTTGACCTCGACCCAGGGGAAGAAGCCTTTTTGAACCAGATGGCGGCAGCGGTGCCCGACTGCACTGTAGTGCGGGGGGTGTTTCCCTACTCGGCGGTGAGCGATAACGTTGGCAGTCAGCCCCTCTTTCGCTGGCTGTGGCAGCTCAGCGATCGCCCCGGCCAAGAAGACAGCCTGGCCCGTCTGGTGCTCAAGATTCGCAACCTATGGCGGCTGGCCCTTTCCGCCGATGACCGCTACGGCCAGGCCTATAACCGAGGTGCGGCGGCCAACATCCTTGAGCGCATGGCCGAGGCCGAGGCAATTGCTCTCGAGGCCGACGAGCCGATTCAATTGGTGCTGGCGGGTACCAGCGGCGGTACGCAGGTCGCTCTAGGGGCAGCTCCCTACCTGCACCAGTGGCTACCGATGGAGATTACGGTGCTTTCGTTTGGGGGCGTCTTCGACGGTCAAGAAGGGTTCGAGGCGGTGGAGCAGGTCTACCATTTCCACGGTGACCACGACTGGATTGACAACCTGGGAACCGTGCTGTTTCCCTCGCGCTGGGGCTGGACGGTGGGCTCGCCCTACAACCGGGCGCTGCGGGCGGGTAAGTATGAGGCGATCGCCAGCGGCCCCCACGACCACGACGGCGATCGCGGTTACTTTGGCCAAGACCCCGTGGAGGGTAGCGGCCCCGAGGCCACCACCTACCTCGACCTCACCCTAGAGCAGGTTCAGGCTTTACCCCTCTGGCCCGGCCCAACAACCGATGGTGCTCCATGAATTCTGCGACCTCCTCCCCCCGATCTGGCCATACGCTGCCGGTGTTTGCCTGCGCCGGGGCGATCGCGGCTCTGAGGCACTTGATCGACGCAGGCGATCGTCCCTCGATTATCACCCTCGATCTGCTCAATCCGCCCCACCCTGCTGACATTCCCATTGCTCAGCTCGCCCCCCTGCCCGACGGCTCGGTGCTGGCCGTTACCCACAGCGACCCCGGCGACAATTTAGATCTCACCCGCCATACCCCGCTCTGGTCTGTGGTGGCTTGGGGGAATGATGCTCAGACTGACCCCATTCAGCTAGAGGGAGGCGAAGGCATCGGCAAGCAGCGCGATCAAGACGGGGCACCAGCCATCTATCGCTACGCCAAAACGTTGATTACCCACCACCTAGCTCCCCTACTGCCACCAGGAAAGACCCTTCGCGTCACAATTATCTTGCCCGAGGGTCGTGTCCTGGCAGAGCGCACCTCTAACGCCGCCTTTGGTGTCGTAGAAGGGCTTTCGCTGCTGGGCACCAGCGGTATTTCTGAACCCTTGAGCGCACCGGGGCAGCTTGAGCAGTCGAGGGAGATTCTGCGGAGCAAAGCTGCCCAGCATTCTCACCTGGTGTTTTGCCTAGGCGAAAACGGACTGGATCTAGCGGTGACGTTGGGGATCAACCCTGACTGTCGGGTGAAAACCGCCAACTGGGTGGGGCCAATGCTGGTGGAAGCGGGCCAACTAGAGGTGGCCGGAGTGCTGCTGCTTGGGTATCACGGCAAGCTGATCAAGCTAGCTGGGGGAATCTTTCACACTCACCACCACGTCGCCGACGGTCGTCAGGAGATTCTTGCCGCCTGCTGCGCTGGGCAGGATGTGCCGCTACCCGTCATTCAGGCCATTCTTAACGCCACAACGGTGGAGGCTGGACTGGAAATTTTGAGAGGGCAGGATAGCGGGCTGGCCCAGCGCGTCTATCAGCACATGGTGGAGCGCATTGATGAGCGGGCTGCTGCCTACGTCCATGCCCATAGGGGCAGCCCTTTAACAGTGGGATCGATGGTGTTTGACCGCCAGCGGCAGATCGTGGCCAGAAGCGATCGCGGCCAGACTCTGTTCAATCAAGTTTTGATAGACTAGGAGAAATATTTTTTTACAAAAATCCCATAGCAGTCTTTTATTATTTATTCCTCATGCCGTGCTAGGGCAAAGCGCGGCTGCTGTTTCTTACCCAAAAAGCATTCAGGGTTGTTTATTTTAGTTGTCTAAGAGCCAGGCCAGCCTTGGCTTAGCAATCCGTCTCACCCAGCCGCATTTATAGAATGCGTATCCTATGGCATCCTTAGGTACCCTCAACTTTTTAGGCCAGTAGACCCCCTACATCCTGATCGCACCGCACTCGAATTCACTATCACCCGCAGGATTAACCCATCGTGACCCTTCAAACCGAATCCACTGCCAACCTTGGGGAAGCCTCGCTCCCAGACCTCAACCGCCAAATGCTGGTCATTCTAGACTTTGGCTCCCAATATTCTGAGTTAATTGCTCGCCGCATTCGCGAAACCGAGGTGTACTCAGAGGTGCTCTCCTACCGCACCACCGCTGAGCAGCTCAAGCAGCTCAATCCCAAAGGGATTATTTTTTCGGGCGGGCCTAACTCGGTCTACGACAACGGTGCTCCCCACTGCGACCCCGCCATTTGGGAACTGGGCATTCCCGTGTTGGGTGTGTGCTACGGCATGCAGCTGATGGTGCAGCAGCTTGGCGGTCAGGTCGAGCGCGCCGAGCGGGGCGAGTACGGCAAGGCCGATCTCTTCATTGACGACCCCACTGACCTGCTTACCAACGTCGAAGACGCCACCACCATGTGGATGAGTCATGGCGACTCAGTAACCCGCCTCCCCGAGGGCTTTGAAGTGCTGGCCCACACCCATAACACGCCCTGCGCCGCCGTTGCCGACCACACCCGCAAGCTCTACGGGGTGCAGTTTCACCCCGAGGTGGTGCATTCCAAAGGCGGCATCGCCCTGATTCGCAACTTTGTCTACCACATTTGCGAATGTCAACCCACCTGGACCACCGAAGCCTTTGTGGAAGACGCCATTCGCGAGGTGCGGGCGCGGGTGGGCGACAAGCGGGTATTGCTGGCCCTCTCGGGTGGGGTTGATTCCTCTACCCTGGCCTTTTTGCTGCACCAGGCGATCGGCGATCAGCTCACTTGTATGTTTATCGACCAGGGCTTCATGCGCAAAGATGAGCCCGAGCGACTGGTGAAGCTGTTTGCCGAGCAGTTTCACATTCCGGTGATTCACGTTAAGGCGCGCGATCGCTTCCTGGCCCAGGTTGAGGGCGTCACCGACCCCGAAGTCAAACGCAAGCGCATCGGCCACGAGTTCATTCGCGTGTTTGAAGAAGAATCGAAACGCCTTGGCCCCTTCGACTACCTAGCCCAGGGCACCTTGTATCCCGACGTAATTGAGTCCGCCGATACTAATGTGGATCCCAAAACTGGCGAGCGGGTGGCGGTGAAGATCAAGAGCCACCACAACGTCGGCGGCCTGCCCAAAGATCTGCAATTTAAACTAATAGAACCGCTGCGCAAGCTGTTTAAAGACGAAGTGCGCAAGGTCGGTCGCTCCATCGGCCTGCCCGAGGAGATCGTGCGGCGGCAGCCCTTCCCCGGCCCTGGCTTGGCGATTCGCATTATCGGCGAAATCACCAAGGAGCGGCTGGAGATTTTGCGCAATGCCGACTTTGTGGTGCGCGATGAGATCGCCAAGCAGGGCATGTATCACGACTTCTGGCAGGCCTTTGCGGTGCTGCTGCCGGTGCGCAGCGTGGGGGTGATGGGCGACCAACGCACCTACGCCTACCCGATCGTGCTGCGCCTAGTCAGCAGCGAAGACGGCATGACCGCCGACTGGTCGCGGGTGCCCTACGACCTGCTAGAGACGATCTCGAACCGCATTGTCAACGAGGTGGAAGGGGTTAACCGGGTCGTTTACGACATTACCTCAAAGCCGCCTGGCACCATCGAGTGGGAGTAAACTCTAAATTTGCTGTGAGCCGGATTAATGAATTGTCCCGGCTCACACCGAATGTTGATCATAGGAGAGTAGCCACTCCTCGGTCGCTTTGGGCGATCGCAGATGCACGGTAGACAGATGGGCATATTCCGGTTGCTGAAACAGGGCCGGATACTGCTGGCGTTTTTTCCAGTAGGTGCGCAACAGCCAGATCAGAATTGAATCGCGGCTGAAAAACGACTGTCGAAACGTCTCTCGATTGCCGTTCCAGAGTTCTTCTTGGTAGAGCGATCGCCGCAGCGTGCGCTTTAGCAGCCGCCCCAGCACCAGCCCAAACGGGTAATCCAAAAATACGATCGTGTCGGCTCTGGCCCAAACAAGGTCGCGCACGGCGCTGTAGTTGCCGTCTACAACCCAGCGATCGCCGCTCAGAGCTGCCGTTACCCGATCGTAAAAGACTTGAGGCTCCGCAGGAGTCCAATTTGGCTCCCACTGTAGGGCATCCAGCTCGACATGGGGAATCAGGCAGCGTTGAGCAACCTGTCGCGCTAGAGTTGTCTTACCTGATCCCGTTGTGCCAACGATGGAGATGCGTGCCATGCAGTTGTCCATTCCCGAATCCATCATTCAATCCATTCGGTTGCCCGAAAGCCGTATCGAGGCAGAGCTTCTAAAAGAACTCGCCCTGGCCCTTTATGCCCAAGAGCTGCTGTCCTTTGGCAAAGCTCGTGAACTTGCCAGCCTTGATCATCGCCAATTCAGCCAGCTTCTAGGCGATCGCCACATCACCCGACATTATTCAGAATCTGAACTTGAAGAAGATCTGGACTATGCCCGTCGTCAGTAACACCTCGCCTCTCTTAAACCTGGCAATCATTGACCATCTGTTCCTGCTACCTCAACAATTTGGGCAAGTCTACATTCCCTTAGCCGTTCTCTCAGAGCTGAAGGTCAACGATAAATTACCCGGTTCTGGTGCTCTACAGACTGCCATTAGTGAGGGTTGGCTGATCGCCCAAACTTTGACAGACAGATCATTGGTTAGCCTGCTGAAGTAAGACCTGCACCAGGGTGAATTTGAAGCCATTGCCCTAGCAGTTGAACTGGCTGCCGAGATAATTTTACTCGACGAGAAAGAGGCTCGCCGAGCGGCTAGAGCATTAGGCCTAGGCGTTACGGGAACTTTAGGCGTTTTGCTCAGGGGGCAATACGAAGGAAGCATACCTTCCCTCAAAGCTGTAATAGACCGCTTGCAGCAAGAAGCTAATGTTTGGGTGGCACCAGCGCTGCGGGCTCAACTCTTACGGGAAAGCGGTGAGTCATAGGTTAGACCTAACTCAGCTTGCAGGTGAGCTTGCCGTCGGACTCACCGCCGATTTCCCCGTAGTCCACCAGGCCGACGGGGAAGGGGTTGACTTTCCAGATGTCGCTGCAATATTCGGCGATCGAGCGATCGCTCGAAAAGCTTCCCATCCGCACCGAGTTGAGAATCGCCATGCGTGTCCAGCTGTCGGCATCGCTGTAGGCGCGGCCCACCGTCTCTTGGCAGTCAATGTAGGCCTGGTAGTCAGCCAGCAGCATGAACGGATCGTGGTACAGCAGCTTGTCGAGCAGGGGCTTAAACAGATCGCCATCGCCGTGGGAGAAGTGGCCGGAGGCAATCAGGTCGATCGCATCCTTGAGCATGGGGTGGCGCTGGTAGTAGCTGTAGGGATCATAGCCGTCGGCTTTGAGCGCCACCACCTCGGGGGCGGTGAGGCCAAAGAGAAAGAAGTTCTCAGCGCCGACGGCGTCGCGAATTTCCACGTTGGCGCCGTCTAGGGTGCCGATGGTTAGCGCTCCGTTCATGGCAAATTTCATGTTGCCGGTGCCCGAGGCCTCAAAGCCTGCGGTGGAGATTTGCTCGGAGAGGTCGGACGCCGGATAAATGCGCTGGCTGTTGGTGACGTTGTAGTTGGGTAGAAAGATCACCTTGAGCTGATTGCGCAGGTCGGGGTCTCGGTTGACCATGTCGCCTACGGCAGTGACCAGCTTAATCATCAGCTTGGCCATATGATAGCCGGGGGCCGCTTTGCCGCTAAAGATAAAAGTGCGCGGCGTGATATCTAAACTGGGATTTTGCTTTAGCTGGCTGTAGAGGGTGACAATGTGTAGCACGTTGAGGTGCTGGCGCTTGTACTCGTGAATGCGCTTCACCTGCACATCAAACAGTGAGGCAGGGTCGACTAAAATGCCGTGCTGACGATGGATGCGGCCAGCCAGCTCGCGCTTGACAGACTGCTTGATCGCCCGCCACTCGGCTCGAAAACCGGCATCGTCGGCCAGGGGTTCGATCGCCTTGAGTTCGTCGAGGTGCTTGATCCAGCGATCGCCAATCCGGCTCGTGATCAAGGTACTCAAGCGCGGGTTGCTGAGCACCATCCAGCGGCGGGGGGTGACGCCGTTGGTCTTGTTGCAGAACTTTTCGGGGAAGAGTTCGTAGAAGTCGCGCAGCACGGTCTCTTTGAGCAGTTCGCTGTGCAGGGCGGCGACGCCGTTGATGGTGTGGCTGCTGACGCAGGCCAGATTGGCCATGCGCACGTAGCGATCGCCGCTTTCGTCAATCAGCGACATGCGAGCCAGGCGGGCCGCATCCTTGGGAAACTTCATCCGCACCAGGTCGAGGAAGCGGTTGTTGATTTCGTAGATGATCTGCAAATGGCGGGGCAATAGCTGGCCAAACAGGCTAACGGGCCATTTCTCCAATGCCTCGGGTAACAGGGTGTGGTTGGTGTAGGCCAGGGTCTTTTGGGTAATTTCCCAAGCCAGGCTCCAGTCGAGGCCGTGCTCGTCGAGCAGCAGGCGCATGAGTTCGGGAGCGGCGATCGCCGGGTGGGTGTCATTTAGCTGAATGGCAAACTTTTCGTGGAACTGCTCCACGGCCATGCCCTGCCCTTTCAAAATGCGAAACATGTCTTGCAGGGAGCAGGAGACAAAGAAAAACTGTTGCTCTAGGCGCAGCTGCTTACCGGCGGTCTTTTCGTCGTTGGGGTAGAGCACCTTGGAGATGTTTTCTGAGGCGACTTTTTGCTCGACGGCGCCGTAGTAGTTGCCCTGGTTAAACACCGCAAAGTCAAAGGACTCAATCGCCTCGGCCTTCCACAGGCGCAGGGTGTTGGCGGTGTTGACCTGGTAGCCCAGAATCGGCGTGTCGTAGGGCACGCCCAGCACCTCGCGATCGGGCACCCAGCGCACCCGGTAGCGGTCCTGGTCGTCGGTGTAGGTTTCGGTGTAGCCGCCCAACTTGACCTCCACCGACCACTCGGGCCGCACCACCTCCCAGGGGTTGCCGTAGCGCAGCCACTTGTCGGTGCGCTCGACCTGCCAGCCATCGCGCAGGTCTTGCTCAAAAATGCCGAACTCGTAGCGAATGCCGTAGCCTACGGAGGGTACCTCCAGCGACGCTAAAGAATCGAGATAGCAGGCCGCTAGTCGGCCCAGGCCGCCATTGCCCAAACCTGGCTCCTCTTCCTGCGCGAGGAGGGTGTCAAAGTTTAGCCCCAGTTCCTCCATCGCTTGCCTGACCGGCTCGTAGATGCCCATGTTGATCAGGTTGTTGCCCAGGTGCGGCCCCATGAGAAACTCCGCCGACAGGTAGCAGACGGTGCGGGCGCGGTGCTGGGTGTAGCTCTCGGCGGTGCCATTCCAGCGGTGCAGCATGCGATCGCGCACCAGATACGCTAGGGCCATGTAGTAGTCGTGCTGGGTAGCCAGCGACACCGGCTTGCCCTGCACATAAAACAAATTGTTGAGAAACGCCCGCTTAATGCTCTCGATATCGGTGGCGGTGCGCTCTTTGTCTAAGGCGGTGGATACAGCAACGTCTACAGGGGAAGGGGTATCCATAGGTGATCGATCCTGGGTCAGGGTGCAGTGAGTGACTCTATTGATCAAATGAAACTAGGCGATCGCGCAGTGTGGCCTAGGGCACGATTTAATCTTAGTTTAAGGATGCCGAAATGTATGGAAACAATCGCTTTAAGCACCTGTTGCCATCTTCCTGTAGATTCTGGCAGATGCTTTTACCCATGCTTATCCCACCCCGTTGGCGGATATTTCCCAATAGAAACCATCAGCTCGATGTCTGTTTCAATTAGTTCAAAATACTGATGCCCAGCTTCACTGTCAGCTAATGTGTTTAGTTTTTCAGCGATCTGAAAACGACAAAGAGGTCTGAGTCATGGAAAAGACTCCCAAAGCTGAGTGGTCATAGAACAAGGGCAGAGAATTGGGAGATGCTTTACATCAGCAGCCCACTCAGGATACTGGCTCCGTATCGGGGGGCAGGCGTAGTACGAGATACTCCTCATCAAAATAGGTGCCGTCAATACATAGAGAATCACGTTCTAGCCCAAAGGACTCAAACCCCCGCGACTGGTAAAGGGAGACCGCTGCAACATTGCCCGCCGTGACGCTGAGCACGATCTGCCGCAGGCCGCCCAGCTTTCGAGCGTGAGCGATCGCTGTATCCAGCAGACTAGAACCAACCCCCTGACCACGAAACTCCGGCGAAACATACATGCTTCTCAGAGACCCAACGTGAACCCGCTTCGGGCGATTTTCTCGCGAAAACCCGAGCATGCCTATTAGGTGGTTGCGATCGCTAAACGCCCCAAAAACGCCGCCACCGGCATCATTGTTGGTGTGCAGTCGAGCGGCAAAATCGGCCAGCGAGAGCTGCGCTTCCTGCTCATAGCTAGAGATAAAGGCCGATGGCGACTCCCGTAAGGCAAGGAGCCGCAGATCGCGATAGGCCGCGACATCCTCAGCGGTTAAAAACCGAATTTCCATGGCTGTGGGTTAGACATAGACGATCCCGGCGTTGCTAATCAGCAGTATGATTTGCCCCCCTAGCCCCCCAATTCTGGGGGGAACCAGACGACTTCAAAGTCCCCCAAAATTGGGGGGTTGGGGGGCCGATGCAGCAACTGTTGCTTTTGCAAATTCATTCCTCAATTCAGCAACGCCCGATCCCTCACCTACTTTTCGAGCCCCCTACTGCCCCCTCGCCCCATAAACTGCCCGTGAATGCTCACCGCGTAGGGCACCAGGTAGGTTAACCCCGCAGAAACCCAGCGGGAGCGGGTCATGGTATTGCTGCGCACTGCCGCACCGTGGTTAATGGCAAACAACAGCGTGCCAATCACCAGGGCAACCCGCAACCCGCGCACCGCCAGGTAGGGGGTGACTAGCGCTGCCAGGTAACCTTTCGTTGCCTCCATGGTGTTGATGCCTGTAGAGATGCTGACTAAGTAGAACCCCTCTCCGCTGGGAAAGGGGTAGGAAGAAGGCTAACCCTGAGAACGAGCCGGACTTAGGACACCAGTTCCTTCGTGCGACGCTCTTCCCACTTGCGCGGGGGGCTGGTGCGGCGAATGTTGCGCCAGATTTGAGTAGCGGCCAGGGTGCCATCGGCAACGGCCACCGTTACCTGGTTGACGCCCTGCTTGAGATCGCCGATCGCAAAGATGCGATCGTGGGTGGTTTGGCACATCGTGTTCGTGACCAGATTTTCCCCATCCCACTCCAGGCTAGGGATGCCCTTGAGGTATTGGTTGTGGTAGATCGAGCCCATGTTGATCAAGCCAGTGGTGGCTTCGACTACGGTGCCGTCGGTCAGCTCTACGCCGCTCATCTTATGGTTTTGGCCGAGGAACTTGGCGATCGGTGCTTCGTAGAGGGGGTAACCGTAGTCGGCCAGCTTGGCCCGCATTTCGTCGCCGACGGTGCAGAGGCCGTGGGTGAGCACCGAAATGTAGGGGGTAAACCAGTCGAGCACAAAGGCCGCGTTGATCTGCGACTCTTTGCCCGCGATTAGCACCGCTTTTTGATCCCACATGTCAAAGCCATCGCAGATCATGCAGACGTGTAGGGTATAGCCTGCGTAGTCATAGACATTCTGCATGTCGTCGAGCTGGGGCAGCACATCGATCACACCGGAGGCCGCAATTAAATATTTGGCGCGAAACACGGGGTAAATGCTGTCAACTTTACCCACTTTGACCTGCACCGCCAGATGGTCGCCTTCGTCAACCACGTCTTCAACGAAACCGCGCAGGTAGTCGGCCCCCCATTCCACCGCCTGCTTGGCTCCGTGGACGAGCATGTTGCGACCGGGGGTATCGGGGTCTACACCGACCACGTTGCGCACCTCCTGCATCCACAGCGATCGCCCCTTGCCCTTTTCGACCACCAAACATTTAAGACCGTAGCGGGCCAGATAAATAGCCGCTGACAACCCTCCCATGCCACCGCCAACCACGATGGCATCGTAAACCTGGTCTGTCCGTTCATGGAGATTTTGACGGGAGAGTTTCATAGCGGTGACTGATGGAGAGGACTGCGCTCGGCCTAAGCGGTAAGAACAGATCAGGCCATGGTTCTAGGCTAAAGGATTTGAAAAAATCGCAATGAGAATTGTTGAACACCTACACAGGTCAATCGGATAGGGCTTGTAGCTTTTGCCCGCTTTGACCCCCGATCTAAAAAGGCAAAGGGGATTTTGACAACCCCCTTTGCCTAAATACTCACCCAGGGTGAGCCAGAGGGCAATTAGCCAACGAAGGCTAAACGAGGCTCAGAGACCCCAGCCGACTCGGTGCCTTTGATGTAGGCCATCATGGTGTCAGCATCAGACACTTCAAAGGGGTCAATGGGGCAGTTGTCGCCAAAGTCAGACTCAACAAAGATTTTTTCAATGTTGCCGTCGTTGACGAGCATGGAGTAGCGCCAAGAGCGCATGCCAAAGCCCAGGTTAGATTTGTCAACCAGCATGCCCATCTTGCGGGTAAACTCGCCGTTGCCGTCGGGCAGCAGGAAGACGTTTTTAGCGCCCACCTTTTGGCCCCACTGGAACATCACAAAGGCGTCGTTGACGGAGACGCAGACGATAGCGTCAACGCCGTGGGCCTTGAACTCTTCGTACAGCTCTTCGTAGCGGGGCAGGTGGTTAGAGGAGCAGGTGGGGGTAAAGGCACCGGGTAGCGAGAACACCACGACCTTCTTACCAGCGAAGATATCGCTGGTGGTCAAATCTTGCCAGCGGTAGGGGTTAGGCCCGCCCACAGACTCGTCCCGCACGCGGGTCTTAAACGTAACGTCGGGCACCTGTCCAGTAGCAATAAGCGCAACCATAAATTACCTCTTCGTAGTTCTACAACAGTTAACTGCGTTTCCAGCCTTCGCTGCTCAACTCAGAATAATTCCGAGTTAAGAAATCTTCAATAAGCATATTAACTCAAAAATCAGACTTTTTGTAAAGCAAGACTAATTCTTAGATGAGAATGCTAATCTGGTAAGGGTAGGTTATTGTGGTATGTCAAGCCTTTGCCTGTGCTGGGTGCGGCTGTCGCAGTGCTGGAGTTCTGGAGCCAGGGAAAATGTTGTCCCAAGCGGATCAAATCGTCACTATGCTGAAGTCTCGGGGGCTGCGCGTCACCCCCCAGCGCTTTGCCGTGTATGCCAACCTGCTGGGCCGCTGCGACCACCCCACCGCCGACGATATTCTCCACGATCTCAACCAAGACGCCCCGACTTCGTCCCAGGCGACGGTCTATAGCTCGCTGCAAGCGCTGCGCGGTGCCAACCTCGTGCGCGAGGTGCTGCTCGAAGAGGGGGTGTGCCGCTACGACGCCAATGTGGGGCCGCATCACCACTTTCGCTGTCAGATCTGTGGGGCGATCGCCGACATTCCTTGGGAAACCCTAGCTAGCGTCAACCTGCAAACCCTCAGCCCTCGCTGGCAAGTCGAGGGCTATGAGGTGACGGTGCGGGGTGTGTGCGATCGCTGTCAGCCTGAGTAGGGCAATTTTAGGTTTGCGATTTTGGATTTTGGTCTGGGCGACCGGCACAGGCGATAAACTGCTGCTAAGCAAGCCATAGAATGTCGGGGCTAACCCGCTCCAAAATCGCAAATCCAAAACCTAAAATTGGCACAAAACTATGACTACCCCCACCCCGATCACCAGCCCCTGGCAGATGAAACCCTGGTGGTGTCAGCCCTGGTCAATTGTGCTGACGGGGGTTGCGATCGTGGGCGGTAGCTGGCTGCTGCTCCACCGTCTCTGGCTGACGGCCCTGGTTGCAGCTCCCATTGGCGTATGGATGGGTTTTTTCTTGCTACTCTGGCCGCGCCTCATGCGCGAAGCGGGCTATCTAGATGCTCCGCCGGTTGATCAGTAACCTCACTAATCTTTTTGACAGATCGATCCCGATTGGTAGGCACCTGACATTGCTGCCCATACAGCAACAACATCAGGTCATGCATAAAGCAATACCTAAAAGGGCAGCTTTTTCTTGCTGGCTTTTTCGCTGTCGTAGTCGAGTTCCTTCAGCTTTTTCATAATGCGGCTGAAGTACTCTTGCATATAGTCTTCGAGGGTGGTGATTTCTTCCTTAGGAATGCCAAACACCTGGTAGACCTCGTCCATGGGGGCATCAAGGGGCTGACTACCGGCAACGACTTCTACAAAGGCGAGGCGATCGGCAAAGTTCCAGCCCCACTGAAAGAACTGAGCCACCTTGCGAATCGCCCGCAGCAGCTCCAGGGAAATGCGCGAGACCCTAGCCTCTTGACCACACTTGCGCTCGCACAGGCGCATGATTTCGTATGCACCCCAGGCGCGGGTGCCCGCCAGGGGAAAGCTGCGGTTCTCCGTTTCGGGCACCGAGAGCGCCTTGACTGCAAACCGGGCAATATCTTGGGTATCCATATAGGCAATGGGGGCCGCTTCGCCCATCACCCAGATCGGCTGCTTTTCGAGGATGGGTATGGCGTACTGGCCAATGAGCCCCTGGAGGAAGCCGCAGGGCTGCAAGATGGTGTAGTTGAGCCCTGACTCGGCCAAAAATTTTTCAGTGCAGCGCTTGACGTTCATCAGCGGCACGTGGGGAAACTTGTCGGAGTTTAGAATGGAGAGAAAGATGAACCGCTTGATGCCCGCGTCGCGGGTGGCTTTAATCAAATTGACCTTGCCCTGCCAATCAACCTGCATGACCGACTCAGAGGGCCGGGCTGTAGACGCGTCGATGACTGCATCAACACCCTCTAGGGCAGGGGGCAGCGTCTCAGGCTTGGAGAGGTTGCCCCGCACTAGCTCTACCCCCCACTCTCGCAGAAAGGCGGCTCGCTGGGCGCTCCTCACCAGGCAACGAACTTCGTGCCCCTCATCCAGGGCACGGCGGGCAATTTGCCTGCCAAGGGTGCCAGTAGCGCCAACGACCAATACTTTCATGAGGGAATTGATACAAAAGTTTAACTTCCTCTAAGAATATCAGATGGCTCCACTGGTTACACCCCTAGAGCCAAATCTACTCTTCGCCGCCCTGCACCCGCAGCAGCAAAAACCCAATTCCCAGGCCCAATAGGGTCAGGGTAAAGATAATGATCGCCGTATTAAAAATTTCGCCGCCCATACGCTCTCCTTCCACAGCACTATAGTAATTGAGCCAGTTGCCCAGCCCGCCGGGGAATGGCTTATCCCCTGGCCGCCCTCATTTTAGACCAGATTGGTATCACCCCCTGCGCTATGACTATCCGCCAAACCTCGCTGTCGAGCCTGTCTGCGTCGCGCCCTCGCTTAGCGATTCCCCTGGGCGATCCGGCGGGCATTGGCCCTGAAGTGATTCTCAAGGCGCTGAGGGCGAGGGATTGGTCGGCGATCGCAGCCATTACCGTGCTGGGCACGCGATCGCTCCTGCACCAAGCCCTGGGTGCTCTCCAGCAATCTCTCTATGCCGGGCCGCTACCGAACTTGGACTCTCTAGATTTTGTGGATATTGCGCCGCCGCTGTCTTTAGAAACGGTGACCTTTGGCCAGGCCAGCGCCGCTACCGGGGCCGCCAGTTTTGCCTATCTGCAAGCCGCCATTGAGGGCGCTGTAGCGGGGCAGTACGATGCGATCGTCACCGGGCCGATCGCTAAATCGGCGTGGAAAGCGGCTGGGCACCACTATCCTGGCCAGACAGAACTTTTGGCTGAGGGAGCAGGGTGCGATCGCTTTGGCATGGCCTTTGTGGCCCAGTCGCCCCACACCGGCTGGTGGCTGCG
The DNA here is from genome assembly GCF_014696675.1 of Phormidium tenue FACHB-1052. Lineage (GTDB taxonomy): Bacteria > Cyanobacteriota > Cyanobacteriia > Phormidesmidales > Phormidesmidaceae > Nodosilinea > Nodosilinea tenuis_A. Next base: position 27,261 of record NZ_JACJQN010000025.1, read on the forward strand.
CGCATTGCTGGCTACTACCCACATCCCCCTGCGCCAGGTGCCGGAGGTGCTGACACCAGCGCTGCTCACCCAAAAGCTCGATCTGCTAGTTCACAGCCTAAAACAAGACTTTGGCCTGACGCAGCCCCGCATTGCCGTGGCGGGCCTCAACCCGCACAGTGGTGAAGGCGGGCAACTAGGCCGCGAAGAGGTGGACTGGCTCATCCCCTGGCTGGAGGTTCAGCGCCAGCGCTATCCCCAGGTGCAGCTCGATGGCCCGATTCCTCCCGATACGATGTGGGTGCGCCCTGGGCAGGCCTGGTTTGGCACCGAGGGAAGGGCGCTAGAAACGGCCCACGACGCCTACCTGGCTCTCTATCACGATCAGGGGCTAATTCCAGTGAAGCTGATGGCCTTTGATCGGGCGGTGAATACGACGGTGGGCCTGCCCTTTGTTCGAACTTCGCCCGACCACGGGACGGCATTTGACATTGCGGGGCAGGGGATTGCCGATGCTAATAGTATGGTGGCGGCGATGGAGGTAGCGGTGGCGGTGATGAACAGTCGGAGGTGAGGGAGAGTGGGGGAGGTAGGGGAGTTTTGGGTGATTAATTTTGAGGGTTGAGTTTTTGATGCGGGGTATGAATTCAAAATTCAAAGTTCAAAACTTAGACCTGGAACTTAGAACAGGTTTGTCTGGCACATCTTCCACGGTGCGTGCGGTAACGTACTAGGGTTGATGGCATCTGCGGTGGGTATGACGACTTCCAACGACCTCCATGACCAACTCCATCGCTTGGATGGTCAGGGCTATGGAGCGTATAAGGCGATCAAGGGGGAGTATGACTTTGGTCATTTTGTGATGCACATTGACCATGTGCAGGGAGACCCCTTTGCGGCTCCGAGTCGGGTGCGGGTGGTGGTACCGCAGGCGGTGGCGGGGTTTCCCAAGAGTTTGTGGGAGTTGCCCTGTCGGGCGATCGCCCTAGCTGACTACCTTACCCGTGAATTTTACCGGGCAACTCAGGTTCGCCAGCACCAGTCAGGTTCGGGCAAAAGTGGATTGATTGGCATTGTGCGGCCCAGCCAGGCCATGCTCAATCGCAGTGCGGCCAGGGTAACGGAGGAGGCCGTGGAGCTAAGGTTTACTGTGGGGTTGCCTGCCTTTGGGCGGCGGATTGCGGGGCGGCAGGCGGCGGAGTTGTTGTGTCAGGCTGTGCCCGATTTGGTTGAGAAAACCTTGTTTTACAGCGCGTTGGATGGGGCACAGATTCAGCACCACGCCGATACGGCGGAGGATGCGGAGGCGCTGCGATCGCAGCTCTCGGCCCACAACCTAGTTGCCTTTGTCGCCGATGGTGCCATTTTGCCCCGGCGCAGCGGCGTGGATGAGCGCCCCCTGGTGGCTCAGGCCGTTCCCTTCACAGCCCCCGAATCGCTGCGGGTGACGTTGCGCTGTCCCCATGCAGGGGCGGTGACAGGAATGGGCATTCCTGCGGGTATTACCCTAATTGTGGGGGGCGGCTATCACGGCAAATCGACCCTGCTGCGGGCGATCGAGATGGGAGTATACAACCATATTCCCGGTGATGGGCGGCACCAGGTGGTGACGGATTCAGCAGCAGTTAAAGTGCGGGCCGAGGATGGCCGCAGCATTGCGGGGGTGAATATTTCACCGTTCATTGGCAGTTTGCCCCAAGGCAAATCGACGCAAAATTTTTCCACGCCCAACGCTAGCGGCAGCACCTCCCAAGCTGCCAACATGATTGAGGCGATCGAGGCGGGAGCGACGGCGCTGCTGGTGGATGAAGACACCTCAGCGACGAACTTCATGATTCGCGATCGCCGCATGCAGGCGCTAATTGCTAAGGATCGCGAGCCGATCACCCCCTTCATCGATAAGGTGCGGCAGCTCTACACCGACTACGGCATCTCTACCGTGCTGGTGATGGGGGGCAGCGGCGACTACTTTGATGTGTCCGATACCGTCATCGCCATGGATGAGTTTTGCCCGCAAGATGTGACTGAGCGGGCCAAGGCGATCGCGGTAGAGTTTAAGACAGAGCGCGATCGCGAAGGCGGTCAGGGTTTCGGCAGCCTCACGCCCCGCATCATTCAGCCCGATAGCATTGACCCTAGCCAGGGCAAGCGCAGCGTCAAGCTCAGGGTGCGGGATGTGGATCAACTCCAGATTGGCACCGAGGCGATTGATCTATCGGCGATAGATCAACTGGTGGAGCCAGGGCAGGTGCGGGCGATCGCAGCGGCGATCGTCTACGCCCAGCGCTACCGCATGACCTCAACCACACCACTGCTTGAGGTCATCACCGCCGTCATGGCCGACCTCGATCAGTATGGGCTCGACTGTCTGACCGATTGGCCCATGGGCGACCTGGTTGGGTTTCGCGGTCTAGAGCTAGCTGCGAGCCTCAACCGGCTGCGCACCCTCAAAACCACCAGATCGCCCAATCCAATCCCAACTTCTAAGCCAGCTTAGGATTGGCAGGTTCAAGGCTGTCTACAGGTATTCCCGCTGCAACCCGACGTAGCAGCTGAGTTAGCTGTTCTACCTGCGCTTCGCTAGTGTGGTTGGCTAAGAAATATTGATAGGCCCGTTTAGCTTTGGCCTCTGCCTCTTCAGGATGGGCCAAAACATACTCAATACAAGTTCGCAAACCCTGGACATCGCCTGGTTCAACACCCCAGACGAGATCCAGGTCTGCCAGTTCTGTGGCCAAACCCACCGTTTTGGTAATAATTACGGGGCGGCAACAAGCCATCGCTTCCATCAGCGTGGTTAACCCCGCCGCAATCACATTCTCGACCAAGCAAACAACTGTAATATCGGCACTGCGGTACAAATCGCGCAGTTCGACCCAGTCAAAATGCCGCATCTCCATATTTTGGGGCACAGATTTTGGAATGCGGCGCTGCTGTTTAGACGAGGCATTTGGCGAGACGGCGCAAACTCTGACATCGAGGTCGAGGTCTTGGGTTGCCGCCGCCAGAGTAATATAATCTCGCTGTTCTAGACCTGCACTGCCAATCAGCGGGCGGGGCTTAGCCATGGTGCCCGCCTCAGGGAAGAAAAATTGTTTATCGGTCTGCTCCCGCAGAATGACAACCTGATTATTGGCCAGATTGAACATTTTCTTCAGCGTTTTTGCCTTCAATCCGGTGTTGACAGCGAAGGTGTGAATCAAGCGATAGAGCTTAAGCGTATGAAAAATTAGCCTAAACGATCGCCTTTCTGGAAACATAACGCTAGTGACTAGGCGGGGCCGATTTACCCTAAATAATAAAAGCAGAGCAAGCGGCATTGCCACATCTTCGCCACAGCAGTAGATAGTATCTTCCGGCTTGACCTGATCCAAAATTTCTTTAGCTAGAAACAAGGACGGCAGTTTGCGACCCACTCGTCGAAACAATCGCTTTGAATATAGTTTTTGAGGAATTTTGGCCTGAATAGACTTGACTACGCTAAGTTCATTAAAATCAGGCTGATGAATTTGGGCCTCTAAAGCATCCTGGAGTTGTAAAACGGTGTGTCGAGGCCCTTTGCCCTGGGCCGCCCGATCGATAAACTGATCAAAATCAAACTTGGTGCTGGTTACAATATGGAACTTTCCTGAAGAATCGGATTCTGAGTAAACCATAGCATTTAGTAAAATAAGGTGTTATTGCAAACGAATGTTTTTCTCAATATCACCTGGCCATCAACAAGACGTTGGCTACCCTAAATTAGCTGTGAATCAAATCACAGCTAATTTATAATCTAGCTTGCTCAACTCTAAAGGTGTTTGGCCAGGGCGGAGATGCAGTGGAGATGCAATTGAAAACCTTACCTATGCGCCGTGGGGGCTTAGGCATGCTTGGGCAGAATCTAGAAAATAGCGATTAGCTAGTCTGATTTCTGATAACTGACTCTATATGGGGGCAATTTCAGATTGGCGATGTCAGTCTTCAGACCTAATTAAGCCTACTTTGCCCACTGGAGTTTGGGGTTGCTAGGGATCTTTCTCGCTTCAGCGACTTGATTGAGAATGCGTTCTAAATGTCGCCCTGCACAAGGGTCAGAAAAATGCTCTTGGGCGTAGGCGCGGGCGTTCTCACCGAGTTTTTGGCGCAGTGCGTCGTCGTGCCACAAAAGATCGATGGCCTCAGTCATGCTCTCTAAAGAGTTGGGCTCGACGAGCCACCCAGTTTCGCCATGGATGATGTAGTCTTCGGCACCGTAGAAGTTGGTCACAATGAGCGGACGCCCCATAATCATGGCTTCCACAAGGGTGACTTGTCCGGCAGCCGTCACACCCTCTTTGGGCTGTAGCGGCACAACATTCAGCCGGGCCTGCTGGCCCAAGCGCAAGCACTCAGCTTTACTAATGCCAAAGGGTAGCTCGACCTGCTCAGGGATGCTCATGCCCTCAACGGCACCTTTGCCCGTGGCGACCACGGTTTTAATATTGAGCTTTTTAACCGCTTCAAACAGGGTTGGAAAGTCGCGGTGGGCCGACCCGAGGGAAGCAATGAAGGGCGTATCTCGGTCTTCTTCGTACTCGATAGGAATATCGGGCACCTGATAGGGCAGAAACTCAAATCGGTCGGCGGGCAGTCCGAGCCACTCGCTGTAGATGTCAATCTCGCGGCGGGTGTGCACGACAAAATAGTCAATGTTGCCAAGGCTCATCTGAGCTAGCTTGCGCCGAAGACCCGTGCTACAGGTGCCCACGTTAAACAGCCAGGCCACCACCGGCTTGTTAGAAAACCGCACCATTTGCTGAAGGCCAACGGCCGATGCCACCTGCGGAAAGACCGTAATAATGCCGTCGGTATCAGAGTTGAGGGCGTCAGCCGCCTGCCGCATGTAGATGAACCAGTCGCCGATGGGGGTGAATTTTGATTTGCGATCGTGCCACTTGGGCAGCGGCTTTTGCCGCGGAATGAGCTGAAACTTGTGGTCGTTGCCTGGCACAAAAGGCTCTAGCCAGTTAGCCGTTTTTATATTCTCAAGGTCAAAAAAAGGTGCAGCGATCGCCCACTTCATAAATACAACCCCATTAGCTGGCAGTAGGTAATTTAACTATGTACAACATATAACCGTTAAGTCTGCGGTCTCAGCCTACTAGAGTTAATACCTAGTGTACTTTTCACCTAACTGGATTCATTTTAAGGGTTTAGTAAACCTCGAAGGGCGATCTATGGAATGTTAGAGCTGAAACTGCTCTGAATCCAAGCCTCTAGGCGCGATCGCGCAATTGTTTCGATTTCTAACAGGGCCGTCGCGATTTCCTCGTCCGTAGAATTGCGTAATCGCTGGCTAAAGTTTGCCAAAATAGAGGTTTTTGTATGGCCTGCTACCGCCAAAATAAACGGAAAACCAAACTTGTTTTTATAGCCTAAATTGAGGCGCTGAAAGAGTTCGTACTCCTCGGCGCTCAAGGTGTTGAGACCGGCTTTGCTCTGTTCTGCCACGGAGGCCTCTGCCATGGTCACCCGCGCGCCCAGGTCGGGGTGAGCCTTAATCAAGGCTAGTTTGTCTGCTGTCGAGAGGGCTTGGGCGACCTTTACCATGCGCTGGTGCAGGTCAGCCACCGAGGTAAAGGGGCGCTGGGCCCAGACTTGGGCGGCGATCGCCGGGGTGTCTTCAAAGGCGGGGCCGATGGCGGCGACAAAGTCGGCCTCGGCCATGGCATTGAGCTGGTCTAGGGTGTAGGGCATAGGTGAACGGGTGCTGTCCTAAACGCGTTGGCCGGTAGGTGAGTAGGGAGTGAGGGGTTAGGCACCGTACCAGACGGCCTCGATCGCGGCGGCAGCATCCCTGGGCTCTGCATTGGCATCGAGCCGCAGGGTAATGTGCCCCAGCTTGCGTCCGGGGCGAATGGCTTTGTTGTACCAGTAAAGGGTAGCTTCAGGCCATTGTTTCAGGGTCTCAAGCTTCTGGTGGTGGCTGGCTTCAGATTCGTCTAGGCCCAGCAGATTGACCATGACGGCCTGGGGGCAGTTGAGCGCGGTGGGGCCGAGGGGGCGATCGCTCACCGCCCGCAGCTGTTGCTCAAACTGGGAGGTCGCGCAGGCATCGAGACTGTAGTGGCCCGAGTTGTGGGTGCGGGGGGCAATTTCATTGATGAGCAGCCGGTCGTCCGTGGTGAGAAAGCACTCGATGCCGACGATGCCCACTAGCTCAAGCGCTTCGACCAGGGTACGGGCAATGCCCTCTAGGCGGCTGGCGACCCCGTCTCTCACCCTGGCCGGGGCAAAGACGCGGCGGCAGATTTGATCAACCTGCTGGGTCTCTACGGTGGGGTAAACGGCAATATCGCCCTGGGCAGAACGGGCCACCATGACGGCTAGCTCCTGCTGAAAGGGCACAAATTCTTCAAGCAGCACGGGGGTGTGGTCGAGCTTGTCCCAGGTGGCGCTGAGCTGGGCCGCGTCTTTAATCACTGAGGTGCCGTAGCCGTCGTAACCCAGGCGGCGGGTTTTCATCACCAGCGGAAAGCCGATCGCCTCGGCCCTGGCGGTGAGTTCGGCGTCGCTTTCGTCGCCCTCTAGAAAGTCGTAGCGGGGGTTGGGCAGGCCAATGCGCTCAAAAAATTCTCTCTGGTGGCGCTTGTCGAGCACCAGGGCCAGCACGTCTAGGCCAGGGCGAAAGACAGCGCCCTCTTGCGCCAGAGCTTGAAGCCCCTCGCAGTCGATAAACTCGTTCTCAAAGGTAATCACATCGCACTGGGCCGCGAGGGCGGCGGTGGCGGCGACATCGGCCACGGGGGCCAAGAGGGTGGATTGGGCGATCGCCACGGCAGGATCGGTATCCTGGGGCGTCTGCACCACCAGCTCTAGACCGAGCTGCTGCGCCGCTGGCCCCATCATCCAGGCGAGCTGGCCGCCGCCAATGACACCGACTCGCTGAATTGGGTTGGGGGTTGCCTGCTCCATGGTGCGCCTACCGTTGTGCAAACCCACATTATCCTACGGCGCTTCAACAGAATATTCTGTTGATCAATAACCTTAGGCGACCTGACTCATGCGGCGAATTTTGAGCACGTCGGTCATCTTGCGAATTTGCCCAAAGGTTTGCTCCAGGTGGGCATGGTCTTTGACGTCGAGCCCCAGATCGATCTCGGCGGTTTGGCCGGGGAAGGTTTTGACCTGGGCCTTGTGGACGTTGATTTGCAGGTCTGACAGGTGGGAGAGAATGTCTTTGAGCACACCCACGCGATCGATCACCTCAATGCGCACCTCCACCGGGTAGGTGTGGCGAGATCCGCTCTGGTCAACCGGGTTCCAGCTGACGGGAATGATGCGATCGCCCGGAATATCGGCCAGATTAGGGCAACCCTGGCGGTGGATGGCGATACCCCGGCTACCCAACGATACGCTGCCCATAATCGGTTCGCCGGGCAGCGGGTTACAGCAGCCCGCAATGTGGTGCACCAGCCCCTCAATTCCCAAAATTGGATCTTTAGAGGGGACGGGGCGGGGGCGATGGGGGTTGGCAACAGCCCCGGCCAAAAACCGATCAGAGTCTTGCAGTGACGACTCAGACGACAGCGTCTCTAGGGGCTGCTTGGCTTTGACGGCCTCCCGCAGGCGGTTGACAAACGAATTAAGCGTCACCTCGCCGTAGCCTAGCCCGGCCAGAAAGTCGTCGACGCTCTGGTAATTGCAGCGCTCGGCGGCCAACTGGGCGGGTTCAGACTTGAGCAGGGCGTCGAAGCCGGTGCGGCCCAGCTCTTTTTCGAGCATGTCGCGGCCTCGGGCAATATTTTCGTCGCGGTGCGATCGCTTATACCACTGGCGAATGCGGTTGCGGGCACTGGGGGTGACGACAAAATTGAGCCAGTCGAGACTGGGGTGGCTATTCTTTTGGGTAATGATTTCAACGATGTCGCCATTCTCTAGCGGCGTGTCGAGGGTGACGATGCGACCATTCACCCTGGCCCCGGCGCAGTGGTTGCCCACCTCGGTGTGAATGCGGTAGGCAAAATCTACGGACGTTGCCCCCCGGCTCAACGGCACCACATCGCCGTCGGGGGTGAAGACGTAGACGTCTTCGTCAAATAGATTGCCCTTAACGTTTTCGAGAAATTCCTTGGCATCCTTAAGATCGTTTTGCCACTCCAAGAGCTGCCGCAGCCAGGTAAATTTTTCGTCGTCGGCGTTGATGCGGGTGTTGGTGGAAGCGCCGGTTTCTTTGTACTTCCAGTGGGCGGCGATGCCGTACTCGGCGATGTGGTGCATCTCAAGGGTGCGAATCTGCACCTCAATCGGCTTACCCTTGGGGCCAATTACCACCGTGTGTAGCGACTGGTAGCGGTTGGGCTTGGGCAGGCCAATGTAGTCTTTAAACCGACCGGGGATGGGCCGAAAGGCGTCGTGGACAATAGCCAGGGCGCGATAGCAGTCTTCGTTGGTGCCCACAATCAAGCGAATGGCAGCAATGTCGTAGATTTCGCTAAAGTCTTTTTGCTGCCGCTCCATTTTGCGGTAGATGCCGTAAAGATGCTTGGGGCGACTGTTGACATCGACTACCTGAATTTCAGACTGGTGCATGCGTTGGCGCAGGGTTTCGGCTACCTGCACCAGCCGCGCCTCGCGATCGGCTCGCTTTTCGGTGACGTGGCGCTGCATTTGGCGGTAGGCGTCGGGCTCTAAATATTTAAATGACAGATCTTCCAGTTCCCACTTGAAACGGCCAATCCCCAGGCGGTTGGCCAGGGGCGCAAAGATCTCCATGGTTTCGCGGGCAATGCGGCGGCGTTTTTCGTCGCTGAGATGCTCCAGGGTGCGCATGTTGTGGAGGCGATCGGCCAGCTTCACCACAATCACCCGAATATCCTGGGCCATGGCCAAGAACATACGGCGAAAATTTTCGGCCTGGCGCTCGGTTTTGCTCTCAAAATTAAACTTCGAAAGCTTGGTGACCCCTTCTACCAGCTGTCGCACCTCATCGCCAAAATGGCCTTCCAGTTCTTCGGGAGTAATGTCGGTGTCTTCGACAATGTCGTGAAGAAAGCCAGAGGCAATCATGGCGCTATCGCCGCCTAGGTCGCGCAGCAGCCCGGCTACGGCGATGGGGTGACAAATGTAGGGCTCGCCCGAGGCGCGGTACTGCCCCTTGTGCAGGGTGTAAGCAAACTCAAAGGCCTGGCACACCAACAGGTTGTTGGATTTATCCTCCGGGTCTCGGGCCGGGTCATCTTGACTGTCATCGTGGTGGGTTAGCACGCAAGTTTCGAGCCAACCGGGCAGGGTGCAGTCATCGGGTAGGGGTGGATGAACTGTTGCAGTCATAAGAGTGCCAGTGACCTATCAGGGATTGCGGATGGACTAGAAAATTGCCAAAAACAGGAATTTGTATTTGAACACTGTATTCAAGTCTAGACAAGACTCAAAAAGATAGATTTTTAATAAAGTAGAAGCGCCTCAAGACAGCTAAGGACGCCTACCGACCCGTTTGAATTGGATTAAAAAAACAAACAGAAATCGTACAAGCGTTCTGTCAAGAGGCCATGTAATGGGGCCACAACAAAGTAGCTCGCCGAGATAGAAATAACCTACACCATAACTTTGAGAAAAATCCCATCGACAGCCCAGGCCGCAATAAATACTTAAAGCTGACTGGGGGTTGATGGATAGTTATGTATTAACCTTAACATTTGTCCCCGATAAGGGGAATCGGCAATTTATCTCTAGCTATCGTAAAACTATTGTCAAGCTGCTACCGATATAGCCCTGAAGGGGTGATCTATCCATGAAGAATGCCCTAGAAACCCTGCGATCGCACCTCCAAACCTTAGTTAACCTAGTGCAGTCTGCCAATCCTGACGGGTACTCACTCCAGGCGCAGTTTTTGCTGGCTCAGCAGCAGTTTCAGCAGCAGATACTGCCCCTGGGCGAAGATCTGCCCAGCGCCCAGCCCGTGCTGACTGAGATCAATCGCACCCTGCGGCTGCTGGCGATGGATGTGGCGTTTTTGCAGACGGCTCGTCAGTCGACTACAACCCAGCAGCGGCAGCAGCAGATGCTGGAAAAACTGGGTCAGTTGCTGACCTTTTGCCAGGCTTTGGAGCAGGCGATCGCCAAACCGACTTAACGCCCCAGCCTAGGTGGTTTAATATTAGGGGTTCGTTGGGTTGATGGTTGGGAGTAGGTGCTTTGTATCAGTGCCCAAAGGAAGGGGATATTGACCTTCAAGACAGTCAGCTAGCACCGGGGCTAGCGGTCCATGGCTGCCCTAGCTGTGGCGGCAGCTGGATTCCTCCGGAGAACTACGCGGACTGGCAAAGGCAACAGAATGATCCCGAGGAACCGGTTCAAGTGGCGGTGCTACCTCTGTCGCTGAGCACCTCGTTTCAGCCCGCCGCGCTCGACAACCGGGCGGCCCTGTGCCTCGACTGCCGCAGCTATTTGGTGCGAGGGCGCATTACCCTGCCCCAAGGGTCGTTTTACGTCGAGCGCTGCCCCAATTGCAACGGCATCTGGTGCGATGGCGGTGAGTGGGAGGTCTTGCAGCAGCTCGATTTGCAGGCCCACATCAACTATATTTTTTCTGCCGATTGGCAAGCCCAGGTGCGTGAGCTAGAGCACACCGAACGAGAAAAACTGGCCACCATTGACAAGCTAGGCCCCGATGTTGCCCAGCGCGTGTTTGAGCTGGCTGACCTGTTAGAGCAGCACCCCAACGGGGATTTCGGGGTGGCGTATTTGATGCGGCGGGTGGATCAGTGAGTGGATGGGTGGATGGGTAGACGGGTGATGGGTTAGATCACTGACACAGGCATTTGCCCTCTCCGGTCTGCATTTTTCGCACCACCCCAATTCGCTACTACCGCCTCCCTTACCCATCCACCCCCTACCCCTCCATGCCAGACTCCCTGCTTGCTCTCGAAAGCTTCTCGGTCACCTACCCAGGCCAGGAAGCGCGTGCGGTGGATCGGGTGTCTTTAGACCTGTCGCCAGGGGAAAAGCTAGGTCTGGTGGGCGAGTCGGGCTGCGGCAAGAGCACCCTGGGGCGAGCGGCGCTGCGGCTGTTGCCCAAGGCCACGGAGTTGGGGGGGCGGGTGTGGTTTAACGGCGAGTCGGTGATTGACTTTGGCCCTCAGCGGCTGCGGCAGTTTCGAGGTGAGGCGATCGCCCTAGTCTTTCAAGATCCGATGACGCGGCTCAATCCGTTGATGACCATCGGCGACCACTGCGTAGAGACGCTGCGTGCCCATCGCCCTGAGGTGTCCTACGGTGAAGCCAAGGCGCGGGCGATCGCCGTTCTAGAAAAAGTCAATATTCCCCCTAACCGCTTTGGCCAGTACCCCCACGAGTTTAGCGGTGGCATGCGTCAGCGGGTGGCGATCGCCCTGGCGATGATTCTAGAGCCCAAGCTGATCATCGCCGACGAGCCCACCACCAGCCTAGATGTAACGGTGTCGGCCCAGATTCTCGATGAGCTGACGCGGCTGTGCGACGAGCTGGGCACGGCCCTGGTGCTGATCTCCCATGACCTGTCGCTGGTGGCGGAATACTGCGATCGCGTCGCCGTCATGTACGAAGGCCGGGTGGTGGAAGAGGGCACGGCGGCTACGGTATTTCAAAACCCTAAGCATAGCTATACGCGATCGCTAGTGGAGTCGGCCCTGCAAATGCAGCAGGCCGAGGGACTGTTCTACACCGCCACCGCTGTAAAACCCATTTTGCGGCTGACGGATGTAAAGCAGCACTACACCCTAGAGGCCAACCCGATCGCCCGGCTGCTCGGTGGTCAGGAGTCCAAGGTGATCAAGGCGGTGGACGGGGTGACGCTAGAGATTTACCCTGGCGAGGTGGTGGGGCTGGTGGGCGAATCGGGCTGCGGCAAGAGCACCCTGTCGCGCACCATTCTGCAACTGGTCAAGCCCACCGCCGGGCAGGTAGAGTTTTGTGGCACCGACCTCACTACCCTCTCCCGCGAGGCCATGCGGCAGCAGCGGCGACAGCTGCAAATGGTGTTTCAAGACCCCCATGCCTGCCTCAACCCAATGATGACCGTGGGCAAGAGCATCGCCGACCCACTGCTGATCCACGGTCTGGCCACGGTCGCTGAGGCCGAAAAGCAGGCCCACGACATGCTCGCCCGCGTCAGCCTCAACCCCACCGCCGACTATTTCAACCGCTTTCCCGGCGATCTGTCGGGGGGGCAGCAGCAGCGGGTGGCGATCGCCCGTGCCCTGATCACCCATCCCAAGCTGGTGATCTGCGATGAGCCGGTGAGCATGCTCGACGCCACGGTGCAAACCCAGGTGCTCGATCTGATGATTGCCCTCAAGCATGAGTTTGATCTTACCTATCTATTTATTACCCACGACCTATGGGTGGCGCGGTTTATGTGCGATCGCATTGCCGTCATGCAGCAGGGCAAAATTGTGGAAATTGCTCCCACTAAAACGCTGTTTGAATCGCCCCAGCACCCCTACACGCAAACCCTATTGCAAGCCGCCCCAGTGCTGGCTAAGGGAGCCTAGACAACCTGGTTGCCGTGTCAAACTTAACTAAAATTTTGGCAAAGACTATAGCCAAGATTGTGTTGGTCAGGCTATCAAGAAACCCTCAAAATTCTCAGTATTTGAGGAGAGGCATCTCTATTAGATTCTATTAGATTAGCTACAACCATGGCTCGGTTTCTGTCTTTATAGCTATATTTCTCAACTGTAAAGCATAGGGAATTTATACGCAATCCGAATGGGTAAGCCCCGATTTATAATCAGGAACCCCATAGGGGCGTAGCCTGCTACGCTCCTAACAAGCCGGGGATATTCATGCAGGATTTGGTATTAGAGACTTTGGCGGTTCTTTGGCAAACAAGTTTAGCCCTGCCGTAGCCTACTTTTCGTGAACCGCCAGACTCCAAAGCCCAGACTTTCGGTTACTCTCTTGGAATTCCTCCGTTATAGTTTTTCAGGGCATCCATGCAACAGCTTCCCTTTATTATTCAAAAATTTGTCTTTCAGCAAGAGAGCCTGGCCGCTATTGTGGATATGGATGATGCCAGCGGTGTTGAGGGCAAAATTCCGGGCTACTTTGTGATGAGTAGTGCTCCACCCAACATTGAAGAAGCTGAAGAAGCCAGCGAGACCATTCAGCAGCAGGCGGCCCAAGGCATCAACGACATTGCTGACCACCTGCACCGGATGATGGCCAGCTCCGCCGATGGAGCGGCTGAACTGGTGATTACCGTCCATGGTTATAACACCAGTCGAGACGGGGTAGAAGCTTGGTACAAAAATATTTTCAAATACATCAATCGGCACGACCCGGCGATCGCAGTCCAGACCAACCGAGTGTTTGTGGGCTACCGCTGGCCCTCCGAGAATGTCGCTCTGCGCAACCCTAAGAAAATTTTGCAGGCTCTGCAAGCCCTGCCGCCGCTGCCCCGCGATGTGTTTATAACTGGCGGATTCTGTGCCCTGGCCCTGCTGCTGATTGAGCTGACAGCCTTTGGGGAGACGATTGGAGGCTTTGTGCTCAGTCTATTTCTCGTGCTGCTTTTTGTGCTGGGCATGCTGATGCTGGCTCTGGTGGTGCTGCGGCTGGTGGTGTACTTTCGCGACAGCTACCGAGCCAATAACTTTGGGGTGTTAGATCTAGTAGAACTGCTACGCCAGATTGATCAAGCGATTGTCAAGCGCACCGCCGCCGAGATGTTTCCCAATACGGTGGGTGAGGCTGATGATCTAAATGCGATCGCCCAGGCCCGGGGCTATTGGCAGCGGCGATCGCAAAACAAGGTGAGGCTGAGCTTTATTGGCCACAGCATGGGTGCGTTTGTAGTCACCAACGTAGTGCGCATTCTGTCAGATGTATTTGACACCGCATCGATCGAAAAATGCCCCGATGACCACGTTGGCGATGTATTTAGCCTAGGGCGTTTGATCCTCGCCTCGCCCGATATTCCAGTGCTCACCATTGTCTCTAGCCGAGCCAATTTTTTGGCCTCTTCTCTGCGGCGGTTTTCGGAATCGTATCTGTTTAGTAGCGAGGGCGATATTGCTCTGCGCACGGCTTCTACCACCGCAAATTACATCGCGTTTCCTAGCCGAACTGAGGCACGGGGCTATCGACTCGGCAATGTGGCGCTACAAAATACCCATGGAGGAGTGGATGATTACGGGCTGATTAATCTGGCTTCATTAGACCAAGACTTTTCTCCAACTTTGCCCATTGACGAGGCGATCGCTCGGTCTAATAACAACGTTATGGAGCAACTATTTTTAACCTATGAACGCTTTCAAAAGCGGGGTGTGGTGACCATGGCTTCTTTGTTTAAAGCACAGGCTTCTGGGGACAGTAATCGTGCTAGCGTAGCTGACTTTTTTACCTACTTTGACTGCACCGACTATGTCGACTTTAAATACGACCCCAACACCAATACCTGCTCGGCTAAACCCACCGGCATTTTGACCCGCGCCCTGGGTCATGCAATTCTCAAACCCTGGGACTATTTTTTGCTGACCCTCGACTACGCGCTGGGCAAACGCGATGTGCACGGCGGCTATTTTCAAGGTCAGTTTAGCCAGCAGCTCCTCTATGGGCTAGCGTTTTTGGGCTTTGATGGCTATCTGCAAACCTTTGATGCTGACGCTCAGGTGGCGTTGAGCCAGCTGCATCTGGCCTGCCAGAGTCGCAGCATTCAGGGGCATCTGTCGCCGGTTTGCTATCGGGTCAGCATTCAGGGAGGCAATTTGGAAGGCACCAAGGCTGAGATGCTGGAGACTATTGATGCTGATGTGTAGTGCTGAGATCTCTAGCCCGGATCATGGGTTGAGGCCCAAACCACCTGTTTCCCCTGGCCCCAAAAGCCGTCGTATTTGGTGACGGTGATATCGCCCAACACCTGAGTTTGGCAGGCGAGGCGTAGGTTGCGCTGCGGGTCGTGGGGAGGCAGCGATCGCCGCGCTTTGTCTTTCCAGTTAGCTGCTGAAACGTCGCCCTCGATCGCCACTGCGCAGGTGCCGCAGGTGCCAAGACTGCGGCAGTTGATCACCTTTGCCTGACCGTTGTAGAGATCGACGCCATGGGCCAGCAAAACCTGACGCAGATTGGCCCCGGCCTCGCACTGCATGGTCTTTCCTTGGGCGGTGACGGTGGGCATGGCATTTCCTGGCAGACAAAGAATATCTACGTTTTATAACGCGATCGCCTCGGTGTTCTCAAGCATTCCTGGCCCAGGGCTTACTCTAGATAACTGTGATACTACAGATATTCCCTAGGGCACCACTGGCTATGGTTGAACAGCGCGATAGGCACCCGACCCCTGAGGGGCAACGCCCGCCCATTCATATTTACGACACCACCCTCAGGGATGGTGCCCAGCGAGAGGGGCTGGCCCTGTCGATCGAAGACAAACTGCGGATTGCGCGACGGCTCGATGCGCTGGGGGTGCCCTTTATCGAAGGCGGTTGGCCGGGGGCCAATCCCAAGGATGTACAGTTTTTCTGGCAGCTCAAAGAAACTCCCCTCACCCAGGCCAGCATCACCGCCTTTTGCTCGACTCGCCGCCCCGGCAAAGTCGCCGCCGAAGAGCCAATGCTCCAGCCGGTGCTGGCCGCCGGCACCGAGTGGATCACCCTCTTTGGCAAATCCTGGGATTTGCATGTCACCACCGGCCTGCAAACCACCCTGGCCGAAAACCTGGCCATGATTGACGACACCATTCGCTACTTTCGCAGCCAGGGCCGCCGGATCATCTACGACGCCGAACACTGGTTTGATGGCTATAAGGCCAACCCTGACTACGCCCTAGAAACCCTCGAAGCGGCGGTCAACGCCGGGGCCGAGTGGCTAGCGCTGTGCGACACCAACGGCGGCACCCTGCCCCACGAAGTCGGCGCAATTGTGACTGCTGTCCATACCTGGCTCCAGCAGTTTCCAGAACCCCGGCCCCAGTTGGGCATTCACACCCACAACGACAGCGGCACGGCGGTGGCCAATGCGATGGCGGCAGTGGAGGCTGGGGCTACCATGGTGCAGGGCACGATCAACGGCTACGGTGAGCGCTGCGGCAACGCCAACCTCTGCACGCTGATTCCAAATTTGCAAATTAAGCTGGGCTACCCCTGCATCGCCCCGGCCCGGCTAGAGACCCTGGCCGAAACCAGCCGCTTTATCAGCGAGGTAGTGAATCTGGCCCCCGACGACCACGCGCCCTACGTGGGGCGATCGGCCTTTGCCCACAAAGGCGGCATTCACGTCAGCGCCGTGGAGCGCGAGCCCAAAACCTATGAGCACATCGACCCGGCCACCGTGGGCAACAGCCGCCGCATTGTGGTGTCGGATCAGGCGGGGCTGAGCAATGTGCTGGTCAAGGCCCGCAGTTTTGGCCTAGAACTCGATCGCCACAACCCGGCCTCGCGTCAGTTGCTCACCCGGCTTAAAGCCTTAGAGCACGAGGGCTACCAGTTTGAGGCCGCCGAGGCCAGCTTTGAGCTGCTAATGCGGGAGGCGTTGGGCGATCGCCCCCGCTTCTTTGACCTCAAAGGCTTCTACATTAACTGCCAGCACCAGGGCAACGGTGACGACCACAGCAGCCAATCGCTGGCCACGATCAAAGTCATGGTGGGCGAGGAAGAAATTCTGGCGGCGGCGGAGGGCAACGGGCCAGTGGCGGCGCTAGACACGGCTCTGCGGAAGGCGCTGCTGACCTTTTACCCGGCGATCGCGAACTTTCACCTCTCCGACTACAAGGTGCGGATCATCGACAGCGGCGCGGGCACGGCAGCAAAGACGCGGGTGCTGGTAGAGTCGAGCAACGGTGCTCAGCGCTGGACGACCCTGGGGGTTTCGACCAACATCATCGAAGCCTCATACCAAGCCGTCACCGAGGGGCTGGAATACGGTCTGATGATGGAAACTGCGCGCCCTCACTGTGCGATCGGCGGTGAAATCGATCGCTTTGATGCCGACATGGCTTTGCAAAAGACCCGTGAAACGGCTCTGGCTAAGCTCAAGCAAGAGCTGGGCTTTGAGTAGGTCCGATTGTCCTGTCCAGTATAGTGAAGAAGACAAAGCTGAGTTTTCGCCAGCGGTCAATCAGACAGCAAAACGATGCCAACTCCCCCAGAATCGACAGATTACTATGCGGTCTTGAAGGTAAATCGACAGGCGAGCCTGCTGACCATCAAACAGGCCTATCGAAAACTAGCCCGTCAGCTTCACCCCGACCTTAACCCTAGCGATGCGGCAGCGGTAGAGCAATTTAAAGCCCTAAACGAAGCTTACGAAGTGCTCTCAGACCCGGCGAAACGCATCCAGTACGATCGCTATGGTGCCTACTGGAAAAAGGCCGAAAAAGGGTATACGACCACAAACCACTCCGACAGCAGGCAAAACGATGACTTTGACGAAATGGAGTTTGGTCGCTTTGGCCGCTTCGAAGACTTGCTCGGAGATCTCCTAAACCGCTATAGCTAGAGTTTTGGCCACTCTCTAGCAGAATGTAGGTTGCTTAGGGCTGCCAACAAACACCTGCCTAAACCCTAGTGGTTCACAGTCCAACATTCTGAAACCCGATCGCAAAAAACGCAGACCAGACAAATCTGATCTGCGTTTGAGTTGAGGCGCTTTCTACTCTGCTTAAGCAGTGGCTAAGCCGCCTGGGGCGACTGCAACAGCGCTTGAATCGAGGTCTTTTCTAGCAGACCCGCCAGAGAGCCATCGTTACCAATCACCGCCAGCGCTTGAATTTTCCGGGTCTCCAAGGTCTTAATGACCTCCATCAGCGGTTGCTCAGCACCCACGGTCACAATGTCACCAGCCGATTCCATGATGGCCGCCACGGTGGTCTCGGCCCACTGCTCGCGAGGCACCTGCTTGAGGGCATCAACCAGCACCGTACCCACCAGCAGGCCGGTTTCGTCGGCCACCAAAAACTTGCGCCAGGCCGAAGGAGCTGCTAATAGAGCGTTGTCGGCAAACTCCCGCAGAGACATAGTGGTCTCCACAACCGGGCTGTCTTGCGCCAGGGCATCTTGCGCCGTCAGGCCAGCCAATCGACCCTGCACCGTACCAAACTGCGCACTGCGGTTGGCATTTTGCAGCAGAAACACACCGATCAGCAGCGTCCAAACGCTACCCACCGAGCTGAGACCCAGAACGGAGCCAATGCCCAGGGCGATCGCCGTCCAGCCCAGCAGTTGACCCGTGCGGCTGGCAAATACCAGACCCTTGTGGGGCTGACCTGTAATCTTCCATACAATTGACTTCAGCACGTTGCCACCATCCAGCGGCAGGCCGGGGATCAGGTTAAAGGCACCCAAAGCCAGGTTAATGTAGGCTAGCAGCGACACAATGCCTGCGATTGGGCCAGAGAGGGGCAATACTAACCCAGCAATCGAGAAGAGGCCAAACAGGGCAAAGCTGACCAGGGGGCCTGCGATCGCTACCCAAAATGCCCCCTTTGGCGTCTCAGATTCTTTCTCTAGTGCCGCCAAACCGCCGAACAAAAACAGCGTAATCGAGTTGACACCAATTCCCTGCTTCATCGCCGCAAAGCTGTGCCCCAGCTCGTGGGCCAGTACCGAGGCAAACAGCGTGAGCGCCGCCCCCAGCCCCAGCACCCAGGGCAACGATCCACTCAGATAGGGAAATGCCGTCGCTAAACCACTACCGTACTGCCATGTCACCAAGGCCAGCACCAAAAACCAAGACACATTTACATAAAAGGGAATGCCAAATAGATTCCCCACCCGTAAGTTGCCATTCATAGGGCACCTCGTAATTAAAACTTGAGGACAGAGGCGTAATCTTGAGACGCATTCCCTATCCGATGACTTTATTGTAACGAACTGTTAACGACTCTCTAATCTGTCAAAGGTGGTGAGAACCGAAGAGATTGGGGCGGGTTGGCGTAGAGAGGGTGAGGGAGGTGAGGAAGCCAAGCTAAGACATAAAAGCAAGACCCTAAAGACTTCCCCCTCTCCTCACCCCCCTCTCCTCACCTCTCACCCCCGACCCTCATCCCATAGGCCAGGATCTCTTTCCCAACGGCAACATAATCCTGCCAGCCCACCTCAGCCTTCGGGTCTTTCACGTCGTAGACCACCGTACCGGCCAGGGCCGCTTTTTGAAAGGCGCTATAGCGGCGAATACCGCCCGCAAACAGCGGTAGGCCGGTGCTCATCAACAGGGTTCGCACCTCGGCTCCAGCTCGGCTTGGGTAAGGGGGAATCATGGTCAGCAAAATGCGGAAGGGGGCTACCGGTAGCCCTGCCAGATGTTCCACCATGAGGGCCAGGGCGTCGAGGGCCAAAATGTCGGGAGTACTGGGCAGCACCAGCAGATCACAGGCGTCCGCCAGCAGGGCCAGGTCGTCGGCAATGGGACGGGCCTGGGTATCGATCACCACATGGCCGTGGGGAGTGGGAAGATCCCTCGCCTGCCATTGATCAACTACTAAGAAAGGCAGCTCACCTCGGCTGGCCCAGGCTAGGGCTGACCGGTTGGGGTCGGCGTCGATCAACAGGGTTTCGGTATAGCCCTGCAAAAAGGCAGCCAGGTGAATGGCAGTAGTTGTCTTGCCCACGCCTCCTTTAAAGCTGGCTACGGTCACAATCATGGCAGGGATTCAGCGCGTTGCAAAAGTCAAACCCAGCAGCAAATGCCAGGGCTGATCGTATTGTCGGTGTTGGCCCGTCCGCTATCAAAGGCCACCGCTGGGGGGCCGAACTCCCACCCTGAGCTTTTGCCAATGGCTCCGTCTTAACCTAGCTCAGCTATGGGGAGACAACTAGAACTACACCGCCCATAATTAACCCTACCCCCACCAGCCCACCCAGGGAGAGATCTTCTTTAAACACCACTACCCCAATCAACACCGAGGCTAAATAAATCATCGATGAGGCTGGGGCAGCTACGCTGAGGTTGACTCGGGTGAGAACCAAAATATAGAGAACCGCTCCCACACCGTAGGCCATCAGCCCGGCCATCAGCGCTGGGGTAGTGGCAATGCTCAAAATGTGTTTGAAGGCGTTGGCACCAGTGACCTCGCCCAGCTGCAATGCCCCAACTTTAAGAAATAGCTGCCCTAGGGCACTGGCCATTACCGCTACCAACAGCAGAGCAAATTCTTGAATAATCATGGAGGCTTCCTTAGGGCAAATCGGGGTGACACTCGCGCCCTAGGGGCGTATCTTAACTGACTTTAGGCCCAGCGAAAACCAGCGGTTCCTATTTTGGCGGCGGCATGCTTCGCAGTCCTATTTGTCATACCCATCTTGCGGTCAGACAAATTCAGCGACTAACGGAATCACCTGAGTCTGCCCCGGGCAGGCGATGACGGGCGTGACCACACTATTGGCATAACTGCTCTTGAACTCAAACACTTAGCAAGGCTCTAAATTACCTTGTTGATGGGCAATACAACCCTTGACCTGTATGGGTTTGAGAGAATGGAGAATAGGAGATTCGAACTCCTGACCTCTGCGGTGCGATCGCAGTGTCCCTAGTCCTTAAAGCCTTTGATATAAGGGCTTTGCAGCTTCTACGTCAAAATCTGAGTGCCCAAACGAGTGCCCAAGCCACTTTTTGAGTGCCCAGGTAGAAGCCTGCGATACCTGGAAACAAGGGTAGGTAAGCCTTTCACTCGCCGAGTAAAGTTATGTAAAAGTACCCAGTGCGGTACCCAAAATCCTTGTCGTTAGGTGCTTTTGGTCATTATTGGACATGCCTTTCGGTGAGCAAAATAACGGTGTAGAAGGGGTGCTGAAGCAAAAATAATGCCTGATTCCGCACTGAATCCGCTCGGCTAGTGAGTGCCTGAGCAAGTCTAATGAAGAAGCAGCATCATCTCAGCTTTGAGGCGCTACAATTCACTCAGAAAGGTGCTCTAGTTAAAACAAGACCTGCACTATCTGTAAAAGAACACCATGCCTAGAAGGCCTTCTGCATCCTCCTCCGACGGCTCTTCCAAAAATAAACCAAGAGTGCGCTTCATCTTTGAGCCCGATCGCACCTCTCCCAATGGCATCACCTACTCTTGGCTGATCCACGATACTTACAACGGTAAAGATAAAGCCGCTACGGCGACCCGTGCTTTCTAGCTGCCTTTCGCCTACCGGCACTCCGGCAATTACTCGGAGGCCGAGTTGCGCGACCTGGCGCAGCAATCGATCTGGCAGATGGAAGCTCAGATTCAACACCTACGCGAGGAATTTGAACTGGGCCTAGCTCGGCCCGACACCACTGAATTGGTAGGAGCCACCGAGGTGGAGAATCTACAGACCGAGACGATCAGTGGATCCTCTTTGGTACAGCCTGTGACTGTTGCACCTCCGGCTGATTTACTCAATGAGTTCACGGACGCCTTATGAGCGAGCCACAGTTGCCGAAGGAGCCAGAGACCGAGAAAGGGCGATTGATGCGCCAGCAATACCTGGCGCTGGCCAAGGCTTCGCTCAAGGATGCTAAGGACTACGAGAGCCTCTACACCCGCTATAGCGATAATTCGGTAGCAGCGAAGGGATTAGATCAGGAAGTAGCTAGAGCCGCACTACAAACAGGTAAGTCACCGCGACAGGTCATCCAGCTCTTGGCCCAGGGGCCGTTTACCCAGCAACAGATTCTGGGATTGTCTGACGAGGAGAAGCAAGCAGCGTTGCCCAAACTGCTCCAGTACGCCCAGAAGACCGTGGACAGCCTTCATCAGCAGCGCTACCTGGAGTATGCCTGCTCGGTAACAGGGAAAACTCAGAGCTATTCAGACCTCTATCGAGACAATGTGAGCAGTGATCTGTCGGCGATTCAACTCGACCAGAAGGTGACGGCGGCGGCATTAGGTGTAGGAGAATCGGGAGATGGCGTTGCGGCGCTCCTGCTTCAGGGGCCATACTCTCGTTTTCAGCAGGATGTTCAGGGCACGTCACTTCAGACTGTAGAGCAGTATGCCCGAGGAACGGTGGCCCAGGTGCAGGCGATTCAGGCACTCCAGATGGGGCAATCGCAGCGGATGCCGCCTCGCGCCAGGAACTTGGAGCGCTAGGGTTGAGCCGCTGGTGGCCTGTTATTCGTCTAATTCGCTGCTGATGTATTGATTGACAAAAGTCTCTGCAGCTTCTGAGCTCATTGTTTTGAGGACGCGGACGATGTCCAGAATGGTGTCGCCTGTGGGGTCAATCTTGCCGCTGCACCAGCGGTAAACGCTATTGCGGCCAACGCCCATGGTTGCCGCGAATCGATATTGAGTGATGCCGTATTGCTCCAGCACCTGCTTGAGAACGTAGCCTGCCTTTCCCATATCCTCATCATTTCAGAGGAGGGCTAGGCAAGCGAATCCATATATGTTGACGCACACATATATGGACACTATGATGGCGGTAGGATATTTTGAGGTTCACATCATGTTGGTTCCCCAAGGGTTTGTTGGTTCAGAGGTTGGCGGTATAGAGCACGACCTTTTGGTCAGCGTTGAGATCAGGCAAAAGTTGAGCAACTACCCCAGGCACGACCGAGAGCCAGTGAAGCTTTTGGCGATTGGATCTCGGGAGGCGATTCAGGCGATGCTTCAGCAGATGCATATGTGCGGCTTTGCCGAAATCTTTGAGTGGACTGACTTTTTACCTGCACCAATGCCCGATCGCCCGCTGATGTGCAAGCCTGGGGAGTTGATGAGGATGTTGGTTAAGTATTTCCCAAAGCCTTCGAGAATAACTGAATAGGCCTTTGCTCGCCCTCAGGCCAGAAAACGCTAAAAAACATTGCCTTGCTGATCCAGTTTGCTGCCCAATTCCTAGAAAACAAAACTGGCGTGAACTTACCCGGACAACTTTTGCTTGTTGGAGGTCGGCCCCATTTTAGAGCGAGATAGGCGACGGCTCTCTAAAAGTTCGGCCACTATCGCCTGTCGAGCAAGATCACCTTCTGCCTCCCACTCGTGCAAGAAGCGCTTTAACGCTACGTTAGCAACGTCTTGGATAGTGGGCGCTGAGCTTTGATACTCTCCTGCGAGAGAAATACTGATCTCCCTTAACTTCTCGTAAAGCTCAGACGGAACGCGGATATTTGACGGCAAAGTAAAAGATACCTGGCAACGCCAAGATTTTAGGAGTTGCCAAAGCTTCTTGCTACCATGAAATCATGTATACATGTTTACTGAACTGCGAATTGTCCTAATTCTTCCTAGGGAGGCATGGTGATGGAATTGTTGCTTCAGGCGGTGCCGGTTAAACGAGGGCTTAAGCGTAATCAGAAAAGTTATGTGGCCACGTTGTCATTTGGCGACGTGGTGCGGTTGATGGAGGATGAACGGTTGTATGTGCCCAATGAACCGGATCTGGCTGACTTTGCCCAGCGCAAGTTAAACCCAGTGCGGGTCAACAACATTGCTAAGTACATTCTGGATACCTACCAGGATGGCAGTACCTTCTTCCCAGCCATCTGTCTCAATATTCAACCGGATCCTATCTACCGGAATGGAACGATTGTATTGCCTTATGATTCGACATCACTACGATTAACAGATGGGCAGCATCGCTGTTGCGGTATTCATAAAGCCATTAAGTTGTTGCAGGAGGAGGGAGCGCCAGAACTTGCGGAGGTGTCCAGGTTGGAACTGGGGGCGTTAGTATATGCAGCGCTGCCTCTAGAATTGGAGCGTCAGGCTTTTCGCGATCAGAATTTGTTAGCGCAACGTCCTGGGAAGTCGTTGGCTCATTTGTTCGACATGCGATCGCCTGAAGTTACCATCGCCAAAGAACTCTGCAAGCGTGTACCCCAATTCCGCTCAAATATTGAAACCGTTGAGAATGGCCTAGGTAAGCACAATCCTAAGCTAATGACGCTTTCGACGTTGGTCACAGCAACTCAGCACATGTATCTCCGTCTTAGTGCCGAAGATCCGCTGGAATCTAGAATAGATTGGGCAATGACGTTTTGGGCCGCTGCTGCGAGCGCGTTGCCAGATAATCCTTGGCGAGTATTATCTAAAGCCGAAAGAAAACAGCAGCGGGAAGACTCTATCGTGAGAGCCGCAATTGGATAAAATTTGATTGTTGATTCTGGTGGTATGTGGCTATGAATGCTGACTATTCATTTGATTCCTTCCCAGATCACACTACTCTACCTGATTCAGACAACTGCCATGCGAACAATTTTCAAGAGCACTTCCAAAGCATTTTACTAACCGATTCTATCCACTCTACATTACAGAAAAAACATCCCGATGGTCAATATATCATTGGTCAAGACTGCGGGATTTATTGGCGAAAAATCAGTTTATTAGAGCAAGGCGCTGAATCACCTGACTGGTTCTATATCCTAATGTTCCAGTCAAGCTAGATGACCAAATGCGGCGATTCTATGTGCTTTGTAAAGAGCTTAAACCGCCCCTAATTATCTCGGAATTTGCTAGTGGTGATGGCTCAGAAGAACATGGCAGAACGCCTCTCTCTCAAGCCTCAGGCAGCATAAAGCCAGGCAAGTTTTGGGTTTATGAGAAAATTATAAAAGCACCTTATTATGGCATATACAATTTCCTAGAGCCTGACTTGATAGTTTATAAACTAGAAAGTAGCTCTTATCAAAAAATCACCGTCAATAATCGAGGACACTTTCCAATTCCAGAACTCGGTATAGAGTTAGGCCTGTGGGAAGGCGCGTATCAAAATCAGAGCAGAATTTGGTTAAGATGGTGGGACAGTCAAGGCACTCTGCTGCTAACTGGAACAGAAAAGGCCCAAATAGCTGAGCAAGCCTGTAAAGCCTCGATTACTCGCCTCCAAAAGATGGGGCTAACCATAGAGGAAATTGCCGAGGCCTTTACCTTACCTATGGGAGTCATCCAGAACTATGACGAATCTTAAAATCACTTTTAGCAGGCTTGCGCTAGCCTAAAGACAACATAGGCCTCAAAGGTTTAAATGGGAAATCTTGCTTCCTTCCTCCAATCTGAGTTTCCTCAGCATGTCCCTGCTGGATGGAGTTGTTCACCCGAATTTCATATTTTGCCTCCGGATCTTAGTGAACTTCTGGGTTACTCCTCTAAGGTAGATGTTTTGTTGGAACGAGAATGTGGTCACAAGCGTCTATGGATCGAATTTGAAGTAAGTAGAGCCGATCCGGTTGCTAATCACGCTAAGTTTGCTACATCTCATCTTTTCCAACCTCAGAGAGAGGGTGATGTTTTTGTAAGCATGATTAGTTCTCATGTCACACGGGGTCGCCGCAATTTGGCTTCTAATACTATTTGTCTGATGAGAGAAGTAGGAATGAATGCTTTTCAAACCGTCCTTCTACCTTATCTGCCACCATGTGAGATTAAAAGAATAAATCACCTTGAAAAACAATTAATTGCTCTGGAGAATTTAGATATTTCCGCCGAAATTTCTAGAGCTATGACTGTATCTGAGGCTATCATTGATGAGCCAAATAAAAAGCTCTATTTCGCCAGTGATTTATTAGATGTATTTCTTAATCTGAGGCGATGGAATGCTGAGATTTCATCTGATGGATTAGCGTTAGAGAAATGGGGGAAGCGGACAATAAAGTATTTTGTTTTCGATCCTTTTTCTCATGAATTTGCTCCATCAAAGTTTTGTGCTTACCTGGGGAAAGAAAAGAATCTAGAAGAATCTACTAGAAGTTATTTTAGTCATCGCTTCGCTATGTCAATCGATTTTTATGTGACTTTGGACGGTGTTTATAGCCGTTTTGATGGATATAGAGCACAAAGTCATTTAACACAAGGGTTAGGAATGAAATCTGTTAATGGTTCAGAATCAGGTTCTATATCAACCTTTTTTGAGCGATGGCTCAAAAGTCGTAGTCACGCGATTCGGGTTCACCCCAAAGGGCCAATCTTTCTCGTTTCCCCAGAATGGTTTAGATAGCGCGTGTAGATAGATTACTGGGGAGATTGAGCTAAAATCACAACCTCCCCAGCGATGGATTAGTTACGACAAAGGATTCTCACTAACGAGCTTCACCAAATACCGCATAACTTCACCTTGTCTAGGAGTAATAGTCAAACCATTTTCAGGCACGTAGATTTCCTGACTCCACCGGGCTTGTTCTATGTAATTGAGCACATGCAGCAGAAAAACCGTTTGCTCAACTGCATTAGGAGAACCCAGTAAAATATGGCGCACCCATTCTCGACCAGGCTGATTATCAGGATTGGCTAGCAGTATCGGGCTTGTCATCTGGCTCTGGCGGGCAGACGACCACAGGTAAGGCAAAAACAACATAAGGGATTCCTCAGAAACAGTGGGGAAGGAATCCCAAAAATTTGGCCGCCCCAGACATGTGCAATTCGGGACGGCCTAAGCAATAATAGCGTCACCCTCCGAGACAGCTCGCTCTGTCAACGGGGTTAGCCGCTGGTTGGTGCTGGTAACACCTCCCAGTGGCGCTTAACCAAATTTTTGGGAAGCAAAGCTGCACTCACACAGCTATAAGATAGAAATTTAGCCTATTCATAGCTCAGCCGCAAGTCAAAATTGATACCTATCCTACTTCAGCCTCAAACCTTAACATGCTGACTGATAGCCTATGCTCTCAATGCAGTTTGCTGATCAATCAAGGTCTGGAACGTTTGCGGTGTCTCGTAGACCTCCTTCAGCAAGGTCGGTTGATATGCAACTATCTCGGCAAACTGTTTGAACAGAAAGCCCTTCAGCCCAACTAGCCCATAGCGGTACCGTTTCGCCTCCGGGTTTGATAACGGCATGACATAGGTCTTAGCTGCCATACCCTGAATACTATCCGCTTGCCCTCGTGAAGCCAGGAAAACAAAAGTCTGATCAGTACGAGAGACTAGTGGTAAGGTTGTTGCCCTGAGGTAGTTATCGCCCAGCAGAAAAAAGATGAGATCGTAGGCGGAGATGAGGGATGCGATCGCATCATGAACACCCAAATGAATGGCCCAAGCATCGACCTCGTGGGATTTCATGCCGTTAAAAGTGACTTCGTAGGGCACAATCATTTGCCTCTCAGAAATCACCCCATAGCCTGCTGACAAAATGCTGACATCCAGAGCTTTATGTCCGAGGGCATCACGGAGTTTCTGGACACCTTCCATTAACCGCAGGTGCTGCATTCCGGTGTACATTTCACCGGCAGGGCAAGCGTAATCTCCCAGTTCAACTTCCCGATCTATGAGCCGAGCCTCATCCTTGAAATCTTCGATCGTGAGTTGCTTCTCAGGCTTAAACCGCTTTTCCCCAGTGCAGGATGTAATGACTAGAACACGGGGGTAAGGCATTCAATCTCCTGGGCATGTAGTCGTCGGCCTATCAACGTTGCCAGATCAGGGCGTCCGGCGTCAATTAAGGCTTTATCCCGAATCCGGCACGAATCGCAGCGTCCACAGGGTTCCTTGCCCCCTTCGTAGCACGACCACGTTTCTTGGATGGGAACACCCAAGCTTAGGGCACGATGGACGATCGCGACCTTAGAATCCATCACCAACGGAGCGATCAGCCTAGGGGCCTTACCTTCTAGGCCAGCCTTGGATGACAGATGAGCCAACTGCTGGAATATCTCTAAATATTCAGGCCGACAGTCGGGGTACCCCGAATAATCGACGGCGTTAATGCCCAGGTAGATCGCCTCAGCTTGTTTGGCCTCTGCTAAAGAGAGCGCGATCGCAACAAATACCGTATTCCGCCCAGGCACATAGGTCGAGGGAATCACCTCAGACTGAACACCGTCCTGGGGCAGGGTCTCATTCATATCTGTCAAGGAGGAACCACCCCACTGGGCCAGATTCACCTCCATCACGTAATGGCCTTGAATGCCCAGGTGGGCCGCAATTTTGCGCGCAGATTCCAACTCTCGGTCATGGCGCTGGCCGTAGCGGAAGGAAAGGGCTATCGGAGTGTAGCCGTCTGCGATCGCCTGGGCCGCTGCCGTGGCAGAGTCTAGACCACCCGAAAGTAGGACAATGGCTTTGGGTTGGGGCATAGCTATTGGACTCCCAAGAATTTATGAGTTTGAAGGCTAACGCGCCACTCTGGATGTTTCAAGACGTAGGCGAACACTTTGTCGCGACTGCCAGGCGTTTCCCACTCGGGTTGCAGCAGCTTAACAACGGTGGATGAGACCTGAGTGGCCTGCTGTTCGGCCCATTCCAAATCAACCTCATTCTGGATGACAACCTTGAGTTCGCTAACGTGGGCATAAATGCTTGAATGGGGAGGCTTAAATCGCTTGGGCGAAAACGTCACCCAGTCAAAGTTGCCGCTAAAGGGATGAGCACCCGATGTCTCAAGGTGTGTCTGGAGACCCGACTCTTTGAGTTGCCCAGTTAGAGCAGAAAGATCGTGCATCAAGGGTTCTCCCCCTGTGATCACAACGATTTGAGGATTGGCTGATTGGGCCTCAGCAACCAATTCCTCAAGGGTTCTCAGAGGGTGGCGCTTGGGGTTCCACGATTGCTTGGTGTCGCACCATGGACAACCCACGTCGCACCCGGCTAACCGAATGAAGAAGGCATTTGTGCCCGCCCACATCCCTTCCCCTTGAATAGAGTGGAACGTTTCAACAACAGGCAGAGCCAAAGTTAGTAGTGGAGATTCAGCCGTCTGGGAGATCGTGGTCGGGGAGGTCATTTTCATCTATTGCGTGAACAGCACCAGACTCGGTATAGTTTTGCCACCAATCATCCATCTCATCAGGCATAGGGAGAAGATGGTGAGATAAGGCATCTCGAATGACCGAGATTTCCCCTTCGTCAGTCCACTCATGGTCAACGCCATGGGGTTGGGATACCGGAATCGGGTACGTAGGCTCTTGGGCGATCAGTGCAGCGGCGACATCGCGGACATCAAACTGGCACCTAAGATTACCTTCATCACTACTGGTGGAGAATTGAAAGGTCATCGGAGAAGAAGTATCACCATTCTTATAAACTCGGAATATGGATTGCCCTGCAACTTCGCAGAAGACCTCAGGACTCACATACTCTTCAGTGACAACGACCGGCATAGGATTCCTCCTTGAGCGCTCAATCATCTTCATACTCAACCCAGGAATTCGGCGTTTCCGAGACCGCCACTTTTAGCTGAATGCCTTCAGGAAGAGACCTTTTCGTCTTTTCGTAGATGTACTGGGCAATCATCTCGGCAGTGGTTTCATAGTCTTCAGGCAGCACATCATTCAGCACACAGTGATCTAACCCACCCTTGAGCATGTCTTTCTTCGCCCAGCGCAGGGTACGAAAGTCAGCCACCATAACCGGATGGGGGCAAAACTCCGACGCTCTAAGCTGAGATGTGGTGGCCTCAACGCGCACCCGATAGGTATGCCCATGCATTCGCCCGCAGGGGCCGTCATAGTCTTTGATGTAGTGGGCGGCATCAAAGGAAAATTCTGTTTTGACGCTCCACTTGGGCATAGCGTATGGCCTCGGTCAGACTGTAGTACAAGCATTCTATCCTGAAGGCAAGCTTCAGCAGCACGCTCATCAAGAACTTGCTCATTCTAAGGCAAATCTAGATATGGCGTTGTGGAATATAAATTTGGATTTCTTGACGCTACATTAAGCGATTGCGCGTCTAGAAGTCGCTGAAAACGAGACGGTCTGCCGACAGAGTGCCTTGACAGAATTGTAGGCTCCACACTTTTACCTGAGGTACCTCGCCTACCTGAGGTACCTCGCCCCAGTGGGGGTGTAGCGCTGAGAGAAATAGCCTGATTGCATGACCCAAGTAGCCTTAGGCTCGGTACCCTAAATCGATGGCATTGGGGCTGAGCTTGCGGATGAGGCTGTTCGTGGTCCGGAGCAGCGGGTAGTCATGTGGTAGCGGGGTTGTGGATCAGGTGCTGAGTAAAGTCTAGACTTTGCTCGATAGCATCGCCGGGAACGGGAAGCCCATAGTTTATAAGGCGATCACTTACTTATCCTAGAACGTCCCCAAGGTCAGGAGATCTGTTCAATCTGGCACTCAAAGCCCTCGTTGTAGCCCTTGTACCAGCACTGAAGAACACCCTCCGAATCATTTGTAAAGCGCACAGTCAACCGCTCCAGGGTGATCCAATCATAGCCACCCGTGGTCTCCGGGCACGGCTGCCGCTCTCGGGTCAACACTTGCTTCACCCGCGTCAACGTTGCCCACCCACAATGAGGAGCCCCGGCATAACTCTCAAACACCTCCGAGATTAGGCCGATCGCATCGGGTGAAAAGCTCTGGGGACACAGCGATTCCGGCAACCCAATCGCCGTCGTCAACTGCTCATCTGACCACCAGGCCCACCACTCCTCACGGTGCAGCAGCTGTGCATCTTCTGCCTGTCGAATGTTTGACCAGGGCGTCTGATCTAGTGCAGCCAGACGAAGCGCCTCAAACCAGGTCACTGCCACATAGCGACGCGTTAAAAATCGAGCCATGATGCCCCTACTCCGCTACCGGCCTACGGATGACCACCGCAGCAAGAGCGCTAATGGCCCCCAATGCTCTGCCCCCAAAGCGTTGATTCAAAATTTTCGTCATCTCAGTCCAACCCTGTGTGTGCGATGGCGGTGATACGAGCGACTACGACCCTGGGGCAAACAGGCCATCACTCCGCCACCCAAAAATCAGGTAGCAAATATCACCAGTACATCACTTGTACTGTGCTGATAGACAGAATCCGGATGAAACGATCAAAGCCGTGTCGAACGCTACGACACGACCTCCGGCCCGCCTTCAATCTCCACTTCCATCCGCGAGATCGCTTTCTCGTAAACCCGTAAGCCCAACAAAACCAGGCGCACCAGCATTTGGTCAGGATTGCGCTGGCTCGCTTCCGCTAATTCCACAATACGCTCAGTGGGGATGTGCTCATTGAATAAGAGCAGATTTGCCTCCAGTTCATGTGCCAGAGGACGGCGGTGCTTTTGGGCACCCTCTCGCAGCTGTTGCCCCAACTCACTCGTGAGTAGTAGTTCCATGATTTCGGCCAGGAAGGGCGATCGCTTCCGGTTCCCCTCCGCCGCGCACTGAGCCTCGATCGCCTCCAGCAGTTCAGCGGTCATGTAGAACGTCGGGCGGCATCCGCCTTCTGAGGCATCGGATGACTTATCGTGAGGCACAGGCGACTTGACCATAGGAGCATAGTGACGAGACCAACTGCCGCTATCCTAGCCTCCTACTCAAGTGGCTGAAAGTCTGCGGTACGGAGATTCATAGAACTCTAGTGCGGATGAAGTAGATCCCCTCTCTGCTTCACATCCTCTTAATTAAGGATTTGTCATACTCCTGCCGCCTGACATTGGACAAGTCGATGCCCTAGATAGCTTGCAAAGGCTTCGCCCCTGAAGCTCTTAAAGGTAATCATGGTCAAGCTTGCGTTACATGAATGTAAACAAATCCTAAAAACTGCTTTACTTTTCGAGTCACCTCGTTCAGTATGACCAAGTAGTACTTAAAAGATAAAAGTACGATAAAGATTGAGTCACCAATCTTGAGTTCCTGATAAAGTTCCGTGTTTGACCTGCGGGTGGCGAGACCAACGATCTGCCATACGTAGCTGAAAATCGTCCTACTTAATCTGTTCAGGGAGCCATCTACCTACGTCCTAAATCTTTTGGAGTAGGAGATATGAATCTGGTATCTAACCGCCTGGGGCATCTACTGCCTCTATTTCAGCGCAGCCGTAAGACTCTTTCTAGAGCTGGAAACCAACTAACTCACTTCAAATTCCGTGGCCTGAGCGGCTGGACCCTGCTTGGTGTCGTCACCGGCATCCTGCTATTCATCAGCATCACGAGCCACGCCAACCCAGCGATGGCCCAGCTCTTCGATACCGTCGAAGGTGAGGCCCAGAACATCTTTGGGCAGTACCTGGATGGCGACATCATCAGCTTTATGTTCGGCATCCTGCGCCTGGTGGTGTGGGTGTCAGCCGTGGGCTTTGTCTTCTTCGCCGTCTACCAGGCGCAACGGGGCGAACAGTGGCAACCGCTGCTGCAAAACGCCTTCATCATCATTGCCGCTGTCGTCATTGTCGAAGGTCTGAGTCGCTTGTTCTTCGGAGCCTGAGATGAGCGACGACTCGCGCCTGTACTGCCCGGTTAACCCGAGCATGGGCCGACAACCTTCTCTTGGCCCCATCCCAGCTAATCTGTTCGCCCCCTCGGGCAGCATCTTCGTCGGCTTTTACATCTTGATTGAAGTCTTACTTGGGCTCGGTTTTGTCCCATTCCTGCTGCTCAGCACCTGGGGTATTTCCACCTGGTGGGTAGTGGTTGGCGAAAAGACCTGGCTCTTTACCCACAAGTTTGTGCCCGTGCCCGATTGGAAACGGGGCCATGTGCCCTATCAGCGTCATTTATCCAACCACCATGAGTAAACCAAGGCTTGGAACGCAACGCTACCGCTTTCGCCCTTTTGAAGATGAATCCCACCTGGAATGTCTCTGCCGCTTGAACCTGCGGGGGCGCAACGTTGGAGCTTATCTGCTCAAGCACCAGCGGCAATACAGCCTGGTGTTCGGCTTTCGCAGCTGGGGCATCCATACCCAACTGCAACCGGGGCAGGCAGAACCGACGCTGAAACGACTGGAGGATGGGTTGAAGGGGTTTCGGCCTGGAGACCGATTGCGCATTTACTGGCGATCGTTTGCTGACGATAAGGAGCGTCAGCAGTCCCTCGAAACCCTGATTCAAACCACCGCTACCCTGGAAAGCCAGTTCCTGCTACTGGCGCAACAACGAGCTACTCGCGACCTAACGACTGAGAAACAGCGACAGCCCAAACAGCTCTATCTCTTTGCCACCTATCCCCTCGGGTCGGGGCAAGAGCAAAGCGCCGACCACGTTGAAAAACTACTGGCCTGGGTGGTGGCCCAGTACGACACCTTCAAGGGACTGAAGGAGCAAAACCAGCAACAGTCCTACGTGCAGCTTTTGACTCAGGGTTTTACCGATGGCTACCTGCACTGGGAACAGCAGCTCAATGCCCGCATGGGGCTTCAGGTTACTCCGATGGGAACCGAGGAGTTGTGGCAGTACCTCTGGACTCAGTTCAATTCAACGTCTCTGCCAGAGGTGCCCCAGTGTTTGGAGCTGAGTGATGCTGACGGCGATGCAAAGCTCAGCGAACTGATCCACGATCCGCTGCACGCCACCTCCCGCCTGATTCGCGGTGAGAACGGACAACCCAGCCATCCCAAAGCAGACCGTCAGTGGGTGCTGGTGAAAGGCAAATTCGTGGGAGCCGTGGTGCTGGAATCCAAGCCTGCCGGATTCACCACTCCCGAGCACCAGCTCTACTACCTCTGGCAAGCCCTGGCCCAGTTCCCCGACTGCGAATGTGTCTGCGAACTCGCCGCCGCAGATCGCACGATGACCCGTGTCACCCTGCAACGGCTGACCAAACAAAGCGTCACCGCAACGTTCCGTGCCAACCTGCTGCGGGATGTAGATGTGGCGTCTCAAATGCGGATGAAGCAGGGGGTCGAGGCCCAGGAGCGGATCTATGAGGGAGCGCTCCCCATCTGGGTCAGTGGTTTGGTGCTTCTCCATCGCGATAGCCCCGAGTCCTTGGCCGAGGCCTGCCAGAAGCTGACCAATGCCTTCCACCAGGGTGACTTCATTCGGGAAACCGAGATTGCCTGGCAGTTATGGCTCAGGTCATTGCCGATTGTGGGCGATCGCCTGATCGACGATGGCCGCAGACAGATGTATCTGACCAACGAAGCCCCAGGGCTGATGCCCGTGGCCTGTCCCCGCACCATCGACAACCGGGGCATTGAGCTGATCACCCGCGATGGTCAAATGCCGGTCTATCTGGATTTCGTCAATCAGCATCGGGGGATGCTGGTGTTTGGGGAGACCCGCAGTGGGAAATCGGTGTTGGCGGCGGAGATCTTTGTGTGGGCGATCGCCAACGGCATGAACGTCATCTCCCTCGACTACCCCAAACCCGATGGCACCACCACCTACACCGATCTGGTGAAGTTCTTCGGTGACCAGGGAGCCTACTTCGACATCGGCTCTGAGAGCAATAACCTCTTCCAGATTCCTGATCTAAAATGCTTGCCTGATAACCAGCGGCAAGAGCGTCTGGACGACTACAAAGAGTTTCTGGTTAAAGCCCTCGACACCATGGTGATGGGCACCGAGACCGATAACCAACTGGGCAAGCGGGTTCATACGGTGCTCTGGCAAGCGCTGTCCACCTTCTTCGAAACCCCCCAGATCCTGGCCCGCTATGATGCGGCATTTGAAGCAGGATTCGGTAGTCCAGAGTGGCAGCAAATGCCGACTCTGGCCGATTTTGTCGAGACCGTAGCCAACCTGGATTTAGAAGTAGAATCGGCGCTGCTCAATGAAGCCGTGGCCACCATCCTGCTAGAGCTGCGGGGCTGGCTCTCCAGCCGGGTGGGCAAAGCTATTTCCCAACCTTCCACTATTCGTACCGATGCTCGGCTCACCGTCTTTGCTCTCCGCAACGTTGGTAACAACATCGAAGCGGCGGTGCTGGCCCTCTCGGCTCAATCCATGGCCTTCCGGCGAGCGCTGGAAGTCTCCGATTCCCTGCTGGCGATTGATGAGAGCCCCATTCTATTCAAGTACAACGGCATCGCCCAGATCATCGGCCAGGTCTGCGCTAACGGAGCCAAATCCGGCATCCGCCCCCTGATCATCGGTCAAGACCCCGACACCATCGCCCAATCTGTGGCCGGGTCGCAAATCTTGCAAAACCTCAACACCCGCTTGGTGGGAGCCATTCAGCCCAATGCCCTGCCCTCCTACCAGCGCCTCTTCGGTTACGACCCTAGTCTCTTGCGACCCAACACCGAAGAATCTTTCCGCATCAGCCCCGGTCGGCTCTGCTCCCACTGGCTGCTCGATGCCGATGCCAGGCTCACCCCCTGCGCCCACTATCCCTCTCCTGAACTGCTAGGGGCTGTCGCCAATAACCCCAAAGAACAACGCGCCCGCCAGCGCGTGTTGGCCCAGCATCCCAACAAGTTTGCCGGGTATGCCGCCTTTGCCAAGGCCTATGTCCAGGCGCTGCGCAGTGGTCAATCCCTCGACACCATCGCACCCACCCAGCCCGAATTTGAACTCATTCGTCCTGTCTCTGAACTGACTCAACCAATTCCTACAAACGGTCATCAGCCTCAACCTACCACCCCTCGGAGGTCATCATGACGATTCAATCAAAACGCCAACGCATCCGCTATCGCCTTATCCTCGGTATTAGCCTCAGCCTTGGTTTACTCGGCGTCAGCACCGCTCGTGCATCCCTCCAACCCGGTGGTTGGGGCGAGCAGTGGCAAGACTGGGCCATCGAAAATCTGTCCAATCCTTTAGAAGACATCCTCGCCCAAATCGAAGAGACGACGGCCTTAGCTGAAGAGACACTTCAGAATGTCTTGGGCGACCAGTGGGAATCTCTGAAAACGGCTCTAGGTAGCAACCTTCCCGGCCCTAACCGGGTACGAATGGAAGACGCCGTTCCCATCCAAAGCATCCTCGGTACCGACCCCACTACTCAACAACGCGAGGTGGCCAACCGCTACGACCAGGAGTTGGCCCGCTCAATGGCCTCGCCCTGGTTGGGCGACCAGGGCCAAACTCGACTTTCGAGTCAGGCTGAACAAACCACGACTCTTTTAGAAGAGAGTCAGGCCCGCACCCAGCAGGTGCAATCCATGGCCGAAGCCGCCCAGGGAATGAACGTCACCCAAGACGTGATGAAGCAAAACGCCCAGATCCAGGCGTCTGTGGCAGCCCTACTCCACGAGCAAACTCAGCTCACCGCTGAGAACAACACGACGCTGACGCAACTCCACCAATTCCAGGGGATGCTGACTCAGCTCGCCGCCAACACCAGCGAAGGCATCGACGAAACCAACCGGCGTGAGCGAGTGGAGCGCCAAATTTCTATCTCCGGCTCCGCCCAGGCTCCGATCTACATCCCCGGTGCCTTGGGTACCAGTTCTTCTGGAAACTAACGAGCCATGCTCAACACTTTCCTACCATCAAGCATCCTCCCGCTGGCCCAGGTCACAGGCGGCGACGACAGCGTCCAGCAGCTAGAGGCGGTGCAGCAAGCCTGGGACGCTCGCTGGGAAGATATCTTCGCCACCAGCAGCGGGTTGTACCTCGGCATCAACCAGTTTGCCTCCATCATCCTGGTCGGTGCCTTCCTCTTCTTTGCGGTGGGCTGGGTCAAAGAAGCCATCGAGCGAGGTATCTTCCCCGCCCTACCCAATGTGCTCTGGGTGCTGACTATTGCCGTACTGCTCTTTAACAATGGAGCCCTGCTGGGTTCTGCCACCCTCGGCATCCGCAACCTGATCAACGCTCAAACCCAGACGGTGCTTCAAGTACAGGTGGGTGAAGTATCTATGCTTGAAGCCCTCAACGATGTCATCCTGTCCCAACAGGCCAAGGCCGTGATTCAGCAGGAGTACGCCGCCTGCGATGCCCAGACCGGGCAAGCCCAGGTGGACTGCTTCATCCGAGCCGGAGAACGAGCCCAGCAACGACTGGAAGAAGAATATCGTTCCCGAGGCTTCTGGAGTGCGGGTCTGCAACGGCTCTGGAGTCGAGTGCAGTAGATCAGCCAGCGGGTGGAGCAGGTCTACGAGTCTGGTGAGGCTCCTGTTGGTGGCAATCCCTTGGCGGACATTCTGGTGGGAACCGTGCTGCAAACCAGCAGTCAGGCACTGGCAGAGCAGTTCCTCAAGGGTTGGCAGTGGGCCTTTGCCAATCTGCTGGAAATGGCGATGCTGTTGACCGGGTTGATTGGCCCCATTGCGGTCGCCGGTTCCGTTGTACCGCTCCAGGGTCGCCCGCTTTGGTCGTGGCTAGTGGGCTTCTTCAGCCTGGGCATGGCCAAGTTTTCCTACAACGTCATTGTTGGTCTGGCGGCAACAGTAGTGGTCGCAGCCGAGGCTCAGACCTCCAGCGACTTTGGTTTTTTGCTGCTGATCAGCATTCTGGCTCCAGTGCTGGCCCTGGCCATTGCTGGAGGGGCCGGGATGGCAGTCTTTCGCGGCGTGTCCGGTGGGGTGACCCGGCTGATTGCAGTCGGCACCTCTGCAATTCCCATTCCGAGGTAAGTGATGCAACTGCTTGAACTCAGCCGTAAAGTGAAACGGCCCCGTATCTATTCCAGCGACATCTTGCCCCTAGCTTTTGCGGGGTTGTCAGTCGGTGTGCTGGTATTTGCCCTATCTCTGCTGTGGCTATCGATCTCAGTGTCGCGGCTGGCCAATCAGAAACCGCCCACTCTGGTACAGCAGGTGGATGGTCGCGCCTTCTCGGTGCGCCCTGCCGACTACCGACACCGAGAACCGGAGGTGATCCGCCAAGTAGTCTCGACCTGGGCGGTGATGACCTTCACCTGGGGCAAGCTGCCGGGGGAGGGGGAGAAGGCTGTTGATGAAGGGGTTAAAGTAGCCGGGCGCGATCGGGTCTCAAAAGCGGCCTGGGAAGCCTCATTTCTGCTCGTCCCTGACTTCCGCGATGCCTTCTTACAAACCCTGGCCACTGAAGTGATTCCCGAGGGCGTCTTTGACGGGCAGGTGTCAGCGGTCTTAATTTCCCAACACATCTCACCACCCCAGGCAATTGGCGAAGGTCGCTGGCAGGTAGATCTGGTGGCCACCCGAGTGGTGTTTGAAGCCAGCAACCCCGCTGGGACAACTCTGACCTTCAACCGCCGCATCACGGTACGAGCCGTTGAACCCACCGGCAAACCCCTGATTCCCGATGCCTCGGAGTACCAGGCGGTGGCCTATCGCCTGCTGGAAAGTGGAGTTCAGATTGAATCGATTCGACCCATTCAACCGGAGGATGTAAGCCGATGAGTTCCCTCCCAGAACCTAATCTGGACACGCTGCGCAAGATGATGGGCGCACCCAATCTCGCAGAACCGCTGGTAGCAGAAGAGGCATTCTCAGAGCCGGTACAGTCTGAGCGTCCCTTCTGGAAGCTGCCGGTGCCGAAGCTGGTGTTGATCGGTTCGGCCTTGGTGCCCGTCTTTGCCCTGGCAGGTGTTTTTATTGCGGGCAGCCGTCAGGGCGATACGCCCGGTACGGCGACAACTACACCAGAGACTAATCAAACGGAAGCCCAGCCTCAGACGGTGGAAGCTGAATTGGAGCAGGCCAGAGCGGAGATTACTGCTCTTAAGGCTCAAATGGCCTTGGAAGATCAGGGGTTGGTGCAGACAACGGCCCCCGGCTCACAACCTCGTCCGACTACTACGCCTGCATCACCCCAGCCGTCGGTGGCAACGCCACCCAGGCCAACTTCGCAACCCATCGCATCGGCTCCCCCGCCCACCGTTTCAGCAAGACCAGCCTCCCCAGCCATCAGCTACCCAGCCCCAACCCCTCGCCTGCAACCAGCGGCGACAACGACCCCTGTGGTCTCTCGCCCGTCAGCGATTTCTACGGCTCCAACCCCAGCAGCAGCCCCTACAGTTGATCCGGTAGAGCGCTGGCAGCAACTGGCTCAGGTTGGTAGCTATGGGAGTTTATCCCTGCCCGAGGAGTCCGCTGAACTTGGCTCAATGCCCGAGCCTGTAGCTCAAGCGCAATTTGCCTCTGCCACTACTCTTCCTCCGGCACCTGCTGCCGTCAGCCCGCCAGAATCTACAGCAGTAGAGGAAATGCCAGAATTTTCAACGGCTGAGGTGCCTGACTTGGAAGAGGTAGCTGATCTTGAGGAACTGTCTCCACCTGCTATTCTCACCACGGCTGAAGAGCGTATTCTTCAACCGCCCTCAATCCCAGCCTCTCTAGTCGCAGGGACTCAATCCAATGGTTCTCTAGCAACGCCGGTCATCTTGGATAGCACCGCTGAGGGCAACAATCTGCTGGTTGTGCTTTCAGAACCGCTGGTTGATAGCCAGGGCCAGGTGGCGATTCCTGCCGGGGGCGAACTGGTTGTCCAGGTAGAAGCGGTTTCAGATAACGGGCTGGTACAGCTCTCCGCCACCCAGGCGATCTGGAACGACCAGGGCCAGTCTCGCGAACTGGTGCTGCCCCAGGGCGTGCCAGATCCGGGGCCAGGGCGGGGTACCGCTTCAGGCCGAAGCCTATGACGATATTGGCCCCGGCATTGCCGCCATGGATGCCGGTCAATTTGCCCTGGGCTCCATCCGTCGCGCCAGCGAACTCTACACCCGCCCCAATACTCGGGTTGAAACTGGCAGCGGGTCAACTGTGGTGACTACCGAAAATCCGGCTCCGAATGTGTTGGCTGGGGTATTGGAGGGAGGTACCGACGCCATTCTCGACACCATTACTGAGCGCAACCAGCGGGCGATTGAAGAGCTGGAGCAGCGCCCTCGCATTGCCTACATCGAGGCCGGTCGGCCTGTGCAGGTGTTCGTGAATCAATCGATGCAGATGCCAATTTGAGGACAGGAGAATGATTCGATACTGGAAAACACTGGCCTTGACGTTGGCTCTGGTTGGTGTCTCTGGCCCAGCCTGGGCACAGGCGACCCGCACCATTTCTAATCGGGCGGCTCGGGGAGACCATGCCCCGGTCACGGTTGAACTTCACCCTGGCCATGGGGTCACGCTCAACTTTCGACCGGTAGGGTCGGTTGTGCGTCGCGCCTGGCTCGATGATCCGTCTAAGGTCACGCTGAATTTTGACGATACTCGCTGTGCATTAGTCGCGGCACCAGGAGAGTGCGCCGCCACGGTAATCCATCTGCGGCGGATTCAGCCCCTGGCATTTCCAGGTTTACCTGCCACAGCGACGACCACGCTGACGGTCGTAACCGATCGCGACCTCTATACCTTTCAACTGGCCTTTCCGAATTCCGGCGCACCCGCCTACAGCATTCTGGCCATTCAACCCGATGCCCCATCACCCTATGCCACCGCTATTTTGACGACACAGATCGCTGGCCCTGCTGGGGTGAGGTGGGTGGAACAAGGGCTACTCGAAGCTCACCGCCGAAATCTGGTGGCAACCGGAGATCCACTCTGGGAAAGGCTTCAAGCCCTGATGGAGCAACTTAGGCTAGGCCAACCTCTAAGAGAAGCCGCGCAAAACGCTGGAGTGTCCGAAGCCCTGGTAGTGCGCCTAGCGGAGTTAGGCCGATCTGATTCTGGAATCACGCAAGGGAGATAACCCATGACTCATCGATTTCAACGACGCATTCAACGTTTGGGCCTGGTGGCTTTAGGACTGCTCACAGCCGGTCTTGTTTGGTTCAAGCCTGCCCCACAAGCGGCAACAGAGCCCTGGATTCCTACGGTGCCGGTGCAGTGGGATAAGCAGTACGCCCGAGTCCCCAACTGGTCTCAGCTGACCTTCGCTACCCTGCCGCCGCTGCTCTCTGGCGGAGCTGTTGATATCCCCGGCGATCTGGTCAGCAGCCTGGGCTACGACCCCTCTCGAATCTGGCAAGCCGGACAGTCGGTGGCCGAGGTATTAAAGCTAGGCGATTTTCAGACCAGTCTTTATCCTCAACTGTTTAACCTCCAGACTCTGGCTCAGATGGGTCAAATTGACCTGAGCCAAGTGGCCCTGAGAGGCTATTTATAAAGTTCGGTCTAGGCGGCCAGGCGCTTGAGCATGATACGAGTCATGACCGCATATATCGCTGCCTCACTCATCTCGGGTAACCGCTCATAATCCTTACTCAACCGTCGATACCAGTTCAACCAGCCAAACGTGCGTTCTACAATCCAGCGCTTGGGCAACGGTTCAAAGGCCTTGCTAGAGCGACTAATGACCTCAACACGAGCCTGAATCATGAGCCACACAGCGAGGGCAAAAATATCGCCGCTGTAGCCTTGGTCAACCCAGAGTACCTTGACCCGCTTCAGACTCGTAGCGTACTCCTCCAGCAACAGCATGAGCGCATAAGCCGTCACCAATCGTTCACTGGCGTTAGCCTCTGTGACCACGACTTTTAAGACTAATCCCAAACTATCCACCAGCAGATGACGCTTTCGCCCCTTCACCTGCTTGCCGCCATCGTAGCCGTATACCTCCCCCTTTTTTCTGCGGTTTTCACCGACTGACTATCTGCTGCAATCGCACTGGGGGAGGGGTCTCGTCCGGCCTGAATCCGACACTGTTCATACAACGTGCGGTTCATCAGGTCCCAGACACCTCGGCGCTGCCATTTTCGGTAGTAGGCATACACGGTGTTGAACGACGGAAAGTCATGGGGCAACAGATGCTACTGACAGCCGGTTTTCAGTTGGTAGAAAATTCCATTGCAGACCGCTCGCATGTTCGTCGTTCGCGGACGGCCACCCGCTTTAGCTGGAGGAATCAGGGGGGCTAGGATGACCCATTCTGCATCACTCAGATCTGTCGCATAGGTTAAGGACGACATCACTGTCACCTGCTACGCTCGTCTACCTTGATCCTATAACCCTACTCACCACCTCGAGGTTCGGTAAACCATACTTTGTAAATAGCCTCTAATACGCTTGGTACAAATACTTAATGACACTTTGACTTTCCTAAGATTATGTTGGATTGATAAATTCTTAAAAAGGGTATAAATATCATAGGAACTTTCCGGATGACCTCAAAAAGCCATGGAAGCAATATGTGTTGACAGTAATTTGGCATCCTTTTAATTGTAGATACAGCGTTTCCCACTCTAGTAAACTACGAATCAAGATTTAAGGTTCTCATATAGCAAGTGTTTCAGGTCTCTTGCTGTATACTACGTGAAAAAGAAAGGTTGTCTAGAAGAAGGATAACTATGTTTGACTGATGGGACGAGCGATTGCACTAAGTGAAAACTTCATCTAACCGACCTAAAAACATTGAATTAAAGTGTGTCATTTGGGGGCGCATCCCAGTTATGCGATGAGCAATAATGCTTAGGCTTGCCTAGGGCTATGAGCGCTAAGCTTTGAGTAGTTCAGCCTAGGACCCTCATTTCCATGG
>NZ_JACJQN010000026.1 GCF_014696675.1 Phormidium tenue FACHB-1052
CCTGAAAACGCTGAGGCTATGCTCCAGATTGCTATGGTTCGCATCATGCTCAGGCGCTTGGCTTAATTGGCTACACCCCTACCCCTTTTCAAACGCCCTCTTAGAACCCCTAAAGGAAATATTTTTGTCAGTCCATCTGCTCATGAATGCATTCTTTAATACTTTAAACTTCACCAACCAAGCACCTTAGATTCAGCGCTGAAAGAGCGATCAATTTAAGGTCTGGTGCGCCAGTTTAGGTGACTAAAAGACCATCGCTTATCTGGTTTACTTAGGGTTTTGAAAGTCACTGCTCCTGGCGGAAAAATCAAAAATTCTATAAAATACTTCGCTTCTTGGCAGTCCAAAGGTGATGCGGAAGGAAGCCGTTAACCTAAATAAATTATTTGCTTAATCAGGAAATAGGAAATCATTCGACAACATAGGCGATCGCAGATGCCCTTATAGCCGCTTCTCAACGATTGGGCTAGCTGCCCACCTTTAGGCAAAGAGCGTGGCTGTGGTGGGCGGCAAATTTGAGTTGAGTGCTTGTCGCCTATATTTTTAAAGCTTTGTTACCTAATTGGCATCAGCAGAAGTCATTATCAGGTTGTAGAGAGCGGTCAACGTAATTAAAAGTAAAAAAGGTTTCTACCCTAAGATAGATCACCCTTTCTATAAAAAGACTGATCATCAGTCATAGCTGTAGTGTTGCAACTATAGCTAACGAGATAGGTCTCTAAAATTAATCTAGTCTATTGAGACAGTCGAAACTTGAATTGAATCAGGTTTAGGTCTGTAAGACCATCCCGATCGCTGGTTTAGCCGATTGATGATTCGCCGCTGCAACATAGCAGTGCTGAGCAGCCATATTCCTCCAGGGTTAAGGGCTGCTGGCGCTAAGGTGCATTAGGCATTACGGGAGAATAGGATGCCCCTTCAGGGAACCACTCAAGCTGTTTTTGCTGGCCCCGCCCCGCTGGCAGCGCTGCTGCGATCGCGCGATTGGTCGCAAACCCCGCTGGGCGACGCCACCACCTGGCCCGCTGCCCTCAAGACCACCCTGGGCATTGTGCTCAGCGCTGAGACACCAATGGCGTGCGTTTGGGGCGGCGATCGCGTCTTGTTACACAACTTGGCCTGTGCCACTTTGCTGCCCGCCGATCATGCCCAGGGCCAGTCCCTCGCCGCTATTGATGGCTGGGGAACAGCAGGCAGCGCCATGGATAGCGCCATTGAGCAGGTATTTGCCACCGGGCGATCGCAGTCCTTCGAGTTGATGCAGGCTGCTGCCCTGCATCACTGGGCCTGTAGCCCCATTTGGGATGAAGCGGGCCAGATCGGTGGCGTATTTGTCACTGGCCAAGCCACCCATTGCCCTTCGACAGAGGGAGCCCTGCGCAAAAGCGAAGAGCAGCTGCGCCTGGCCCAGCAGGGCGCTGAAGTCGGCCTGTGGGATTGGGACATGGTCACCAATCAGGTCACGTGGTCGGAGGAGTACTATCACCTCTATGGCTTACCCCTGACGGTGACGCCCTCCTACGAAAACTGGCTGGCCTGCATCTCGCCGCTCGATCGCCCCCACGTCGAACAAAAAGTCCGTGAGGCCATTGAGCTGGGCAAAAACCTCAAGACCAGTTTTCGCATCGCCCACCCCAAGGAGAGTCGGCGCTGGCTGATGGTCAGGGGGCAGACCTTCTACAATGCTGCGGGCAACCCCGTCCGCATGACGGGCATCGCCATGAACGTCACCGAGCAAAAGCGCTTTGAACAAGCTCTCATCGGCAGCGAAGCCATTGCCCGCACCCAGGCCGAAGAGCTGGCCGCCCTGATGGAAACCACCCCCGCCGCCATCTGGATTGCCCACGATGTCGATTGCCGCCAGATGACGGCCAACCGCATGGCCCACCAGCTCATGCAGACAAAGCCAGGGTCGCTAGCTACCGCCACCTCGTGGGCCGACGGCAGTACGCTGCCCTTTAAGCAATGCAAACAGGGGCAAGAACTGCTGCCCCAAGATCTGCCGATGCAAAAGGCCATTCGCACCGGGCAGGAGGTCACTGATGAAATCGAGTTTGTCTACCCCGACGGCACGGTGCGCACCATCTACGGCAAAGCAGTGCCGCTCTACGACCCCAGCGGTGAGGTGCGAGGTGCGATCGCCGGTTTTGTCGAAATTACTGCCTTTAAGCAGAGTGAGCGCGATCGCGAACAACTGCTCCAGCGCGAGCGCATCGCCCGCGAAGAGGCCGAGCAGGCCAACCGGCTCAAAGACCAGTTTTTGGCAGTGCTCTCCCACGAGCTGAGGTCGCCTCTC
Organism: Phormidium tenue FACHB-1052; assembly: GCF_014696675.1. GTDB lineage: Bacteria > Cyanobacteriota > Cyanobacteriia > Phormidesmidales > Phormidesmidaceae > Nodosilinea > Nodosilinea tenuis_A. The sequence goes on from NZ_JACJQN010000026.1 coordinate 2,297, forward strand.
AACCCGATTTTGGGCTGGGCCAAGCTGCTGCAAACCCGCAGCTTTGATGCCGCTAAAACCGCCCAGGCTCTCGCTACCATCGAGCGCAACGCCTTGCTGCAAACCCAGCTAGTCGATGACCTGCTCGATCTGGCCAAAATTTTGCGCGGCAAACTCCACCTCAACCCGGTGCCGGTCTATCTGGCTAGCGTGGTCGAATCGGCGGTAGAGACAGTAAAAGCCTCGGCAACGGCCAAAACCATTGCCCTCAAGCTCGACCTGTCACCCACGATTCAAGTGGCGGGGGATGCGGCCCGGCTCCAGCAGATCGTTGGCAACCTGCTCTCCAACGCCGTTAAATTTACCCCCAGCGCGGGCCGGGTCACTGTCACCCTAAAATCCGTCGATGACCAGGCCGAAATTAGCGTCAGCGACACGGGCATTGGCATTAGTCCAGAGTTTTTGCCCCACCTGTTTGAGTCCTTTCGGCAGGAGGATGTTTCGATCACCCGCAAGCATGGCGGACTGGGGCTGGGGCTGGCGATCGTGCGTCAGCTAGTGGATATTCACGGTGGTACCATTACCGCTCGCAGCCCTGGCGAGGGGCAGGGAGCCACCTTTAGCGTGCGGCTCCCGCAGTTGTCGGGGCCAGCGTTGGCTGACCCCACCGCTGCCCTGCCCAAATCGGCCCTCGACTTAAGCGGCATTCGGATATTTTCTGTGGATGACTCGGCTGACACCCGTGAGTTTTTGACGGTGCTGCTAGAGCAGTACGGGGCCAACGTGATTACCGCTGGCTCGGCCAGCGAAGCCCTCGCCGCCCTCAAGACCCTGCACCCCGACGTGCTGATCAGCGACATCGGCATGCCCGATATGGATGGCTATAAGCTGATTCGCCGGGTGCGCGCCCTGCCCCCCGACCAGGGGGGAGATATTCCGGCGATCGCCCTCACCGCCTACGCCCGCGACGAAGATCAGCAGCAGTCCCTGGCCAGCGGCTACCAACGCCACCTGAGCAAACCCCTGGATCTTGAAAAGCTAGTGCAGGCCGTGGTCGAACTCACCCAGGCGCATTCGTAGCCGAGGTGGAAAAGGGGTAAAGGGTGAGGGGTGATGTTTTAGACCGTGTCCCTCACCCTTTTACCTCTATTGAGCAACACTCAGCGCTTGCAGCAGGGCCTGGGCCGCGGCCTCGGAGGAGGCCGGATTTTGCCCGGTGATCAGGAGGCCGTCGTGCACCACATGCACCTGCCAATCCTCGGCTTTGGAGTAGTGGCCACCGTTCTGCGTCAGCATGTCTTCTACCAAAAAGGGCACCACGTCGGTGAGGCCCACGGCGGCTTCCTCGCTGTTGGTGAAGCCGGTGACGCCTTTGTTTTGCACCAGAGGCGAGCCATCGGCTGCCTTGGCGTGGCGCAGCACCCCAGGGGCATGGCACACGGCGGCCACGGGCTTATTCGCCCCGTAGAAGGCTTCGATCAGGGCAATGGAGTGGGCGTCGTTGGCGAGATCCCACAGCGGGCCGTGGCCACCGGGGTAAAACACGGCGTCATAGTCGGCGGCGGACAGCGTCGCCAGCACGGCGGTGTTGGCGAGGGCCTGTTGGGCCTCAGGGTCTTGGCTAAAGCGATCGGTGGCCTCGGTTTGGGCGTCGGGGGCGTCGCTTTTGGGGTCTAGGGGGGGTTGCCCGCCCTGGGGCGAGGCCAGGGTAATCTCGGCCCCGGCATCTTTGAATACATAGTAGGGGGCGGCAAATTCTTCGAGCCAAAAGCCGGTTTTTTTGCCGGTGTCGCCTAGCTGGTCGTGGGAGGTCAAAATCATCAAAATTTTCATGGGTTATTCCTTACGTTGGATCAATTGAGAATGGCGGTGGCAGCAGCAGTGGGGCCTAGGTTTGACCCCCAATCAGTTCGGCTAGGGCCTGGCTGAGCTGATCGAGGTCGAGGGGTTTGCTTAGGTGGCGCTGAAACCCGGCGGCGATCGCGCGATCGCGCGTTTGACCATCGACGTAGGCAGTCAGGGCGATCGCCGGGGTCAGGCCGCCCTTCGCCGCTGGCCACTGTCGCAGGGTCTCAATCAGCATAATGCCGTCTTTATCGGGCATGCCGATGTCGCTGATCAGCACGTCGGGATGGTGCTGCTCGATTAGGTGCAGGCCCACCTCCGCAGAGTCCGCGATCAGCACCTCCATGCCGTAGTCTTCCAGCAGAGCCGTCAACAGGTGCAGCGAGTCGAGATCGTCGTCAATAACTAGGACTCGCCGCCCGGTCAAGGTGAGGACGCCAGGGAGGGCGAATGCCGGAGAGGGGGAGGGTGTAGCGGGCTGCAAGGGCAGTCGCACCGTAAAGGTCGACCCCCGCCCCACTCCGGGACTGGCTACCGTCACCTCGCCGCCGTGCTGCTCGGTCAGGTAGCGCACGATCGCTAAACCCAGCCCGAGCCCGCCAAAGTCCCGGGTGCTGCTGCTGTCAGCCTGGCGAAAGCGCTCAAATACGTGGGGCAAGAAATCGGCGCTAATCCCCTGGCCGGTGTCGGCCACCTCAACGACGGCGTAGTTGCCATCCTGGCGCAGTTGAATGGTAACTGTACCGCCCTTGGGGGTGAACTTAATTGCGTTGGAGAGCAGATTCCACACGATCTGCTGGAGGCGGTTGTGGTCGCCCGCCACCAGCACCAGGTCGGGGTCAAACTCGGTGACTAGGGTAATAGCCTTGGCCTGGGCCGAGAGCTGCACGGTCTCTAGGGCGGCCTGCACCACGCCAGACAAACTTACCGACTGAACGTTGAGCGGTAGCTTGCCCCGCAAAATGCGCGACACATCGAGCAAATCTTCGACCAGTTCGGCCTGAACCTTGGCGTTGCGCTCAATGGTTTCGAGGGCGCGGGTGCGGGTGGCCTCATCGAAAGGGCGCGATCGCAGTAGCGAGGCCCAGCCTAAAATGGGGTTCAAGGGCGTGCGCAGCTCGTGGGAGAGCATCGCCAAAAACTCGTCTTTAATGCGGTTGGCCGCCTCGGCCTCTTCGCGGGCCACACGCTCTTGCTCCAGGGCGCGATCGCGCTCCACCAGCGCCATTTTTTGGTCGTGAATATCGGTCGATGAGCCAAACCACCGCAGCACCTCCCCCCGCTCATCCCGCAGGGGAAACGCCCGTACCAAATGCCAGCGATATTGACCATCGGCGGCCCGCTGGGGCCGAGTCTCTAGGGTCAAGGGCAGGCCCTTTTGCAGTGCCTCATCCCAGGCGGTCTGGCCGCGATCGCGATCGTCGGGGTGCAGCACCGCCAGCCAGCCCTCGGCAAAACTCTGGGCCGGGCTCAGGCCGGTGTAGTCGTACCAGCGCTGGTTGCAGTACTCGAGCTGGCCGTCGGGCAGCGCCGTCCAAAACATTTGCGGCATCGAGTTGGCCAGGGTGCGAAAGTGCAGTTCGCTCTTGCGCAGGGCCGCCTCAACCTGCTTTTGCTCGGTCACATCAGAACTGATCTCCAAAACCGCGTCGGGTTCGTCCGCTGGGGTAGACTGGAGCGTCCAGCGGCTGTTGGTGACGATTGAGCGGCCATCGCGGGTAGTTTGCATCAGTTCCCCCGTCCAGTAGCCCTCCTGCAAAATGGCCTCGCGAATGGCTTCCATCGGCTCGGGCAAAACGGTCTTGAGCAACTCGGTGGTCGATTGGCCGATCGCCTCCGCCGCCGACCAGCCGTAGCGCCGCGCCGCCCCTTGGTTCCAGTAGGTGATGGTGGCGGTGTCGAGGTCTTGAATAATAATGCTGTCGTTGGCCAGATCGAGCATCTGCATTTGCTGGTAGAGCTGGCGCTGACTGCTTCTGCGCTCCGTCACATCGCGAAAATAAATGGCCAGCCCGCTGGCCAGGGGATTGATGTGCATTTCAAACAGGCGATCGGGGTTTGCCACCCCTGGAGTTTCCACAATGAGTGACTGTCGAGTGGCCATCGCCCGCTGAAACGATTCCCCCATAGCGCTGCCCGCTAGATTGGGCAGCACCTCCCAAATCGACTGCCCCAGCAGCACCTCTAGGGGTCGATGAAACAGGTGCTGCGCCTGGGGGTTGATATACACCAACCGCCACTGCAAATCGACCGCATAAAAGCCGTCGGTAACGCTCTCTAAAATGGCCGTCACCCACTGGTTGGCGGAGCGCAGGGAGAACTCGCTTTCTTGCAGCTGGAGGGAGCTGTGCTCTAGGCGGTAGCGGGTCGCCCGCAACGAACCACACATCAGGCTCAAAACCACACCCTGCGCCACAAATACCACGATCCGAACCAGGGCCGGAGTCTCTAAGCTCAAGCTGTACTGGGGGGCCATAAAAAAGTAGTTGCTGACAAAGGCCGATAGCCCCGTAGTCAGAATGCCGCTGGCGGCACCGCCCCACCAGGCCGCCACTACTACAGCCCCAAAAAACAGTAAAAATGGGGTCATAGCCATATCGGCTATTGGGTTCAGCAACCCCATGAGAAGGAGCGCCATCGTCACGCTCAAAACCGCTATACCGTAGGTTTTAGGACGCAAATAGAGATGAACGTTCATAGCAGCCTGACGGTATGAAGCATCTAGGACGACAGCAAGCTGCTCCAGCCCACAGCCCACGCGCAAAACCCTCTAACCATGCCTGCTCTGGCATCTTTCAGCTAGCTCTAGCTTGGGATGGCACTTGACGCTAGTCATATACCCCCAGACATAAATTAGGTATTTGCACCGATCGCACAGGGCGATCGCATCGATCCCGCCCGCCCTCTACAAAGCCGCCCTTAAAGCTACAACCATTCCCTGTTTAGCTAGCCGATAAACCCTGAGCGCTGGCCCTAGGGTGCTCTGCTCAATTGGGTTCACCCCACAGAAAGATAACCCTGCCAGGCGCGATCGCTACAGTGAGGCCAGATGCTTAATCAAGGCGATATTTGCCTAGGCGTTGCCAGCGCAGAGCCTACAGGTCTGGGGGCAGAACTAAGGCTCCCTAAACCGTTTTCCAAACAAGCAGCCGCAGCCAAATTTTGTCCCCTTTCACTGGCGCTGGTGAACTTTTGCGGCGCAAAGAGCAAGCGGAATGTAAACCCAAATGCCACCCTCGACTGAGCCCAGAGCAGCGGCTAGTACGCTGAGGCAGAAACCATCCTACTGTTCATAAGGCTTGAAACACCCCTACTCTAGGGATTTTTCACTTTGAATTTTGCATTTTGAACTCCGCGCAGCAGTACTAGGTCTAGCTTTACCGGATCAGAAACTCGGATTTAGTTCAGCAGCACACCGCATTTGTAATCAATCACAAGGAGCAGAATCTATGACTATTACCCCCGATCAAATTCCCGCCCAGCACCAAAAGCGCACCCCGGCCCTAGAGTCAGAAATGGTGCCCCGGCCCCAGTACGACGACCCCAACTATAAGGGCAGCGGCAAACTGCAAGACAAAGTTGCCCTGATTACGGGCGGCGACAGCGGCATTGGCCGTTCTGTGGCGGTCTACTACGCCAAAGAAGGAGCCGATGTTGCCATTGTCTATTTTGATGAGCACGACGACGCCAAGGAGACCCAGCAGGCGGTAGAAGACTATGGTCGTCGCTGTTTGCTGATTCCGGGCGATATTCGTGGCGAAGATTTTTGTCGTGAGGCGGTGCAAAAGACCATCAAAGAATTTGGCCAGATCGATATTTTGGTCAACAATGCGGCGGTGCAGTATCAAGAGCCCAGCCTCGACGAGATCGATGCGGCCCGCCTAGGGGATGTTTTTGCCACCAATATCTTCTCGATGTTTTACTTTGCCAAAGCGGCTACTCCCCATATGAAACCGGGTAGCTCGATCATCAACACCACCTCGATCAATGCCTACAAGGGCAACCCCAGTCTGCTGAGCTATTCCACCACTAAGGGGGCGATTTTGGCCTTTACCCGCTCCCTGGCTGAGCCGATGTTAGAAAAGGGCATTCGCGTCAACGGCGTCGCCCCCGGCCCGATCTGGACGCCGTTTATTCCCGATGCGTTTTCGGGGGACGATGTTGCCAACTTTGGCAAACAAGTGCCGATGCAGCGGCCTGGACAACCCAAGGAGGTTGCGCCGAGCTTTGTCTTTTTGGCCTCTGAAGATGCGTCTTATATGGCAGGGCAGGTGCTGCACCCCAACGGCGGCGTAGTCGTTAATGGATAGGGCGGCGCTGGCAGTTTAATCAAATTTAAGCATGAGGGAGAGGTTGCGATCGCAACCTCTCCCTGACGTATTAGTGGCTCTATATCAGCCCACCAGAAATTGTCCAATGTTCCTATCGCCCTGCCCTGATTATCTATCTCAAGGATTTTCTCAGCTCCCCCAGAGGAGTGATTTTTCTTAGATTGCGGGAACTTATTATTGATAGTGCGATAGGTCTTTAGTTATCTATCCTAGGTTCTATCCTAAGTTTTTTTTGCAAAAGGATCGCTATGCAAGGCAATTGCTTAACAGCAATTCCCAGTTTTGTTGCTGAGCAACTGGATGATGATATCCCCACTGCCCTAATTGCTAAACCACCGCTGCCCCAGACGCGAGTTTCTGTGATTGTGCCGGTGCGCGATGAAGCAGAAATGCTGCCTAAGACACTGCAAGCCCTGGCCGATCAGAGCGATTTTGAGGGCCATTGTTTAGATGCTAAAAGCTACGAAGTAATTGTGTTTGCCAACAATTGTACGGATGCGTCGGCTGCGATCGCCCGTCAGTTTGCCCAGCAGCATCCCCAGTTTCAACTCCATGTGATTGAGCAAACCCTGCCGCCGTCAGAGGCCCACATTGGGCAAGTGCGCCGCCTGCTGATGGATGAAGCCCATCGGCGGCTCAAGGGGCTGGGGCAGCGCCACGGCATTATTGCCTCCACCGATGGTGACAGCCAGGTCGATCGCCAGTGGATTGCGGCCATGCAGCATGAAATCGCCCAGGGGGCCGATGCTGTGGGCGGGCGCACGGTCACCCACCGGGCCGAGCGGGCGGCCCTCGATCGGGCGACGAAAACCTCTTACCTGCGCTTTGTGGGCTACCGATACCTCGTCAAGCAGCTAGAAGACTGCCTTGATCCTGACCCGTTTGATCGGGCACCCCGGCACTACCAATTTTTTGGCGCTAACTTCGCCGTCACCCACGAGATGTATGCCCTAGCCGGGGGCATGCCCCCCATACCCACCTCTGAGGATGTGGCCTTTCACCGGGCGATCGTCAAAGTAGGGGCCAAGGTGCGCCACAGTACGCTGATGCGGGTGACCACTTCGGCCCGCCACCAGGGACGAGCAACGATGGGGTTGGCCGATCGCCTTTGTCAGTTTCAAACACTGGGGCAGCGGCAGCAGTCGTTTTTAGTCGAGTCGGCTGCAGAGGTGAGGGCGAAGCTATTGGTGCGTCGCGATCTGCGCCGCTGCTGGGTGCAGGCCACCAGCGGCCAGCTGCGGGCGGCATTGGCACCTCAGCGATTGGCCCAGTTAGCGAATCGGCTGGCGGTGCCCATGGCCGAACTCCACGAGGCGATCGAACAGTCGTTGACCTTTGGAGAGCTGTTTCAGCGGGTTGAGTATTGTCAGCAGGTGATGGGGATCTGGCAACAGCAGTGGACGGCAGTCCCCATAGAGCGGGCGATCGCCGATCTGCGCCTCTGTCTTCACCAGCAGCGCCAGCAGACGGCACAGTACTCCGTTACGGACGCTCGTAGAGGTCGAGGCGGTAGTCTGCCGTACGGTGACTGTACAAATGGTTGAGCGGTGCGATCGCCGCAAAGGCTTGAAAGGCATTGTGCACATCATCCCCCCGCAGGGGGTAGCTGGGGGCCTCGTGCAGCCAATGCACCAAGAGTAGCTGCCCACTCGGCTCTAGCGACTCATAAATGAGCTGTTGCGCCCGACACAGATCGGCCTGGCACCAGTAGTAGCCCACCTCTGACAGCAAGACCAAATCGAAGCTCTCGTCTGGGTAGTCCTGGGGCACATTCATTAGCTGAAAGCGTACCTGGCTCAGGTGTTGGCAACGCTGGATGGCCCGCTCCTGGGCCAGGGCCGACAGGTCTACCGACAGCAGCCCGTCACAGCGGGGGGCTAGCTGCTCGGTGAGCACGCCGATCGAGCCGCCGATTTCAAAGGCCGAGCGATAGCGCGGTTTGGGCAGCGCCGCCAGGGTGGCGGCATATTTAGCCGCTTCGTAGTCGCTGGTTTCAAACCGCCAGGGGTCGGGGTCGGCCTGGTAGAGGGTGTCAAAAAAATCGGCGGCGAGGGATTGCTCGGTCATGGGGTTGGCTCTAGATAAATTTCCCAGGGGTGGAGAAAGTTGGCGATTAGCTCGGGCAGCAGGCGAAACCCGGTGGGGTCATCCGCAATCAGATCGGTGGTTTGGGAGCGGTAGCAGTGAATCGCCTGCCGCTTGAGATCTACCTGGGCCGCCACATCGAGCCGCCAGACTTTATAGCCCTCGGCCAGGGGGCGGCGCTGGCCAGGGTCCCAATCCCAAATCGGGTATTCGAGGCAGCGAGGCGGTTGGAGAAGGCTGGCAACTGGTGCAGGGATCGCTTCGCGAATCGCCCCCTGCACCAGTTGCCAACTCGCCCGATGGTCGCGGTGGGGGTCAAATCGGTAGGGCAGAAAAATCGTCTGGGGAGCTGTCTGACGCAGATAGGTCTGGCACCGCTCTAGGACAATCTGGGCAGCGGAGGACGGGGGGCGGTGATCAGGTGGGGACAGATGAGGAACCTCCCCGTCAGGCAGACCCAGAAAGGTTACATGTTCAGCCTCCACCTGAAACAGCGACAGGGCGGCCAGGGTCTCGGCCTGGCGCACCTGCTTGAGTCGCGGGGGCGGGTACTGCTGCGATCGCAGGTGGGAACGGGTGCCGTCGCTAACCACCAGCACATGCACTGGGCAGCCCCTAGCTCGCAGTTGGGCGATCGCGCCGCCACAGCCCAGGGTTTCGTCGTCGGGATGGGGTGCCACCACCAGCACCGGAGCGCTGAGGGTAGTCAATTGCAGCGGTAGCGCCGCCGCCGCAAAGGGCGATGGGGTTGGTGAACAATCTAGACTCACCATAGGCGATCGGCGGGAGTTGTTTGCGCCAGGGCATAGCCCCCCACCCCCGCCAGCGCCGCGTCAAAGGCAGGCTGCCGCAGATATAGCGTCAAGTCACGAATCACCCGCTCCATGGCGTGGGGCGGCAGCAGCCCTCGGGTGCCCACCGATCGCTGGCACAGCTGCATGGTGTCGATACAGATTTGCTCAATGGCCGTTCGCATCATGTTGGCGTAGGCCACCAGCCGCGCCTGATGAGGATGCACCACGTCAGGGGTGCCGCCAAACTGCGTGTCATAGTCAGCCAGGCGATCGGCGGCCCCGCGCAGCCAGAGGTTGCCGCTCTCCAGAGCGATCGCCATCTGGCCCAGCCGCTCTTGTTGATAAGGGTGCTCGGTGCGCTGCTCGCCCTGCAAATACTGCCGGGTGAGGTCAAACAGCGCCTCGGCCCCGCCTAGCTGCACCGCCGCAAACCGCACCACTCCAGCCGTCAGCCAGGGCTGCCGCAGGTAGTCGCCCGGCTGGCCAATCAGCGCCTCAGCCCCCACCTCTACGCCGCTAAAGTCAATCTTGTAGCTGGCAGTGGCCCGCATGCCCATGGGCTGCCACCAGTCGCGATCGCAGCGCGTGCCCACCGCTTCCATGGGCACAATGCACATTTGCCACGACCCATCGGGTAGTTTGCCATTCACAAAGGGGCGCTCCACATGGCCGCCCCCCGAGCAAAAGGTCTTGGCCCCCTCCAGTCGGTAGCGATCGGGGCCAGTGGGCACCAGGTGCAGACCTTCGGCATCCTCAGCATTCCAAACGCCAAATAGCTTGTGCTGATTCCGCGCCTCTCGGCCATAGCGCTCAACCTGCTCCGCCGTGCCAAAGGTTTGAATTAGCTGTAGCGCATTCACATGGCCCTCATACACCCGCCCGATCGCCAAATTTCCCCGGCCAATATGCTTGAGCAGCCGCAGCAGGTCGTGGGTTGTAGCCGACTCAATGCCCAAACCACAGCCCCCTAAGTGAGTACGCAGCGGCGCGGCCAAAAACCCCGCCCTGGCCAACTGCTCAAACTCATTTACCGGAAACGCCCCAGGCTGATCGACCGCCGCCGCCTGGGCGGCAAAATCGTCGGCCAGTTGCCCAGCCAGTGGCAGCAGATCGGCGATCGCCAGCTCAGGCGCTAGCGGCAACGTTAACAGTTCGGCAGTAATAAGAACACCTCCTGAGACAGGCATTACAATAGACAAAAGACATCTATCCCCACTCACGCTGAGACATTGGGGATGCTCCTAAGAATGACAGATGTCTGACCTGCACCCCTCTACCCTTCGAGGTATTTGAAAGCTGGCTAACGCTTAACCAGGCAAAGTCTAATCCTCGCCGCTGTGGGGCACCAAAAAGTTAGTACGCAGTAGCAAGAATGATCCCACTGTTCAGAATGCTTGAAACACCTACCCTAACGATTTTTCCACTTTGAATTTTGCATTTTGAACTCCGCATAGCGGTACTAGCTGCTAAATCAATACCTCGACGGTGCATAGAGTTACAAAGCCGTCATCACTTTTAGAAACTCCTCTGACAGGCATGAGGTTGTCGCACTCTTTTGACGAAACAGCACCCCAGCCAAAAAGTAAATTTTTTCCGAGAAAAAGGCTTGCCCGCAGCGCTGAAGCTCTGCAATGGTGTTTCTAACCTTGGGCTCAGAGCTGTAATAGCCAAACTTTAGCGGAGTGACCATAAAATCGACCACATCATAACCCTGTTGCACCGCATGGTTAACGGTATCAACAGGGTTAGAATAGGCTGAGATCATCAACATCACCTGCTCACAACCCAGTGACAAAAGCTGCTTTGTAATCCCCGCCCCGTCAGCACCACCGTGCAAAGACGGCATATATAACTGGTTATCTGGAGCTGGCAGGTAAGGCGGATTTGCCACTAGGTAGCGCGCTTTTTCTGGGGAACTATTAAAGAAACAGGCATTGTGAACGTGGTAATAGGGTGTTAGGCCATACTCCTCGATTCTAAGCTTTGCCAAACGATAGGCATCGGCGTTTAGCTCATAGCCTTGAACTGTGCCATTAAAGGCACTTCTGAGCAAAGCTTGAATAACAGGGCTACCATCGCCGCAACCAAACTCAAAGATGGTGTCTGCTGAAGTGCTTTGCGATAGCACCATCTTCTCTAGACACTGGGCGTAAAATTGAGACTCTTCAGGGCAAAAAAAGACCTGATTGGGAGACTTAACCTCGATCGCAGCATCAGAGGCTAACACAGTTTTGTTCATGGCAAGAAAAAGATAAGGAGGTGAAAAGCAAATAGAGGCGTTATGCCAAGGTGATCTGGGGTAGGGAAGCCGTGGCCTGCTTAATGCCCTGAATGATGGCATCACCAGCGCGATCGCCAATGTATTTTTCCTGAGCGTAGCCCAGCAAAATTTCCCAAGCGTTGTCGGGGTACTGCTCTGCTAAGGGGAGCGCTACATCTTGCAGCATCCACAGACCGTGGCGCTCATCTTCGCGAATGTGCAGTTCCCAATAGCCCGACGACTCTTCGCTGAGATTCAGGCGCTGAGCCGCCATCAAATAGTCGGTATAAATCGAAGGGCCAACAATTTCAAAGTAGGTCAGCCCGCCGTTATAGCGCAGAAAATAGCGCTTGCATTCGGTCAGCAAAAAATTGTGGTTAATGCTGGCCAGCAGTTGCCAAGGGGCGAGGTCAAAATACCCCTCTGCTTTTGTATTCAGGCTCATTTCGGCCATCATTTTTGCAAAAAAGGTCGAGTGTTTGCGGGCCAAACGACCGTTGCCATACTCTTCCATCAAAACGCGAATTAGCATGGCCTGCACTTCATTGCTTGCCCCGCCCAAAATGCGCGACATGCGGCTGGCTTCTACTAGGCCATCTAGGGAGGCGATCGCCAACAGACGTCGATAGCCTTCTCGATCGAGTTCCTCTCGCAGGAAGCGCCTATTTTCGGTGACGGGTGGGTTTAAGTCGGCCTCATACCAGTCCTGCAGGGTTTGCTCTACATTCTGTTGCTGAAGCGATTTGACATCGATCTGCCCCAGTTCCCAGGCTTGCCAGACCGACTCAATGCGATCGCGCACCCATTGCAAATAGAGCGATCGCTCGTTCTTGTAATGAGATAAGTCGTCGTACCAAAACAAGTTGAGGCGATTAATGCGATACAAAACGCGCTGAAGAAACCGATGGGCGTCGTCGTTGCCAGGCTCAGAAGGATCTGCATAGGCTAGGGGTATCGCCACCGAAATGGCGGTTTCTAGCGCTTGGGTACAGTCAGGAATTTGAGTAATCTGCTGATCGAGATTTTCGAGGTTGAGCAACTCGATTAGCTGTTTTTCTGCGGCGGCAAAGCTAAAATCTTCGACGGTTGAGGAGCCACGTTTTTCGTTTTCTGTCCTCAATTCACGTTTGTTTATAACGGAAAACATGGATCTCCCTAGGAATCTTTCTTACTAGTTAACTGTAACGAACAACACACAATAGCTTATCCATCTCCAGGCAGAACCTTCGCCTTACTTGTTTTAGTTCTCCTGTAAGCACAGCAGAGATAGCTTGGGAAACAAAACGTTTGACGATCCATTTTTGTCAACTAAAAATTTATCTTCCCTTTCATTAGTAAAGGGAAGATAATTGCTTCAAGGCTACTTTGATGACTCCCTTTTATTGATCAGGCTTTCTTAACGTCCAAGACAGGGTTTTGCGGGGAGCCTCTACCAAAGCTTTTTTTAGTGCTTCATTTGAGTCAAACTGAAGCTGGGAGAGATAAGAGGCATCGACCTTAACCGTAAACTTGTCGCAGGAAAATGGCCAAGGTGTTACACCTAAATCGCCGGAGTCAAGCTCATAAATGCTGTAGCGAGTGCCGTCGGGGCCATTGGTAATTTCGAGCTGGCGACCACCGACGGGTATCTGCCGCTGGGACAAGATTAACGACAGGCGATCGCACCATCGCATATAGGTATAGGCTTTTTCGGCATCCTCAGGCTTAATGTCAAGCTCGGCTTGCCACTGGGCCTGGCGGCGGCGCTGTTCTTTGAGAAAGCTGGCCATTTCTGGGTCGTCTTCTCCCTTGGCCTGGTTCAAATAGCACAGGTGCATGGAGATCAGCATTGCGACCCAGCGGCCCTGATACAGCGCTTCATCGGCGTGCTGCTGGAGTTTTTCAACCGACGATTCTTTGTCAAGGGTGAAGTCTAGGGGTGCACCGGCCTCGGTGAGTTGGTCGCCTTCCCACTCTTTTTCGAGGTGGTCGTGGTGGGCGATCGCAGCAATAGTTTCATAAAGGCGATAGGTCTTTTTGCTAAAGTCCCAGTGGCCAGCAATTTGGGCCGCTAAAAGAGCATGGGCACGGTGATAAATGATCTCCCAGCCATCGGTTTGAAGATTGACGATCATAGAGCTTGGTTTGAAGAAATAACGTGGGTAAAGCTAGTGCCGCTATGCGGAGTTCAAAGTGCAAAATGAGAAATTCCTAGGATAACCGGAGGGTTATTTCTGTTGTAGCGTACTGGCGGCGCTGTAGATGTCGAAGCCGAAACCAGTTAGGGTTTAGATTCACCCATTCAGCAGATATCCAGACGGAAAATGGCAACTTACCTCCGTCTGGATATGAGTTTAATGACTCGCTTTGCTAAAGCCAGAGATTAGCGGCTGGGAGTAAGGCGATCGACGGTGTCGGCGGCCCCATTGACCATATCTCGGGCGTTGTCAGCCGCGTTATCAGCGGCGCGCTGGGTTGATTGACCGATGTTTTTGGCGGCTTGCTGAGCCGACTGGCCAACGTCTTTGCGAGTTTCGTTAGCTCGCTGCCCCAGGGGTTTGTCAACGTTTTCTTGAATCCGCTGCTCGGCTTGGCGAATCATGCGATCGGCCTTGGCATCAGCCCCACGGGTATCCATGTCGGTGTCTTTGTGGGGATACATGCCCTCGCTCTTGGGCGGGTTGATGCTGCCAGAGCCGTTGCTGGGCGGCACTGCGGCCTGGGTGGCACCACAGGCGGTGGTCGTCAGCACGACCAGGCCCGCCAAAAAGATCACCAACCACTGCCGCAAAGCGTTGGGATTGAAAATGCGTTTTAGGGTTTGCATAACTAATGCTCCTTTGAAGAACTAAATTTGGACAATTTGTGAATTTTGGGAGAAAATCTTGGAGAGAAATTTTTGGGAAAAAAGGCTGTCGATAAAATCTTTCTTGACCTTGAGCCTTGAGCCAAAAAGCAGTTCAAAATCAAGAAAGATTGGCCTACCCACAAATTTCAGCGCACTAAGCGGCTCTACATTTGGCTCTGTAGCGACTGCTTGCTCTCCTTAAAGCGCATGCCCAGTTGCTGCTGCTCTTCGCTTGACATGTTCTTGCGAATGGCGGCAAACATAGTGCTCTCTTCCTGACGCGTGTGGTCGCCCACCATGGCCTTGAGCTGCTTAAGCTTGGCCATAAACTCGTCGCCCGCCGAAGGCATGGCTTTGAGTTCGTTGAGCAGAGTTTCCATTTCGGCTTGCTCAGCGTAGAGCTCTTGGGTGTCGTTGCCGTAAAAGGGCTTTATGGCTGGGTAGACTACGGCTTCTTCGGCCTTGGCATGCACCAGCAGATCTTTGTAGAGCTGGCCAAACAACACTTTGATTTGGTCAGCGTTGTCGGCGTTTCTGATTTCGCTCATCAGGGTTTTGGCCTTCTGGTGATCCATGAAGATCAGATCCATGACGTCGGCGGATTCTTTATCAGAGGCTTGGGTGGTGGCACTGCCCACAACGCCAGTGGCGGCAGCAACAGCATCTTGCACCCGAGCCCACAGACCTTGCTTAGGCTCCTGACCGGTGAGTTCAAGGGTGCCTAGATACTCAAGCATGCCCTTGAGCTGCTCTTGGTGGGCGCGGTTTTCAAAGTTGACGGTATTGAGGGGGGCGATCGCCGCCTCAATGTCTTTACCAACCACCTGAGCTGCTTTGTGAACCACCAGCCCCGACATCACCTGGCCGTGCTTTAACAGCTCGTGCTGGGCAATTTTTTCGTACAGGCTCAGGCGAGAGCTGGCGAGGGTGTTTTTGGCCTGGCTGACAAACTCTTGCACCGTCGGTTTGGGCTCGGCCTGTATGCCATATTGGGTGATGGCGGTTTCAACAATATCTAAGTTCTTTTGGTCATCTTCGAGCATGTCTTCCAGACGCTGGCGCAGATGGTTGTCGCTGCATTGGCTGAGAAACTGCTGCTCATTCTCAATAATTAAACCTTGAATAGCCTTGATGTCGGCTAGCTTTTCTGCGATCGCAGTTCGCTTTTGATCGGTAAGTGTGGCAGGCATTATGGAGGGGCTCCATCCGAGAATTCGCTCACAGTCTAAAAGTTCTAAACCAAGGCGATATCTGCCGATAGAGCTGATTAAATCTAAATATTACCGATGCAATCTCTTCCCCTAGGCACAGCTCTAAAACTTTCCCAAAAAATAAGGGCAATATTAAATTTAGCCAGGCAAAGCAATCCGACTGTTTTATCCCGGCGGCCCCATTTGCAGCAAAAGTTGCCCTTAACCCTGTTTTGTGGGGTTAAGAGCAACTTTCGCCGCGATAAATCTACCAGCTAGTGGGTCACAGCCACCCGGCTGACATCGACCTCGCGGGTGCCATCCAGGTGACTAGCAATATCCACAATGCGGTCTAGAGCCGTGCCGTCCACCGAGCCAGCCAAGCAGAGGGCGCTGCCGTGCTGGGTCAGAGTTAGGGTGTCGATGGAGGCCAGATCGGGCTGCTGGTCGAGAGTTTGAGCCAGCCGCCGCACCAGCCCAAAAGAGTCGTATTCCCCCTCTAGGCCCATGCACTCAGGCGGCGGCGGCGGCGAGTGCATACCCGCCTTCTCTCTCAGTTCATCGTCGTAGGTGTTGGTAAGCCCTGGAGTCATGGAGCTGTGGGATGCAGCCCCATGGGCAGGGCTATCGTCACAGTGGTCAAAATCGATTTTGTTGTGCCAAGTCATGATTCAAACCAGGTTACTAAAGGATAGTTAAGGTACTGCAACTGATCTGCCTAAGCTTGATAATCGTTTGCGTCTGTAGCCCTGTCCTCAACCTTGTCTATCAATCGACACAAAACTCCTTTCATTAAGAGTAATTGGGAGTATCTAGCGACCTAAGCTAGCCACAGACATAAATCGATCCTTTAACCAATTGCCCGCTTCTTTTAGGTTGTAAGCCAGGGGTTCTTGCACACTGAGAAACACCCGAGCACAGTTGCGCCCCGGCATACCCGAAATCGAGCCGCCTGGGTGGGTACCTGCCCCGGTCAAAAACAGCCCCTCAATGGGAGTTTGATAGTTGGCTAACTCGGGCAGCGGGCGAAAGAACACCATCTGGTCGAGGGTCATATCGATATGGTAGTGGTTGCCCTTGCGCACCCCGATGCGCTGGGTCAGCTCAGCCGGGCTTTCGACCCGGCGAGCGATGATCGACTGCTTGAGGTTGGGGGTGTAGTCCGCTAGCTTGTCGATCACGCGATCGGCAACTTTATTCTTTAGCTCGTCCGTCCAGCCCGTGCCCAGTAACCCCGTGCCTTCAGCGTCTTTGACTTGATAGGGGGCAAAAAACTCAATCCATAGGGTGTGCTGACCCGGAGGTGCCATCGACGGATCCATAACGGTAGGAACGACCACATATAGCGAGGGGTCGTGGTCAGGAATCAACCCCTGCATGGGCATGGTGTGAGCTGTTTCCACCTGAGCTACCGTGTCGGCAATCAGAACAGAGCCAATCAGGTAATCGTCTTGGTGATTGTAGGCCTCAAAGCGGGGCATCTCTGATAGAGCACAGTCAATTTTGAGAATGCCTTCGTTGTTGTTGACAATGCGGCGCTCGAGCCGCTCGCCTAGGCCAGGGGCAAAGGATTGGGCATCAGCGGCAGGCACCAAGTCTTGAAAAACCCGCTGGGCATCAATATTTGAAATCACCCCTTTGGTGGCTCGATATTCTTGGCCATCAGCCGTTCGCACCCCTTCGACTCGGCCCTCGGCGTTGATCAACAGCCGCTCTACCGATTGATCGCAGAGAATAGTGCCCCCATGATCTTCAACCATTCGCACTAGGGCAGAGACGAGGGCTCCGGTGCCGCCACGGGGGCGAGCGACTCCAGGGTTGTGGCGCAGCCCCATCATCATCGAACCGACAGCCAGAGTTTTCTCAGAGGGTGGCCCCCCGAGTTCTGACGACAGTCGCGCCAGGGGAGCTTTGACCACTTCGGTGTCAAACCACTCGTTGAGAACGTTTTCGGGACTGTTGAGCATGGTGCGCACCAGATCCAGCGTCTTGTCTACGCCTCCGAGAATCGACAGCAGATCTTTGATGTTGTGCAGGCCGTAATTGCCTAAAATGTCGACGATAGATTTTGGCGGTGCATTAAATATAGGAGTAATGGCCTGGGTGAGCTTATCCCAAAAGGCCATATATTCTTTGTATTGCGCTGCGTCTCTTTCGCTGTAGCGAGCAATTTCGGCGCAGGTTTTATCAACCGAGCGGTGGGCCAAAAATGCCCTGCCGTCGGCTTGGGGGCAATAGGTAATCGGGTCGCAAAAGAGATACTCTAACCCGTATTTCTCTAGCTCTAGCTCGTCAACGACTGGCCCTAGATGAATGAACTCATGATCAATGGCGCAGAGATTAAAACGAAAGCCGGGGGCTTCCTCTGGCAGTGCTTCTTCAGTGGTAGCAGCCCCACCTGGAATTGACCGTCGCTCTAGCAACAGAACACTGTAGCCCGCTTTCAACAGGTAACCGGCACAAACCAAACCATTGTGGCCTGCACCAATAAGGATGACATCAAACGTTTGCATAGGACGATCGCTCACAATGATGACCTGATGGTAAATAATCTGTTCCCTAGAAGCGACCTGTCGCGAGGCATAGATTCGCTAGAAATAGCTCCTTCAACTCTGCCTTAGTTAGATTTCCGAGGCAAAGTAGCAATGGCTATGGATTGCCAAAAAAATAGCTGTTTGCCGCTAAAAGAAATGCGATCGCTCAACTCAAGATAGCAGCTAGGTTTCTCTACGGCATTATCAACACAATAAACCCCCTTCTTCTACTTAGGTAGAGAAGGGGGACTAAGCAGTTAACTGATTTGGAGCAAATGGAACAACTCTTTAGCTAGCCGACATGGTTTTGGTGAGGTGCTGGCGAATTTCTCGAATTTGCTCTGCCTCAGTCTGCTTAAGCCGATTGAACAGCTCAACGCATTCCTCAGAGTTAGCTTCGCGAGCATCTTGAATATACTTGTCGTAAGCGTGTAAAGCTTCAGCTTTACTTTGCATAACGGTCAGCCAGTCGTATTCTAAATTGCTCACAACTTGCTGAGATTGGGTTCCGGTAGTCATAGCAAATTACCTCCAAATTCTGTACTTACTGTGACTCTATTTTGGGCTGACTCCCTCTCTCAAAGGAGAGTTTATGGTTGAGGCTGTAGGCTAGCCTCGGCGGGGAGAGTTAGCCGTTGGCAAATCAGTTGACTCGGGATCGGAGCTACTGGGCACATAGTCTTCGGCTTCAGAGGATGCCCCAGACCCACCAGCTCCATTTGGCCCTTCGCCAGCGGCAGCGTTGCGGGCTTCTTGCTGCATCAGTTCTGGATTCTGATGAATGGCAGCAGTTCTAGCGCCCGGATTATCGGCGACTTCTTCTAGCAGCTTGTTTTGTTCACTTTCTTTGTCGTCAACATTTGCCATCAGTTCGTTTTCTTCGCTTTCGTTATTGTTTGCCATCGGCTTTGTTCCTCATATAGTTGCCCATGTAGAGCCTTGATCATAGTCAACTAGACTGTGTCTAATTAACCTGGCGCTGGCCTATTTCTTCGTCTACTTAGGCGGCGGTAGCAAAGGGCTTGAGAACGACCTTGATGCAGTTGTCTTCTTTGTCGCGAAAGATTTTGTAGGCGCGGGGAGCTTCTTCGAGGGGCAGACGGTGGGTGATCAAGAAGGAGGGGTCGATGTCTCCCTTTTGCACCCGCTCTAGTAGCGGCTTGAGGTACTTGTGGACGTGGGTTTGGCCCGATCGCATCGTCAAGCCTTTATTCACAAAAGCACCCATCGGCATTTTGTCGATAAACCCACCGTAGACGCCGGGGACTGAGACCTTGCCCCCCTTGCGACAGGCGGCGATCGCCTGCCGTAGCACCTGAGGGCGATCGCTTTCTAGCCGCACCGCCTGTTTGACGGTGTCGTAGAGCGCCATGGGGCCGGTGCCGTGGGCTTCCATGCCGACAGCGTCGATGCAGCTATCGGGGCCGCGACCGCCGGTCATTTCCTTCAGGGCTTCCCCAGGGTCAAGCTCTTCATAGTTGAGAATTTCGGCCCCGCTGGCCTGGGCTAGGGCGAGCCGCTCGGGCACGCGATCGATGGCAATTACCCGCTCAGCGCCGAGCATAAAGGCGCTGCGAATGGCAAACTGGCCCACCGGGCCACAGCCCCATACCGCCACCGTGTCGCCGGGCTGAATGTCACAGTTTTCGGCGGCCATATAGCCAGTGGGAAAAATGTCGGTCAGAAAGAGCACCTGCTCATCGGTAAGGCCATCGGGCACCTTGAGCGGGCCGACATCGGCAAAGGGCACCCGCACATATTCGGCTTGGCCCCCCGCGTAGCCCCCCATTAAGTGAGAGTAGCCAAACAAACCCGACGGCGAATGGCCGTAAAACTTCTCGGCCATCCAGGCGTTGGGGTTGGAGTTATCGCACAGCGACCACAGATCACGCTCGCAGAAAAAGCAGCTACCGCAGGAAATGGTGAAGGGCACGACAACGCGATCGCCCTGTTTGAGGTTGCTCACCCCTGACCCGGTTTCGACCACTTCCCCCATGAACTCGTGGCCCAAAATATCTCCCGACTGCATGGTGGGAATAAAGCCGTCGTAGAGGTGTAGGTCAGACCCGCAGATCGCCGTCGAGGTGACTTTGATAATGGCGTCGCGTGGGTTCAAAATTGTCGGGTCGGGCACAGTGTCTACCCGAACATCGTGGGTGCCATGCCAACAAACTGCTTTCATTAAACTTCTCCTGAGGTAGTTACGTTCAGCGAATCTCGGTTAACGCTCGTGACAATGACGCATTACCCAGGGGTTGGGAAATAGACAATGCCTAAGGGGGTTCGGTAGCTCAGCAGGATCTCAATCTTGATTGGTATAACGATCTAAAGTAGGGTTTCTCTTGGGCTGAATGGTGCTGCGGGGCGCATCGGCGGGCAACTTCTCTGAAGACAGCCCCGGTATCAGATTTTTGAGCCGATCGCCAATGCCAGGTTCTGACTCAGCCGGTGGCTGGACGTTTTTGCCCTGGCGATCGATCGCCGTTAGATCGACGCCGCCCTGAAAGTTTTCGTTACTGACTGGGTTGCGGGTCGGGCGCACGGCGCTAGTGTCACCGGCTCCGGTGCGGGGTGCATTGGCCGCCTGGGCACTGGGCATGTAGCCGACCGACCCCACCCAAAGGGCGATCGCCAGGGCAGCCCATGCTACCCGCCGACCGAGCCGCGCCTTTCCAACGGCAGTTTTAGCGAATGAGACGAGAGAATGAAACAAAGAATTCATGGCACTAGGTCTTAAAAACATTGGTAGTCAGCGCCAGGTTAGGCTCCCTTGGGCTGACCTTCGGTGGTGGCGATTTCGCCGGTTTCCATCAACTGCTTAAAGCGGCTGAGGTCGTCGCCAATCTGCTGTTCGGGTTCTTCGCCAAAGAGCTTAGCGATCGCAGCAGCCATAGCACCGCCCGGCAGCTCATACTCCATGACGACTTTGACCTCGGTGCCGCGATCGCCGGTAGCGGGCTGAAACCGCACAAACCCTGAGTGGTTCACTTCGGCATCATCGGTCGAGGTCCAGGCGATCAGGCGATCGGGCTGGTCGTCCACAATTACCGCATCCCATTCGATGCTCTGATCGAGGGGAGCGTGGGCTACCCAGTGGGAATGCTGCGCGTCGTGAACCTGCACAGACTTGACATGACGCATAAACTGGGGCAAATTGTCGAAATTTCGCCAAAAGCTGTAGAGGTCTGCTGCCGGACGATTGATCGTGACGGTTTTCTCAACCAGAATGCTTTTTTCGATGCCAACGGCTTCGCCCACCTGCTTGAGCGTGCTTTTCTTTTGAACACCCTGATAGGCTAAGCCACCACCGGCAGCCGCCATCAAGATCCCCCGCAGCGATCGCTGCTGCAAGCCGCTGAGCACCAGAGCGCCACCGCTGATGATTGACGCCCACCGCTCCAACTTACTTGCCTCCGTATCCTTTGACGGTTGCGTGCTAACGGAATCTTCCACTTCGATAACCTCTAGGCAAAAACGCTGTGTTTATGGGCTGGGTACCTAGCCCGCTCGACGGCCAGTAGCTGTAGCTCAGAGCCATCGAGCGGGCTGGGTCTAGACACTAGAGCTGAGACGAGCGATCGGTGCTGAGCTCAGAGCCCGTGCCGTCGCGCAGGAAGGCAGGGGTCTTCTTGTCGAAGTAGTTGTTGATGAAGGTATTCACCGCCGATAGCACCAGCGGGCCTACCAAAAAGCCGATGATGCCGCTGATATAAAAGCCAGGCACCACTAGGGAGGCCACCCACAGGCAGAGGCCATTTAGCACTAGCGAAAATGCCCCAAAGCTAACAGCGTTGATGGGCATGGTCACTGTTTGCAGCGCTGGCTTAACAAAGGCGTTGACCAAACCGACTGAGACAGCCGCGATCGCCGCTGCGGTGAGGGTGTCGATGGTAACCCCAGGCACAACGAGATCCACGACCAGCAGGCTAAGGGCCGTTGCCAAGCCAGATAAAAGAATGCTCCACATAGTGTCATCTCCTGAAAAACTACAAGCCTTGGATAAGTGAAGTTTTGCCGGGCCGAATTGAAGTAGTTGACACCTCAAAAAGCCAGAGCAACTGCAAATGGTTTAA
Organism: Phormidium tenue FACHB-1052; assembly: GCF_014696675.1. GTDB lineage: Bacteria > Cyanobacteriota > Cyanobacteriia > Phormidesmidales > Phormidesmidaceae > Nodosilinea > Nodosilinea tenuis_A. Next base: position 24,215 of record NZ_JACJQN010000026.1, read on the forward strand.
TTTGCTTCGCTTAATTCCACGGTAAAAACCTATGCCGGCATGTGTGTCTACTATTGGATAGATAAGCCCAAAATATGTCCAAAATCTGTCCTGGTGTCTTTCCAAGGATCAGAGATCTTGCTGGCCACGAAACACCAGAAATCGAAACACTTCCTTGCTCAGAAAGCCGACTGAAAGCCAAAATTTTCCAACCATGGCGAAAAAAGAAGACGCGATCGACAGGCTATGTCTTTTGACATAGTCACCTTACTGCCGCCGGGAGATATAGAATTTGGCCGGGTTGTGTAAACTGCTGAGTTAAGCGGTGAATTGCGCTAGCGAAACGCGATCGCTCTGTGCCTTCACCTACAAATTTTGATTGGAGTAGACCTATGTTGATATCGTTATCAATTGGAATGGTGGTGGTCGGTTTAGGGTTAGCCCTAATGCTGGTGCGTCTCCCCAAAGCTGGGCGGTCTGGCTTAGTAGCCATGGCCTGTTTGGCTGTCATGCTGGTTGGCTTCACCCAGCCCGCCTTCGCTGGCGCAGTTAATGGTGCTGCACTGACCGATGAGCAAAAAGACCTCAACGAAACGCTTCAGTCCACGCCCAACGACAGTCAATATGAGGGCATCGAGTATGCCGATGTCAAAGGCACTCCTTTGGGCGATCAGGAAATCACCGACAGAATTATGAGCAAAGTTCCTGACAACCTCAAGGTTGGCGTCTCTAACGGTGCTGTACAGCTATCGGGCAAGGTAAAAAGTCGCGACACAGCCCGAGCCATCATCGAAGATGTCAAGTCTATTCCTGGAGTACATGAGGTTTCCTACGATCTAGGTCTCAAGGAAATCACTCAATAGGCAACAGATAAAAGACCTATTTAATCGGCGGCGCACCGCCGATTTTTTTGTGCCTAAATCAGCTCAAAATTCTACTATTCTCGTTTATTGACCCCCGAAATCAAGAAATCTCGCCCAGTAGCGCATGCAATAAATATAGGAGTATATGGAAGCAGCCTAAGAAACTTTCTTTAGCCACAGACATAATTATTTGAGACTAATTCATGCTCAGTGAAGTCAAGCCTTCGCAACCATCATTGATGTAGCGTGAGGGTCGCCACTGACAGCAGCCCTCACGCAGCTTCTTGAAAGGGCTAGGCGGCGCGATCGCAATCGATCATCCACGGTGTGCCAAACTGATCGACTACCATACCAAACCGAGCTGCCCAAAACGTCTCCTGAATAGGCATCTTAATCGTGCCGTTTTCGGCCAGGGCAGCAAAGATGTGCTCTGCTTTTTCAGGATCTTCAACGTTGATTAAGACCGACAGGCCTTTAGGCTCCTCAAAGTATCCTGGCATGCTGTCAGCTCCCATAAGCTCTTGATCGCCTAGGATTAGCTGAGAGTGCATGATTTTGTCGCGCCACTCTTCAGGCACTTGGTCGGCCATGGGCGATTCTCCATAGGTCATCTTGTCACCAACTTTGCCGCCTAAGACCTGGGCATAGTACGCAAAGGCAGTCTCGCAATTGCCATTAAAGTTGAGGTAAGAATACAGTTTCATAACGCCCTCCTAGGGCTAAAAAATTAGTGAATCGAGGCGTTGCTGATCAGCAGTATGATTTGCCCCCCTAATCCCCCAATTCTGGGGGAACCAGACAACCTCAAAGTCCCCCAAAATTGGGGGGTTGGGGAGCCGATGCAGCAACCGTTGCTTTTGCAGATTCATTCCTCAATTCAGCAACGCCTTAGTGAATCGAAACTGGGTTTCAGGGTCAAGCGATCAAGAACTCAGCTAGTAGAAAGAACCAATGGGCAAAACGCATCGCGAAGGCAGGTGTGGCGGGTTCGCGCGAATTGATGACACACCCGATAAACATTTACTGGGGGACAGCGCTGGGTTCCATATACATCAGCTCCCAAATATGACCGTCTAAATCTTGGAAGCCGTGGGCATACATAAATCCGTAATCTTGGGGGTCGTTATAGGTTGATCCACCGCTGCTGACGGCTTTGCCGACCAGGCTATCAACCTCTTCGCGGCTATCGCAGGATAGGCACAGCAAAACTTCGGTATTTTGGGTTGCGTCGCAGATCGCGTTAGGCGTAAAGGTTTTGAACTTATCGTTGGTCAAAAGCATGACGTAAATGTCATCGCTGACGATCATGCAGGTAGCGGTTTCATCGGTGAATTGAGGATTAAACGTGAAGCCAAGTTGACTAAAGAAGTCAACCGACTGATCGAGGTTTTTAATCGGCAGGTTAACAAAAATTTTGCGGCCCATGGTGGGTCTCCTTTTAGTTATGGAACTATTTCCAGGGATCGAGTTGAGGGCAGGGGGATATTTATAACTAGAACCGCCCTGCTTTGTTAGTTAGTCGAACGGAGGTTAGCGAGATCGACAGGTAGAGGTACTTTTTTGAGAAAGAACGACAAAGATCGGTTTCTACTGGCCCGATGGCAGGCCGACCAATTCCACTAAGGGGCGAATTTCGACGGTGCCTTTGTGAACAGAGGGAATGCGACCCGCGATCGCGATCGCATCATCCAAATCTTCCGCCTCAATCAGAAAATAACCGCCGAGCTGTTCTCGGGTTTCGGCAAAGGGGCCGTCGGTCACCAGGCGTTTGCCGTCGCGCACTCGCACGCTGGTAGCTGTAGCCACCGATTGCAGGGGCGACGCGCCCAAATACTGGCCGCTGGCGTGGAGATCCTGGGTCAGTTTGACCGAGTCCTGGTAGCAGCGCTCCTGCTCGCCCTCACTCCAAACGTTTTCGTCGCTGTAAATTAGCAGCATATATTTCATGGTTTAGCTCCTAAGGTTGACGGCTGACAATCGACTACTGCCGCCAGTAGTGGGCAGTCATAAACTGATGCCAATTCCCCTCGCCAGTGAGAATCTGCGATGTCATAATCCGGTGGTCATCGCTGACAAATTCAATGATGTCTTTGTACGGAGCCATCGAGTTTTGACTAAAATCAGGCCCTTCAGTGTCTAGGGTTAGCGTCTGCCTAGCCTCATCTAAAGAACCGTTGTAAACCCACATGTGGATCATCATGGAGCCGACAAAAGTACCGATATAGCGCTGCGTTTCGGGATTGTAGCCCAGGGTCATCAGGGTAGTGCCGGTGTCACCGTCGGGCATTTCGCTTTCACCTTCAGCTACAACCCAAAGGCCGCCCAGGGTGCGAACCACTTCTGTGCCGCGAGTTTTTGAAGGCGGCTGATCTGGCCCCATGCTGCACTCACATTCGCTGACCCATCTGCCAACTAGCCGGTCAAGCCACTGGTGTTCTGCTTGCGGTTCAATATGCATAATGTTCCTCCAGTTTTTTACTTTTTACGTACGGGGTTAAATCAATCAGCGGTCGGAATTAGGTTTAGCCGAGCTGGCGTTGACCTGCTCCCACCCGTTGGTCAAAGGCGTTAGCCATAGGTTGGTCGCTGCGGCCAGCCCGCAGGAGAATCTTCAAAGTCTTGCTGCCGACCATAGGGGGTGAGATCGAGCAGGCTGTAGGCATCGGTTAAGCCTTCGCAGCCGCGAGCATAGGTCGAATAGGTGTGAAAAACCTCATCGTCAATGCGAAAGAACACGCTCATGCCGTGGCTTTCGCCCTGCATGAAGTGCTGTTCCTGCTGATCGCGGTAGTTGTACTGCACCGGGGCTACCGCCGCATCAAGGGTGACGTGAAAATCGTAGTTAAAGTCGCTGCCAAAGGACGAAAACCAGGGCAGAGTCCAGCCTTGGCGGGCTTTGTATTGCTCAAGCTTGGCTAGCGGCGCACGGGATATGAGCACGAAGGTGGTGTCGCGATCGCCCAGCAGACTCAGATCGCCGATGGCATTGACCAGGCCAGTGCAGCCCGAGCAGCCGTTCTCCCACTCGGGGTCAAACATAAAGTGATAGACCAGGAGCTGCCGGCGACCCTCAAACAGATCGAGCAGGCTAGTCTCACCTTCCGGCCCTGCGAATATATAGGTTTTGTCTAGCTTGACCATGGGCAGGCGGCGACGCTTGGCATTGACGCGATCGCGCTGTTTAGTCAGGGCTTTCTCGTCCGCTAAAAGCGCTTTTCGTTCCGCCAGCCAGGTGTCAGCCGACACTACGGGCGGATGGGCAAGAGTAGTGGTAGTCATGGCAATCTCTCCGTAAATTTCTAAGGGGAATTTGGTAGGTTGGGTAGAGCGCTAGCGGAACCCAACGGCGGCGGGCTTGGTTGGGTTGCACTGCGTTTCACCCAACCTACACAAGGCTTGATTTGCGCTCAGTGCAGGTTGGTCTGGAGGGTTTGGCTTTGGTTAACCTGGGCGTTAATCTCTTCATCCGCTGGACGAATCTCAAAAGGGCCGTTGCGCACTCCGGGATGGCGTGACATCAGCTGAATGGCGTGGTTGAGATCGCGGGCCTCCAGCATCAAGATGCCGCCGATCTGCTCCTTGGTTTCGGCAAAGGGACCATCGGTGACGACAACTTGACCGTTCTGGTATCGCAGCGTCGCCGCATTGCGAACGCTTTGCAGCGCTTCTCCACCGATAAAGTGACCGCCCCGCCGCAGTTCGTCATCGTAGGCAAAACAGTCGGCCATTAGCTCTCCCTGTTCGGCTTCAGAAAGCCGATCCCACTGCGTTTCGTCGAAATAGCCTAGACAGATGAATTTCATAATTGCCTCCAAAATTTAGGTCTAATGCCAAATCCTGTCTGCGTTTCCCGCGTTGTAGGGGCGCATCGCCTGCGCCTTCAAGACATTAGGTTGGCAGCAAGGCGATTGACTTTGAATTTGGCCTGAATTTCTCACCTTTGTGAATTAGTCGTTTGGCTGGAGGGCAGATCGACAGCAGCGAAAAAGTTTTTTCTAAATTTTTTGGAATGCCTGACTACGGAGCTAAATCAATCATTCAATGGAGGGCTTAAGAACCGAGGATTAAGGGTTAGACGAATTTCTGTCCCTGTTCGGTAACGCCAGTCAGACCAGTTCGCGCAGACGGCTTTCGAGAAACCGGCGCTCGGGTTCTTGCTTGACTAAATCGAGCGCTCGCTGATAGGACGCCTTGGCTTCAGCAGTTTCTCCTAGCTGGCGGCAGAGATCGGCTCGGGCCGCGTGGGCCAGGTGGTAGTGGGCTAGATCGCCCTCCGCGAGAATCTCATCTAGCAGGTGCAGGCCCGCCTGGGGGCCGTCGCGCATCGCCACGGCTACGGCTCGGTTGAGGTGGACGACGGGGGTCGGTTCGATCTGGGCCAGCAGGCTGTATAACCCGACAATCTGCGCCCAGTCGGTGGCGGTCGGGTCGGGGGCCTCGGCATGGACGGCGGCGATCGCTGCCTGAACCCCATAAGGCCCCACCTGCCTTGAGGATAGGGCCTGCTGCACCAGCGATCGCCCCTCGGCGATCTGCTCCTGGTTCCACAGGGCGCGATTTTGATCGGCTAAGAGAATTAGATCGCCCGAGGGAGTGGTGCGGGCCTGACGGCGCGACTCTTGCAGCAGCATCAACGCCAGCAGCCCCATCACCTCGGCACTGGGCAGCAGCTCTAGCACCAGTCGCCCCAGCCGAATCGCCTCGCCTGAGAGGTCGGCCCGCGTCAGCGATGGGCCAGAGGAAGCCGCATACCCTTCGTTAAACACCAGATAGATCACCTGCAAGACGGTGTCTAGGCGATCGGGCAGGTCTTCTAGGGCGGGCACCTGGTAGGGAATGCCCGCCGCGCGGATTTTGGCCTTGGCCCGCACAATGCGCTGGGCCAGGGTGGGTGGGGCTAGCAAAAAGGCGCTGGCAATTTCTTCGGTCTTGAGGCCGCAGACCTCGCGCAGGGTGAGAGCTACCTGGGCCTCCTGGGGCAGAGCCGGGTGGCAGCAGGTGAAAATCAGCCGCAGGCGATCGTCCTCAAGATCATCGTCGGGCAGGTCGGCTTGGGCATCGAGCTTTTGGGCTAGCTCGGCCAATGACGCATCGAAGCGGGTGCGGCGGCGCAGGTTATCGATCGCCCTAAAGCGACCCACCGACACCAGCCACGGCCTTGGTTTAGCTGGCACCCCATCTCGCGGCCACTGAGCCATCGCCACGGCGAAGGCATCGTGCAGCGCTTCTTCGGCCAGGTCAAAATCCCCCAGTAGGCGAATCAGCGTGGCAAAAACCCGACGCGACTCAGCCCGATAGATAGCATCTACTTGCCTCTGTATCTGGAGGGGGTCGTTCATGGTTAGCGCTCCTGCCAGCAAAGTCGGTCAGCTAAATTCATTTTAATGTAGTGCAATTGTACTGACATATAGCCAACTTGATCGTTAATTTTAGTCATTCAACTGTTAAGAAAGCCTGACTCAGTCGCCATCTTGTCCCAGAGCATTGCCCTGTATACGCTTTAGGCAAATGAGAGTCAGGTCAAAACGAATTTCGTTTGAAAATGTTTTGAAATTGAGCTATGCTCCGGAGATAAATTTTTAGGAATGGTTCTGGAGCTGCCTCCTAGCCCTTTGCTAGCTGAGCGGCTGGCTTGGAGCATAGGCTGGATGGCCAACGCTAATCCCCAGAAGGACTAGTCAAACCTAGGGCCTGCAATCTTTTCCTAAAGGCATCTGCAGCTCGGATTTTTCACAAATCCTCACATAGGAGTCACTCAATGCTGAGACAACTGGATGGTGTAGCGGGTCTGTCAGACCTGCCGGTGGCTGCTCGGTTGCAGGGCCTTTCATTAGAGCAGCTACGGCGGCTGCCGGTGTCTGGGTCGAGTCATTTTGGGCGGCGTGGCTATTTGCCCGCTGCCAGCGATCGCCTCTGGCTGATCAAAGCAGGGGCAGTGCGCACCCTAACCTACTTAGAAGATGGCACCGCGATCGCCCTGGGCCTCTGGAGTGCGGGCGACGTGGTGGGAAAATTTCTCTCCAATGCGGAGCCCTACTTAATTGAAGCCGTCAACGATGTTGAAGCGGTTTGCATCTCCCTATCTGACTGGCAGCCACCAGTGGACGTGATCACCAGCTACCTAAAGCACGCCGAGGCGCTGATGGTGGTGCGCACCCACCGCCGGGCCGAGGCCGTCTTGCTCGGGCTGTTGCAGTGGCTGGCCAACCGTTTTGGGCTACAGCTTGAGCGCGGCTGCTTAATTGACCTCAAAATCACCCACCAAGATCTAGCCGACTTTAGTGGCCTCAGCCGAGTGACGGTGACACGGCTGCTGCGCCAGTTTGAAGAACAAGGACTGATCTACCGGCGATCGCGCCAGCTAATCTTGGCTGAGTCTAGCGACCACTGGCACTACGAAATTTAGCCCGGGCCAAGGTGAGAACGCGGCGAACGAGCTTGGTACTGCTGTGGCGACGGGCAGGGCACAGAGCTTTGCAACTCAATCCACAGGACATTAAATTGAAAATAAATCACAAACTGATCGCAAATTGAATCTAGCTGCTGTAAGCTTTAGCCTAGGCTGGTCAGGTTTGGCCCGCCAGTGCTGCCTGTCCTGACTCCCTGCTGCGTTAATGACCCAGTCTTCTCAAACAATTGACTCTCCGCCCATAGGCGATCGCCCCCAGGGCACCACCGCCCCTGCCCCATCCCCAAAACCCGCCTCTCGCACCCGCGATCACCTGGCCAACGAGCGCACCTACCTGGCCTGGATGCGTACCGCGATCGCCCTGATTGGCTTTGGCGTTCTGATTGCTCGCCTGCGTTATTTGGTTTCACCCGATGTGCCCGGCACCGGCCAGGGCTGGCTGGTAGGGCTAGGCCTATCTTCTATTGGCTTAGTTACCGTGCTGTTATCGACCTGGCACTACTTTGCAGTCCTTGACGCCATCGAGAGCAACACCTACGAACCCAGTCGCCGCTGGGTGATTCTCTTTAGTCTGGTGGTCACGCTACTGGGGGCGGGGGTGCTGTATGTGCTGTTTTCAGCACCAGCGACGGTGAAGGGGTTTTCGATGATGTAGGGAGTGAGGGGTAGGGGGTTAAGGCTGCTAATTTGAAGCGCGAATTCAACATCCAAAGCTGGCCGACCTGCTGACACCTCCCATCCCTACTCCTAACCCCCTACCTATCCACGCCCTACCCACCTATCTCAGGAGTCCGTCACCCTTGGTCGATCTCAGTAGCGACAGACGCGATCGCGCCGCTAGGCCAGTCACTGCTTCCCCATGGGGGAGCGGGGCCACCCTAGCGGCCTGGGTTTTGCTAGCGCTGCTGGGGTTGGCTCTGGTGGCCAGCTTTTGGGTGGTCATTCCTGCCGGCGAGCGTGGCGTGTGGATGCGCTTTGGCCAGGTGCAGGAGGAGATTCTTGCCGAGGGGCTGCACTTTTTGCTGCCCCTAGTCGACTCGGTAGAGACCCTCAGCACGCGGGTGCAAAAGCAGGAAATCGCCACCGAAGCGGCGTCAAAAGACTTGCAGGATGTGTTTAGCGATGTGGCTCTCAACTGGCACATTCTGCCCGACAAGGCCAACATGGTGTATCGGCAAATTGGCGACGAGCCTGCGGTGGTGCGCTCCATCATCAACCCCGCCATCGAAGAGATAATCAAGGCTGTCATGGCCCACTACACCGCCGAAGAGGTGATCACCCAGCGCGACCAGGTGAAGGCTGAGGTCGATGCCGGGCTGCGATCGCGCCTGGCCCCCTACAACCTGGCCGTTGACGATGTATCACTCACTACCATTCATTTTTCGCAGCAGTTTCGCGATGCGGTAGAAGCTAAGCAAATTGCCGTGCAGGAGGCCAAACAGGCAGAATTTGTTGCTAAAAAAGCCCTGCGCCAGGCCGAAATCGAAATCGATTTAGCCAGGGGAACCGCCGAAGCTCATCAAATTTTGATGGAAACTTTGACACCCAGCGTGCTGAGGTATGAAGCCTTACAAAAGTGGGATGGGCGACTGCCTATGATTAGCGGAGAAGGAACGAGCACCGTGATTGAATTAGATGATTTGCTGCCAAGTAAAGAGTAGTAAAGAAAATTTTGGGTTCTCAGTTTTGAATGCTGAGTCTTCTTCGTATGATAGACACTCAAAACTCAACCTTCAAAACTCAACACTAGGAGCTTTCTCTCCACCCCTTCTATCCCCAAATACTTAAACCAGAACCTTTTCCGGCTCCACCAAAACCTCTTCGAAGGCTTTAGAAATGCGGGTGCGAAATCGCTTTTGATGGCGCAGCAAGATCACCGGTTGAGTCATTTCATAGATGTGTTGAGGCGCGTCGGTATCATCGACAATTTCGATCGCTTTAAGGGTGCCGAGTTTTAGCTCTGATCGCACGATCGATCGGGGTAGAGCTGCTGCCCCAATGCCCCCTTCGACTACGGCTTTAATCATTTCGCTGGTGGTGAGAATAAGCGCTATTTCTAAGGTGCTGGGGTCAACGCCCCAACCCTGAAGCGATCGCTCAAACATATAGCGAGAGCCCGATCCAGGTTCTCGCATGATCCAGGCTGTATCGGTAATTTCGGCGAGGGAAATGCGATCGCGCCCAAACCAGGCGTGACTTTGGCCGACTACAATAGTCACCACATCTTGACCAATCATCGATACCGACAGATTTTGGCTGAGGGAGGCCTTTACCTCTCCGGTGACTAGCCCCAGGTCAAACAAACCGCTCACGGTGCCGCTGACAATTTCCTCTGCATTGGCAATGGTGCAATGGATTGAAATGCCGGGGTACTGCTGCTTGAAGTGGCTAATTTTATGGGGTAGCCAGTAGTTGCCCACGGTAAGGCTACTGCCGACCTTTAGGCCGCCCCGCTGGAGATCGTTTAACTCGCGCAAACCCTGGGCAGTTAGCTCCACCTGATCGAGAATTTTTTGGGCCTCAATCTGAAGCATTTCGCCAGCGTCAGTCAGCTCAATATGTCTGCCAATGCGGTGAAATAGCTTTACCCCATACTCTTCTTCCAAGGTTTGAATAGATGCACTCACCGCAGGCTGAGTAATGTAGAGAGAGTCTGCCGCTCGGGTAAAGTGCAAATGTTCGGCCACTGCCAAAAAAACCCTGAGTTGCTCAAGCTTCATAGGAGCTAATTTTGTAATGGCTAAACAGTCAAAAAGATCTGCTCAATTATTGCATAAATTCTATTTATCAAACTCACAAAAAAGAGTGTTTGCTTCCCCTGTTTATCCAACTTAAGGTAAGGGTCAATTGGCAAAGTTTGTTGACTCCCTTGATGAGGTGCTGCGATCGTGACCGACTTACTGACCATCCTGGGGCGTAGCTCCATGGCGTTTGCCGCTACCAACCTCGACGACATCGTCATTTTGATGCTGTTTTTCTCCCAAGTCGGGGTAGCCCTGAGCAAGCGCCACATTGTGGCGGGGCAGTACGTGGGTTTTGCGGGTCTCGTGGCTCTGAGTCTGCCGGGATTTTTCGGCAGTTTGCTCTTTCCCCGGCCCTGGATTGGACTGCTGGGGGTTGTGCCCATTGTCATTGGTCTGAGCCAGCTGCTGTCGGCGGTAACCGACGAAGCAAGTGGTGAAGACACCGGGGAGGTGCTGCTAGCACCCACCAGCGGCGGATCTAGCTGGCTGTCGCCCCAGACCAGTAGCGTGGCGGCTATTACCATGGCCAACGGCGGCGACAACGTGGGTATCTATATGCCTATGTTTGCCAGCAGCGACGGCCTGGGGCTGGGAGTAACGCTGGCGGTGTTTTTTGGGCTGGTGGGGGTGTGGTGCTTTGTGGCCTACCAACTGACCCAGGTGGAAGCGATCGCGGCTCTGCTCACCCGCTACGGCTCTCAGGTTGTGCCCTTTGTGCTGATGGCTCTGGGTGGGCTGATTTTGGTCGATAGTCACACCCTAGAGTACCGGGGGTTGACGGCTTTGGCCCTCACCCTGATCGGCATCTGCGTGATTCATCTGCTGCGGACGGCGATGCGGCTCTCTGCAGCGGTTGCTGCGGGTGAACCGATGCCCGCCGCCCAGAGAATGGATGGGTAGCGTTTTTGCCCCCATGCCCTCGCTCCTGCAAATTCTGACTCAGGCCACAGTTCACACCGTGATTCCGGCGGGAGTCGCATTTGTAGCCACCAACCTAGACGACTTTGTCCTACTTATGGTGTTCTTTTCTCAGGTGCCCAGCCGCTTCTCCCACCGCCAAATTTTTTGGGGTCGCTACCTTGGCTTTGCCGCCCTGGTTGTCCTTAGCCTGCCCGGTTTCTTTGGCGGTCTGGTGCTGCCTAAAGCCTACGTGGGACTGCTGGGCCTAGTGCCCATTGCCATTGGCCTCAGGCAGCTGCTCAAACGAGAAGACGATGCTCCAGGGCAGTTTGTGCTTCCCGAGCTGCCCCTGCTAAATGGCCAGGTAGCGGCGATCGCAGGCATTACCCTGGCCAACGGCGGCGACAACATCGGCATCTATGTGTCGCTGTTTGCGGGCCAAACCTGGGCCGAGCTGGGCCTCACCCTGCTGGTGTTTGGGGTGCTGGTCGCCCTCTGGTACTGGCTGGCTCGGGGGTTTGTTGGCCAGCCTGGGGTCCGCGATCGCCTGACCGCCGTCGGTCACCGGCTGATGCCCCTGGTGTTGATTGGTCTGGGCCTGTTCATCTTGGTCGACAGCGGCACCTACCGCTTGATCGGCCTCTAGCTTTCACTCTAAAAGGAGACTTTTCCTATGATTCGCACAATCAAAAATGCTCTGAGCTTTCTATTGTTTGCCGGAATTTTGCTGGTGCTTGTTGGCGTAGCCCGCCCGGCCTTTGCCGACCCCATTGCCCAAAAAAGCTCTCAATACGCCGAAATCACCCAAGCGCTCACCGATCTGCAACAGCTGCAATCCAACCCCGACACTGACCTTGAAGCGGCAGGGTATACGGCGGACTCGCTCGCCCAAAAACTCTCCGACCTACGCTTTCAAAAGTACATTCAAGACACCAGCGAAGACTGGGGCATTTGCAGCAACACCACGGCCAGCACCGTCGGCGTCTACGGCTATGACCCCGACCACAAACATGCCACCCCTGAAATTGCCTACTTGGGTGCTAACCAAACCACCGACGACGACTGGGCCTGTACCGGCGTGTTTCTGCCCAGCGATGCCTCAGTAACCGGCATTGACCTGGGCGGTGAGGGGGCGATCGCCTCCCTCGTCGACGGCACCCGTCTCACCATCAGCGAGAACCCCATCACTGGTGCGATCGAGTTCGATGCCCCAATCTACAAGGTGCTGAAAGCCGCCGACACCACCCTACCTCTGCCCGAACTCACCCTGGCCGATGTAGCAACCCAGGTGGCAACAGCCCCGGTTGACTAGAAAGTCGGGGGTGGGGAGTAGGGGGTGGAGAGTGGGAAGTTCAAAATTTTGCCTTTCTAATTTTGCATTCCCCCTACCCCCTACTCCCTACACCCTAAACCCCCTACCCTTCAACCATCTGTTTCCCTCCCCCGCCTGTTTTTCTCCCTGCCCCGGGCGGGAAAACTAAGCATAAATAAACCTATAAAAAGCAGGCCTACAATGAAAACTCCTCTCCCTCCCAAGCGCCCCAAACAGGCTGTCGACTGGCAGCCTATTCTCAACCAAATGCACCTGGCCGACGGGCAAAAATTGCCTGTTTACCCGGGCGACCTCAAGGCAGCGCTGCTGGACCACGCGGGTATGACCCACCATCCCAAGGGAGAGGCAACCTTTCAGCTGGCCCGAGAAATTGCTCGCCTCACCACCTGCTGCGATCCAGAAATCACCTACTGGTTCTCACGCCTAGTCGAGCTAATCGACGATGGTGTTGGGTGAGTCCTGTAGACTGCGGGAATTACAGTGGGCAGCCAAAATTTGGCTGTTGTAACTAAGGGGCCGTAGGGTGCCTTCAAAATTGATCGGTAGTTTCTTGGAGCAACGTTCACAGGCCCTTCCTGCCGCAGTAATTATCGAAGTGATTACGCCCTTTTGATGCCTTTTGTCTAAGGTGTTCACATTGTCAGCCGCTCTTCCCTAGGGAGCACTACAACGGGAGCAGACAAGGGTTCAGGTCAATAGACAGGCGGTCGAAAGACACTGGTCAGGCGGGGTGTTACGCTGAAAAGTCGTCCATCAGCGCCTCAACGCCAGCATGCTCGACCTGTTGCTCATGGCCAGCTTAGGATTTTTAGGCAGTTTTGGCCACTGCCTGGGCATGTGCGGCCCCATCACCGTCGCCTTTTCGCTGTCTCAGCCAGATACCGAGCGCGATCGCTGGCAGCAGATTGGGTTTCACTTGCTGCTCAACCTGGGGCGGCTGGTGAGCTACGCCCTAGTGGGCCTGATGATTGGGGCGCTGGGGTCGGTGCTTGTGGCCAGCGGGCAAATGGCTGGCATTGGCAGCCCCCTGCGGCGAGGGGTGGCCCTGGTGACCGGGCTGCTGCTGATCTGGTTTGGGCTAGCCCAAATTAGCCCTGGCCAGGTGCCCCAAGTGCCGCTGCTCAACCCCATGGCCCAGGCGAGCTGGCACGGTCGGCTGAGCCGTGCCATGCAGGCCCTTTCTCTCAACCCCCAGCGGTGGACGCCGCTGCTGCTCGGGTTAGCCTGGGGGCTGATGCCCTGCGGTTTTTTGTACGCGGCTCAGCTGAAGGCGGCAGAAACCACCAATCTTTGGTGGGGGGCGGCCACCATGCTGGCCTTTGGGGTAGGCACCCTGCCGATGATGCTTGGCGTTGGGGTATCGACGGCCTGGGTCAGCAGCGATCGCCGGGGACAGCTATTTCGCCTGGGCGGTTGGATTACCCTCTTGATTGGCATCCTGACCCTGCTGCGGGGCAGCGACATGGTCGACTTCACCGGCCACGGGGCGCTGGGGTTGTTGCTGCTGGCGCTGATCGCTCGCCCCCTCAGCCGTCTCTGGCCAGCTTTACTCATCTATCGTCGCACTCTGGGAGTGGGGGCCTTTGTGCTCTCTGTGGCCCATGTCGCCCACATGGTCACCATGGGTTGGAATCTGGCCGCTTTGCCGTTTCTCCTGCCAACTCTGCAACTGGGCGGCTGGACGGGCATTGTTGCCCTAGGACTGATGGTGCCCCTGGCCCTGACCAGCTTCAATCGGGCGCAAACTCGCTTGGGCCGCGGCTGGCGACGGCTCCATTTGCTCAGCCTCCCCATTTTTGTGTTAGCCGTGACCCATACGCTGCTCTTGGGTTCGAGCTATTTGGGCGGGTTTGAGCGCTCTACCCGCCACTGGTTGGTAGCCGTGGCCCTTGTGACGCTGGCGTTGCTGGCGCTGCTGTTGCGCTGGCGGGGGTTTTGGGCGCTGTTGTCTCTGGAGAAGTACTATGCGCCCGCCAAGTCTTAGCCTGATGGTCGGGCTATTGATCGGCAGCCTGGCCGTGCTGCCTGCCCAGGCCCACAAAACCGAGGTGTCGGGCGATGTCGCGGGCACCTGGCACCTGGAACCCAACCACAGCCCCAAAGCCGGAGAACCAGCGCGAGTGTGGGTGGCCCTCACTCAACAGGGGGGACGGGTCATTTCTTTAGAGCAGTGTGACTGTACCCTCGCCGTCTATGCCACCAACCAGCCCGATGCCGCTCCGGTTGTGCAGCCCACCCTGCAAGCTATGTCGCCCGAGCGGTTTCAGAACATTCCTGGGGCCGACATCACGTTTCCTGCCCTGGGTGAATACCGCCTGGTGCTGACCGGTCGCTCCCGAGCCGATGCTACCTTTGCCCCTTTTGAACTCAGCTATACCACCGTTGTCGCTGGGGGTGCCCGTAGCACTACCCCAGCCCCAGATCAGGAGGTTGCGCCTGAGGTGCGTTCCCCTGCCTGGATTGTCGGCGGGGTTGTTGGGGGGATGGTGGCTGCGATCGCCGCCCTAGCCGCATTCAGCAAAGGAAAATCGCTGCGTTGAGCGTTGGGGCTGTTGAGGTTGTCTTTCAGCTAGCGATCGACATCGGCGGTGCCGGTGAAGGCATGGCAGACCAGCACGGCATTGTCGGCGCGATCGCTCAGCTCTCCCCAAGTGCGATAGGCCACCTGCACCTAAGATGTCGCCCAGCTCTAGGGGATTGGGTAGGACGTAAAGCTGGGTATGGGTGAGACCAGGTGGAGGTAAGACATGGGGTAAGAAGTGAGGGGGTGGAGCGGTGAAGGGCTTTGTAAGTCTTCAGAATCAGTCGTTCTATTCCTTACCCCTCACTCCCTACTCCTCACTGCTTGGCAAAGATGTATAGACTAAGTTCGCCACAGGCTGAGTCGCGTTTTGGTGGCGTTGTGTAGATAAACCAGCAGCAGACTACCCAGCAACAGCGGCGCAACTAGGGCGATTACAACATAGCCGCGACCGTGGCTCCAGCGGTTTCTTAAAGGTTTATCCAGAGGGTGGCTAGTAAAGGAAGTGGCAAGGTAGGAGGCCTGAATTTCAGATTGGTTAAGCGAGAAGGAAGTCATAGCAAAAAGTGGAGAGAGAAGAGAACAACGGAAAACTTGTCTAGGAAAGAGATGGAGTAAGCTTGAGACCAAGGGTTGAGCCGATCGCCCTAGGGTTCCCCCTTTTGCATTGGGGTTTGCTGTACTCCGCAGCAGAGCCCCAGGTTGGGGGCGAGGAAAATCTAATGGCCCTGCGCTGCTCAGTAATGCCAGCCGTCGCCATCGGGGTTGCCTTTGCCCTGAATAACGAGGGGATATTTTTGCAGCTGACTGAGCCAGCACTGCACCGCATTGAGCGGGCCAGATAGCTCAACTTCTAGGGCCGTTGACTGGGCCGAACTGCTGATCGAAAGCGTAGTTGGCTGCCCGTTCAACGCAATGGCTCGCACCACAACCCGACAGCTTTCGGCCAGATCTTCGAGCAGCGTTTTAACGGAGAGCTGGGGAGAACCGTAAATTCTGAGCCTGAGCTGAGTCTGAGTGGTTGTCATGGTGCGTAAACCAATAGAAACAACGGGTGAACGTCTGAAGGACTAGAGGTTAGTCATCTTGGAAAAAAAACGATGGGTGAGCGCGCCGGTCAGTTGGCGTGGGTGACGGTGCATCGGCGGAACGCTTTTTCGATGATGAGGACGATCGCCCTAAGCGCACGGCGATCGGCCGTTTGGCCTGCTTGACGCCGCTGAGCACCAGCAGCATGGCCACAGTGCCCACTACAGCGAGTTGCCAATAGCCCAAGCCAATCGCGGTGCCGAGGGCTGCCGTGGCCCAAATCGCCGCCGCCGAGGTCAGTCCCTTAACTTTGCCCCGGTGGGACTGCTGCAAAATTAGCCCCGCCCCAATAAAGCCCACCCCGGTAGCAATGCCCTGGATGGTGCGGCTGAGGGCGTTCACGGAGGAATAGTCTTGGGGAATCTGAATAGGCAGCAGAATAAACAGCGTTGCCCCTAGGCTAATCACCATGTGGGTGCGAACCCCGGCAGAGCGGTTGGTGCCAGTCCACTGGCGCTCGAAGCCAATCAGCCCGCCGATGACGACGGAAAGCCCGACCCGAAAGATCAGGTTGAGCCAGTCGTTGGCCTCAATGTAGCCAGCCTGAATCGCCAAAGTACTGCCCCCGCCATTGCATACACCGAAAATCCGGTAGGTTTACCGGTGATTCATTTATGTTTGACAACTATCGCACAAAATCAAATAATTTTCAATCAGATTGCAAACATTTTTGGTTTCATGTACGATTCAGATGCGTTTGCCGAGAGCGCTACGAAGCTTTCCGCTAGTTGATTGGTAAGCGCCTAAGTATTTGTGAAGCACTAATTGCCTGGAGGCACACCCATGCGTCGCTTCTTGTTTCCTATTGGAGAAAGCAGGCCATGACAGACCCTATTCGCCCGGTAAACGACGACTACAGCAGCGCTGGTCAGCTCACCCCAGAGCAGATTCAGCAGGCCGCCCAGCAAGAGTTTCAAGCGGTGCTGAACCTCAGGTCGCCCCACGAACCCGGTACCTTGCCCGACGAAGCTGAGCAGGTCGCCGCCGCTGGTTTGGGCTATGCTCAGGCTCCGGTGAGCCCAACCACACCGGAGGGCGAATCTTTAGCCGCCGCCCTGGCCGCGCTGGATGGGCTGCCCAAGCCGGTTCTAATTCATTGCCGGGGCGGTGGACGGGCGACGGCGGTGGCGTTAATTGCGATCGCCACCCAGGATCAGCTCTCCCGCGACGCGTTCCTAGAGCAGGCCACCGCCCACGGGCTGGGGCCAGAGCAACCGCAGATTCAACAATTTTTGCGCGACTATTACGGCGATCCCGTGCCTGCACGGCAGGAGGTCGGGTAAATGGTGGTTGCCAACGGTCAGCCCTCGACCCAGCCGCTCAAAGTCTTTGTTCTGGGCGGCGACGGATTTTGTGGCTGGCCCACAGCCCTGCATTTGTCGAATCTGGGGCACGAAGTCGTCATCCTCGACAACCTTTCTCGCCGTAACATCGACAACGAGCTAGAGGTTAACTCCCTCACCCCGATCGCCCCCCTCGGCGTCCGGCTGGCCACCTGGAAAGCCCTGACCGGGCACGACATTCCCTTTTATCGAGTCGATATCGCCCAGGACTATGATCAGCTCCTCGGTCTGATTCAGCAGTATCGCCCTGATGCGGTGGTGCACTTTGCCGAGCAGCGGGCCGCCCCCTACTCGATGAAATCACCCCGCCACAAGCGCTACACCGTCGACAACAACCTCAACGCCACCCACAACCTGCTCTGCGCCATCGTCGAGTCGGGGCTCGATATCCACGTCACCCACCTTGGCACCATGGGGGTCTACGGCTACGGCACGGCGGGCATGAAAATCCCTGAGGGCTACCTGGATGTAGAAATTCCCACCGAAAGCGGGGAGCGCATCGCCCAGCGGATTCTCTACCCAGCCAATCCGGGTAGCGTTTACCACATGACCAAAACCCAGGATCAGCTGTTCTTTTTCTACTACAACAAAAACGACGGCGTGCGCGTCACCGACCTGCACCAGGGCGTGGTCTGGGGCACCCACACCCGCGAAACCCGCCTCGACGAGCAGTTGATCAACCGCTTTGACTACGACGGCGACTACGGCACCGTGCTCAATCGCTTTCTCATGCAGGCGGCAATCGGCTACCCCCTCACCGTCCACGGTACCGGCGGCCAAACCCGCGCTTTCATCCACATTCAAGACACCGTGCGCTGCATTCAGCTGGCGCTCGAAAACCCGCCCAGCCCTGGGGAACCGGTGAAAATCTTTAACCAGATGACCGAAACCCACCGGGTTCGCAACCTGGCCCAGCTGGTCAGCGACATCACCGGAGCCGAAATCACCTACCTCGACAACCCCCGCAAAGAAGCCGCCGAAAACGACCTCTTCGTCGAAAACCGCTGCTTCCTCGAACTGGGCCTGGAGCCCATCACCCTCAGCAAAGGGCTGCTGCTCGAAGTGACCGAAGTGGCGGAGAAGTATGCGGAGCGGTGCGATCGCAGCAAAATTCCCTCCACGTCGAAATGGGTGAGGGGTGGGGGGTAGGGAGGAAGTTTGGTTGTTGGTTGCAGGGATGGGGTTTCGCCTGGACGATCCCCACCCCCTACCCTTCCCTTTGACAATCAATCAATAAAAAGGAGACACGTTCAATGCTTAAGCAACTACAGCGCTGGAAAATCCAGCTATTGGCCTTTTTGGCAGCGATTATCGCCGTAGCGACCCTGTCAGGGCTGGTGCAGCCCGGTGCAGCGGCAACAACTATCGACTTCGTGACCCCCCAGTGGGTGGCGCAGCATTCGAGCGATCGCAGCCTGCGTATTCTTGATGTGCGTACCAACCCACTCGACTACATCAACAGCCACATTCCCGGCGCGGTGAACATTGCTGAAAACACCTTCCGTGGCCCCAATGGCCGTTTGCCGGTGCAGTTTTGGGAACAGCAGAAAATTGAAGCGCTGTTTCAAGAAGCTGGGGTCAACAGCGACAGCCACGTGGTGATTTACTCGGAGGGCAACAGCATTTTGGGCAGCACCCAGGTGGCCTACCTGCTAGAGCGGGGCAGCTTTGGCGGTGAGGTTTCGATACTCGACGGTGGGTTTAAAGCCTACAAAGATACCGGTCTGCCGGTAACGAAGGAGTTCCCTGAGTATGCCAAGGGCAACTTCGCTTTGGAAGACAACAGCGATATTCGCGTATCGCTCGACGAGGTGCGATCGATTGTGCGTGACCGCAGCGCCCGCGTGACCTTCATTGACCCGCGTCCGCCTGCGCTGTTTGCCGGGGAAGAAGACCTGTTCATTCGCAACGGCCACATTCCGGGAGCCAACAACCTTCCGTGGCCCAGCTTTACCGTGGGTGAAGACAACTTTCACCAGCTCAAAACCCTCGATGAGATTCGCGCGCTGCTGGCCCACCGAGAAATTAGCCCCGAAGACGACATTGTCGTGACGTGCAGCACCGGACGCGAAGCGTCGCTTCAGTATGTGGTGCTGAAGCACCTGCTGGGCTATCCCAACGTGCGCCTGTATGAGGGGGCTTGGACGGAGTATTCGGCCCAGCCTGACCTACCCGTGGCCACCGGGCGCGATCCGAATGTTTAATTACGCTGATCGGTTGTAGTATTGGTGGCCTTTGGCGGTTGTCTATGGCAACGGCAAGGGCCACTTAACTTTGAAGGAATTTATTGTTGTATGCTATTACACCTGTTGCTGGTTGCCAGCGTTCTGACCCCGCTCAACCTGGGAGCACATAGTTTTTGGTCGGTCACCCACGGGACTGTTAGTAGCAACACCGTGAATCTGGTTGCTTCCTGCGCCCCCACTCAGCCCGAGGACGAGGCCGACGAAGCTGACGAAGACGAAAAAGTATTATTTTAAGCTTGCAGAATCAGTCACTCTTTTACCAAGAATCTATGAGAGATAGGTTAACGATCTCTTGAACAACCCTAAGAAATTGACGTAAAACAGTGGAAGTATCCTCCTGTCGCCAGACAACAGCAATTTGTCGGTTTAGAGTTGCGTTCTGGAGCGATCGATAAGCCACTCCCTCACGGTGTAGCGTTTGAACGTGGTTAGGTAAGATTGAAACGCCAGCACCGGCTGCAACCAAGCTGAGCAGTGTAACGACTCCGGTAACTGTGACAGTTCGATTGATTTTTGGTTCAAAGCCCGCTTCTCTACAGAGAGTAATAATTTTCTCGTAGAAGGGCAATACATCAAGAGAAGGTAAGATGATTGCCTCGTTGGCTAGTGCCTGTAAAGGAATTTTAGCTTGCTCAGCCAGGGCGTGGCTGGTTGGCAATGCAACAACAAAATACTCTTCAAGAATGGGTTGATAACTCAAGGCTGAATCATTCTGCTCAAAGCTAGGAGATCGTTGGAAGACTATGTCTAATTGATGGTTCTTAAGCATCTGGATCTCCTGCTGAATCGTGACTTCATGCAGTTCTAGCTCCACTTTTGGAAACCGCTGCTGAAACGATTGCACAATCTCAGGCAGAATCGTGTTGGCAATCGAATTGTTCATGCCGATGATTAAACGCCCAATTTCACCTTGACTCGCCTGTCGGGCATGGGAAACCGCTCGATCGAGATGAATGAGTGCTTGCTGTGCTTCTATCAGAAAGGCTTGACCCGCTTCAGTTAGTTCAATCGGACGCTTGCTGCGATCGAACAGCTTGACGACTACCGTTTTTGGGTCGGTACTCAGCAATTCTTCCAGCGCTTGAATGCGTTGGCTGAGGGGAGGTTGCTTGATTCCTAAACGCTTTGCGGCCTCAGTGAAATTGTTGTTGGACTGCACAACGGCAAGGAAGTAGCAAATTTGTCGAAGCTCAAACTGATTGAGATGTTGAAACTCCATATCCGCTGCCACTATATCTTCGAGCATATTTTGTTATGCAATCCGTATGCCATAGCCTATAAAGCCTGGCTAAGATCAGATACCCATAGGCACCTGGTTCAAAGGCTGTCCTTTGATCTCTGTGACCAGCCAATGCCCCCTGAAGGAGAGCTTTATGAAGACAAATTCAGCGATCGCCACTACATCCAGTCGTCTAGACCGAGAGATTGAACTACCCCCTGAAATCAAAGCACAGAAGCAGGCAATCACTGATAAAACGATCGCCTATTGTAATGAATCGCTGAATCGGAGCCGCTTTTTCAGCTTGCTTAAAGATGGAGAGATAACCCCAGACATCATGCACTATGTCTTCCTGCAATACTATCTGTGGCGGGATCGACTGCATCAGTGGTTTGGCCTCTGCATCGTCAAAGCGGGAAGTTGTACTGACCCGGATCAGAAAAGAGCGATCATGTCCTTAGCCGATCATACCTTCACAGATTTGCAGGATGGTCATAGTGAGATGTATCTAGAATTCCTTCACGAGCTTGGGCTTAGCGATGCCGAAATTCAAGCATCGCGGCGTAGCGCAGCGACAGTCTCGTATGAGCAATCATTCTTTGACGATTTCGGCTATAAAACAGATAATTTTTACGAAGCACTAGCGGCACTCAGCGGACGAGAGCTATGCGTATCAGTCCGCAACGAGAGAATTCTCAAGTATTATTTTGATGCTCGCAGCATGAAGCACCCAACCTGGTTAGCATTGCACGCAGAATTGGAAGTCGAGCATTTTCAGGATACTATTCGCTCAGCACTCACCCGTTATACAGGAGATGCAGGTAAAATTGCCGATTTGATGCGGTCAGTTGAGCAAGGCATCGATCGACATGTGCAGTATTTCGAGGCGATGCTGCATGAATACGAATCCCGGTAGCTTTGCGAAAAGCCCAAAAAGGGTGGAACATACTGCAAGACAGCAAGTATTTGGGAGTTTTGAGCTATGAAAAGCGAGGGTGAAGAACCAATGAATTTTGGTTGCTTGTGAAGTAGCTTAAATTTGTTTAAAAGCGGTTCTCGTTCAAGTGCGGTGCATCGGAGTGGCTCTGCATTTACCCACCCATAGCCAACCATCTTTAGCGGTCATGAGCATGGCTTGCGCCGGAAAAACTTGCCGCTGCAAGCCATGCTGTTCGAAATCAAAATACCGTTAGTCGGCTATTCTTCTTCGGTGTATTCTTCCTCAGATTCTTCTTCGGTGTACTCTTCTTCGGACTCCTCGTCTTCCTCAGAATACTCTTCTTCCTCGACTTCTTCTTCTTCGGATTCTTCCTCAGACTCCTCTTCGGAGTACTCTTCCTCAGACTCCTCGTCTTCCTCAGAATACTCTTCTTCGGATTCTTCCGCTTCAGCCTCGTCTTCCTCAGTCTCCGCTTCGTCGCTGCTGCCGTAGCCAAAACCGTAGGCTTCATCGACGGCGTATTCTTGGCAGAGGGCGTCTAGCTCGGCGACAAATTCGGTGCCGTCTTCAACGCTGAGATCAAAGTTGAGGATGTTGAGCAAATAGGGGCTGCCTTCATCTTCGTTATAGTCGTAGTCGAAGTAGTAGTCGTCTTCGCTTTCGACATAAGTGAGGCAGAGGGCAGCGAGGGCATCGGTAAAGCCTTCGGGATCTTCGGTATGAATATAAAAGTCGTACAGCAAGAGTGAGCAATCGTTGGCAAAGAACGACTCGTCCTCTTCCCAAACTTCGGCGCTAAAGTCGAGTTCGCTCAGGGATTTGATAATCCAGGAGTCGTGGCCGTTGTAGTCGTCGTGAATGACGTAGTCGTAGGGAATATAGCAGTAGCCGCGATCGCCCCACTCTGGCCCCCAGGAGTTGCGCACAATAAAGAAGCGGTCTTTGTCGGAGTAGCCGACGCAGAGCATGGCGTGCCAGCCGTGGGTTTCGCGCACGTTGTCGGAGCGCTTAGGCTTGGGCACGCGGCCTTTGTTGCGGGTAGCCTCGTCAAACGATTCAAAGGTGTTGAGGGCAAAGGCGATCGGGTAGCCCTCGGCCAAGGTGTGCCGCCAGAGGTCTAGGTCGGTGTCGATGGCCTCGGCTTCCATGATTTTGAAGTTGGAGGCGTGGTCATAGGCCCCGGTGTCGGGCTCAGTGAAGATCAGTTCTTCGTCGTTGGGCCAGAGGTCTTCGGAGCAGGCCCCATGCTGCATCAGGGTTTCGATCGCACAGTACATCCGGGTGCCAGCGTCTTCGTTATGGCTGCCGGTCTGCGATCGCGCATTGTAGTAGACAAACAACCGGCTGACATCGGCGGCGTCGCCCAGGTCACGCTTGGCCAGATATTCGTAGGCCCCCACAAAGGCATTGGCCACGCAGCTATTGCCCACCTGCGCTTCGACCTCGGTCATGTGGTGGCGCAAATCAACCCGACCTGGCAACTCCTCTTTTCCAAACCGCCCAATTTGGTGATGCTTAACGTTGTCCGGCTTTTCCCCCGGCTGATAACCGCCAATGCGAAACTTACGGGTCTGCGTAAACATGTTTAACCTTGAGGAATGGTTCCTTAAGCATTCCCTCCGTACCCCTGGCGAGCGCAGCACGGAACCCCAACGTTGCACTACCTTTAAAGAACGGTAAAGCAGTTTGAAGCTGAGTCTGCTAGGGCTTTTGCCGCCTACTGCCCCTACGCGCCTACTCACCCCAGAGGAGGCCACCAGCCGACACAAAGCAAATTACCCAGGGATGATGTCTCCCTCAAGAATTTGGATTGAGCGGAACTCTCGCTTTTTGCGTTCTCGGGCAGACCCTCCAAGGCATCTGCTAACCGCTAATCTCTACCCCAGTGCGCCGTTTGCCCCAATCGCAAGACGCTACCTTAAGTTTATAGGATCGTATTAATAGGCTACGCCCATTGACCATGCAAGCATTTGATAAGCTGCCCCGTTGGCTGGTGTGGGAAATTGCCCTGCCTCTAACCATCTTGAACATTTGGCTGCTTTACAAGGTCTTTCAGACCTTTCAAGCGCCGTTTACCATGCTGATTGCGGCCACGCTGCTGTCGTTTTTGCTGAGCTATCCCATTGAGCAGCTCGAAAAGCGCGGCATTAAACCCGGTGTCAGTATTGCGCTAATTTTGCTTTTGACAGGTGGGCTAGTCGGGGTTTTGGGCTTTACTCTGGTACCGGCCCTGCTATTGCAGCTCGGAGATTTAGGAACTCGTCTGCCCCACTGGCTAGAGTCGGGTAGCGAGCAGTTTCAGGCGCTAGACGCTTGGCTAGTAGGCCAACACATTCCTTTGAACGTCACAGCGCTGACAACGCAGCTAGCGCAAATGCTGCCCGATGAGGTGGCTCAGCTACCCGACCAGGTGCTTGAGGTGATTGTTGGTGTTGCTGACAGCCTCTTGGAAATGTTGATTACGGCTGTGCTGACGCTCTACCTGCTGCTGCATGGGAATGAGTTTTGGAGTGGGCTGCTGCGCTGGCTACCGGGAAATTTTGGCGACCAGATTCGGCTGGCGTTTCAGGAAAAGTTTAAGAACTATTTTGTGGGGCAGGCTACGATCGCACTGCTAATGGTCACCAGTCTCACGACCGTCTTCTTTTTGCTGAAGATTCCCTACTGGCTGGTGTTTGGCATTGGCATTGGCCTGCTGGCGCTAATTCCGTTTGGTGATGTGGTGGGCATCTTGACGGCGGCCATTATCGTGAGTTTTAACAGCGCTCTGCTAGGGGGAGAGCTGGTCGTGGTGGCCCTGCTGGTCGATCAGGTGATTGACAATGCCGTTGCCCCCCGAATTCTCGGCGATCTCGTTGGGCTAAACCCGGTGTGGATTTTGGTGCTGCTGTTGCTTGGCTCGCAGCTAGCGGGGGTACTGGGGTTGCTGATGACCGTGCCGCTAGCGGGGGCAATCAAGCGGATTTTTGAGGAAGTTTATCACCCTTCTGGGCAACTCTCTGGCTCTAACTCAGTTGGTTGAGCTAAGGGGAGAAAGACCTGCGATCGCCAGCCCTCTCCCTCCCCCGAGCCCTGCCCGCTACCCCTCGCCACTACCCCTCGACAGAGCGGAATCTAGCCCGCTCTAGCCAGGCGAACAGCGCATCGAGCTGGGGAGTGGTAATAAAGCCATACTGCCAGAGAATCATCGGCAGTTGGGTGGCAGAGTCGTGGTGGTGAAAGGCGGTGGCCACTTCTTCGTTAGAAACTCCAAACTCGGTTTGCACGAAGCTAACCAACCGGCTGAGCAGTGGTGAGGTCATAGCAAGTTTCCTGATGTGAGGGAGCGTTGTCGCCCGTCAGCCGCCGTAGTGGACTGACGAGCCGGTTTGAAGGCAAAGCTTAAACAGCGGTTGTGGCAATCCTGTGTCGCCGGCGTTTCAGCCCGGTTGCGTGGGGCTAGATCGGTCGCTCTGTCACAGTCATGCCACTGTAACGACATACCCAGCTCCTAACCTAGAATCAATGGGTAGAAATCAATAGTGTCGATAGGATGGTTCGACCTATTTAAGCCGCGATAGGGCTGTTTCTCCAGCGGATTGGTTCACTGGTAATTTTGTCCTGCTGTTCGCCAAGCTCCCTGGCCCTATCGTCTATAATTGGCCCGACCATAGCCAGCGATCGCGTCGTTACTCCCCGCTGCCCCCAGGGCATTCTTGAGGTCACCTATGCTCACCGGATTATTTATCGCTAGCATTGTGGCAGTGACGATGGTGCGATTAGTCTGGTCAATGTTGACGACGATCCTGCCCCAGAGAGAGTTAGCTTTCAGCCCCTGTAAGTGAGTCAGCCATGATCGAGTCCAGCTCTACCCCGCCCCGCCCCTCGCCCCCCACAGGCAAGGGCATTCTGCGTGAAACTGTCGAAACCTTGGGCCTCAGCGTGTTACTGGCCCTGGGCATTCGCACCTTTGTGGCCGAGGCGCGCTACATTCCCTCAGGCTCAATGCTGCCCACGCTGGAGATTAACGATCGCCTAATTATCGACAAGGTAAGCTACGACTTTGGCGACCCTCAGCGAGGCGACATTGTGGTGTTTCGGCCCCCCGATGCCCTAGGCCAAAACGAGGCCTTCATCAAGCGGCTGATCGGCCTGCCGGGAGATGTAATTGAGGTCAAAAACGGCCAGCTCTACATCAATGGCGAGCCCCAGGCAGAACCCTACATTGCGGCTAAGCCCGACTACCAGTATGGGCCGGTGACGGTGCCTGACGATTCTTATCTGGTCTTAGGCGACAACCGCAACAAGAGCTTTGATTCCCATTTTTGGGGCTTTTTGCCAGCCGACCATGTGATTGGCCGCGCCGTCTTCAGGTTTTGGCCTCCCGATCGCCTCGGCGATCTCGACTAAAGCGCTACAGCTGCTGGAGCCGCTGCTCGATGCGGTCGAGTCGGTGCAGCAGTTCTGCCTCGACGGGGGTGGGCAAGTCAGTGGCTCGCTCTACGGTGATGCTGCCGCTGGTTTCTAAAATCGCGGTCCTAATTTCTGCCAGGTTTTCAAACCCCTGGCGGCGTAGCACCGCATGTAGCTCTTTCTCGCTAATCAGTTCTTTGGCTAGATTTTTTGAAATCATTTGCCCATCCAACAGCAGCGGCGTTGAGCGGCCTTCTACCACCTGCTGAATGCGGGGATAGCGATAGGCTAAACGCACCACCAGGTAGTTAGTAATCAGCAGAGTAGTGGCTCCAACTAGCCCCCCTAAGACCGAGTTGTCGGCACCAATAATGGCGTTTTGCACGGCGTTAGAAAGCATGAGCAGCACGACCAAGTCAAAGCCCGTTAGCTGCCCTAGCTCTCGTTTGCCCCCCAGCCGCAGGGCAGCGAGCAAAAAGCCGTAGACCAAGATAGGCCGAACAATTTTTTCGAGAATGGATACATCGGGTATCCACAGATCGTGAAGGAGAGTCATGGCGCAAAGGAACGAAAATAGAAGCCTACACCACCAGGCTTTCTAATCGACTGACGGCGCGATCGACGATATCTAGACTGGCCTGCCAAAATTCGGGCTGGCGAATGTCTTGCTGGAGGTGGCGCAGCACTACATCCTCCGCCGTCATGGTGCCGGTGTCGCGCAGCAGCTTGGTGTATAGGTCATTGAACTGAGCACCGTAGTGGTCTTTTTGGGCGTAGATGCCCAGGCTAAACAGATAGCCAAACAGGTAGGGATAGTTGTAGAAGCCCAGCCCTGCGATCGAGAAGTGCAGCTTGCTAGCCCAAAACATGTCGTCGTAGCTGGCCAAGCTGTCTTCGTACCAGTGCTGCCAACTGTCGCGCATCATGGTCTTGAGGTTATCCGCAATCACAAACCCCTGCTTGCGGGACTCAACCAGTTTTTGCTCAAAGGTGAACCGAGCTGGAATATTGAGCAAGAATGTGGCCGCAGCAGACCCTTCTTCCCAGGCAATTTTGAGCTTTTGCTCAGGGGTGCTGGCTTGCTCAAACAGGGCATCGCGCACTAGGGTTTCGCCAAAGATGCTGGCGGTTTCGGCCAGGGTCATGGGGTAAAAGGTTTTGTAGCGGGGCAGATCCTGCATCACCCAGTTGTGCCAGGCATGGCCCAGTTCGTGAGCCAGGGTCAGCACATTGTTCATGCTGCCCTCGAAGGTCATAAAGATGCGCGGTTCTTTGGGCTCGGCAAAGCTGGTGCAGTAGGCTCCCGTGGCCCGGTTGGGGGTTGGCTGGGCATCAATCCAGCCCTTTTCGGCCATCATCATGGCAAAGTCGCCCATAGCGGGGCTGAACTGGCGAAAGGCGTCGGCGACTAGCTCGATCGCCGCTTCAAAGGCAAACCCCTTGCTCTGAACTGCCGCCGGGGGCGGCGCAAACAAATCCCAGGGGGCCATGGGCTGAATGTCGAGCACTTTGCCCATCGCCGTCAGGGCGCGCTGGCCAAGGCTACGCCGCTGATAGGTAGCCTCCATCATGGCGTCGAGGGTGGTGCGATCGATGCGGCTTTGGTGGCAGCTTTTGTCGAGGTAGTGCAGGCTGCGGTGGTGCGATCGCTGTTTGGTTTCCTCTAGCCGCCAGCCGTTGATGGCGTTGAGAACGGCGGCCACCGTCTCGGCCCGGCTCTCCCAGGCGGCATTGACCCCGTGCCAGGCTTCGGAGCGCAGGGTGCGATCGGGAGAGCTGAGCAGGTTAAAGGCCTTGGCCAGGCCAACGGTGTCACCCGCCACGGTGCATTGCAACGTGCCCGATAGCTCGGTGTAGAGGTTGCCCCAGCCCTGCAAGCCGTTGACAGCCAGGCCGGTGATCAGCTTTTCCTCGGCTAGACTGAGCAGCTGGTCATTAAGCTGACGCTGGTGCAGCAGGGAAAAACTCAGCTCTTCGAGAACCGGATTAGCAGTCAAGGCTTTGATGAAGGCGTCGTCAACCCGCAGCAGAAAAATGTCTAAAGCTTTAGTGGCCTGGCTAATTTCGGCACTGAGCTGTTGTAGGGTGGGTTTCCACTCGCTGGCACTGGCATCGCGGGAGTCAACGCTGAGAATAGACGAGATAAAGGTACGCAGGTTCCCCAGACGTTTGGCGGTGTCAGTGCGCTGCTGGTGGGCAGCTCTAACTTGAGCTAGCAAGCGCTCAAACTGTTCCTGAACCAGCGGTTCGGCAGGTTCGATATGCTCGATGAACGGGGCGCAGAGGGTGGATAGGGTGTCAATTTCCGCTTTGATCCGCTCAACCGTTGCGGCGATTTGGGGATCATCACTGCCCGCGAAGAAGTGGCTGTTATCCCAGATTTGATGGAGGATGGGCATAAAGGCAATGGAGCAAAGGGCATTGCCTTTAGCTTACCTAACCTCTCAAGATCTGCTAAGCCCCTGGAGGATAGCTTCTCTAGGGAGCAACGCGGTTCATTGCGACAGCAGCTTGAGCCTCAGTGCCGCTATCTGCCATGGCTAGCTCTAAATAGCACTGGAGCGACTCCGAGGCCAGACCGTGCAGCAGCAGATTGCGGGCTGCCCCAAAGAAGCTGTTGGGAGCCAGGGGATGGCGGTTTGTCACGGTGTGGTTCCAGGCGTAGTCGCCAGTCACCCGGCTAAAGTAGAAGGCAAAGCTTTCGTCAAACTGAAGGGAAAGCACCGCCCGCTCAAACTCGTCGCTAGTGACCCAGAGGGAATAGCAGATTTTGAATAGCTCCAGGGAGGACTCCATATCGAGCACCTGGAGCCAGCCCCGTCGGCTGATGTCGATCTCGACCGACACCGGGCGAATGCCGCTATAGCTGAGCCCTCGCTGACGCACATGCTTTAGCCAATTGGGGTGCTGCGCTTGGGCACGGTGATAGTCGATCACAAAGTTGTAGAGGGTGATGTCGTGCTCTAAAAAGGCGTTGGCGGCCAGATCCTCTACTCGGCGGGGGTAAAGGGTGGCGTGGGGCAGGGTCGGGTCGGGGCCGTTGTCGATTAAAAAATTGACGATATTAGAGCCAATGCTAAAGTGGCGCACAATCAGGTAGCAGGCTTCGGGGGTGGTGAAGGTGTTGAGAAACCAGACGGCCAACTGGTGCATCAGCCAGTAGTTGCGAAACTGAAACGGCAACAGCCGCTTGAGCGTCATAATCAAAGCCATGACCAGGTTGGCAAAGAGCTTGATCGGCAGCAGCAGGTAGCAGCGCGACCAGCTTTGCAGGTCTTTGACCATGTATGCCTTAGCGGTGGGGTCGAGGGGGATGGCCCAGTCGGCATAGATGGCATCCCAGTAGCTGGGGTCTTGCCGGTTGTGGGGCACAGGGGTATAGGTCATAGGTCAATCTCCTCCAGTTGCAGGCGGTACAGGCGGGCAGTGACCTGGGCCGTTTTGACAATGCGGGCGGCGATCGCCACCGTCATCCAGTCGGCATTGAGAAAGGCGTCGAGCTTTTTCACATGGGCCTCGTCGTTCTCGCCGTGGTAGCTGAGGAAGGAGATCTGGGTCTTATCTAACCCCAGGCTTTGTTGAATGAGCGCGGCCCACTGGCCCGCCATGCGGTTGCCCAGCCCTTCCACAATGAAGATGCTGCCCAGTAGATCAATCGGGTTTTCGCGGGAGGCGCGCTGAAAAATAAAGGCAGACAGGGCTTCTGAACCAATATTTTGCTCAGCCGCCAGAATCTCTTCGAGCTGCCCCCCGACCGAGACATAGTCGCGCTCCAGCATTTGAAAGTCGCGGTGTTCGTCGCGGGCGTGGCCGATTAGGTGCGATCGCAGCTCAAAGTCGGTCATATTCGACGCGGCTCGGGCAATCCACCGAGCGCCATCGACCACCTGGGGGCGCAAGGCTCGCAGCAGTGCCCGGTAGTCGGCGAGGGTAAACTCTCCCCGGTGCAGTCGCCTGACGATGGGGACAGACCGCAGCTCGCGCTCAAAGGTCAGCCACACCAGCATTAGCTGGCGCAGCAGCGCTTCAGAGACCGTAGACTCAGGGGTTTCGGCCTCCAGGGCGGCGGTTGCCGAGGGGGGATGGTCAGGGGAGGCGATCGCCGCGACGGCCAGCGTCGGCTCAGCGTCAGACCCCTGACTTGGCCCAGTCGCCTCCACCACTGTCAGCAGCATATAGGCGGTAGTGAACCGGCCACTTTCGGGCACAAAGCAAAAGATCTGCTGCCCTGGCCGCAGCTTGCCCGAGTTAAACAACTCCTCTAGCATTAGGTAGATCGAGGCGCAGCCGGTGTTACCTCTGGTGTAGAGGTTGGTAAACCACCGCTCCTCAGGAATCATGCAGCCCGCCTGTTCGAGCAGATTAATGATTTGACTGCGAAAGAAATGTGACGAGTAGTGGCACAGCAGCCAGTCCACCTGGTCGGGGTGTACTCGACCGGCTTCGATTAGCCTGATCCAGCCCTCTACGCCCAACTGCACCACCTGGTCGAGCAGGCGAATATTTTGGCGCAGATTGAGCGCTCCCGCCGCTGCCGCTGCCCCCTGATCGGAAAAGTCCATCCAGCTAGTCAGCTCCGTGGGGTTATCGACCCCGGCATACATACACAGCGGGTGAGAATTGGCGTGGGAGACCGACTCAATCCACTCGATTTTGAGGCTGAGGCCGTTGACGCTGGGGCGATCGCTGACCAAGCAGGCCCCAGCGCCATCCGACAGCATCCACCGCAGAAACTCGGTGTCGAAGGGCAGAGCAGCCCCCGCCTGATGGGCAGTTTCGGCCTCAAACCGGGTGTGCTTAAACAACCGTGAGGCCAGTTCTGAGGATACCGCGATCGCCTGCCGCTTTTGACCCAGCTGCACCTGGGCTACCGCGTATTTGAGCGCCGCCACGCCAGCGCAGCACACCCCCTGGTGAGAGGTCGCCTCCACCGAGGCCAGCTCCGGCAGTTCCCCATGCACCATACTGGCAAAGCCCGGCACCAGCAGGTCAGGCCAGGTGGTGGCGCAGGCTAACAGGTCAATGGTCTTGGGATCTAGCTCAGCCTGACCCAGGGCGTCTCGCACCGCTGCTGCCGCCATCTGGCTATTGCTGAGGGTGGTCTGCTGCTGGCGATCGAGGGCGTAGTAGCGATGCTGAATGCCGTTGCTTTTGAGAATGCGAGCCTTGACTCGGGAGGGGCGATCGCCCACCTGGCCCAGGTAGGCTTCCATCTCATCGTTGGCGATCGGCTCTCCCGGCAGACATTTGCCGATGTGGGTGATGTAGGCCGCCCGGGGCTGAGCCCGGTCGAAGGGGGTGAAAGACGGCATGGGGTTAGACCTCTAAGCGTAAGACTGTCAGTTTGGGCGGCCCGCCGATGCTGCGCCATAGCCAGTGAATCGATCTCGGCCCTGACAGCACGCCGCCAGGGGTCAAAGCAGAACCATCCACAAAAAACAGTTGACGAGATGTATCGTCTCAAGATGCCCCGATTCACTTAACCCTGAACCTTTTGGCAGGTGAGCCATTCGCCCAGTAAAGCACCGCTGCCCAGCGCTCTGACCCAAACCGAGCCGCTTTAGAGTTTGACCCTATCACCAAGGAGGCAAACGGTTTGTTGCCCTAATTTAGAAATGCTGTCTAGAGACTGTCATCCATTGAGCGCTTGATCGCTGCTGGCCCAAGCATCAGCCGTCACCGCCCCTACCCTGTGGTTTGTCGGGCCAGTAACGCTGAGGCAGGATTGGGGCCGAAATCGATCACATGCTTTATACAGCCAGAAAACTGGTGCCCAACTACCTAACGGGGTTCCTCAGCGTTGCGCTGGCGGTTGGCATGGCTACCTGACGTGCATCAGCCTTGGGCATGCTTAACCCTAGGATTGAGTGGAGAAACGCGAAAAAGCCAGCCAAGCACCGGCAATATTAGCGATCAAAACCTCATGTATGTCTTTAGACAAAGGCTAACTATCTCTTTAGATGGTCTCGCCGACTCAGCTTGTTTGGCTATTGTTAGTTGTAAGGAAAAGGCACCGATTGCCTACAAAATTTGGAGAGAAGGAATGAACATTCTAGCTTGGATCGTACTGGGTTTGATTGCGGGTGCAATTGCTAAAGCGATTTATCCTGGGCATCAGAGCGGCGGCATCTTGGGCACGCTGATTCTAGGCGTGATTGGTGCATTTGTGGGGGGTAGCCTTTACACCCTGCTCACCACAGGATCGCTAGCCCTCACGGCAACAGGTCTCAGCATTGGTGGTGTGGTAATCGCTGTTTTGGGCGCAATTGTTGCTCTGTTCATCTACTACGCAGTTGCTAAGCGTGCGGTTTAGTTATCAGCTACCTACCATCAGATCGAAATAGATAAGCACTAATGAACCGGATTGTAGGGGTGGGTGGCGATCGCCACCCCCGCTAGGGGTCGAAACTCGGCATACTGCCTGGGGCGACGACTTTTTCTCCGCTAGTTGGGCTTATCTATTTTTGTGCGTATGGGGCAGCGGCGCAGTCAGTTGTCCTAAATCCTTTTTTGAGGTAGGTTATCAGCAGTTTTGCCTGTGTTGTGTCGATAGGTTTGGTGTGAGCGATAACGTAAACCAGTCTCAGGTCTTAAAACAGGCACTGCATGCCTTTGTGTTAGATGCTGAGGGCGACCTGGCAACGGCCTTAGAACAATACAGCGCTGAGCAGCTAAAACTTTGGTCGGCTACCAACCTGCAAGGCATCAATCGCTCAAATCTGGCGATCGACATGTTTTTGACCGAAGGTCAGGTGGCTGGCCGCTCGGTGTTGGACATTTTTATAAAAAATCAGCCCGGTTTATCTCAGGATCACCAGGCTTTAGCTGAAAGCTGGAAGAACACGTTTAACGGTCTATTTAAAGTGCTTCAGTTCACCACCGATCGCTACGAGGTGATGAACTGGCTAACTGAAAAGCGCTACTGGGTCGAGCCCAATGGGGCACAGTCGGCAGAAGAGCTAGCCCGTCTCGGCCCTGGTGAGATTGTCGTCACCCGTTTGTCGCCAGTTGGGGAAGACGTCTGGACGTTCTCAGGCCCTTTGATGCTGCTGGGCAAGCTGGGTAAGCCTAAGCTAGCCGTTGCGATCGGCAACTTCAAAAACTGGTTTCCTAACCATCTATATGGCGATGCCCCTGAGCTTTTAGAAGAAGCCTGGAAATCTGTGGAGCGTTATCACCACGATTTTGTGGATTTTTTTGGGAGCGATCGCATTACCCTGTCAGGTTATGAGCTGAACAAAAAGCTCAAAGAATATCAAGAGATCTCCACCCAGCGCCGTTTAGAAGCGCTCGGCATTGACAGCTCTAAGTCACTCAAGGAACTGGTGGCTGAGTCTGGGGTTTCTGAAGAAGAAGTGGCTGAGTCGATGGCCTCGTTTGGCAAAGACGGGCGCGAGGTGGGGCAGCTCTTAAAAGACGACAAGGCGATTAAAATGGCAACGCCGCCTATTAATCTGCCCGATGAACTGCGTCGGGCAGAAGCAGTGACAGTGTTTGTTCACCCCCGTTGGGGCCAGACATTTTTGAAAGACTACGTGCGCCTGACTCAGCTATTTGAAGCGACCGATGACGCATCTGTGGCCAAGGCGGATCAGTTAATTCAAAAATATCTCAAAGAAGATGCGGTCAACGCCTACGTTTGGCACTGCTTTGCTGAAGACAACGCTACGCCGTTGATGGCAGCCCTGGGGAGACAGTTTAACCGTTCAGACCTAACCGCAGACGATCTAGACGATGTTTTAGTCCAGGCCGGAAAGCCTTTGGAGCCAAAGCTTCCAGAGATTGCTAGCGTGCCTATGCACCTGCAAGATTTGTTTCAAGAGGCGATGCAA
The DNA here is from genome assembly GCF_014696675.1 of Phormidium tenue FACHB-1052. Lineage (GTDB taxonomy): Bacteria > Cyanobacteriota > Cyanobacteriia > Phormidesmidales > Phormidesmidaceae > Nodosilinea > Nodosilinea tenuis_A. Next base: position 58,025 of record NZ_JACJQN010000026.1, read on the forward strand.
GAGGTCGATCAAGGCTCTTCAAAGAAAAAGTCGAAGGGCAAACCAAAGCAAAAAACCGGCTTCGCCATTTAGGGGCTGTGTGACAGGGCAGTTGCTGCGACCTCAGCCGCCTACGCTCCCTCAGGAAAATTAGGGCTGCCCAGGTCTCCGGAACGGCATTGCTGAATTAAGGGATGAACCGTGGAGGGACTGGGACATCGCCGAACTTGAGGTAGTGAAGTAACAGTCGAACAGAGTGAGCCAGCATGTCTACGG
>NZ_JACJQN010000027.1 GCF_014696675.1 Phormidium tenue FACHB-1052
AACCTTGGCTTTGTTTCTAGACTATGTAGTTGTCGAGGTTCGCTAAGCCCTCGGTCAGTCGCGCAGTTCAGCGCGTTTCCCTCAGGCGCTTTATCAATATAAGGCGGATTCCCTGGAGTGTCAACTACTTGGGACTATTTTGTTCCCGTGGCCTAAAACCCACACAACACAAGGGTTTCAGTCGCTCCGAAAAGCCCCGAAAGCAGGATTGACTAAAACTTTCTCGGGAAAATTTTTTGCTAAACGCTGCATCTTAAGTCTGAAATACAGGCGGTAGCAGCATCTGCAGCGTAGTGAAACGGCCTCTGTGTCTGTGTTAAGGGGGGTTAAGGGCAGGCTGTATCTCCGATACAGATAGTCTCTAAAAGCTTTTATTTGTATTGGCCGCTAGCAACAGGCTATCCGCGACTATCTACGAGCTAAGCCGGGGATGCTGAACGGTAGGGGTACTCTTTACTTTTTTGCTGCTGCTTGTTTGGGGTGAGTGGGCGCTGTTGACCCAAGGGAGTTGGTTCCCTTGGGTTGGGGCTGTCCTATCCTTTAGCTTTCCCCAGCTTCCTTAACCCGCTGTGGCACAGACTCATGACTATGAGGAGTTTTTTCCATGTCTTCGGTAAAGAACGGCAGACTTTTGGTTCGCGCTTGTGTTGGCCTGATAGTTAGTTTGCTGGCAGTCAGCTGTGCTTCGTCTGCCTTGGCACCTGACCATTCCAAAGCCCCGGTACGAACGGTCGACCTCACGGTATCGGCGGCAGCCAGCTTGGAGAATGCCCTAGAGGCGATCGCGCCTGAATTTCATGTGGCCTACCCCACGATTGAAATTAGCTATAACTTTGGTGCCTCGGGTGCCCTGCAGCAGCAGATTGAGCAGGGTGCCCCAGCTGATGTCTTCTTTTCTGCTGCTGTCAAGCAGATGGATGTGCTAGCTGAGAAGGGACTGATTCTAAAGGATTCCCGACGGGATGTACTGACAAATACCCTGGTGCTGATTGCCCCAGTTCAGTCGCAGATCGCGGTTACAGATATGGCCCAGATTAAAGATGCTGAGGTGGGAATTATTGCAGTGGGGGAGTTTCGTAGCGTACCGGCCGGGCAGTACACAGAGCAGGTGTTTACTAAGCTGAATCTGCTTGAACCTCTGCGGTCAAAGCTGGTGTTTAGCAACAATGTGCGGGGTGTGTTGGCTGCTGTAGAGAGCGGCAACGCCGACCTGGGCCTAGTCTATGCCACCGATGCGGCTCTTTCGGAGAGAGTCAAGGTGTTGGCTACGGCGTCTGCGGCAACTCACCAGCCCATTGTCTACCCGATCGCCGTGGTGAGCGCTAGCCCAAACCTTGACGCAGCGAGGATGTTTATTGCATTTTTGCAGACGCCCGTGGCTCAAACTAAGTTTAAGGAGTTTGGCTTTGGGGTTGTTGCTCCATAACGCCCGCCCTACGGCTGCAAAACTTACCTATGATTTTCCTCTCTCCCCTGTGGATCTCCCTTCGCATTGCTGCGATCGCCACTCTGCTAGCCTTTATCTCAGGCATTGCCGCCGCGCAGTTTATGCAGGGCTATCGGGGTCGCTGGCGATCGCTCTTAGACAGCCTGTTTTTGGCCCCCATGGTGCTGCCTCCTACGGTGCTGGGCTTTTTGCTGCTGCTGCTGCTGGGTAAGTATGGCCCCCTCGGGGCGCTGATGGGAGCAGCAGGAGCCAACGTTGTGTTTACCTGGTATGCGGCGGTGATCACCGCGACGGTGGTGGCATTTCCGCTGATGTACAAAACCGTGCTGGGCAGCCTGGAGCAGATCGATCGCTCCGTGCAGCAGGCCGCTCGCACCCTGGGCGCAACCGAGTGGCAGCTGTTTTGGGGCATTACGCTGCCCCTGGCTCTACCCGGTATTGGAGCCGGTACTGCCCTCGCCTTTACCCGTGCCTTGGGGGAGTTTGGGGCCACCCTGATGCTGGCGGGCAATATTCCGGGCAAAACCCAGACCCTGCCCATGGCGATTTTTTTTGCCGTCGAAGCCGGAGCCTTTCGCGAAGCCGCCCTGTGGACTGGGGTGATTTTAGCTATTTCCCTGAGCGGGCTGATGCTGATGAACCGTTGGCAATCTAAAGGTGCTAGATTGCCGGTCTTGGGGTGGATCGAGCGAGGCCGGGCTGTTGTTCGCCACACCATCAGTAGGCCGTTCGAACCCTCTGATGGGAAGACACTCTGCGTAGGCGCAGCTAATTCCAAAACGCCGCACCACTCAGTCACCGTGCCCCCTCACCTCTCGGTTGAGATGACCCACCATCGGCCTGGGTTTAGTCTGGATGTGGCCTTTTCTACTGACAACCATCCCCTGGGTCTGCTGGGGGCCTCGGGAGCGGGTAAAAGCCTGGTTTTGAGGTGTCTGGCGGGGCTAGAGACACCCCACAGCGGACGGATTGTGATGAACGGGCGGGTGCTGTTTGACTCGGCGTTGGGGATTAATTTACCTAGCCGCGATCGCAGAGTTGGCTATCTCTTCCAGCACTACGCTCTGTTTCCCCACCTCACCGTGGCCCAAAATATCGCCTACGGGCTGCGGGGTTCGAAAGCGGCGATCGCCCGCGAGGTGGCCGAGCAGCTCCAGCAGGTGCAGCTGGTCGGGTTTGGCGATCGCTATCCCCACCAGCTCTCTGGTGGTCAGCAACAGCGGGTGGCCTTAGCCCGCGCCCTGGCCCCCAACCCCGAAATTTTGCTGCTCGATGAGCCCTTTTCAGCGCTCGATGCTCACCTACGCAGCGAACTCGAAAAGCAGCTGCTCAAGACCCTGACCGATTACCAAGGCCTCACCCTATTTGTCAGCCACAACTTGGAAGAAGCCTACCGAGTGTGTCAGCGCTTGCTGGTGCTCTCGGGCGGCAGCGTGGTGGCCGAGGGGCCGAAACAGGCCGTTTTTGACAGCCCTGGCAGCGTGACCGTAGCCCAACTTACCGGCTGCAAAAACGTTTCGGTACTGCAACGCCAGGGCGATCACGCCCTAAAAGCGCTGAACTGGCACTGCACTCTGCAAACCCTGGAGCCGGTGCTGCCCACCCACACCCACGTAGGCATTCGCGCCCACCGCCTGACCTTTCCTGAGCAGCCCACCCAGCCCAACACCTTCCCCGGCTGGATTGCCTGGACCAGCGAAACGCCCCACCGCATTAGTCTCTATCTCAAACTGGGCAGCCCCCCCGCTAACCTCGACGATTATCACCTTCAGGCGGAGGTCTTCAAAGACAGATGGGCTGAGCTGAAGGATCGGCCTTTTCCTTGGTATGTGCATCTTGATCCGGCTCAGCTGCTGTTGTTGGGGAGCTAGGGGACTGCTTTAAGGGTTGCGGTTTAGGGTTTGAGGTGTAGGGTTTAAGGCAGGTCGTGAACCTGGAACCTTGAATACTCACTAACCTGTCGTCTTTTGCTTGGCAGACTGTTGGTGAGCTGTCCACCTTTACTGAAGAAGTTCGTCATGTTGCCGCGATCGCCTGTATGACCTATGCAACACCTTTTTGGGCTTTGGGCTGACTCCTCCCTCCCTGGAGGGGATGACGCTGGTCCGTTTCTGACCTTCTCTGGGATAGAACCCTGAGGTCCTGTATTACCCACGTGAGGATTTGACCATGTTGACCCGCCCTGACCCAGTCATGGATCTTTGGAAAACCAGGAGCCATCCCCTCGACCCCATCTTTGCCCCCCGGTCGGTGGCGGTAATCGGGGCCACCGAGCGCTCTGGCAGCGTGGGCCGCACGGTGCTGTGGAATTTGATCCGCCACCCCTTTGGTGGCACGGTGTATCCAATCAACCCTAAGCGGCGCAATGTCCTGGGCGTTCAGGCGTTCGATCGCATCCAGTCGCTTCCCGAAGTGGTGGATTTGGCGATCATCGCGATTCCTGCACCGGGGGTGCCCGCCGTGGTGCAGGATTGCGTCGCTGCCGGGGTTAAAGGCGCGATCATTCTCTCGGCGGGGTTCAAAGAGATTGGGGCTGAGGGCGTTGAGCTAGAGCGGCAGATTAAGGCGATCGCGGCGGGTCGCCTGCGGCTGATTGGCCCCAACTGTCTGGGCATTCAGAATCCGCTGACGGGGCTGAACGCGACCTTTGCGAGCCACCTGGCGAGGCAGGGCAACGTCGGCTTTATTAGCCAGAGCGGGGCGCTGTGTACCTCGATTCTGGACTGGAGCCTGCGGGAGAACGTGGGTTTCAGCGCCTTTATCTCCCTGGGTTCCATGCTCGACGTGGGCTGGGGCGATCTGATCGATTACCTGGGCGACGACCCCCATACCCACAGCATCGTCATCTATATGGAATCGATTGGGGATGCCCGGTCGTTTTTGTCGGCGGCGCGGGAGGTAGCGCTAAGCAAGCCGATCATTGTGATTAAAGCCGGGCGCACCCAGGCGGCGGCCCAGGCGGCGGCCTCCCACACCGGGGCGCTGACGGGCAGCGATGCGGTGCTCGATGCGGCCTTTCGCCGTTGCGGCGTGCTGCGGGTTGACCACATCGACGAGCTATTTGATACCGCCGAAGTGCTGGCCAAACAGCCGCGCCCCCGGGGTCCGCGCCTGAGCATTATCACCAACGCGGGCGGGCCGGGGGTGCTGGCGACGGATGCGTTGATTCGCGCTGGGGGTACCCTGGCGGAGCTTTCTGCCGCTAGCTTGGATGCCCTCAACGGGGCGCTGCCCTCCCACTGGAGCCACGGCAACCCCATCGACATTTTGGGCGATGCCGAACCAGCCCGGTTTGCCCAGGCGCTCAAGACCACCCTGGCTGACCCCGACAGCGACGGCTGCCTGGTGGTGTCACCCCCCAGGCCATGACCGACCCGACTAAAACCGCTCAGGCGGTAGTCGAAACCTGGCGCAGCAGCGAATCGAGCCAGCCGATTTTGGCCAGCTGGATGGGAGGCGCTGAGGTCGATGCCGGCGAAGATATTCTCAACCGGGCGGGGATACCCACCTACCGCTACCCCGATCTAGCGGCGCGATTGTTTGGGCTGCTGTGGCGGCACAGCTATGCCCTCAAGGGGCTCTACGAAACCCCAACCTTGACCACCAGCCAAGGCATCGATCGCGCCACTGTGGCCACCATTCTGCAAACGGCCCAGGCGGAAGCACGCTCCCTGCTCACCGAAACCGAGTCAAAGGCGGTGCTGGCGGCCTACGGCATTCCGGTGGTGCCGACCCAGGTAGTGGCGACGGTGGAGGAGGCGATCGCTGCTGCCGACGCGATCGGCTATCCCGTAGTTCTCAAACTCTATAGCCACACCCTCACCCACAAAACTGACGTGGGCGGCGTGCAGCTCAATCTCGACAATAGCCATGCCGTCGCTCGGGCCTTCGATCGCATCCGCACCGGCGTCACCGAAAAGGCGGGGGCCGAGCATTTCCAGGGCGTCACCGTGCAGCCAATGATTCGCACCGATGGCTACGAGCTGATTTTGGGCAGCAGCCAGGATCCGCAGTTTGGCCCGGTGCTGCTGTTTGGCACTGGCGGCCAGCTGGTTGAGGTGTTTCAGGATAGCGCGATCGCCCTGCCTCCCCTCAACAGCACCCTGGCCCGCCGCCTGATGGAGCAAACCCTAATCTACAAAGCTCTCCAGGGGGTGCGGGGCCGAGAGGCTGTGGATATGGATGCTCTAGAGCAACTTTTGGTGCGCTTTAGCCAGCTGGTGGCCGAGCAGCCCGATATTGCCTCGATCGATATCAATCCTCTACTCGCCTCGTCCGAAAGACTGCTGGCCTTAGATGCGCGGGTGATCCTTCGCGCCCCTGACTCACCGCCTGCCCGGCTAGCTATTCGCCCCTACCCCACCCAATATGTCTGGCCTGGGGGCAACGGCGTTACCATTCGCCCTATTCGCCCCGAAGACGAGCCGCTGATCACCGCCTTCCACGACATGGTGTCTGAGCACAGCGTTTACCTGCGCTACTTCCACCCCATCAAGCACAGCACCCGCATCGCCCACGATCGCCTCACCCGCATCTGCTTTAACGATTACGACCGCGAGATTGCCCTGGTGGCCGAAGTGAGTGCCCCAGACCCCAAAATCATCGGTGTCTGTCGGCTCACCCAAAAGTATGGACTGCCCGAGGCCGAGTTTGCCATGCTGGTGGCCGACTCCTACCAGGGTCAGGGCTTTGGCACCGAGCTGCTGAGCCGCCTGATCGAGGTAGCCCGCACTGAAGGGCTAGAGCGCCTGACGGGGGAAATCTTAGCTGAGAACCACGGCATGCAGCGCCTGTGCAAACGGGTCGGGTTTCAGCTCAAACCCACGGCAGAACCCGACGTTTTATCCGCCACGTTAGACTTGACCCTCTGAGGTCGAAGAAACAAGGGTCACCTGCCCAGGGTTACGACCAGCTGCACGGGTGAGTTGCAGTCTGGCTAACTTCATGGTCAAAAGTCCGTGCTTGGATGACCTATGGTTACCAGCCCAGGCAGCCATCGCCTGATCGCCACGTTGCTCTGCCCCAATCCACCCAAGTACAAGCACTCGGGTTACTCAGGTGGATTGGGGTTTAACACCTCCTCGACCTCCATCTCTAAAATCGATTCGCCCGTGGTGAGGGTCAGCCGTCTAAACTCCCCCCGCAGCTGAATGGATTTGTCGAGTAGCCTGTAGAGAGCTTCTGTATCGGTAGCCTTCGATCTTAGGTAGACCGTCTCCAGCTCGGGTTCTACTAGATAGAGCCGATTGTCCATCCGGCTGTCGGGGTGACTGGCGCTATCAACGGCAAGTTGCCCTGACAGCACGACATCTGCTGGCTGCTCTAACACTTTCACCAAGCCCAGACAGGCGATCGCACCGGCAGCTGCGCCCACCAACATGCCTCTGAAAAACCCTTGGCGCATGGTCCATCTCCCCAATCAGCAGATGCCGCCAGTTTAGGTCACCAACCCACCGGTTTTGGTGAGGGTGCCATAATCGAAAGCATGCACCTTGTGGTTCCACCCCCTATGCCCGCCATTGACTACCTGCGCATTAGCCTTGTGGATCGCTGCAACTTTCAGTGCCAGTACTGTATGCCGGAAGGGGCCGACTTGCAGTATTTACCCCAGCAGTCATGGCTGTCCCGCGCCGAACTGCGGCAGCTTTTAGAGGAGGTATTTATGCCTCTGGGGTTCTCGAACTTTCGGCTCACTGGGGGCGAGCCGCTGGTGCGACCCGGCATTGTCGATATCGTGCGCGATATCGCAGAATTGCCGGGGACCAAGGACTTATCCCTGACCACCAACGCCTTTTTACTCAGCGATTTGGCCCAGAACCTCTGGGACGCGGGGCTGCGGCGGGTCAACATTAGCCTCGATTCGTTGGATCCCGTCATTTTTGATCAAATTGTGGGGGGGCGCGGAAAATCCCGCTGGCCCCAGGTTTGGGATGGCATTCAGACCGCTCACCGGGTGGGGTTCTCGCCGCTGAAGCTCAACGTGGTGGTGATTCCGGGCGTCAACGACCACGAAGTGTTGGATCTGGCGGCCCTAACCTTTGATCGCGAGTGGCACGTGCGGTTTATTGAGTTTATGCCCATCGGCAACGACAGCCTGTTTGAGGCCAAGGGCTGGGTCGATTCGGAAACGCTGCGCGATCGCATTCGCCAGCGCTGGGGCCTGACTGCAGGCGATGTGCTGGGCCACGGCCCGGCAGACGTGTTTCAGATTCCAAGCGCTAGGGGCACCGTGGGGTTCATCAGCCAGATGTCGGAATGCTTTTGCGATCGCTGCAACCGCATGCGTCTGTCGGCTGACGGCTGGCTGCGCCCCTGCCTGCTCAACGAAACTGGCCAAATCGACCTCAGAACCTCCCTGCGCGAGGGCGTCCCTACCACAGAACTCAAGCGCCAGGTAGCTGAGTTGCTGGCCGATAAGCCCGAGATCAACTACAAAATGCGACAGTCGGGCACCAGCGGAGCCTACGGGCGCACCATGTCGCAGATCGGCGGCTAGCCCAAAAACAGCTTGTAGGCGGGGTTTTGGTTTTCGTCCCAATACTGGTAGCCGAGGGTGTCGAGAAAGCTTTGCCACTGAGGCATTTCCTGGGGCGGCACCTGAATGCCGGTGACGATGCGGCCATAGTCGGAGCCGTTGTTGCGGTAGTGAAACAGGCTGATGTTCCAGTCGGGGCTCATGGCGCTGACAAACTTCATCAGCGCGCCGGGGCGCTCGGGGAACTCAAAGCGGTAGAGCAACTCGTCGTGGGCCAGGGCTGATTTGCCGCCCACCATATGGCGCAGGTGCATTTTTGAAAGCTCATCGTCGGTCAGATCCAGCGTTTTTAGGCCTTTGGATTCAAATACCTGGGCCATAGCGGCGGCATCGGCCCGACCCTGAACCTCTAGCCCCACAAAAATGTGGGCTTCGTGGTTGTCGGCAATGCGGTAGTTAAACTCCGTCAGGTTGCGGGTGCCCAGGCATTCGCAAAAGGCTTTGAGACTGCCTGGCGTCTCGGGGATGGTGACCGCAAAGATCGCCTCGCGGTGTTCGCCGATCTCGGCCCGCTCGGCTACGAATCGCAGGCGATCGAAGTTCATGTTGGCTCCGCAGGCCACCGCCACCAGGGTTTGATCAGTGATGCCCTCGCGCTCAACGTAGGCTTTAGCTCCGGCGATCGCCAACGCTCCCGCTGGCTCCAAAATCGATCGCGTGTCCTCAAACACGTCTTTAATCGCCGCGCAGATGTCGTCGGTGCCCACCAAAATAATGTCGTCTACATACTGCTGACAAAGGCGAAAGGTCTCTTCCCCCACCTGGCGCACCGCTACGCCATCGGCAAATAGCCCCACGGTGCTCAGTCGCACTCGCTCTCCAGCTTTCAGCGATCGCGACATCGCATCGGCCTCGATCGGCTCCACGCCGATAATCTTAATCTCCGGTCGCAGTCGCTTCACGTAGGCGGCAATACCCGAGATCAGCCCGCCGCCACCGATCGCTACAAACATGGCGTGAATGGGCTGCGGATGCTGCCGCAGAATCTCCATGCCGATGGTGCCCTGACCCGCAATCACATCTGGGTCATCGAAGGGGTGGACAAAGGTCAGCCCCTTTTCCTCCGAGAGCTGACGGGCGTGGGCATAGGCATCGTCGTAGGTTTCGCCATAGAGCACCACCTCGCCGCCGCGCGCCTTCACCGCATTCACCTTCATCATCGGCGTGGTTGTGGGCATGACAATGATGGCGCGGGTGCCTAGCTGCTTGGCCCCCAATGCCACCCCCTGGGCGTGGTTGCCCGCTGATGAGGCAATCACCCCCGCCGCCAGCTGCTCCGGCGATAGGTGGGCCATCTTGTTGTAAGCCCCCCGCAGCTTGAACGAAAATACCGACTGCATATCTTCTCGCTTCAGCAGTAGCCGGTTGTGCAGCCGTGCGGACAGGCTGGGGGCGATGTCTAAAGGCGTTTCCTGCGCTACGTCATAAACTCGGGCCGTGAGAATGCGTTCGAGGTAGTCGGTAGGCATTGCAGGGGAGAAACGAAGGAATAAACCCTCATTTTAGAGGGCTGGTGTATCTATAGCGTTGGCTATTGCGCTTAGAACCAAAGGCAGTACCACTGGCAAAAGCTGGGGCGGTGCATTGGCCTTAACAATCATCATCAATTTTTGGGAAAGGTCTAAGGTAGCCTCCTGACCTTGTACCCAAAACCCTATACCCTTTCCAATACTAGTCTTGTTCCCTTAGCCACTTCAGTTCTAGAGCTTAAAGTAGGCCAGTGCCCGCTGGAGCTGGGCGGCCTGAGACGCCATATCGTGGCTGGAGGTAGCTAGCTGCTCTGCTGCTACTGCGTTATGCTGAGTGACTTCGTCCAACTGCCCCATAGCGCTGTTGATCTGGGCAATGCCGTTGTTTTGCTCCAGGCTGGCACGAGTGATGTCGGCCATCAGCCCCGAGGTCTGCTGAATGCTGGGGACGATTTGCTTAAAAAGATCGCCGGTGCGTTTGCTAACTACCATACTGCGATCGGCTAAAGCCGTAATTTCCTCTGCAGCCGTACGACTGTGTTCGGCCAGCTTGCGCACTTCCTTAGCGACGACCGCAAACCCTCGGCCATGTTCACCAGCTCGGGCGGCCTCCATGGTGGCATTTAGAGCCAGCATATTGGTCTGCTCGGCAATATCCTCAATAACGTTGATTTTGGCGAGAATTTCCCGCATCACCTGCATCGTTTCGGTGACTGCCTGTTTGCCCTCATCCACCATAGTTGCCGACTGAATGGCCGATTGATAGGTGTGCTTGGCTTTTTGAGCATTGCTGTTAATGACAGCATTCATTTGCTCAATCGACACCGTCGTTTGAGCCACCCCAGCCGCTTGCTTAGAATTGCCAAAGGAAAGCCCCTGGGCAGCGTCGTTGAGATGGGCAGAAATTTCTAGCATCTGTTTGGCCGCCACCTGTTCGTCCTGAATAATGGTAGACAGACGCGTAGTCATCATCCTCATGGCCTCTAGCATGCGGCCAATTTCATCATCTCTACCAGCCGGGATTTCAACCTGCAAATCTCCGGCGGCAATGCGCTGAACGATCGCCGCCGTCGCGAGAATCGGCTGCGTAATGCGATCCGCTAGATAGTAGGCCAGAGTGATCACCGCGAGACCAATTAAAATGCTGCCCCACAGAATGCTCAGCGCTAGCTGGGATGAAAAATCAAGGGTGTTGTTGAGATCACTCTCAAGGGCGGCGAGCCCGTTCTGAGAATCGTTCAGAAAACTCTCGATGGTTTTGGTATAGGCATCTTTAGTCTGTTGGTACTCGGCACCATCCAGTAAAGCCAGGGCTTGTTCAGATTGCCCTGCCTGTAGTAGCCCAAGGGTTTCTGTCTCTAGCTCAGCCAGTTTGTCGTTGAGCACCTTTTGTTGATCAAAAAGCGCCTGAATTTTAGGGTCAGCGGCATTGGCCTGGGCCGCAATAATCAGGTTTTCGAGTGGAGCAAAGTAGAAATCGTAGCGTTCTTGCCAGCGGCTATCTTGGGTCAACACGTAGTTGCGCATCGACTGCGTGAGCACCTCGTCTAACCACATGATCTGCTGAGCGCGGGAGAGCTGTTGCTGTGATGCACTGACAGAAACCAGCCTGGTGCGAATTTGCTCGATGGCGGAGTAGGTCACGGTACCGACGGCGGTGAGCGTGAGTGCACCGAAGAGATAACCGACAAAAATCCGCGTGCGAATTTTGCTAGAGGCCAATCTCTTGAATAGAAACATGATCACGTTTTCCCTGGTTGCTGTAGATGGGGTTGAGCGGCGGCAGCGGTATCAGTAACAGTCTGTTCTGGTGTTCTGTCCTGACAAAGGATCTCCCCGCTGGCTAACAATGCTCCTGGCCTGAGCAAAGAACGTTACACAATTCTTCCCGTTATAAAGTGTTACTCAACGTCTCTTTGGCTAGAGAATTTTGGCTTTAGGGTGCTGGCTGGCAGCGAACGGGGGCTGAGCTTCGTCAACCGCTGGCAAAAGGCCTCGCCGGAGGATCTGCCCTCGGTATCCTGCGATAGAGTTGCAGAGGAAATTGGCACAGTCCCTATGGCCCTTCGTTCAGCTCGTCGTCCTAAAGTTTCAACCGCCAGCGCTCCGGGTGCTGTGCAGATTTGGGTCGGTACTCGCTCTCGTCGGCTCTGGCGCAGGCCATTGGTGCTGGGGCTGGTGGGGGTTGGGCTCAGCGGCGGACTGCTGCTGCTGGGGCTGAGTTTTCGCCTGGGGCTGCGGCTGATGCTTGACCCAGCGGCGTTGCCCCAGGCCCTAGCTCGCTTGGCGCGATCGCAGCCAGTGAACCTGCCCCCCGCCATTAGCCTAGAGGAGCTGCGCCAGCAGGCGGAGGCGAGCCAGCAGCAGATGGGAGAACCGCTGCCGTTAGATATGCCTGGAGCCAAAGATCGGGATGCGCTGATTGTGCCGGTGTTTGAGGCGACAGGGGCGATCGCATCCCTTCACCTATTTGCGAACGAGGGCAGCGGGAGAGAGCTGCGGGCGATCGCCACCTTGCCCACTGCGGCCCTGCCTAAAGACACCGTGCTAGCGCCCTGGCTCAGCAGGCCCCAAGTGCCTACGGCTGCTCCGGCAAATTTTAACTTCACTCGGGTCGTGCCGCTGCCGGCCCCACCCGTTGCCAGCGACGGGCTTTGGTTCACCCTAGAGGGCAGTTGGCAGCAGCAGGGCCTCACCCTGCGCTACGGTCAGCTACTGCATGTTGACCCCGAGGCCCAGCAGCTAGAGCTGCTCACCCCCTGGAGCAGCCCGGCCAACCGTCCGCCCCAGTGGGCCGACCTCGATGGTGACGGCCCTAGCGATCTCGTCATTGACGAAACTGTGGGGCTGGAGCCAGCCCTGCGCGGCTTACAAGTGATGCCCGGACCGCGCCTCCAGTCAGTGTCGTGGGTGCGGGTGCCGGTGGATGCCGGTGCCCAGGCAGGCGACTATCAGCAGGCTCTGCGCCTGGCTCGAAGCGGACTATGGCACCCCGCCCAGGCCCAGCTGGCCAACCTCAAAACAGGCTTAGCCCAAAGCTGGAATCCGGCAGCGGAGGCCCAGCTGCGGCTGATGGAGCGCCATCGGGCGATCACCCGTCAGCAGGCTGAACAAGATTGGTCAACGCCCACCCAGCACATTCTCGCCCTGCTAATCGACGGGCGATGGGAGCCGGCCCTGACTCGGCTGGAGGCTAGCCCTGAGCTACTGCCCACCCTGCTGAATCGCCTCGGCGTTGACCGCGGTCGCCTGTGGAACCGCATTAGCGCCGCCGCTGCCCTGCCCGACCCGCCACCGGCTGTGTATGTGTGGGGCGGTCTAGCCCTCAAGGCTCAGCAGAACCAACCCACCAATCGAGATGGGGCTACCCCAGACTGGCTCAATCGCCAGCCGGTGACGCCCGCCGCCCGCCAGCGGTTGGCCAAGGTTTTGGCCACTCTGACCACAACCCAGGCACAAGCGGTTGCCAGCGCTAAGGCAGGTGCAACCGCCGCGATCGCCGCCCAGCCTTCTAGTACCCAGGCCACAGGAAATATTGCCCTGCCGCCCGTCACCGCCCTCATTGGCCAGGCCCGCTCCATCCCTGCCCCCCAGTCTGGCTATGCCGCCCCCGGCCAATCGCTCGATGCCGCCCTAGGCCAGTGGTACGCCATTGATGTTAAGGCAGTGCAAAGTCAAACCTGGCAGCGGGGGATGGGGGCAATTCCCGCTGGGGCAGCTCCGGCAGCAATCTGGCCAGCGGTACAGCCAGCGGCCCAGGCATCGCCTCAGCTGCTGCGCTGGGTGAGCCCTACCACCGGCGTTTCGGCCCCCCTAACCGTGCGCGGGCTCAGCTTAACCAATGGCACCGTGACGCTACTGGCTACCGGCCCCGCCACCAATGCCTCTGCTCTGCCGCCGCTGGCGTTTTCTCAGGGGGCGCTGATGTGGCTTGATGCTGACCAGGGCCAGAGGGCAGAATCAGGGGCGATCGCTGCCATAGCCGCCACAGTCTTTGGCGATCAGCCGTTGCCGACAGACTTTGAGGCTGCCCTGGCCAGCCTCACCCAGCACAGCATTGACCTGACCGGTGACGGCCAGCCAGAGCGAGTGCTGACCTTAGATAATGCGGCCTTGGTTCAGCTCCAGTCCTGGGGGGTTCAGGTGGAAGGCACTGCCCCAAAAACCATCATTGTGGGTCAAGACAACAGAGTTCTCTATAGCGATCTAGCCCAAACCCAGACCCTCATAGCCCTAACTAGCCCTAACGCGGGTCAGCCTGTGGAGTTGCTGGTGCACCGGGCTGAAGAGTACGAGCTATTAATTTGGCTATCGGCCACCCAGCGGTTTGAGTAAAGCCTCTACCTCGCGACCAGAGGAAACAATCTAGGCCCCAATGGGTGCTTTCAGCCCCGTTAGCGCCCTAATCTACCCTAAAAAATGTAAAGAGGTCTAACGGCGATCGCTATTTGCTTACCCCAATTGGGTACCCTCGCCTGCAAAACCAATAGTACACACATCCTACAGAGCAAATAAGTCCCCTGGTGAAACTGGTATAAACAACCACACCGTAACTGTATTCAGCTCAACAGGATTAGCTAGCAAATGTAGCGCAAGCCTCGCCCATGCCCTCGCCGTCTACATTGCGGCCTGTTAAGGAGGCCGCAATGTAGACGGGTTACCTTTCTTGAGCGCTGCTAGAGCGCTGCTTGGTCAAAATACTCTTCATATGCTTTTTGACAGTATTAGGCGTAATGTTTAGCGTTTCAGCGATTTGTTTGTAGGTGTAGTTAGTTTGGTGTAACAGCCACACATCTTGTTCACGGGAGGTCAAGCCCATTTGCCTAGCTTCTTCTAAGGCAATATTCTGAGAAAATTGGTTTTGGTCTTCCATATTGAGCAGCAAGTAGTTATAGCTAGAGTTATCTCCTTGAATCCAACGAGCATAAATATTAAACACCGTGAGACAATCCACAAAAATAGTGGACTGATTTAGCCAATTTTGCTGAGAAAACTCGCGTCGAGCCCCTCGCATAAACTTTGTGATATGCATGATTTCCTTAGGAATAGCCTGAGCCCCCTCGGTGCATCGAGTCATTTTTTCTACTATAGCGAGTGCTTTTCTATTGATGTAAATCAATTTATCTTGATCGTCAAGCAAAATAATTCCTCCTAAAACATCAGTCAGAATGCTCTTAAGCAAACTAGGCAAAGAGGCATCGTGGGCAATATTAGGCAACTCAACAAATGTGTCGCTAAGGCTAAGGTTAAAACTGCCCAAGGGGGTCTTTAAAACCATAATTCACCTGAAATTTTTAGCATTAAATCTTTATTACTTGGATATTACTCCTAATGATTCAGGCACAATATCCCGGCTATTTTTCTTGGCCTAATATCTAGCAAATGCCGATTGCTTTCATCTAAAGGAACAGATTTTCAATGCTATCACTCTTTACCATGCGGCATATTGACCCCACGCAAATATCTTGTATGCTTGCTTTCAATCTAAGCCAAAGGCAAACTTTTTCAAGTCGCCATTCCGTATAAATACGACTATATTTGTTGCAAATGGAGCAGCCGTGTCTGCGTGCATAGAGTTTGGCCCATACAAAGATTTAACCAGTCAATACTGGTCAGTTAAACACTATCAGTAGTGGTAAAGATGGCAAAAATGCCATCTTTAATCCATATATAAGGAATTTGAACTGAATTTTAATCCTTAAAACTAGGGTACCTGTAGAGGGGGATTTTCAAATCTGGCTGCTTTTGTGACGATGCAGGCTACAGGGAGCTAACTCACCTACTTTTTCTGAAGCAGGGACGATAGAAATTAGCTCCTTGCCGGTAAATTCACGTCCAACAAGCAGAGGTTACCTCTATGACTACGACGCTACCGACCATCGAACAAAAGGCAGAAATCGTTGCACCCGCTGAAATTGCCAATCCCCCCCAAGAATTCATCAACCGACTGCCCGCCCAAGGCGGTCTGGTAGGTGATACAGAAACCTATAGTCGTGAAATTTTGGGGCAGAGCCAGTTTGAACTGTATCACCTCAAAGCCACCGGTCTGCGAGGGCAACTGCCGCCCTGGGGGCCGCACCCGGAACAATCTAAGCACATTGTTGATCTCGACGAAGATCTGCGAGTTGGCCTGGTGATTAAATTTGACCAAAGCCCGCTCACGCGATTGCTGCTGTGCTTGGGAGTAGATATCAAAGCCTACTTTCACTTTGAGGGTCTTGGTTCTGCGGCAGCAGAAAAAGATCTCACCGTGATCATTAAATCGGTTGAAGGCCAGTTTAAGTACTGGGTTGGCACCGTGATTAAACCCCAAGATCTTGGCTTGACCAAGGGGTACTACCTAGTAGGAGCTACCGTCGAAGTGGGGCCAGTAACGCATCAATGCGGCCAAGTCATTCTTGGCTATGGCTACATTGGCGAGCGCCGACTCCAAATTGCCGACCAGCCCTTTAGCTAGGGGCTTTGCATGCAGGGATTGACCAGGGGTTTAATCCATCTGCGCAGTCCCTGTGATCGGTTCCGGCATTGAGTCAACTTTTAACTGGCAGGTTGCTAGTGCCTGCTGGTTTTCTTAAACCGTTGCAAAGCTGGGATAGGGCAAAAGCAGAGTCCCTGACCTGGCGCTAGTGGAGAACGAACTATGAGTACCTCATCTGGGGGGACATCCCCAGCTCACGATCATCCTTTGAATCCAATTAAGGGTATCGGCCCCGCCCGCCAGCAGCTGCTACGAGAGCGACTTTCTATTCACACTGTGCAAGATTTGGCCGCTGCATCAGCCGAAATGATTGAGGCGTTGTTTCGTTCAGCGGGTCAGTCTGTGACTCGGTCTAAGGCAGCCGATTGGATTACCCAAGCCAGGCACTTAGCCGACTCAGCCGTTAGCGATGGGCCTTCAGACAGTGACCCTGTAGCGGCTCAGATTTCGTCAGGCGCTGATGTCATCTCGCCCGATCAGGTGCCGTCAGAGGGCAATGGGTCTAAAGATAACCCTGAGCCTCAACCCGATCGGCCTCATGCAACAGACGCATCCGCAGAACTGATCACGTTGAGGATGGGTCAGATCAGAGTGATACAGCCTCCAGAGACGGGCGTTCCCCAAGTGGCGACAGCGTGCGATCGCAGTCTGCCCGGGCCGCTTTTGAACAAGCAACCTTTTCAGATCAGCCTTACCTTCGAGCTAGACGGGCTAGCTAGCCTACCGCTTTCGCCCCAGGCTAGCTACAGCCTACAAGGATTTGTAAAATCGCTGGCATATCCACCTCAAACTACCGCTTTGGGCGAAAGTCCTGCCCATTTTTTGGCAGGTCACCGTTCGCCCTACAGCGCCCTGATTACAGTGCCTGGGTTGGCGTCAGGGCTATATCGACTACAGCTACTGATTGCTTTTCAGGGTATCTCCATTCCATTTGGCATGCATGAGATCCCACGTTTTCAGGTAGTTTAAACTGCCAAAAATTGTAGTCAATAATCATCATAAGCTTTGGTCATGGGCACCTTTGACTGGCGACACTTTCTTGAGAACTGGAGCCAAGACTATCTCGCTTGCACAGAAAAAGACAATACACCTAACTCCGAGGTTTTGGCATCTGGCTGGCTTGGGTTTCCGGGAGCTACCGAAGTTCAGATCGCAGAGACCGAGGCTCGACTTTCAATTCAGTTGCCGTCTTCCTACCGGGAATTTTTAAAAATCAGTAATGGTTGGAGGCAGACAACGCCTTTTATTTATCGCATCTTAGCGGTTGAGGAGGTGGAATGGTTTCATGTTAGGCATGCGGATTGGATCGCCTCATTCAGCCAAAGATATGGCCAAACTCAGGCTCCGACACCGGCTGACTGTCAATCTAATGGTACCTATCCAGGTCACAGGATTTCTGATGCTGATTACTTGACTTATGGGAATGATCAAGACTGTAGCAAGATTCGCATTGAGTATTTGAGCAGCAGTTTGGAGATCAGTGAAAAAGGGGAGTCTTCAATTTATTTGCTCAACCCTGAAATCATGAATGATCAGCAGGAATGGGAAGCCTGGTTTTTTGGCGACTGGCTGCCGGGTGCTGACCGATATCCCTCTTTCCAGGCCATGATGGAGGCAGAGTATAAGAATTTTTTAGATTTGAGAGATGTGCTTTAGAGTCAGGTTAAACGGTAAAAGCGTGCTCCCAATATATAAAACCCATTGACAAGCATTCTCAACCTAGTTGTCGGTACAACCGGAGATACGGAAATCATGGTGGCATCCCCTTTAAAGTCAACTCTTTTTAATTTTTTAGCAGAGCAAGGTTTTGAAGATGCCTCTATTACTAACCCAAAAACTATTTCCGATAAAATAGACGATCATCAGTTTAATAAAGCCCTGGTGGAGGAGTGCATTGGCGGCATTTTAGTCTTTACCGAGCAGCAGCAGCTTGTGTATGCTAGCAAAACAGCTCATCAGGTTTTAAGTCAGTTAAACCAGGAAAGTTCGGCGTCTTGCTTGATACCTGACGAAATTTTGCACATTTGTCAGTCTTTGATTCAAAGTCGGCATTTGTTTCCTGAGCAAAACTGGCTGATTGAGTTCGATATTTTCACCAATGCGGCAACTACACTCCACATTTGCTCGCGCTGGCTGACGGTGGATGTGGTGGCCAATCCCTGTCTATTGCTCACCATTGAAGATCGCCAGCAAGCCATTCTTAATCTTGTGTTGGAGAAGGCTAATCGCTATGGTTTAACCCCCCGAGAAAAGGAGGTTTGGCTACTTCAGCACAACAACTACACCTATAAACAAATTGCTGCTGAGTTGGGCATCACTCCAAATACGGTTAAAAAGCACACTCGCAGCATCTACGCAAAGAAGAAAGCCCATCAGGAGGAGGAGACTTGATATCGCTTTGGGTGTTATACCCTTGGCTGCAATAGTTCAGGTTATTTGGCCGCAAAAGGGGTTGTGTAGAGGCGATCGATCCGAAATTCAAGGGAGGTAGTCTGGTGCTCCCAGGTGAGTTTTTCGATGACGATGTCGGCGTGGGCGAGCCAGTTTTCATCGACCAAACTCAGCGGCACATCAATAGGAAAAATGCGGTAGCCGTTTTTTTGCACCCGGTGCCGAGCCCCGACTTCGAGCGTAGCGGGGTAGCCCTGATCAGGTTTGAGTTTGAGCAGGCTATTGACTTGGCAAGGCATTCCCATCGGCTGTGTCTCGGTTTAGGGTTTCGGGTTTTAGACAGGGTAATCTGGCGCAGAGGTTAGAGATTAACCTCTACTGCGCCGCTGCGTCTAGGCGCTGCTCCCAATGGCCCGCCATGGCCCCCAGTAGCCCCAGAGCAACTGAGTCAAGGATTATCCTAGGTCTGTGGGTTTTATCGTGGGATAAAATTCGCGTTGCCACAGCGTTTTTGCGATCGCCCCATGCCCCCAACAGCCCACCCCCCAGCCGCCGCCGTCATCGCCATCGAGAATGTGTCGCGGGTGTTTGGCAGCGGCGAGGCGGCGGTGCGGGCTTGCGATCGCATCAACATCACCATTGCCCCCGGCGAATACTGCGCCATCATGGGCCAGTCGGGCTCGGGCAAATCGACGCTGATGAATATCATCGGCTGCCTCGATCGCCCCACCCGTGGTCGCTACCTCCTCGACGGCACCGATGTCTCAACGGTGGACAAAACCCGGCTGACCCGCATTCGCAACCGCAAAATTGGTTTTATCTTTCAGCGCTACGAGCTGCTGCCCAACCTGACGGCACTAGAAAACGTAATTTTGCCGATGATGTACGCCGGGTTGGGGCGATCGGTGCGGCAGCGCCGGGCGGCAGCGGCTCTCACCCACATGGGCCTGGCCAACCGCATGGATAAACGCCCCTCCCAGCTCTCGGGCGGGCAGCAGCAGCGGGTCGCCATTGCCCGCGCCATCGTCAACCAGCCGGTGCTCTTGCTGGCCGACGAGCCGACAGGGGCGCTCGACTCGCAGTCGGCAACAGAGGTGCTGAGCATTTTTGAGGCCCTGCACCAGCGAGGCATTACCATCGTCATGGTGACCCACTCCCACGAAGTGGCCCGCCACAGTCAGCGGATTATTATGATGAGCGATGGCCGGGTTACCGACACCCACCTTAGCCCTGCCGAACTGGGCCACCTGGCTCCCCTGTAGCCCCTGCCGTTAGCTGCCCTTTGTTTGGAATGCTCCGTGCCGCCCGAACCCCACCCCGACACCTCCACCCGCACCAATGCCTCAGCGGATGCTGACCCTATCCCGCTGAGGCCGGATCAGGCGGAAGCCTCTCAACTCCTCAGCTCCGGCCTGTTTGATGATGATCTGCTCGACGATGGCGCTCGGGCCAACTCTCGCCCTGGGCTGAGGTGGATCGTGGCGTCGGGGCTAGTGCTGGTGCTGGGCGTGGGAGGCTGGCTAGGCTACCGCACCTGGCAGCGCCGCAGCGTCGACCCCGTGGTGGTGACCACCGGCACCCCCAGCCGCGACACCCTGGAGAACCGGGTGGACGCCTCGGGGATAATGAGTCTGGGCAATCAGCAAGTTCTCAAGGCCCCGGCGGATGTCACGGTGGAGGCCGTGCTGGTAGAAGAGCGCCAGCGGGTAGAGCGGGGCACAGTGCTGCTGCGGCTGCGCGATCGCAGCCTAGAGCAAGCGCTAGACGACGCCCAAATTGAAACCGAAATTCTCAGGCTTCAGCGGCAACGCCATGCTGAGGTACTGCAAGATCGTCAGCGCACCGTGCGGCGGGCCGAAGAGCGACTGACTGAATCGCGATCGCTGGTCGATCAGGGGTTTATCTCTGAGGATGAGTACAACGGCGATCGCGACGAGCTAGAAACAGCCCAGTCGGAGCTGCGAGGGGCCGAAGTTGACCTCCAGCGCTCCGAGCTGGAAATTCGCCAAAACCAGGCCAAATTAACCAACGTTCGGGCTCGCATTGCCGATAACGCCATCGTCGCCCCCTTCGACGCCGTGGTGCTCAATATCGACGTGCAGCCCGGCGACGGTGTGCAGAGCGAAGGCACCCTGCTCACCATCGGTGACCCCAACCAAGAAGTGGTGCTCTTTGACCTCATGACCCTCGACGCCAACAAAGTGTCGGTCAACATGCCGGTGCGGGTCAGCATCATCGGCCCCAGCCCCGAGAACTACAGGGGCCGAGTGACCAGCATTGCCCCCCAGGCGATTACCGATAGTGAAGGCGACGGCGGGGGCTCCCAGGCTATGGTCAAGGCGATCGCCCAGCTCGATCGCCCCAGCGGCGTGCTCATCCCCGGCAGCTCCGTCAGCGTCGAAGTGATCTTGGCGCAGCGAGAAAACGCCCTAGCTCTGCCCACTAACGCCATTCAGCAAGCAGACGGCGAAACCTTTGTCTGGGTTGTTGATGCCAACAGCCGCGCCCAAAAACGCCCCGTCACCACCGGCCTCGACACCCTAGAGGCAGTTGAAATTGTCTCTGGCCTACAAGACACCGACACCGTCATCCTCACCCCCCCACCCGACCAATCCCTCGAACCCGGCATGACTGTGGAAACAACCCCCACCGGCAGCCACCCACCCACCCCCTAACTCACCCCTCACCCCCTACTCCATCACGCCCCGATGCCCCTCTCCCCCCTCGACCTCAGCCTCACCACCCTGCGAGATCTGACCGGCAACTGGGTGCGATCGGGCCTCACCGCCCTGGGCATTTTTATGGGCGTTGCCGCCGTCAACGCCACCCTCAACATCGACACCATTGCCAACCGCGTGCTGCAAGAGCAACTAGCCGCGAGGGACAACCCCAACATCACTGTGTCTGTTTTTGGCGGACGCGATCGTCCCCCCGTCGAGTTTGACGCCGCCGAAATTTCTGAACTAGAGCAGTCTGTACCCGGCATTCTCAGCACTAGCCGCGTGTCTTATCTGTGGCGGGTCAACGATGTGCGCTATGCCGATAGCGTCACTGATAACTTCGAAGCTTGGAGTGTTTCTGAAAACTACCAGCGCACCACTGGGCGGCGGGTGCTGGATGGGCGTTTCTTCGATTTTGAAGACTACGAGGCGTTTCGACCCGTGGCTGTGATCGATACAGTGCTGGCTCAGCGGTTGTTTGAGGAGGTTTCACCCCTGGGAGAAGGCATCTTTATCAACAACACCCGTTTCACCGTAGTCGGACTGATTGAGACCAAAAATATCGAAGGTAGTGAGGATGGAGAACCCCCTGGTACCTTGTGGTTGCCTGAGCCCTATGGCGCTATTTTGATGGGCAACTCTCGCTCTTGGAGCCAGCTTCAGGTCGCCCTACGAGACCTCAACGACTACGACACCGTCCCCGAACAGGTCGAGGCCCAGCTTCAGCAGATGTTTCCCGGCTACGACATTTACGCTGGCGGCAATGTCGAAGACCTCTACGAAGAGGAGCAGCGCCAGCGGGCCTCCATTCGCGTGCTCAAGGCCGTGGGGCTGCTGGCCCTGGTGATCGGCGGGGTCGGCATCGCCAACATCACCATTGCCGCCATTATGGAACGCACCCGCGAGATTGGCCTGCGCCGCGCCATTGGGGCCACCGATTTAGAAATTATGGCCCAGTTCATCGCTGAAGCTGCTCTGCTTAGCCTGATTGGCGGTACCACGGCGGTGGCCACCGTCCACGGGTTGACCAAAGTGGCGACCACTACCGTGTTTGAGGCTCCCTACGAGTTCAACTGGCGCGATGCGGCCCTGTCGATGGGAGCTGCCTTTGGGGTTGGCGTTGGTGCTAGTTTCCTGCCCGCCCTGCGGGTGACGCGCATTGACGTAGTGCAGGCGCTACGAGGAGAGTAGCACCTTAGTTAGTTCCTCCAAAATGATCGAGACGCCCAGGGTGCCGAGGTTGCCCACCTAACCGCATGCCCGAATTGTGGCAGTTGAACTCACAGGGGCCGAGAAGCACCACAGGCCAACAGCGCCCCCACCAAGGCGACCCAAACCAAACGGCGCTGTCAACGATGACCTCAGAACAACGTCTGGCTAAAATAAGGGGATCGTGGCATCGATCGCCGCGCCAAAAAAGGTGTCGTTAAACCGTACCCGAGGTTCAGAGGAGCGGCCAAAGCTAACGCCGCCGTAGACGTTGAAACGCAGGTTGGGGCTAATGCGGTAGACCACCTGTCCTAGCACCTGCTGAAAGGTGTCGTAGCGGTCTTGGGTGGTGTAGTCAATGAAATTGAGCTGGTAGCTGATGCCCGCTTGCAGGTTGGGGGTGATGTCGTAGCCCAGGTAGCCGCCAGCCGACTGAAAGAAACGGCTAAAGTCGGTGGCGGTGCCGCTGCTGGTAGACTGAGCCCCGTTGAACTGAAGCAGATAATAGGTGTCGAGGGCCAGCTTTGGCGTAATGGGGTCACGGCGACCTAGGGTAAGGCCCAGAGCCGTGTTTTTGAAAAATCTTTCCCGGTTGGCACCAGGGCGATATAGCTCTTGGTAGGTAAAAATTAGCTGCCCGTAGCTGCGGGGGGTTAACCCCTGACGCAGCCCCACCCGCAGCCGCAGATCGTCGTAGTTGAGCGATGACTGGGCCGTGTAGCGCTGTAGCCCATAGTCAGCGGTGGCAATCAAGGCGGTTTGCGGCCCAAGGGCAGGGTAGACGCCAAAGCCAATTGAAGGACGCAGAAAGGTATCGCCGGTCAGCCCACCCACATCGTTGACCGCCAACAAAATATTGTCACTATTGGCGATTGCCAGGCGGGCCGAGAAAAACCCAATTTTTGCCGGGGGCCGCGGCGGCGCTACCGGAATCTGAGGCTGATCGCGAATGCGCAAAATTCCCAGGTCGTTGTCCTCTAGCAGGCTGCGCACCTGAATGACTCCCAGCTCGGGGTCTTGCCCCGTGGGGTCGGCAGGGGGGACAGTCTGGGCCAAGGATGCTGGGGCGGGCAGAGATGGCGGAGTCAGCGCGGCAGCCGTAGTTAGATAGGTGTCGGTAACCAGAGCCTGGTCAGGGGCGATCGCCGGACTGGAGACAGCCGGGTTAACGCTCAGGGGCTCGGCGGCTGACTCCTCGGCGGGCTCCCCCTCGGGGGCTGGGGCTAGGGTCACAGTCAGCCCTCCCGAGGCAAAGGGGAGCCCTGACAATGGCGGCATCGGTACCGCAGCCGCCTCGCTCGGAGTCGAGGTCATCAGCTCAACCTTGGCGGCAGGGGCCGTTGAAGGGCTGAGCTGATCGGCCCTAGCGCGATCCGGCAGGATGCCGCTGCAGAGCAGGCCAAAGCTGATTAACGCCAGGGGGATGGGGGAGTGCCGCTTAACCAATGGAGTCTGCCCGGATATAACGTGTGTTGTCCTGTCACCAGCAGAATCACTGATCTTGCCGCTAATTCCCGAAAAAAAGGCTCAAATTTATTAAAGATTTAATTTGAAGAGAACACAAGATTTATGAATCGCCCCGAGTTGGGCTGCCCGACCCCTACCATAGAGCTAAGCCTCCACTTCGATAGCGCCCAGTTTGCCAGAACTCTGCCAAAACAGCGACGGTGCTGCACCAATGTTGAGTCGATGGTGTCACCCCTGGCGCTCAACTGCCACTGTTGGGGTATTCTACGCACAATTACCCTGTCCACCTAGGGGCTAGGGCATTTGGCCGCATCTACCTTAGGGCCAGCGTCCTATTACAATTCGTGGTCACTCTTCACTGAGCTATGGTTTTTAGTACCAACGGTTTTTCGGCAGTGCTGCTGGCGTTTGTGGGCAGTACTGCGATCGCGTCTCCGGCCCTGGCAGAGGTGCCTTGGGCCTGGGCCAATCTAAAGGCCAGCACCTATCAAGTGAGCCTGGTTTCCGCCAGCGGCAACATTCGCCCAGCCGCCGTGGCCGACTGCTTTTGCCCAGGGGAAACTCTGAACACCAGCACGGCGGCGAGGGCCGAAGTACTCTTCAACGATGGGTCGCTGACTCGAGTGGGCGAGCAGGCCAGCCTGCGATTTTGGCCCAACACCCGCCAGCTGCTGCTCAATCAAGGTACGGTAGCCCTGTTTGTGCCCCCCAATCAGGGGCGGACGACGGTTCAAACCCCAAACGCCACCGTGGGGCTCAACAGCACGGCTGTAGTCGTCCGTTACGTGCCCTCCCGACAGCTAACCCTGGTGATGGCCCTGGCCGACTTGCCCACGGCCCCGGTACTGGTGACGGCGGCTGAAACCGGCCAGGAGCTGGCCCTCTATGGGGGGCAAATGGCCTTTATCGGCGGTGGTGGCTGGCAGGTTGTGGAGTTTGACCTGCTGGAGTTCTACCAAACCAGCGCTCTGATGGCGGGTCTGCACCTAGACGACCCTACCTACCGCCCTGCTCCCCACGACCCCCTAGCCGCTGTGCGCCCCGATCTGCTGCGTACGCTACGCCAGCAGACGCCTTTTAATACCGAAAACGCCATTTTAGACCCTGCCTTAATTAACAACTTTGCCCCTAACGCCAGCCTCCAAAGAGCAGAAGATTCGCTGCTTGCAACGCCTTCTACCCCAGTGGAAGAGCTGAGACGCCTCAACGATGCGCCGCCTGGGGTAGTCAATCCGCTCCCAGACATCCCGGCTACGGCTTCCCCACCGGCTGAAGGGCCTTTAACGGTTGAGGCTCCAGGGGTTGAAAGTTCAGCGGCAACCGCTGTTGAACCTTCAACGGCGACCCCCGCTAACGCTGAAACTCCAGCATTTAGCCCGCCCCCGTAGGGGCCGTCGGCGTCGCCTAATTCTGAACGTTGCCTGCCCCCAAGATTTGACGGGCAATACCTAGCGATCGCCCCAGGGTCGCGTCTCGATTTCGTTGCCTGCGCCCATTGACTAAACTACACCGTTCAGTTAAATTCAGTGCAGTTGTCCTATGCACCTATGTCTACTCACCCGATTCAGCCTTGGAGAAAGCCGAGTTTTTGGCTGTTAATTGGTGCCCTGCTGATTGTGGGGGCAGGTTCCACCGTAGCGGTGCGCAACGTCATGCAAAGTCGCCAGGCCGCCCGAGAGCAGGCCGAGCTACCGCCCCCGCAGCAAGTGAAGGTGGTCGCTCTGGGGCGCATTGAGCCTGCCAGCCGCGTCATTGACGTGGCCACCGCCGAAGCTGGGCGGATCGATCGCCTCGAAGTTGAGAAGGGCGACCAGGTGCAGGCGGGCCAGGTGTTGGCTTACCTCGACACCTACGACGTGCGCCGAGCCGAGCGCGATGTGGCCGCCAGTCAGCTAGCCGAGGCCCGCGCCCAGCTCGCTGCCGAAACAACCTTAGGCAATTCCCAGGTGCAGGAGGCCAGCACTCGGGTCGGGCAGATCGACGGGCCGCAGCAGGCGGCGATCGCCGCCCAACAATCTGCCGTTGAAAGCCTCCAGGCCGAGCTGAGCGTCGCTGAAATTGATCTGGCTCGATTTCAAGCCCTCAACGAGTCGGGGGCGATCTCTCGCCAGGAGCTAGACCGCCAGCAAGCCACCGTCAACAGCCTGCGCGCCGATCTGGGCAATGCCCAGGCCACTAAACAGCGGCTGGAGCAGGCCCGGCTCAGCGACATCAGAAACGCTCAGGCTCAGGTGGTTTCGGCTCGCGCCACCACCACCCGCGCCCAGGTGGCCAGCCAGGTTGACTCTGCGGCCCAAAACCTGGCCCTGGCCGAAGCTCAACTGGCTCGCACCATTGTGCGATCGCCCCAGGCCGGTCAGGTGCTCGATGTCTTTGCCTACCCTGGAGAAGCTGTTTCTCCGGCTGATGGCCCCATTTTGGCCCTAGGCGATACCCGCCAGATGGTGGTGGTAGCCGAGGTCTACGAGACTGACATTGGCCTGGTTGAGGTGGGTCAGCCCGCCACCATCACCAGCCGCAACGGGGCTTTTGCTGAAACCCTGACCGGCACCGTCAGCGAGATTGGTCTGCAAATTGCCAAAAATGACGTGCTCGACGACGACCCCGCCGCTAACGCCGACGCCCGCGTGGTCGAAGTGCGGGTGCAGGTTGACCAGAGCGATGCAGTGGCGGCGCTCACCAACCTCCAGGTCGATGTCGCCATCGATATTGAGTCCTAGGAGGCGGCCATGAAATTCCCCTCCCTGCCGCGCATTCCCCTGGCCTGGTATAACCTGCGCCACGATCGCCCCCGCTTACTGGTGGCCGTGGCTGGCGTCACCTTTGCGGTGCTGCTGATGTTTATGAATCTGGGCTTTTTGGGGGCGCTGGTCAGCACCACCACCAACTTCTACGACCAGTTCAACGGCGATATTTTTCTCATTTCCCCCCAGTCCCTCGAAATCAGCTCCACCAAAGCGTTTCCTCGTGAGCGGCTGTACCAGGCGGCGGGCATTGAGGGAGTGCAGCAGGCGATGCCTCTCTACGCCGAATACGCCCTCTGGAAAAATCCCGAGACCAGTCTCAGTCGAGCCCTGTTTGTCTACGCCTTTAACCCCAGTGACCCGGTGTTTCTCATGCCCGAGCTGGATACCTTAGAGGAACGCCAGGCCTTGCAGCAGCCCAATAGCGCCTTTATCGATCGGCGATCGCGCCCCGAGTTTGGCCCCCAGACCGTAGGCCTCGAAACCGAGGCCGATCGCCGCCGCATTACCATCGCCGGCCAGTACGACCTGGGGGGCGGCTTTGCTGCCGATGGCACCCTGATTATGAGCGATCAAAACTTCCGCCGCTACTTTGACCCGCGCCCGCTGGATCAAATCAATCTGGGGCTGGTGTTGCTAGAGCCCGATGCTAACACCGAGCGGGTTAAAGCCGCCCTGCAAGCGCAGTTGCCCGCCGACGTAGAGGTTTACACCAAACCCGAAATCATTGCCAAAGAGAGCCGGTTTTGGATTCAAACCACCTCGATTGGCTTCATTTTTGGGCTGGGGGTGTTGGTCTCCTTCGTGGTGGGCACCGTCATTGTCTATCAGATTCTCTATACCGACATTCGTGACCACCTGCGAGAATATGCCACCCTCAAGGCGATCGGCTACAGCGGCGGTTATCTCTTCAAAACCGTGATTCAAGAAGCGCTGCTGCTGGCTCTGATGGGCTACGTGCCGGGGCTAATTTTGGCACTGGGGCTCTACCAGATGGCCTACAACGCCACGGCGGGTACCCTGCCCATGCAGATGACGGTATTTCGGGTGATTTTTGTGTTCTCTCTCACGGTGCTGATGTGTGCCCTGTCGGGGCTGATTTCGGTGCGCAAGGCCGTCACCGCTGACCCGGCGGAGGTGTTTGCATGACCGCTTGCGTCAGAAATAGAGTCTGGAACTGGGATGCAGCTGGTTCGAAGTGCAGCTGTCCCGCCTGCAACCACTGCTTGAAGCATCGACCCACTCAGAAAACGACTCTGCTCACTCAGCCCCTCCGAATCACCCGTATGACTCAACGTTTTCTGCCGCTGCTGTTTCCCGCTGTGGATCAGCCGATCTCTAGAGTTTCCAGCCCCATACTCTTTGATTGCCCTCGATTGGCAAAAGCGCAGGCTCCCTGTAGGGTGGGCATTTCCCACCACCCACCCCGGTTTAACCAGCCAGCACAACCCAGCAAACAATCTGTTTAGTCCCAGAGGTCAATGGTGGGCAGTGCCCACCCTACCGCCCCTTCGCTAAGGCACCATCGCCATGCGCCGCACCCCCCTCGCGCTCCTCAACCTGATTCACGATCGCAAAAAGTTTCTCACCTCCATGGCCGGGGTGGCCTTTGCGGTGCTGCTGATGTTTTTGTTTAGCGGCTTCAAAAACGCCCTCTACGACAGCCAGACCCAGTTGCTTGAGCGGCTCAACGGTGAAATTGTGATCATCAACCGGCTGAAGGAGAACATGTTTGTGCCCCGCTCCTTTGCCCGCCGCCGCCTCTACCAGGCCCAGGCCTTTGATGGAGTGGAGGGGGCCTACGCTATCTACCTCAGCGACGCCCGCTGGAAAAACCCCGACACCCGCAAAACTCGCCCGGTGCGGGTGATTGCCTACAACCCCTCCGACCCGGTGCTGCCCATGCCCGAGGTGCTGGCCCGGCAGCAGGAGCTGCGGCTGCCCAACACCGCCATGATCGACACGCGATCGCGCGACGAGGTCGGCCCCCGCGAAACCGGAGTGATCACCGAGCTGGCCGATCGCGAGATTCGCGTTGTGGGCACCTTTAGCCTGGGCACCGACTTTGCCTCGGGCAACGGCAACTTGATCATGAGCGACCAAAACTTTCTGCGCTTTTTTGCCAATCGTGGCCCTGAGGAAGAGGAGCGCAGCTTTGCCACCGCCGACATTGGCCTGCTGCGAGTGACTCCTGGCACCGACATTGAGCCTCTGGTGCAGGCCCTCAGCGAGGGGCTACCCAAGGACGTGCTGGTCTTGCCCATGCAGGGACCGGGAGGGTTCATCGCCCGCGAGCGCACCTACTGGGAAGTCAATACCAGCATTGGTTTTATATTCTCACTGCTAACGGCGATGGGATTTGTGGTGGGCATCATTCTCGTCTACCAAATCCTCTACACCGATGTGGCCGACCACTGGTCGGAGTACGCCACCCTCAAGGCGATCGGCTACGACAATGCCTACCTGTTTGGAGTGGTGATTCAGGAGGCGGTCATTCTCTCGGTACTGGGGTTTATTCCGGGCTTTTTGATTAGCGCCCTGTTCTACAACCTGGGGGCCAGCGTCACCGGCCTGTTGTTTAAGATGACCCTAGAGCGGGTGGTTAACCTATATCTAGCGACCTTCATTATGTGTTTGATTTCTGGCGCTGTTGCCGTGCGTAAGGTACAGCGCACTGACCCCGCAGAGGTATTTGGCCTATGAGTGCTACGCCGTTGTCTACGTCCTCCCCTATGCCCAAGGTCACCACCAGTTCGGTGCAGGTGCGCCACCTCGACTATTTCTTTGGCCGGGGCGATCTGCGTAAGCAGGTGCTCTTTGACATTAGCCTCGATCTACACCCCGGCCAGATTGTAATTATGACCGGGCCGTCGGGTTCTGGGAAAACCACGCTGCTGACGCTGATTGGGGCGCTGCGATCGGCTAGCGAAGGGAGCCTCAAGGTGCTCAACCAAGAACTGGTAGGCATGGGCAACCGCCAGCTAGTCGGAATTCGCCGCAACATTGGCTTTATCTTTCAGGCGCACAACCTGTTTGAGTCGCTGACAGCGGCCCAAAATGTGGAGATGGCAGTAGAACTCACCGGCAACTTTCGCGGCAAGCGGCGGCTGGCGGTGGATATTCTCAGCCAGGTGGGGCTGGCTGAGCGGGCCGACTATAAACCGGCGGCCCTGAGCGGCGGGCAAAAGCAGCGGGTGGCGATCGCCCGCGCCCTAGTCAACCAGCCCCAGCTAATCTTGGCCGACGAGCCCACTGCCGCCCTCGATAAAAAGTCGGGCCGCGACGTAGTGACCTTGATGCAGCATCTAGCTAGCGAAAGGGGCTGCACCATTCTCATGGTCACCCACGACAACCGCATTCTCGATGTGGCCGATCGCATCATCAACCTCGTCGACGGTCGGCTGGAGTCCGACGAAAGCCCCCAACAGTTTGTCGACTCCCACACCCCCAAATCCCTCGATCAAAAAATGTTCATCATGTAAAACGCCAGGACAAGAAACCGGGTTTCTTTACCACCTCAACAGCCACTGCATCTCCCCAAGCAACCCGGTTTCTGTACGCCGCACAGAATGCAATTGCCCTAACCCCCTTACCCCCACTCCCCACCCCTCCATGGCCATCTCCTTTGTCAGCAACGTCCAGGCGCTCACCTATACCAAGGTCGCCGACTATCTCCAGACCGCAGCCCTATTCAGAGACAGCCTGCGGGCCTACCCCGATCAGCCCCAGTTTGATATTCTCTACGGATCTACCCTGGTTGAAATCGAGGTGCTGCCCTGGGAAGTACATCCTTGGGAAAAGGCCGATCTAGCTACCGTGCGCGCCACTAGCTGCGTCACCATCGGCAGCAATGTTGACCGTGAACTGATGCACTTTTTGCTGGCCGAAAATCGCCGCATGCGCTTTGGGGCTTTTCAGCTAGATGAGGCTAACCAAGTGCTCTTCTCGGAAAGCGTTCTCGGCGGCGAAAACATGGATCTGATGGAGCTACAGACCTGCATTCTCTCGGTCGTGACGATCGCCGACACCTACGACGACATTATTGCCCAGCGTTTTGGGGGGCGGCGCGCCATTGACCGAGTGAGGGGGGCGATCGCGTCCTAACGCCACTAGCCCTTTAAGCTATAGCGTTCATCCTACCCACCACCCAGCGCAAAATTGACCACCAAGTTCTCGACAAGGGTGTTGGGCAGAGCAATGTAGCGGCCTCAGCGGTTGCAACGGCTAGGCCGATCTTGCTTTGAGCTAGCTAGCCAGAACTACGTATAGCGATCGTAACGTTGTGCCACGATCGGTAGCCTCTCAAGCCAGAGCGGTGGATATGCCTATGCTCATGCAGCGAGGCATCCGGGGAATCAGGACTACGCAGGCAGATAAGCAACATGATTCTATGAAGCTACCTGGTATTTCTACTTAGGCAGAAATTTATTAACAATATCCGCAGCTTCCCAATTCCGGAGCTTAGCGGATAATTTCATCAAACCATTACATTAACCCCCTCTCAATAAAAAGATAGTGCGAAGATTAGATATCTGTCGGCTCACAATCCAAGGAGATCGTGGTTATGTTGTTCTATTCCAGCGAGATAGGCCTGCTAGAGGCTAAAGGTTTACCGAAGAATTGAGATTGATAAAGTGAGCAGTTGAAAATTAGGCAGCTGCAATCTAACTAAAAACACTATGGTTTGTAGAGCGTTGAGCCGGTAGGCGTTTCCATCTGACAACAAATAAACCTACTCAACAGGCTTAAAGAACGCGATTTAATTCGTTTTTTAAGACACATTTTTGGAAGGCTAGAGGCTACTTTAGGCTAATCATTAGTGGTTAGGAGAAAAGCTATCAGTCCAGAAGCCATACACAAAATCCAACATAGTTGATGCAGTCCTCAAATCACACCATAACGGCTTGACTTAAGCTGGGCAAATGCCCAAGAAAAAGAGCAAAACTTTAAAAATTTTTTAAGACATCCCATGTTCACAAGACGCTCTAATTGGCCTGCCGACAGCATCCTTAATAGGCAGATTTTCTATGCAAGCCAACCCTGTGCCAATCAGTTTTTCATGTACATTAAAAGTCAGCTAATTCCCTGGGACATCTACGACCCGGAACCAGAGAATTGTAGCTTTGTTGCCTACTTTGGCAAAGTCTTACAAACTGTTGATCAGGCTTTGCCTAATCAAGGATTGACTTTCTATGTCACTATGGTCGACATAAAAGAACTTCCTTCCTACGGTGACAACGTCTTTGTATTAATTCTGGGTGATGAATTTTACCGGATTCCAGAATATATTAATCAAGTTGGCGGGGTCTTTAAATGCTACGGCACTCATCAAATTCGCGAGCAGATCAATCTCTACCGCCCTCTATTAAGACTTTCTTACTTTAAGTTTTTAGTACTAGGTCAGTCGGTCAAGAACATGGGCTATAG
Source organism: Phormidium tenue FACHB-1052 (assembly GCF_014696675.1). Taxonomy (GTDB): domain Bacteria; phylum Cyanobacteriota; class Cyanobacteriia; order Phormidesmidales; family Phormidesmidaceae; genus Nodosilinea; species Nodosilinea tenuis_A. Next base: position 31,888 of record NZ_JACJQN010000027.1, read on the forward strand.
ACTGATCAAGAAAATTAAGCACAGACTTAGAAAGCTGCGATTTTTGCTGATTGGGAAGGCCCATATCGCCCCTATTTATGACATCCCACCAGGTTATTTTAATTCCAGAAACTTGCCTGTCAAACCCATCCAAAATCGCACCTGCGACATATTTTTTGACGGCAGCATTGTCCAGCATATTTATCCAGTTTGGTCGTTGCGGTACTGGTCTAAGACCCCTAAAGCCTATTCCCGCGAACAGATGGTGAGTAGCCTAAAACAATTCAAGGCAAACCATCCTCAATTTCAGGTTGATCTAGCCGTTTCCGTTGGCTATGTAGGCTCAAACCATGCCGCCCATTCCACCTACAGCGACGACATGATGAATGCCAAGATCTGTTTGGCTCCCAGGGGTACTACCCTAGAAACTTACAGGCTGCTGGAGGCTATGCGCTACGGCTGTGTGACCATCGTTGAATCGCTGCCCGACCGCTGGTTTTACAACGGTGCACCTATTATTCAAATTGGTAGCTGGCAGAATCTAGAGCCGGTGTTGACAAGGCTGCTCAACGATCCAGAGCTGCTTCAAACACTGCATCAGCAGACTTTAGACTGGTGGGAAACAAAGTGCTCAGAAAAAGCGGTGGGTCGATATATAACTGAGCAGATTAATGCTCTGCGACTACGAGTGTAATGTGCAGGGAGCGATCGCCACAGCCGTCAGCCAACCACCGATACCCAGCCCCCAGGCCTGATGGGAACTACTCAAGGCCCTGCAAAATATGCTGCGTGGTGACAAAAGCACCTAGGCCCACAAAGCCGTTGCAGCGACCGCGCTGGGCCGTCATCCCTAGGGCAATAGAGGAGGCCTGGGCTGGGTTGCGCACAAATCGCGGGGAGGTGTTGATATAGATGACGGCGCTGGTGGCGAGCTGAGTAAAGCGGCTGCTTTCGGCGTAGGATTCAGTGGCGATCGCATTGGCGTGACCGCTACTGTAGCGGTTGATCAGCGTGGCTGCGGCTTGCACGCTGTCAACCGAACGTAGCGCCACCGTTTTACCCAGAAATGGGCGCTTCCAGTCAGTGTCCACCGCCGGTTTCACATCGGGCAGATCGGGTAGCAGCTCCTCGTCGGCTAGTATTTCAAAGTCTTGATCCCATAGGGTATGGCATAGCTGCACCAGGGTCGAAGGATTGCAGCCTCGGTGTACCAGCACCTTTTCTACCGCATTGACCGCATCGGGCTCACCGCGATGGCTGTCGAGCACCATGTGGGTGACCATGTCGAGCTGCCCAGTGGGCGACCAGTAGAGATAGCAGTTGCCCATGGCTGTGGGCAGCACGGGCACACCGGCCTGACGCACCACCTGCTGCACCAGCCCTGGCCGCCCGTAGGGAATAATCAAGTCGATGCCGGGATCCTGCAAGAGCCAGCTGCGAGCAACGTCGCCCTGCTCTTCGGTCAGCGACAAAATACAGTAGGGAGACAGCCCTAGGGAGTCTAGAGCCTCGTGGAGGGCCTGCAAAATCGCCTGGTTGGTTTGACTGGCTTCGTTGCTGCCCTTGAGGATGAGGCCGTTGCCCGTGCGCAGGCTCAGCCCCGCCGCGATCGCCGCCAGTTCTGGAAACGCTTCATAGACCAGGGCCACGACCCCCAGGGGCACCACCTGGCCATAGCCTGCTACGGCCTTGCTCAGTCGACTGGGGGCGGGGTGCAGCAACCCTCGGGGGTCACCCAGGTAGGCCAGCCGCCGCAAAATTTTAGCGGTGGTTTGCAGGCGTTCGGGGGTCAGCTTTAGCCAGTCGAGCACCCGTTCGGGCACCGCCATCTCCAAACTGGCCTCAAGGTCGAGGGTGTTGGCTTCAAGAATGTCGTCAAAGCTCGCTTCAATGGCGGTGGCGACCGCCTCTAGCAGGCGGGTCTGGGTGTCAAACCCGACGGCAACTAGGTCGCGACCGGCCCGGCGCACCTGCTCAACCGCCGCGCTAAAGTCTGCCTGGGTAGTGAGGTTTACCATAAGCCTAACGCCGAGAGGCCAGCCAAAACATGCCCACCACCGCCAGCGCCACCGCCAGGGTAGTCAGCAATCGCGCCACCGATTGGGCACCATCAGGGGATTGCAGGGTGGCCAACAGCAAAAAGAACACCATCATGCCAAAGGCGGCCAGCACCACCAGAGGTAGGTAGCTGACGTTGAGGGAGGAGCGATCGAGCCGCCACTGCTGCCCGGTCCAGCGCCAGAGGCGTTTGTAGGGGTAGTGGGTAGACAGCTGCTCAATCACGTAGCCATCGTCTTGCACAACAAAAATTTGCTGACAGCGATCGCAGCCAAAGGCCTCAGTCAGGGTAATGGGCTTAATGCACCCATTGCGACGACAAGGGCAGGGATAGTCGGCGTTCTGGTCGATCTTTTGGCTTTTATAAGTACGCACAGCACTGCCGGGGTGGGGGCGAAGACGGGCTGGAAATTACTCATCATTCTGACACATTAACCAAAACCTCCCCGGAAATACAACCTGCGGCAGACGAAGAACTGACTGGCGGCAGCGGTGAGGCTGGTCGGCAGAGCTTCGCTTTATCGTTAAACTGTATCCTCTGCCGCTTGAAATTTTGAGGATAAACGTGGTAGGTAAGGGCTAATCAAACCCTGTTTCCACTCGCCCCCCACTCGCCCCTATGGGCAGGATGTTGCTATGGTTACCGATCGCCTGGAGACGGCAGTGAGAAACTTTCAGCACGTCAATCAGATGGTAGAGCGCTACACTCGCCTCTGTCGCGCCTACATCACCCTATCAGAACGGTTCAATCAGCTCGATGTCGAGCACATGACCCTGAAGGGACAAATGGTACCGCTGCTGAAAGCGCTAAAGGCTCACCAGGCCAAATTGCGTGCCGCTGAATTCGAAAAGGCAGCCATGCAAACGGCCTTGAAAGAGCAAGACGCGCGGCTGCAAGCTGCCCTCGATCAGCAAGAGACCCAGCACCGGCAAGAGCTTCAGCAGTTGACCACCGCCTATGAGGAGAAGCTGCAAGCCCTCGCTAGCCACGTGGCCGAACTGCAACCCCTCGAGCAATTGCTCAACGCCGAAACCCATCACGAGCTCAGCGCCGCCGAAGCGCAGATGGAGCTGATCGAAACGACCTTTGAAGAGATTGAGCAAGATAGCTCGCCAGATCTCTCCGCCGAAGAGAAGGCTCTGCTGGCCGCCTACCGCTCCGACCCCGATGCCTTCCTGGTTGCTGCCGCCGATGCCCCGGTCGGCAGTGCGATCGAGATAGAAGAACCAGTGGCCTCTCTGGGGCACTACTACTCCGACGAGCAGGTGCCCAAGGGGTTTGGGGTTTAGGTAACCGGTTGAAACGCTTGACCCAAGCTACTTCCTAAGACACCAGCTTGCTGACTAGCCAGTTGGCCAAGCCACCGCCGTAGGGCGCACAGATCGATAGAATGCGTTCGGCAGGGAACTGATGCTGATAAAAACACAGCATGTTGCCATAGACCCCATTGGGATAGAAGGGTGCCTCTCGGGCCAGATCTAGGACTTGAAGATCAAATACCTTAGGCTGGGTGCCGGCGGCGTAGTCAACCATGATGCTAAAGCCGTAGCCCCGCTGTTGTAGGGTTTGCAAGCAATCCATAGTGCCCGTCAAAAATTTGGGTGACCAGCCCTTTTCACCCTGGGTGCGGCTGCTGCCGCCGCCGTACTCAAACATCACCACCTGGGGCAGTTGTTCCGTAGGCAAAGCGGTAAATTGCTTAATCACGACGGGTTCCCAACCTTCGATATCGAGCTTGAAGGCGGTGATCTGGGTGGCGGTGATCTGGTTGAGCAAGGTTGCCAGGTCGAGGGTCAGCACCGGGCGCGTAATTGTCGAGGCCCCAAACCAGTCAGCCGATAGGGAGCTAAAGTTGCTGTTGGCAACATTGGCAAATTGGCCCATATGTAGGGTTTGAGTCCCGACGCGATCGGATAGACACTGCTCGATCAGTCGAATGGGATATTGCTGGCAGACCATCCGCAATTTGTCGGTGGGAGAAGGTTCTACAGCGACGGTGGGAAACCCAAGACGGGCAAACAGCTCGCAGTAAAAGGCGAAGGTGCCCACCCCCACATCGACACAAAGCCCCTGGCGCTGAGGGTCGATATCGGGCAGTAGGTGCTCAAAGAGGGCCTGGCAGCAAGCTTCTACACGCATTAGATTGCCCTTGGAGAAAAATAATGTTCTAAGCGTAGAGCATCTCGGCCCCAGGAGAGTTTGTGGACTTCATCAAGATTGTCGTCAGCACCGCATATCCATCGCAGAGCAGACGCACTGAGAGCAGCCCATCGTTAAGGTGAAAAGCTCTAACACACGCGCTAATGCAGCGGCAGCGGAGCGACGGTTTACTAGGGCAAACGTAGTTGCCTAAGTCTGCTGCTAGCTGGCGAAACGCTTCATGAATCGGGAACGGAAAGATACACCATGTCAACTAAGTCTGTTAAGAAGAAAAACAACAAGAAGAGTTCTCAGCTTAGTCAACCGGCTAATGAATCTGAGAGCAAGCAGCCCCAGAGCGACAGCACCGTTTTAGGACTCAGTCCGCGAAAGCTTGGCTCCGTAGTGGCAGCGGCTGTGCTTGCCGAAGTTTCCCAAGTTGCCGCCAATAAGATCTCTCAGGCAGTAGCCCAATCAAACCCCAAAGAAACACTTCAAGATCAGCTCGACCCGCTCAATCATTCGGTGAAGACTGCTGTAGGCGGGGTAAAAGAGGCGATTGTCAATGCCGTTGCGCCAGCCTCAGAAGCGTCGGATGTGGTGGAAAGCACCCTAGTTAACGGTCAATCTGCCGCCGCCGGAGTTGACCAGGGCATAGAAAATGCCAAAGAAGCCGCCGCCGTGACGGCAGGTATTGCCCAAGAGCGGGCTGGCGAACTGATCGACGGCACTAAACAGAAAGCGGATCAGACGCGAGAGTTTGTGGTGGCTCAAATCGAGCATGCGATCGCTGGAGCAAAAGGCAAAGCCGGTAAAACGCGCCATGCTTTAGGCGATCGCATTGACGCCACCCAAGATAGCGCTAGCGCCACCCAAAAAGCGGTAGCTCAAGTTATTGACGAGGCTGTTGACAAGGTGAAGACAATTCTGGCCGCTGCCTCAACCTCTTCTCAAGGGAATGAAAAACGAGGGAAGAAGGCAAAAAAGGCCAAGAAGAAGAAAGGTAAGTAGTGGAAGTAAGCCCATGTCCTTGCTGTCGTCGGCAGGGGCCTTAAAACGTCATTGGCGCGATCGGTTCAATATCCGGGTCGTGGCCACCCACTTGGCTGGTGCGCAGTACCCAGGCCGATGCGCCGTACTTGAGAAACTTATGCACCACCACGTCGCTGGCCTTGCGGGGAAACACCGTGCGCCAGCTGCCCAGCCCCATCAATAGGTTACGCAAAGGTTCGTCTTCGATCGAGCTGCCCAGGTTAAATTCGTTCTTTTCCCAGGCGGGACGCAGGCCCCCCAAGGGTTGCAGGGTGTCTTTGAGGTCTTTGCCGAAGAGGGCGAGTTGATATAGGGGCTCAGCCTGGTCGGGGTGCTGATCAAGCAGAGCATCGGCATGGTGGTAGAGGCTGACACCAATGCCTTGCAAACTGGCAAACAGCGCCTGGTTAGAGTCTTGGGAGCAGTTATTGGACGGGCCGACAAAGGTGCCGCCGGTGCCGTCGCCAATGCGGTAGCGGGCGGTCATCGCTTGCAGGTGGGCCTCCATGCGGGTGAGGGGAGAGCGGCGCTCATCGTCAAAGTAGTAGTAGCGGTTGAAGGCGTCGAGCTTAACTAAAATGTCGCAGGTGGGGCGGGTGCCCAGCCAGCCCCGCTGGCGATCGCCCTGATACCGCGACCAGTGAATCGTGCCCGCAATTAGCCCGTCAATGTTGTGGGCGTAGACCTGGTAATAGCGAATCTCAAACCGCCGTTCATCAGCCAGCGGGTCGTACACCACGTCGGCCCGACCGTAGGCAAAGTGGCCAAAGAAAATCGGGGTGGCGGCGGCGGGCTCTCGGTGGTTGCCGCCGATGCCGCCGTAGGTGTGGAGGATGAGGGCGCGATCGCCCACCTGCCACTCGTCGATTGCGTCGCGAATCGCCTCGGGTCGCCCGTTGTCGCGCACCGTACAGAGCACCGAGCTGACCTTGCCTTTTTGGGCCACCACGTCGGCCCACGACTCGTTGCGAATGTAGCGGTAGGCTGATTTTGCTCCGCCAAATACAACGCGATCGGGCTGGAGCCGAAACAGTGCCCTGGGAGCGAGAGCCTGCACCACAAAGGTGCCACTGGCATCAGGCGCGCCGTAGATATACCAACCAGTCTCGTTGTAGGGCGATCGCTCCAGACCTTCTGTAGTAGAGGGGTGGCTGCCGTAGACCGCCATTGGGGCCACCGGGGGCAGGCTCACCCCCTCTTCGGGGCCATCAAAAGCGCGGCTGGCCTTGTTGAAATGCCGTACTCGCCACTGGTCGCCCGATGAGCCCACAAACTGCACCAGGCCGTAGTAGCGCCCCGTCACCTCCATCGGCTGAGCCGCGATCAAAAGCGTGACCCCGTCGCGATCGAGCACCACCTGGGGATTTTCGACCACTACCACCAGGTCATCCTCCGGCAGCGACCCGGCCAGAGATTCTAACGGGTCGACCCGCAGCCAGTGGTTGAGCCGCACCGGATTAACCACGCCGCCAAAGCGGCTGGCATACTCGGCATCCGCGCTAAAGTGCACATCGTGGGTGACGGCTTGCACCATCTGTTGGGTGAGGGGGTGGTCAGACCAGCGCAGCTTTACCACTCGACCCACCAGCCTGCGGTGATCGTTGGGCGCGTGGTGAATTTCGTAGAAGACACCGCCAAAGCGCTCGGCCTTGGCGGGCAAAATCAGCCGCCCAATCCAGTCGCCAATGGGCACGTAGAGCGCTAGGTTAGGGTGCTGATCGAGCGGATAGCTCTCGTACTGCACCAGGGGATGGGCGCGAAAGATATCGTAGTTATTTGCCTTGCTGCCCCGCTCCAGCCCGGTTTCTAAGATTTCACCCCGCAGAATGGCGTTGATAGTGTCGATGGTCTGAGTCAAGGAACTGCGGCCATCGGGCAGCACCAGCTTGGGGTCGAGAATGCCCCCCGGCACCTGATGGCCCACCGGCCCCAGGGAAATGAACGAGATTTTGCCCCTGCGCTTCGCCCGATTCCAGAACGAGAGCGGAAACAGCCGCCAGCGCCCCGGAAAAATCTTTGGCCCCAGCTTTTCCACCACATCCTTCTCGCCTGAGAGGTGATAGAGATGCTCCAGTTGGAGTAGGTTGATGTTGGCACTCATCACCCCACCCAGGGAGATGACGTCGATGGGCGCACCTAGGGCCCGCTTGAGGTAGGGGGCGCTGGCACAGCACATCTGCCCGCCGCCGCTGTAGCCCATCAGCGTGACGGGGGTGCCGCTGCCCACTCGGTAGCCATTTTTGATCAGACCGTTAAACACCACCTGGGCAATGCCCTGGTTGTAGAGCGGGCCGTAGCGCTTGTCAGCCGACACCCCCACAATCAGCACGTTGCGAATGTTGACCAGCAGACCCAGCACGCTCATGGGGTTGGCAAATCGCAGCCTGTCAGCGTAGCGCCACAGAAACGACAGGGGCCGATCTTCATCCAGGGGCGCATTCATCACCGAGTAGGGCATGATGCCGCGAATCAGCGCCACGCCCTGGGGCAGGGTGGGGGCCAGGGTGTCGAGAAATTCTTCGATGTCGGGCAGGTACTCAAAGCTGGAAATGCCGATGCCGTCAAGGTAAACCATGTAGCGGCTGACCTGGCTGTGGTCGACCACGGGTTCAGCCAGTTCTCCGGCGTTGACGGTGGTGTTAACCTCGTCGTCATACCAGCCGGCCCACCAGCCCAGAGTTTCGAGCGGGGCCAGCAGCCCGGCCACCACCAGAGCGACAATACCAATCCAGACAAAGTTCAGCACTAGCAGCGCCAGGCTGGGCAGACCGCTCAACCAGCCAAACCACCAGGCTCGAATAGGCCGCAGCAGTGCCAGCACCACTACCGTTAGCACCGCCATAGCGCCTAGGACGAGCAGTGTCTTAAAGCTATCAAGGCGATCGCCGTTTGAACCGGCATTGACCGAGACGGTCGAGCCCCCGACTCTGGCCAGAGCTAGGGTCGGAGGCTCACCAGTGACAGCGGCGATCGCATCCCCCTGACTGAGGGCGCTGAATCGCTGGGTAAACTCTTCGTGCCAGCGGGTAGAGGTGTCGGCCAACCCCGCTTGATACGACTCGGTCAAAGCTCGGCGATTGGTGACGAGATCGACCCCCGCCGCCCGATTGGCAATGCGCTTGCCCAAGTTGGCAATGGGCTGACCCACAGTGTTTTGCAAAACTTGCAGCAAAATCCAGCCCAGGGCAATGTAGCTAAAGGCATGGCTGGTGCCCAGGTTGGCGATCGCCCCAAAGCCCACCACCATAGCCAGCAAATGCCACACCGACAGCAGGTTGAGAATGGGCACCCCCAGGTAGGGCAATGCTCCCAAAAAGCTAAACAGCAGCGGGGCGTAGGCCAACCCCAGCACCGTCACCAGCTGCCCCAGGGGAAGGTTCTGCGACCAAGGGGCCAGGGTCACTAGCCAGGTACTCACCACCAAGGCCAAAAAACCAAAGGCAAACAGCACCGCATTAATGCCCAGACTGAGCACAAATCGGGCGGGCCGCACCTGGTTAATGAAGAGAATAATACTCTGCCCAATGCCCTGAGATAGCCCCGCCAGCAAAACCACTAACAGCGCCAGGCTTCTCCCCGCTGGTACGGTGGTGGCAATGCGAAAAGCCTCGTCGTTGAGAGCAAACACGTAGCCCAGCACTTCCCAGAAGCGATCTAGCATTGGCTCAGCCTCAACCTTGTGCCGAGATTTTACTCCAAGGTTAAAGGCAAAACTGCCACTGTTAGGTTAAATGAAGGATTTTGGAGCGATTGCGAAACGAACGCTCCACGAATCGCAACGTTAGCTCAGACTAGGCACGAAAGGGGACGCACGTTGCTGAATGCGGCTTAGCCAACACAGGCTTTTCTCACTTTAACCCACCGCCAGCATGGCCTCAGCGGTCATTGCCCAATCGGGAAAAGTAGGCGATTCAACCACAGCTTTTCCCTCAAATGTGGCTTCGCCAATGCCACGCCACTTGTACTGATTGCGCTTTTCTAAATAGTCACGGCGGCGATTCTCGGCTCCTGGGCTAACCACCTCGACTACCCGCTAAGGGGGAGCCATCTGTAGGGTAATGGCCGCTTGCCCCAGCTTGCGCATCTGCTCGGGATAATCAGATGCAGCATTTGTCAGGTCGGGACAGCAATTTTTGGGCTGACCTGGCACAGCTAGGGCCAAACCCTGGAGACAAATTTGAGCAGCATCTACCAACACTTTCAATACGTCTTAACGCTTTAGGGCGCAACGCAAATTGTCGTACAGCTCTGGCGGCATCTCAACCAATTCTCCGTTAGTGAGTTCGTAGTAGCCTTCGACCTCCTGGGCGTAGGAGAGAACGTTGCTAAAGGGCAATTGAGCGACCCAAGAAGCCCAAGGCACTGGAGAAAAGTCTAGTGATCGGTGAGTTGCATGGTATATCTAGGCTTGGTGATTGGAAACGTTAGCTTGTTTCAGTTCTTGATTGAGGCACCGTAAAAAAAGAACTGTGGAGTACATCCATAACATCAGTTTCAGTAGTGCGATTTTTAATTTTGCATCCCCAAAAAATGTCGAAGCTTCGTCTAAAACTCTATGTATCTTGCATTGCGTTCGTTCTTTGCCCTGGCATAGCAAGTCCTGTTTTTGCAATTTCCAACCAATCAGTTATCAGTCTTGCCAGAGAGAACTACTCCATTGCCACAGCTCTAGAGAGTTATCCATCTATTACACCTATCCAAGAACCTAATGTTGAAGTTGAGGGTGCCGACATAACATTGACAGAAGCAACAATAACTGATGCACCGTCAGCTCTTGAGCAAGCATTAGAACTTGGTGATAAAGCGACTGAACAAAGTAACGTTGCAGCTAGTAGTGAGGACTGGGGTAACGTTTCTCGCCAATGGTTAAAAGCTATTGACCTTCTTCAGCAAGCTTCTCAAGATGAGGCGCAACGCAGTGAAGCATCGCAAAAAATTGGAGAATACCAACAAAATCTTGCTGACTCGACACGCGAGTTCTTTGCTTTAAGCTCTGGAGAAGGAACAACATCCGGAAGAGCAAGAGTCGGAGCGTCGATGTCGGCTATAGCTCGAAATAACTCTCCTGCTTTTCAGGATAAAAAAACCGAGTACGATACCTGGGAATTAATTCATCGTAAAAACACATTGCGATTAAGTTTTTACTCCAGCATTGCAATTTTTGCATTAGTAGTTGTCATTGTGATAGCTGGGATTCTTCTATCTTATGAGCAGCTTAGAAGGGGCTTGTCATCAGAAACAAAGTTTTCCGTTAAAGGAGGTACGGTCGAGCTCAGCTCTTCGATCATTGGTCTTTTGGTTTTGTTTATATCACTAGCTTTCTTCTACCTCTACTTGCTGGAAGTTTATCCCATACATGAGATTGGAGCAAAAATTGAAGACAATTCTGGTTTAACTGGTGAAATCAAATGAATTACTAGACTATAAGTTATCGTTGATGATTGTAGTTTCAGATAGAGCTGTCTAACAGTCACCAAGCTAAACAACCGTGGTGCAGCGAGTTGTTGCGATATGCTAGTAGAGTTACAAAGAACTTTGCAACCGCTGACCACGAAGATTAGACTAATTTGAGAGAATGGAAAGACTCAAATACTGTAGCTATTTGAGTTAGCGCAACGCTGCATTTACGTCAGATAATGCCCGAGTTGTTGCGCCAGAATTTGTACATGAGGTTGTTTTAGCAACGATAAATGATTACCGGGAACTTCGTGTAGTTGTATATTCTTAACTAATTCACTCCAGCCCAGTGTTTCATCAAATTGATTAGCATCTGATTGTTCTGCTGCCTTAAATAGGGCGATCGCCTGAGAATAAGGCTGAGGCACATAATCTTGGGTTGCCTGACTATTCGCATAGACAATAGGCAGCATGGCATTAATGGCAGATTCATCCGCCAGGCGCAGTCGAGACTCTTCGGGAATGAGTCGGGTGATGGCTGACCATTGCCAGCGAGAGAACCAGGAATTTTGAGATTGCAGGCGCTGGGTCGCTAGTGCGCCAAGATCCAACAAAAATGGCAGGGTAGACCAGAGGGCAGTTTTCATCAAGAATTTGAAACTTTGAGAAAAAGAGGGTTTGGTGCAGGGCGCAACCGTATCGAAAATTGCCAGCAGTTCAACTTTTTCGCCTGCTTGAGTCAGTTGTTGCGCCATCTCAAAGGCAACTAACCCCCCAAAAGACCAACCTCCTAGGTAATAGGGGCCGTGGGGCTGAAGGGTTTGAATGGCCTGAATGTAATAGGCCGCGATCGCCTCCATGCGATTCAGCGGGCGAGATTTGCCATCCAGCCCCAGAGGTTGCAACCCATAGAAACTGCGATCGCTCTTCAGGTGATGAGCCAGTTCTAAATAGGGAAATACAACCCCGAACATAGGATGCACACAGAAGAAGGGAGGCTCGCTACCGCCCAAAGCTAGGGGAACGAGTGGTGAAGTAGGGGGTAGGGTGAGTGAAGTTTCCTGTTGGGGAGGAACAGAAATGACCTGAGACGGCTGACTGAGCAACGTCGATTGTTTGCGCCGATAAGCGGTGCGATCGAGTCGAACAAGGGGAGGAGTGGTTGGGGTGGTATCGCGTAATGCGTCCAGAATGGGTGCTAGTTGGGCAATGGTAGGAGCTGCAAAGACATTCTTTAGCGGGAGTTCTAACTTAAAGGTGTCGCGGATGCGAGAGGTCATTTGGGTGGCTAATAGGGAATGCCCACCCGACTCAAAAAAGTTATCGTGACGGTTGACATGCTTGAGTTGTAAGAGTTCTTGCCAGATCTCAATGAGAGCCGTCTCGGTTGAAGTTTGGGGTGCGTTTGACGCAGGCAGATCGTTATGCTGAGCGTGGTCAAGCGGGGGAAGGGCACGTCGATCGACTTTACCACTCGAATTTAACGGCAGGGTGGCTAACGGCACAAACGCCGCAGGAACCATGTAGTCAGGTAACGCCTGAGTGAGATATTGCCGAAGCTCAGGAATGAGTTGCCGAGCGATATTTGCCTGAAGGGGATAGTTGGTGAACGGCTGGGGCGATCGCTCGTTGTGCGGTAATACATCCTCCGCTGCATCAACCCCATGACGAATTAACATTACATCGTAATCCCCAGCCGCAGAAGATGTTGACCAAGTAATCTCTACGGTGTAGGGCAGTGTTGTTTCTAAATTCCACCAGTCCTGCGGATCGATTGCTAAGCTTTCAGTGTCTTTCAATTGCTCTCGCATTCGCCCAACGGTTTTGGGTGCTTTTTTATTCTGAAGCCAGTTTGCTGTTGTAACAGCACCATTCACTCGGCTATTGGCCACATTCGTGATGATGAAAATTTCTGGCTCAGCGGCAAGGAGTTGCTGGTGGGTCTCTTGGACGGTCACTGAATGATGTTTCCAGTCAAGTTGCTCCCTCGGATCTCTAATAGCTAGCGTAGGTTGAGCTGAGGCACAAAACCCAACATCACGGGATTGTTCCACTCGCAGCAAAACGTTGTAACGGAACTGTGTCATTTCATTCTGGCTATGGCCCCGCGTGAGTCGAATATCAACCTGTCGAATTTGGGTAAATTGCGATCGCAGCGCATAAAAGAACGCTGGATCAATGGCCAATTCTGGCTCTTCAAACTGCGATCGCTCAACTTGATGCCAGAGTTGCGATCGCTCTACACCATCCTCTGCCTGAACAAATTTCATCCAGCTATGAAATGCAGGTAATAAGGCTAGGTTTCGCACATCTCCAACAAATAAAATGCCATTCTCTGCTACAGTTGCAATTGCTTTTTCTAAAACCTGCATTAAATAGGCTTCGTCTGGAAAGTACTGCACAACCGAGTTCAAAATCACGACATCAAACGATTCCAGATCAATTCCCTCAAAATCGGTTGCTATACGCTGTAAAAGCTCAATATGGGAGAAATTTAGATTGTCTAGTTGAGCTTGAACTGACGATAGAGAAACCGCCGAAAAGTCTGTGCCTACATACTGCTGACAATGCGGTGCAATTTGAAATAACAACAATCCTGTACCACAGCCAATCTCCAAAACGCGCTTAGGTTTCAGTGCGAGAATTTGCTGAACGCGATCGCTCACCCATTCCTGCATCTGCTCAAGGGGAATGGGTTTTCCGGTGTAGCTGCTGTTCCAGCCAGTGATGTTGAATTGTGGATTGCTGGGTTCTGGGTGCTGAGGGGTTCCTGTAGATTGGTAAGTTTGGTTGTAGAGGGTTTGCCAGTGTTGCAGGTGTTGAGTTTGGAGCGATCGCAGACCTGTTTCTTTCAGGTAGTCAGTATCAAGGCTGAAGTAGGCAATCAGAGACGATGCAGCGGAGGGGATGACAACGGCATCTTGAATCGCGGGATGACGCTGTAGTGTCGTTTCAATTTCACCCAATTCCACCCGAAAACCCCGAATCTTGATCTGGTGATCTATTCGGCCCAGAAAATGAATAGTGCCATCACGGTTATACAGGACGCGATCGCCGGTTTTATAGAGAGTTGACTGCTGTTTATTAGTTGGGGAGAAAACACCTTTTAAGTCAGTACTGACAAACCGTTTCATCGTCAAACCCGGACGATTGAGATACCCTTGGGCGACTCCTGCCCCCCCGATGTACAACTCCCCTGGGATTCCTGCGGGAACGGGGTTTAAGTGAGCATCTAAAATATAGACCTGAGTATTGAGAATAGGACGACCAATCGTAAGAGGATTGTCTCCTGGATGAAGTTCGGCAACGGTGGCCCAGATGGTAGTTTCGGTGGGGCCGTAAGCGTTGAAGAAGCGGCGGTTGGCAGCCCAGCGATCGATTACCTGGCTGGAGCAGATTTCTCCCCCAGTGATTAACACTTGAAGATTAGGCAATTCTCCAGAGGGCAAAACGGCGAGTACGGCTGGCGTCATTAGAGCGTGAGTGATGGCATGCTCTTGCAGAAATTGCATCAGTGCCATACCCGGTAATTGGGCAGACTGAGGAGGAATATATAAGGTGCCGCCAGAGCCAAGGGCAAGGGCAATCTCGAAAATAGACGCATCAAAGCTGAGAGAGCTAAATTGCAAAACTCGGCTAGTGCGGTTGGGCTGAAAGACCTGTTGTTGAGCCCGTACCACGTTACATAGACCCCAGTGAGAGAGTAGAACTCCCTTAGGGGTGCCCGTAGAGCCAGAGGTATAGATGACGTAGGCAAGATCGGGAAACCCCTCACCCCCTAGCCTTCTGTCCCCATGACGAGAGAGGAGAGACTGAGCCGATAAGGTTTCCCCTGATTTTCTACTTTCTTCCTGCTCTTGCTCCCCTTCTCCCTTATCGGGAGAAGGGGTTGGGGAATGAGGGCACAACGGCTGGTCTAAGCAAACAATGGTTGCTGAAGTTGCGGGTAAGGATTCGGTAAGCCAAGACTGCGTTAGCAGAATAGAAACTTGCGTGTCATTGAGAATGAATTGGAGGCGATCGCTTGGATAGGTCGGGTCAAGCGGCACATAAGCTCCTCCCGCTTTGAGAATGCCGAGAATGCCAATCACCATGTCGGCAGAGCGATCGACACACAACCCCACCAGGGAATTGGGTTGAACTCTCATTTTTCTCAGGCTTTGTCCTAACTGATCGGCCTGACGATCGAGTGCTTGATAGGTAAGAGTTTGGAATTCGGTGACAAGAGCGATCGTCTTTGGAGTCTGCTTTGCATAGGCTTCAACAAAGTGATGAAAGTAAACTATCTCCTTCACTGGAGAAGCTTCTACGCTGGTTTTCTCCTGATGAGAAAATCCGGCTGGACTTCCGGTCTTCCCATTCTTTAAACATCCGCTCCAGTCATGCAAAATCTGCTGATTTTCTTCGGGTGTGAGCAACGGCAAGTCTGATAATCGAGCATCTGGATTCGCGACAATCCCTTCTAAAAGCGTTTTGAAATGACCGACCAAGCGCGCAATTCTATCGCGATCGAACAGATCAGTGCTGTAGGAGATGAAGCCGCCCAAACCGTCTTGCGATCGCCAAAAACTCTTCAACCCGTGGGCGGGTTCCCACAGGTGCACCTCCAGATCAAAGCGGGTGCTGGCAGAGTCTAGAGGTGCAGGTTCTAGCGTCAGTGCAGGTAGATCTAGGGGCTGCATGGGGGCGTTTTGCAGGGCAAAAGCCACCTGAAATAATGGGTTGCGGCTCAGGTCGCGATCGGGATCTAATTCTTCAACCAGTTTCTCAAAGGGTAGATCTTGATGCTCATAGGCTCCTAGGGCAACCTGGCGAACCTGCTCCAGCAGTTCACGAAAGGTAGGATTGCCCGACAACTCCGATCGCATCACCAAACTGTTTACAAAAAAGCCGATTAATCCCTCCACCTCACTGCGATGGCGGTTGGCAATGGGAGTTCCAATCGCAATGTCTTCTTGGCCTGTGTATCGATAAAGTAAGGTTTGAAACGCGGCCAGCAGGGTCATAAACAGAGATGTTCCAGACTGCTGGCTGAATGTTTCTAGTGCCTGGGAAAGGGCAGGGGAAATGTGTACGGGATAGGTCGCGCCTCGATAGGTTTGAACAGCAGGACGGGGGCGATCGCTCGGCAATTCCAGTACAGGCAAGTCTTGCAATTGTTGCCGCCAGTAACTCAATTGTTTCTCTAAAACCTCTCCCTGCAACCAGTTATGCTGCCAGCGGGCAAAGTCAGCGTATTGAATTGGCAAGGGAGGTAAAGTCGGCGATCGATCCTCCACAAATGCCGTATAGAAATAGCCCAGTTCTCGAATCAATATTCCTAAAGACCATCCATCGGCAACAATGTGATGCATGGTCAGCAACAACACAGATTCGGCTGCGTCAAAATGCAGCAGTGTCATGCGCACTAGAGAGTCGGTCGTTAAGTTAAATGGGCGTTGAGCTTCGGCTGCCGCTAATTGTTGCCGAATGCGATCGCGTTCACTAATCGCAACCGCTTGCAAATTCACAACAGCAAGTTCGACATTGGCGTTAGGTTCAACGACTTGAACGGGTTGCCCATCCACAGTTGTAAATCGGGTACGCAGGGCAGCATGGCGATGCACAATTTCTTGGAGCGATCGCTCCAGTGCAGAGCGATCGAGCGCTCCCTTTAAGTGAATGGCGGCAGGTACGTTGTAGAAGGGATTGTGAGGGGCGAGCTGGTAGAGAAACCAGAGCCGCTGTTGGGCAAAGGAGAGGGGGGAGGTAGATGTGTGGGAGGGAGAGTGGGTGGATGGAAAACTATCTTTTGGATGCAGTTCTCCGCTGCCTAAATTTATTTGTAGATAGGTAATGAGTTCGGCTTTGCGGTCGGTTAATTCTTGACGGAGGGCGGGGGTGAGGGTTCCTTCGGGGGCGTTGCAGCGGAGCCGAGTCTGGTTATTTTCAACGGTAGGATCAGTTTCGATGGAGAGCTTAATATCGAGTTGGTGGAGGTGGGAAATAAAGTCAGCGATCGCCCGGTTGGTCATAGGTCTATTTCCTCACGTCGTTGAGAATTAACTCCGCTTTGATCGCTTATTAATGCGGTGAAGTCGGGTTGGAGCGTTGCCTGGAGGGTATTGATCTGCTGCGCTAATTCGGCAATGGTAGGGGTTTCAAAGATGCTTCGCAGGGGCAGCTCGATATGTAAGCGATCACGTACCCGTGAAACGACCTGAGTAGCTAACAAGGAATGTCCTCCCAGTTCAAAAAAGTTGTCGTCAATGCCCACTTGTTGTCCCAATAGCTGCACCCAAATTTCCACTAACGTTGCTTCCAAAGACGTTGTAGGAGCTGTCGTTGCACTGGATTCTGCCCTGTGCAATGTTGGGGGTGGTAATGCTTTCTGGTCTACTTTGCCGTTAGCCGTTAGAGGCAGCCTATCCAGCACCACAAACGCCGCAGGAATCATGTATGCAGGAAGCCGTTTTTTTAGTAGCGATCGCAGTTCTCGTTCTATCAGGGCTGCCGCTGCATTGAGCACAATATAGGCAACCAACTGTCGATCTTGATCAATCTCCCGCACGACAACAATCACGGCTTGCACCGATGAATGTTGCGCGATCGTCAGTTCAATCTCACTTAGCTCTACTCGAAATCCCCGAATTTTAATCTGGTTATCTGCACGGCCTAAAAACTCCAAATTGCCGTCAGGATGGTAGAGCGCACGATCGCCTGTTTTGTATAAAAACTCATTGATATTTTCCCTTATCCAATCCTGTGGCCAACTACTAGATGAGCAATCTATAAACTTTTCAGCCGTCAAGTCCGGACGATTCAAATACCCTTTTGCTAAACCGTTCCCACCTAAATAGATTTCACCAACGACCCCTGCCGGAACCGGGTTCATGTGGGCATCGAACAGATACGTTTGAGTATTGGCGATCGCCATGCCAATAGGAATTGTTGCAGCATTTTGGGGAATTTCTTGAATCTCGTACCAGGTGGAAAACGTTGTATTTTCTGTAGGGCCGTACACATGTAGCAGGTGTTGGGGTTTGCCCTGTTGCACCAGCGATCGCACCCGCTCAACATTCACCATTTCACCGCCAAACAGCAGATATTTAAGCGATCGAAAGGCATCAGGAATTTGACTAACGGTTTGATTTAACAAAGCGGTGGTAAGAAACAGAATACTAATATTTAGCTGCTGTAATGTGCCAGAAAAATCAGCGGGAGACAGGGTGATTTCTCGCTCGATGCCGATTAGCTGTGCGCCGTTTAACAAGGCCCCCCACACTTCAAAGGTGGCGGCATCAAAGGCGAGGTTGGCTACCTGAGCCATGCGATCGCCAGCTCTGATCTGCACATAATCCGTATTGCACACCAACCGATTGACCGCTCGATGAGGCACCATAACGCCTTTAGGAGTGCCCGTAGAGCCAGAGGTATAAATCACATAGGCAAGCTGAGCAGCGGCATAGGGAGTACATAAGTTCTGCTCTGATTCCTGGGCGATCGCGTCCCATGCCTGCTCTAAACAAACCACCTGAGTGGTCGCTGTTTGCAATTCGTCTACCCAGTTTGCTTCTGAGAGAACAACGGTAATTCCCGCATCCTCGACCATAAAGCGCAACCGCTCTACCGGATAACTGGGGTCAAGAGGTACGTAAACTCCTCCCGCTTTGAGAATGGCCAACATGGCAGCGATCGCTTCTATCCCCCGTTCCAGGCAGATGCCGACGGGCATCTCTGTGCCAATGCCCAGCCGTTGCAAATATCGTGCCAGTTGGTTGCTGCCCTGATTTAACTGCTGATAGGTGAATTGTTGGTTGCTAAATTGCAGGGCAATCGCATCAGGTCGTTCTCTCACCTGAGCTTCAAATAGATGATGAATACAATCATTAGGATTGCTGGATTGATTGATAATCCACCGTTTGATTAACTCTTGTTGGTCTTCAGTTGTAAGTAATGACAGGGCAGAAAGAGGCGTGTTTGGGTTAGCAGAAATTCCCTCTAGCAGGGTTTGAAAGTGCTTGAGCAGGGATGCGATCGCGCTGGCCTCAAACACCTCAGCGTTGTAAATCACCATGCCCCGTAACCCGTTTGAGTGTTGCCAACCCTTACCCCACAAATTTCTAAAGTTATCTTCACAGATCCAAACGTAAAATTCCAGATCAAAGCGAGATGTCTTGGTCTCCAGATCTACCGGGCTGAGAATTAGCCCCGGCAATTCTAGTTGCGTCATGGGTGAGTTTTGCAGGGCAAACACCACTTGAAATAGGGGATTTTGACCAAGTTTACGAACGGGCTGTAGTTCCTCGACCAGCTTTTCAAACGGCAAATCTTGATGATCGTAGGCGGCTAGAGTAACCTCCCGTACTCGCTCTAACAATTCCAAAAACGTTGGATCGCCTTCTAGGTTAGTTCGCAGAACCAGGCTATTCACAAAAAAGCCGATTAGCCCCTCCAATTCACTCTGATGCCGATTGGCAATGGGAGTGCCGATCGCTAAATCGGTTTGCCCGGTATAGCGGTGCAGCAGGGTTTGAAATGCCGCCAGCAGGGTCATAAACAGCGTCACTTCTGCCTGTTGGCTCAGGTTTTCTAACGCCTCCAATAATCGCTGAGGCAGTTCCAGCAATTGACTTGCGCCCTGAGACCTTTGGGATAATGACTGTCCTGATATGGGCAATGATGCACCTGGCAGTTGCAGCACTGGGACATCTTTTAACTGCTGTTTCCAATAGCTCAACTGAGTATTCAGCACTTCACCCTGCAACCATTGCCGCTGCCAGTGAGCAAAATCTGCATATTGAATCGGCAATTCGGGCAGTACAACAGATTTATTTTGAACTGAAGCGGCATATCCTTCACCCAATTCTCGAATCAAAACACCACTTGACCATTCATCAAAAATAATGTGATGCAGCGCAATGAGCATCAGGTGTTCGTCATCCTGCAATTGCCACAGTTGCACTCGAAAGAGTGGTTGCTGATTGAGGTGAAACGGGTGTTGGAGAGTTTGCCAGATGTCTTGTAACGCTATGACTTCGCGATCGGGGGCAGGGTGCGATCGCAAATCTATCAGCGGCAGTGGCACATCCACCTGATCGGCGACGATCTGCATTAATTGACCATCAACGACATCAAAGGAGGTTCGCAAAATTTCGTGCCGCCGCACAATCGTCTGCATACTGCACTGGAGATGCGATCGCTGTAAATCACCGCTAAGGCGAAATACTAGAGGACTCGTATAAAGAGCATCTCCCGGCAGTAGCTGGTCAATAAACCACAAACGCTGCTGGGCAAACGAGGCGGGAAAGACAAAAACATCTGCCTCAATGTGCGCCTGAGTCGGTTCGTCTACAATCATTTACACCCTGCATCTGTTGAACCCCACTCTGTTGTAAGGAAAAAGAAGAGTTGAGAATTATGCTTTAGGGTAGATTTTGACAAAAATCTCTGTGTCTTTTTATTGCGCGCTCACTAATAAAAGGCTGTATAACGCTGAATGCACCTGTTTACACAAAATATTTCAACTTGTTCATTAAAATTGCTGCAATTTTAGGCAAGGCTAGTAGTCACTATTAAGCTCAATCTGCAAGGTGCATTCGTCAACCTCTATGGTTTAGTCGAGGGCGAAATGCTTATATCTAACATTTTCACTGCACTAGAACAAAAACAGGCGTTGCTGATCAACGGTATAATTTGCCCCCCTAGCCCCCCAATTCTGGGGGGAACCAGACGACTTCAAAGCCCCCCAAGTTTGGGGGGTTGGGGGCGATGCAGCAACTGTTGCTTTTGCAGATTCATTCCTCAATTCAGCAACGCCCAAAAACAATCTGTCGTTGAGCGACAAAAGCCATTGCGTCCAGCGAGCGCGTTCTGCATGGTGGCCGTTCGATTTAAACGGCTCGATGGATGAGCGCAATGAGGGCGATCCCTAAGAGGGCGTTTGAAAAGGGGTAGGGGTGTAGCCAATTAAGCCAAGCGCCTGAGCATGATGCGAACCATAGCAATCTGGAGCATAGCCTCAGCGTTTTCAGG
>NZ_JACJQN010000028.1 GCF_014696675.1 Phormidium tenue FACHB-1052
CCAGGGGCAATCTGTGGCTGAGGTCCTGGAGGTGCTGATGCCTGCTTAGACTCGATAACTCTGCCCCGAAGTAGCCCTTCAGGCTAACCTTCCAAGTCGTGTAGGGCACCGATTGACCCAGCCATATGTTCAAGGCATTGTAGAGGTGGGAGTTTTTTTCACAGCGGTCACGCTTTTGAGTGGCATCTAAGCTTAGAGCGCTGGCTCCCCCTTCATTCCTCCAATCTCTGAAACTACGGCATAGCGAAGCATCCAGCTACTTACAATCAACTTTTGTCAGTCAACCAGCTAAATCCCACGCTCTACCATTGCCTTGCCAAAATTGTTCGGAGGGTTGAGGTGAGATCTAACCTTGGCTAAATTTTCCTGCTTGCCAAATAGATGAGTCAAACCATATATTAATTAGACGTAGCGTTTTTCTAAGTTAAAAGTTCCTTGAACGGCATTGAAATCAAATATTTCGCTTGTACGTCACTGAAATTTCTGCGGACATTTACTATTAAATTTTCTAAAGATTATGGCATTTGATAATTTTCGTAATCATGTCAGCAAATTGTTGGCAGTCAGTGCTTTAGGTATAGGCTTCTTAGGGGCACCGCCACCTGAACCTGTCGCAGCTCAAGTTTGCAATGTCTTTGGCTGTTCGCAACCAGGGGCAGGAGCTTGTAACCCGTTTGGCTGCCCTAATCCTGGAGCTGGAGAATGTACTCCCTTTGGCTGCCCATCACCTCCGCCCAGCCCCTCTAACAATACCAACGACTCCCGTCGAGATTTTACTGTTTATAACAATACCGGCACTAATATTACGGCTCTGTACCTCTCCGATTCGAGTGATTCAACCTGGGGTTCTAACGACCTTAGCAACTTGCTTTACAGCGGTAACTCGATACGCTACTCGCTTACCGGCGGGTGTCAGTGGGATCTGAGAGTACAGTTGGCCAATGGGGGTGAGATAACTCAGTATGCCATTGATACCTGCCTCAATGCTAGCTATAGTCTGGGCGGAAATGTCACTCAACCTGCGCCCTCAAGCTCCGCTAATGGCAGTGGCGTTAGCGAGTGTATGGATAGGGTAATGTATCAAGAATTTAGAGCCTATACGGGGCCGGATAGGGATGGTTGGTATAGATTCAATTTGCCTTCCAGCCTGAGTAATGACCAGGTTCGGCAAGCTGGATTTCGTTACTCAACGGTGAGGTCTGACAATCAAAATCAGCAGTCTGTAGTACGGGTGCAGGTTGAAACCGCTGAGCAGGCGGCCCAGACTTGTCGGTAAACCGGCCTCCAATTAGAAGCAGATGCTGAACCACTCACGGAGAATATTTACGTAGATTACGACCAATCGGGCATGGTTTAAAGTGGGTATGGCTTACCTACCAATTTTTCAATTCTGGGGCAGCTAGAACTTTAAGGTTTCCCTAGAAGTGAAAAACGTAGAACCCTGAAAAAAATTAGTGCTTTTAAAGATTTATGGTTTAGTTCAGCAGGTCTTAATGCATCAACAACCTACAGTATTTGCAACGTTATTGACCATTCAACAATAATACCGAGGGGCTCGGCCCAACAGTTCTCAATGCTAAGGTTGCCAGCTCCATATCTTCTAAAGCGGCTGATAGGTAAAGGTGAAATAGAAGCCGTTTTCTTGCCAAGAATTGCCCCGGTTCAGTACGCCAATTAGGGGAATGCCGTAGGTGAAACCCAGGCTAGCGGTGGGGATGGGCTGCCACTGCACCCCCAGCCCAGTGCCGAGCAGCACTGAAGGAGTGGGGCTTTCGGTCAGCGTGTTCCAGCCGGTGCCCGCGTCCACAAAGGGAATCAGCAAGAGCTGGTTGGGGGTGGCCGACAGGGGAATGCGCAGCTCGACTGAGCCGATTACAGCGTTGTCGGTGACGATCTGGTTTTGGGCGTAGCCGCGCACGGTGTCTTGCCCACCGACGCTAAAGCGCTCTAGGGGCAGCAGGGAATTGGGGGTGAGCTGGGCGTTGACGCGGCTGACCAGCAGCAGGTTAGGCGAAACCCGCTCGACCCACTGAAACTGGCCCAGCCAGGCAAAAAAGCGGCCATCGGTGCCGCTGTCGTTGACGGTGGCATCGAACAGGCCCAGGCCGAGGCTAAACTGCGATCGCGCCGCCACCACCCGCCGCAGATCTCGCGCCAGCCAGTCCTGGGAAAATCGCAGGGCGCTCACCTTCGCCACCCCATTCTCTGGCCCGATCGAAAACGAGAAGGGAATGTCGTTGAGAATAAAGCTACGGCTTTCGCGCAGGTCAAAAGCCAGGCCCAGGGCAAACTCCTGGCTGATCGAGCGGCTCAGGGGTTGGCGCAGGCTCAGCGCCAGGGTTTGGCTGTTGCTGCGAATGCCCGCATCGACAAACTGGGGCGTGACGATGCGGCTGCTGACATTTTCGTAGCGCAGTTGCAGGGTACCGTCGCGGGCGTTGAGGGGCAGGCCGTAGCGCAGTTCGTAGAGGTTTAACCCCTCGGTGTGGCCGTAGCGCAGGCTGGCGGCATCCCCCAGACCCAGCACGTTGCGGTGCTGCACCTGGGCCTCGGCCTGCCACGAGCCAATGCTCGATGACTGGGAGTTGTCGAGGGTGATCGCCGCTGAGAGAGGGTCGGCCTCCGCCACATCGAGAATTAGAATGTTTTGCCCCGGACGGCTGCCAGCGGTGAGTTCGGCATCGACGCGCTCTAGTAGGGGGTCGATTTGCAGCAGGCGCAGGGCATCTTCGATCTGGGCAATTTGCAGGGGCGACTGGGTGGCCAGGGCAATGCGATCGCGCACATAGCCCTCTCGCAGTCGGCCCAACCCATTCACCTGAATGGTCTCGACCCCGCCCTCGATCACCTGAATCTGCACCACCCCGCTGCCCAAATCTTGGTTGGTGGGCAGAAAAGCCCCGGAGGTGACGTAGCCGTTGCTTTGGTAAAGCTCGGTAATGGCGGTGCGCAGCCCGAGTAAATCAGCCAGGGATAGGGCATTCCCCTCCAGAGGTTCCACTAAGGCTGCGATCTCACTGTCTAAGACGGTGTTGCCCACCACCTCAATGCGGTCAACGGTAAACACGAGTTCCTCGGTCGGGGGGGCGCTCTCCTCAGGAGTGGTTTCTGGCCGCAGTAGCGGCTCCTCGGGCGGAATCGGCTCGGGCAGCGGTGGGTTGAGGGGGGCTGGTCGGGTGGGCTCCGTCGGTTCGGGCAGCGGTGAGCCGGGCGGCGTCTGGGCCTGAGCCCCCAGATCGAGGGCCAGCGACACGATCAGGGCACACAGCCCAGCACGAAGTAGATGCATCACAAGTAGCGTCTCTGATTACAAAACCGACGGCGGCATGGGGAGTTGCTCTGACAGTTGCAACTATCTAACGGGGCGATCGCGGCGTCAATGGAGAAATCGGCCAATTTGGCGAACTGCCCTGCGGTCTTAGGCTCTAGCCCCTGGGGGCTGAGCGATCGGCACAGCGACGGCTGAGCACCAGGCGGCCATCGGGCAGTTGATACACCCCATCGGGCTCTTGAATGGCGGACGCGGTGGACTCCTCCACCGTGCGCACGGTGCCAGTGGGATAGGCCGAAATCGCGCCATCCCCAGGGCTCAGCGGCAGACCACCGCCGCCTGTGACGGTAAACGCCCCTAGCCCTGGCCCTGTGCGGGCAATGCAGCTGCCGCTGGTCAGCGCCGCCGTGTCGACCAGGGCATCTTCGAGCGGGGTTAGGCTGCCTTCAATAAAGCTGGTGTCGAGCGTCTCTACGGCGACCACTCCGCTTACCCCCAGCTCTGAGGTGGCGGTGATGTCGCTGAGGGGGCTGCGATCGAGCCGGGGCTCAATGCCAAAAATGCCCCGCGCGGCGATGGAGACATTGCCCCCCGCTCCCGCAAAGGCATCGGCTCGAATGTCGCTGTTTTCGCTGGGGATGGCGACGATGAAGGGGGCGCGAATGGTGATGTTGCCGCCGTTGCCCCCGGCCTGGGCGGTGCCCGCCGTGGCGGAGATAAGGCTGCCGTTGCGCAGCAGCAGCACCTGGCTCAAGTCGATGACAATGTTGCCGCCATTAACGGCTGCCGACTCGGCAATCAACTGCCCCCCCTGGTCGAGCACCAGGCGCGGAGTGTTGCCCAGGTCGCCAATGATCAAGTTGCCCGCTGCACCCGCTGCACTAGAGCGCACCGAAATAGTGCTTTGGGGAATAAAAAGACGGGCGATGCTGGGCCTGTTAGCGGCTTGGGCAGCAAAGGTTGGATTGCTGCCGGAGACCAAGATACTGTCGGTGGCGTTAACTCGCACGGTGCCTGCCGAACTCCGGCCCTCGCTGTTAGCTAAGACTTGACCGCCGTTGAGCACCTGTACCTGGCGGGCTGATAGGTCAATGTCGCCACTTGGCCCACTGGTGGGAAATTCGGTAGAGGTTTGGAGTCTGCTGGGAAAGCCCGATTGCGCACTGTAGCCGTCGATTAGGAGGCGATCGCGCGCCTCCACCTGAATATTGCCCGCTGGCCCCCGCCCCACGGTTGTAGCGCTAATAACGGCTCCCTCGGTTACCGATAGAGCCCCTGCTCGAACTGAAATATTGCCGCCTTCACCAGTGCTGGTGGTATCTACAGTGCTCAAGAATGCACTAGGAAAAAATTCATCATTCTGAAAGAGAATTCCGCTGTTGAGAGACACCGTAGTCACTGCATCAATCTCAATGTTTCCAGCATTGCCGTTGCGAAAAGTGCCAGCCTGAATCTGTGCGCCATTATTGAATGAGACAATTCCCTGCGACACAATTTTAATGTTGCCAGCATCGCCTAAGCCATCTGTAAAAGACTGTAATCGTGATAGGTTATCTACATCCACGCGATCGCGAGTATTAATCGTAATGTCCCCTGCATCACCCTGGGCTACGGTTGTTGTACCTATGTTCCCATTGTTCGCAAAAAAAGAACCGGCTTCTAGAGTTACATTGCCTGCATTCCCGATTGCTATTTCCGATTCGATACTGCTTGTAATGCTTGCGGTGTCGCTCAGCGAAATGTAGTTTCCAGCTTGGATATATATGTCACCGGCATTGCCTGACGCATTTCCATTATTTGTAACAACGCTTGCGATCGCGCTGGGGATTATAACAAAAACAGGCTCATCAATTCCTGGGACAATTGTAGTTCCGCGGCTAGCAAAGCCATCTAGCGATACAAAATCACGGGCTTGAATAAAAATGTTACCAGCATTCCCCTGGCCACGTGTAAGAGATTGAATCGTACCGCTATTTGTCAACGCTACAAAGCCAGCATTAATTCTAACATCACCTGCTGTGCCTGTGCCTTGCTCCTCAATAGTGCTAAAAATAGAACTGCCTGGTCTGCCTTCAATAATGCCATCAATAATAAAGCCATCTTGAACATCAATAATCACGTTTCCACCGCTGCCCTGACCATTAACACTAGTATCAAGTTTGGCGCTGTTTGTGAGTGATAGCTCTCTCGCTGTGATCCGAATATCACCTCCTATATTCTGAGAACTGCCAAAGATGGAGCTGAAGATAGCGCTGGGGAAGCCATCTAAGCTGACGCGATCGCGAGCATTAACCACCACGTTGCCAGTTGTACCTATTCCAAAGGAGCTAGCGCTAATCTGAGCCCCATTTGATAACGAAAGATTAGTCGTTTTGATGTTAACATTGCCCGCATTCGCAGCTAAGCTTTCTATTCCCAAGCTAAACACATTAGAGGCATTTAAAGCTATATCTCTATCAACCAAGATATTGATATCGCCAGCATTACCTGGGCCAAAGGCTATGCCACTTATATTGGATTGGTCAGCAATAAAATTGTTGGCGCTGATGTTGACAGTTCCAGCGTTGCCTATTCCCCCAGGAGTAATTTGATTTGCAATTATGCTGTTAGCCTCAACGCGAAGAGTTTCGGCTGCATCTAAGTTGATATCACCTGCTTGACTTTGTTCATTGCCTACGCCTGAAGCGATGCCAGCTAAAATCGTGCTGCCACTAGTATTAACGTTGCGTCCTGTAATGGCGATGCTGCCGCCACCATTGGCGCTGACATCGATGCCCGAGTTCTTGATGATGATGTCAGCGCGCTCTAAACCCCCTGGAAAAGTTAGGCGAAGCAAGCTGTCGTCTTTTGCTAGTTGAACTGTGCCTTCTCCAGCAACAGCACCTAACTCAATTCGTCCTCCAGCCGAAAGATCCACATCCAGGATGCTGTTATCGAGCACGATGTTGCCGCCTGCCAAAATCAGGCTTTGTCCTCCATCCACAAAAAGAATGCCTTGACTGGTAATAGATCCCCGACTGAGTTGGTTGAACCAGAGGGCTGAGGGATCCACGGTGAGAATCGGCAGCGGGTTGGGATCTGCTGCACCAAAGCTGCCCTGTTCACCAAACTGAATAGCGCTGGCCGTCGTCGCCGTAAACGCCCCCTGCACATCCAGTCGGGCACCGGGGCCAAACACCAGCCCGTTGGGATTCATTAAAAACAAATCGGCTGTGCCATCGACCCCCAGGGTGCCAAAGATGTTTGATGGGCTGCCCCCGGTGACGCGGCTAAAGATCGCCTCCACTCCAGCGGGGTTAGCGAAATAGACCCGCTGCCCGGCATCCACATTGAATTCCAGAAAGCTGTGGAACAGGTTACCCTCCTGCACAGCACCGCCACCAATCAGTTCGGCGAAACCGCCCTGCACAGGGGCATCGGGAGTCACCGTTGAGCTTTCGGTTCCTAGGGTGGCGTCGGGCACGAGCTGTGCCAGGGTGGGGGAAGTAGCGGTGAGGGTGGCGATCGCCCCTAACACCAACATGCCGCAGACAGGGAGGGTAGAGTAGCGCATAACCAGGGGCCGAGGAAAAAGCACCCAAACTTTAGCACCTGTCTCAGTTTTGCGACGGTCAAACCTTGAGATCAGCGCATGGCGTAGTTGATGGGTTTTGGATAACAAGTTTGAATTTGCAAACCTTGCAACAGACAAGTCATCGAGCTAGCGCGCTTCCACTTAACCTGCCATTGCGGAGGTTTCAGCAAGCGAGTTAACGTAACTCTGCAACGTTCTAGCGCTAAGGTTTTGTAGGCTTGGCTTAGCGGTGATTTCCCTCGTTTTGACCGTCACGTAATCCCTTGGCCCTATGAAACCCTTTGACAAACTTCGGCACAGTTGGCAGCGCCGTCACCCGGTAGGGAAAACGCCGTGGCGGCAGGTGGTGCCCGGTGTGGTGGTGCTGGGGTTGGTGGTGGGTGCCCGGCTGCTGGGGCTGTTTCAAGGTCTGGAGCTGAAGATGCTGGATACGCTGCTGCGCTGGCGACCGGCTGAACCCACCGATGAGCGGGTGCTGATTGTCGGCATTGATGAGGCCGATATTCAACGGCTCGGTACCTATCCGGTGCCGGATGGCGTGTTGGCTGAGCTGCTGCAAACCCTAGCGGTGCATCGGCCCCGCGCCGTGGGCATCGACATCTACCGCGATATGGCGGTGGAGCCGGGCCACGCGGCCTTAGTTGAAACCCTAGCGACCAAGCCCTACGTAATTGGCATTGAGAATATTTTGAGCAATCCGCCCGTGGCGGGGCCGACTTATCTGCCCCCCGAACAGGTGGGATTTGTGGATTTTCCCCAGGATGACGATGGGTTTGTGCGCCGGGCTCTGCTGGGGTCGCCCAACGCCGTGGGAGAGTTTCGGTTTTCCCTGGCGCTGCGGCTGGCGGAGACCTATTTGCAGGCAGAGGGGCTGGCCCTGGAAAATGGCCTGCGCGACCCCTGGGCCATGCGCTTTGGCTCAGTAGAATTTTCTCAAATTTCTCCCCATGCGGGTGGCTATGTGGGGGTCGATGCGGGGGGGCATCAGGTGTTGCTGAACGGGCGTAGCGGTTCTCAGCCCTTTCGGCAGGTGACGTTGCAGCAGGTGCTCGACAACGCCGTAGACCCCACCTGGATTGAGGATGCCATTGTGCTGGTGGGAATTACGTCATCAAGCGCGAAGGACTTTCTCAACTCGGCGGCGGTAGCGTCAGACAATCCGGGGCTGGTGTATGGGGTGGTGATGCAGGCCCACGCCACCAGCCAGCTGGTGAGTGCGGTGATGGAGGGTCGCCCACTGTTGCGCACCTGGCCCGACGGCCTGGAGTATCTATGGATTGTGCTGTGGGGCGGAGTGGGCACGGTGCTGATTGGGTGGGTCAGATCGCCCTCTTGGTATCTGCTGACCCTGGGCTTGATTGGTTTGGGTCTGGTGGGGGTGAGCTTTGGCCTGCTGTGGCTGGGGGGCTGGTGGCTGCCGCTGGTGCCGACGCTGGTGGTGTTTAGCGTCAATGGGCTGGTGCTGCCGGGGTTTTATCTGTACGACCAAACCCTGCGATCGCGTATTGCAGAGCGCCAGCAAATTATTGACCAAACCTACAGCGCCATTCACAATGGCCCCCTGCAAACCCTGGCCCTGCTGCTGCGGGAAGCCGAACCCGCCGCCTGGGCCGAGACCCGCCTCCGGCTAGAGCGCCTCAACCAGGAGCTGCGCGATATTCGCGAGAGCCTGCCTGCCGCTGTGCTGCCGGATAACGCCCAGGCCATTCCCCTACACGAACAGCTTTGGAACACCTATACAGCGACTCTGGCACGGGGCGAGCAAGACTTTCCGGGGCTGCGATCGCTCAAGCTCAAGGTCGTCACCTTTGAACCCCTCAGCACCCTGGGCCTTTCGGCTGACGACCGACAGGGTCTCTGTCAGTTTTTAGAAGAGGCCCTGCTCAACGTGGGCAAACACGGGGTGAACGTGACCCGCCTCACCGTCGTCTGCCAGGCTACCGACGCCGAAAACTTGATTCAGGTGATTGACAACGGCCAGGGCCCCTACTCCCTTGACACCTCCTCGGCGGGTACGGGCTGGGGCACCTGGCAGGCCAAACAGTTAGCCCAGCGCTTGAACGGGCAGTTTAATCGCGAGTTTAGCAGTGCGGGCACCTGTTGCGAACTGCGGTGGGCTCTGGTGGCTCAGCGTCGCCTGGGGTTTAGAAAGCTGAATCGATGAGGTGACGAGAATCAAACCCTAGGGCACCCCTTGCCGAAACCGGCAAGGCCGCTGACCGTTAAGCGTCGATAAACTGGCGCAAAATGTTGCCGATTTGCTGGGCCACTCATTTAATCTTAGGGGCACACCTACAGAAAGGTAATGAGGGATGCACAAATCAGCGATCGCGGCGGCACTTTTGACGCTTGGCAGCCTAACCGGCGTTTTCCTATCGGTGGGCAACCCTAGCTGGGGCAATGAGGTGACCTTACATTCCTCACCCCTGATTGCTCAAAGCTCAAATCGCCGTGGTTATGAGCCACCGCCCACGTCTCGAGCACCTCGCCGCACCGTGGGGGGTGGCACCCGAGGCGGCTGCGATGGCAGTGCCCCGATCAACCTCACGGCCCTGGCATCCCAGTCGCACATTGGCGCAACAACGACTCGTCGTCCCACCTTGGTCTGGTACGTGCCCGAAGAAACCCCTTACCAAATGCAGCTTCAGCTCTATCGGTATGCGGCGGCTGAGGGTGACGAGCTGACGCCGGTCAACACGTTTGAGCTGGGGGAGAGCCAGCAAGGCTACACGTCGTTTACGCTGCCTGAGGATGAACCCGCGCTAGCGGTGGGCAGCACCTACCGCTGGAAGGTGATTTTGCTGTGCAACCCAGGGCAACCCTCCAAGGTGGCGTTAGATGAGGCCGACCTCCAGGTGGTGGCCGCAACGAGTGGGGCTGCGATCGGGCAGGGCAATCTGGTCGATCGCGCCGAGCAGGCGATCGCAGCAGGGCTTTGGTACGATGCGATCGCCCTGCTGTCCCAAACTCCAGTTTCCCCAGAGGCCGCCGCCTACCGCCGCGACCTGCTAGCGGGGCTGGCCGAGCAGGAAGCCCTGAACCCCAACGATGGCATCTCTCTATTTAGCGATCGCCTCAATTATCTGGCTGAGCAAGAGTAGTGCCCTAGTCGCAGGCGCGGCTCAGCACCAGGCGACCGCTGGGAAGTTGGTACACGCCATCGGGCTCTTGAAGACTGGTGGCGGCAGGCTCGTCTAGGGCGCGCACCGTGCCGGTGGGGTAGGCCGAGATGCCCCCATCGCCAGGGGTAGCGGGCAACCCATCGCGGCCTGTGACGACAAAGGAGCCTAGGCTGTCTTGACTGCGGGCAATGCAGCTCCCCGCCGTGAGGGCGCTGGTGTCGACAATGGCATCGGTTAGGGCTGTCAGGCTGTTTTCGACGAAGGTGGCGTCGCCCACAAAAATTTGCCCCGACTCGATGCCGCCTGTGGCGTTGATATCGACGCGATCGTTGCCGTCTAAATCTAGCAGCTCATTTCGGCTCAGATTGCGTGCAGCAATGCTGGGGTTTTGCCCAAAGAATGTAGTACGACTGAGGTCAATTACCCCGCCCCGGCCATCGGCAGAAAAGGCCAAAATATCGCTGTCTTCGAGGGCAATGAGGAAATTGGATGCGATCGCAATATTGCCACCTCCTCCCTCACCTTGGCTCACAAAAGTTTGAATATCCCCATCGTTGCGAAGAATGATATAACCCGACTGAATAGTTATCTGCCCTCCCGTAAAAGATTCTGAACTAGTCAATATAGTACCGTTATCAATCAATAGCTGTTCTGAGACTAGCAGCACAATATTTCCCGCATTGCCATCGCCAATGCTACTGCTGTCCAAAGCTGCGTTTTGCAGAATCTCTACATTTTTTGCTGAAAGCTCAATGTCTCCGCCAGTGCCGATACCGGCAGGCTCAACAATGCTAAATACACCTGTAGATTGAGAAGATCCAACGAAGCGCGCCAATTCAGAAACTCGTAGATTCACGTTGCCTGCGTTCCCAATACCAAAGGTAGAATTACCAATTTGTGCTCCATTCAAAACCTCAAGATTTCTGGTCGTTATTTCAACATTCCCCCCGTTACCGTTGCCTGTTGGCTCAACGCTACTAAAAACACCGCTGGGTGTATTATCTATAGAATTAAAGCCAATAAATTGAACCAACTCAGAGACATTTAAACTAAGGCTACCTGCATTACCTGCTCCAATAGTCGATACACTGATTTGAGCACCATCTTCCATTTTCAAGATGTGAGCAGTAATCTGAACATTGCCACCTTCTCCTTCTCCGCCAAATTCAATACGGCTAAACGCTCCACTAGGGCTGCTATCAACAGGATCAAATCCAGCAAAACGCGCTAGTTCGGCGATGTTTAGAATAACGCTACCTGCATTCCCGATACCAAGCGTTGAAGCACTCAGTGTTGCACCGCCAGAGATGTCAAGTGTGCCAGCCGTTATCTGGAGATTGCCTCCGGTGCCTATTCCCGTTGGTTGCACACTGCTAGATGCTCCGCTGGCGATACCCGCGATGGGGTTAGACCCACTAAAACGGGCCAACCCAGCAACGTTGAGAGTGACACTGCCTGCGTTTCCAAGACCAAAGGTTGAAGCATCCAACAATGCTCCATTCAAAACTTCTATAGTTCTAGTGGTTATTTCAACATTACCGCCTGACCCAACGCCCGCTGATTCAACACGGCTAAATGCTCCACTAGAAAATCCGCCAATACGAGTTCCTTCGAAGCGGGTTAAATCAGAAATATTCAAAATTACGCTGCCTGCATCCCCTATCCCAAAAGTTGAAGCACTCAATTCAGCTCCATCTAGCACCTCCAGCACTTGGCCAGATATCTGAACATTACCACCAGTACCTTCCCCAGTAGACTCAATATTGCTGAATGCTCCACTAACGTTGCCTAAAATTGGGTTGAACCGGGCAAAACGGATCAAATTAGCGCCATTCAAGATCACATTTCCTGCGTTTCCTAATCCGGAAGATGAAGTATTAAGTTGTGCACCATCAAGGACTTGGACATTGGCAGCAGTAAGCCTTATGTTTCCGCCATTTCCTACTCCAGTTGGATCGACACTACTAAAGATTCCACTAGACCTACCACTAACTGTATCAAAACCAGCAATCTGTGCTATCTCAGCAACTGTTAAAAATATATCGCCCGCATCTCCTGTGCCAAAAACACCAGTACCAATTCGTGCTCCATCTACAATGTTGAGATTTTTAGTGTTGATTTGAATACCTCCGCCGGTTCCTTGCCCAGTCGGTTCAACACTGCTCAAGATGCTGCTAGGAAAGCCGCTGATAGGGCTAGATCCCGCAATATGAACTTGCTCAGTCAAAGTTAAATTAACGCTGCCAGCATTGCCAAGCCCAAAGGTTGATGCGCTTAATACAGCACCATCTATAATTTCGAGATTTCTAGCAGCAATTTGAATGTTGCCTCCGCCTCCCTCTCCATTGGGAGCAATGCCACTGAACACTCCCCCCGCGATACCGTTAATTGGGTTGGAACCAATCAAGCGAACAGTGTCGCGAATATTGAATTTAACGTCACCACCTTGGCCATCACCAAAAACTAATGCTGTAATTTGTGCCCCATTTGAAATCTCTAAATTGTTAGCATTGATGCGAACGTTGCCACCAGTGCCTTCGCCTCCCGCGACTAAATTGGCAAACACTCCAGTGACACCGCTACCGTCAGCACCATCAAAAAGAATTGTGTCGGCAGCGTTGATTACTATATTTCCCACTGCCCCTGTTGAAGTAGTATCAATAAAACTGTTGGTTACAAGAATGTTGTTGCGAGCATCAAGGTAAACTGTGCCACCTTGCTCGTTAGCTCTGCTAGTGTTGATGCCATTTCCAAAGAAGCCTTCGCCTGTAATATTAATATTGCCTTCAGTTAGAGTGTTGTTGGGTTGATATTGATTGGTTAACAAGACTAGGCCATTAGGTGCGTTAATAAAAACATCACCAATAGTAATTTCTGCGCTTGAAGGTGAGTTTGTGGGAAGCAAGGCACCCAAAAATATGTCAGTATCACCAAGGCCCGTTATTAATTCTAAGGGTGCCGTTCCGAACATCTCTAAACTAACCCCAGCACGAACATCAAGAGTTGGTTGAGCACCGCCATCGACTTCCACTACTGTTCCATCCGAGAGCCTAATCGTCTCTCGTAAAAAATCATTCCCTAAAACTCCTGGATCAGGAGCCGTGATTAAGGCAGTGCCAAGGGCAACTGACCCACCAGCTAGGATGTGAAGCGAACTGCCTACATAGGTGTCAAAAGACACGTCTCCTCGTGAGCGGATGATTGGATCAATTGGGCTGTAGAGGCTGCCGCCGCTGCCGTTGAGGGTTTCTACGGTGAAGTTGCCGCCGCTCCAGTAGTGGGCGTCGCCGCCGACGGGGTTTTGCGATCGCAGCACCATATCGCCATAGCTGTATAGCCCGCTGTCGGGGTGGCTGAGAGCCACAATATCGACCTGCTCGTTGCCCTGCACTAGCAGATCGCCCCCGGCGAACCCTACAAACGGGGCATTTACCGCATCGCGAATTTGTACGGTGTTGCCCAACAGCGTTAAATCGCCGCCCGCTGCCACCTGCCGCTGCAAGTCAAGCTGGTTAGCGGCCAGGGTAAGGTTTTCGCCTGCGGCCAGTAGGGCTCGGCTTTCGATGTTGCCAGACGACTCACTTAGATAGTTGCTAAATAGGGCGCTAGGGTTCACCGTTAGCAGACTGCTCTGCTCTGGGGCCGTAGCGCTGTAGACCCCATCGCCCATCGAAATCGCCTCGGCGGTGCTGGCGTAGAATGAGCCCTGGATATCGAGGGTGGCGGTTTCGCCAAACACCAGACCGTTGGGGTTGATCAAAAACAAGTCTGCAGCGCCATCGACCCCCAGGGTGCCAAAGATGGCCGAGGGGTTGTTCCCAGTAATGCGGCTGAGAATTGACTCGACCCCTGCTGGGTTGGCGAAGTAGAGCCGCTGCCCAGGATCGACATTAAACTCTAGGAAACTGTGGAACAGGTTGCTGCCGCGCAGGGCACCGCCTTCAATCAGGTCGGCTTCGCTGCCGCGCACCAGCACATCAGGAGTCACGGTAGAGGCCTCACTTCCCAAAGTGTCATCGGGCGTAACTTGCGCCTGGGCTAAGGGCGTTGCTCCTGCCATTGAGAGCAAAACCAGGGTCGTAGTCAGCGGGAGTGACCTGGTCAGCAAGGCTTTGCTCAAAGCAGGAAAAATAGCCATAGATGCGGTTTAGAGCATAGTTCAAGGCAACCCTACCACGGGCCTAAGCTGAATCCGGCTCACTCTTAACGATCGCACAACGTGACAGCGGCATACCCTCTGTCAACAGACGTTATCGCTACTGGTGAGGCCGCTTAGACCAGCGGTTTAGACAGATGATAGGGATAGCGGGCGCTAAGGCTGTAACTCCTCACTACACTACAAATGTCGGTGGCCAGGGCTCCACGGGCAGCGCTCAGCTCTTCGGAGAGATCTGCAATGGTGAAAAGAATTTGCAGGGCGTCGGCAGGCAGCTCGTTTTCGACAAAGTAGTTGGCTTTGGCCTGGGCGATCGCCCCGTCTAAACCCTGCTTAACCGCTTGACGAAACGCCTCTAAAAATTTCTCTTGCTCATCGGGTAGGGGAGTAGAATCTGCCACTTGCTCCCAGTCCAGGGCTTCGGGCTGGTAGGGGCTACCCGAGCCCCCTCGCACATGGATGCGATACTGGCGCAGCTGGTCGGCTAGCTGCTTGAGCTGCTCAAGGGTGGTGTTCATTTCTTGCAGCTGCTCGGCCTTGGGCGGCTGGCAACGGCGAGGGCCACCGTTTTGGCGATCGCCTGCGCGATCGCGGGTGTACACCCGCTGATAGCGCTCTAATAGGTCTACCGCAGCCGTCACCTCGTACTCACTGCAGAGGTGAAAGGTGCGCAAGATTTTTGCCACTTGCTCCAGACTGGTGTCATTCAAAATGGCCCAGGGGCTGGCTCGGTAAAGCCCTTTTTCGAGCAGCATATGGTTTAGCTCAGGGTGGTTGCAGGTTAGGCGGTTGCTCCAGGTGCCCAGGGCGGCTTTGGTCGGGTCGTAGCTCTCCAAAATTTTTTGGGTAAAGGGGCGATGGATAGCGGGCGATCGCCCATCGTCATCGAGCACTAATGCCAGCAGTTCAACGGTGGTGAAGCCGTAGGTTTGGCCAAACCGCTGAGTCAGGCGGTGGCAGGCATCGCGAATTTGGTGACTGACCAAGCAGCGCAGGCTGAGCAAGGCCAGGTCGGCCTGCGCTGTCTTTGAGCGCCAGCGATCGAGCAAAGCCTTTTGCAAGTTGCTGGTTTGGGTATCGGTATTCTTTAACAAGTCAGCAAACGCCTGCTGAATCCAATCCTGTACTTGGGATAGCAAACGCGCCTGATACTCACCTGCACTGGTCATGCGAAGCAGTTGCCAATATCGAAATATCGTCATAATTCCGGGGCTGAGTTGCGACTAGTTTTGCCTTGAACAACCGAAGATTGAACACGCTATTTCTAGCTATGGCTGGGTCTGGGAAACTTATTTAACAGAGGCATAAGGAGCTGGCCTACGGCTGTAATTCATGGAGCGAATAAGTGAATGAATGGGTAAAAACTGTTTACCTCTGAACCGACTCGCTGATGATAGTAATGGCAACTAGACAGATCACCAGCAAAAATCCCTGGCGTAGCAAATAGGCCAAAAGGAAGGCGGCGACTTCGGCTAGCAGCCCCCAGCTAAGGGCGATCGCAGCAATATAGGCCACGGTGCAGCCAGCCACGCTCAGCAAAAAGTATTTCAACACCTGGGTACACAGGGCCAACAGCCAGTGATTAGAACGGGGGCATCGCATAATCAAATCTCCAAAGGGTTGAGTTGGGCTGAAAAGTTCAGAAAAAATTGTGTATTCTCTTGCTGTTAATAGCGATCTGTAGTGGTTCGTTATCTACAGCTGTGTCGGACAAATTGAAGGAGTTGACTAGCGGCTGAGTTAGCTGGCAAGCCACCAAGCCACATTTCTGCCTACAAATCGTTGCCAATCAAAATCAACGACTCATGAGGTGCCCCAGCCACAAACTTGGTATGGGTGATCTTGACTCAGACTGAGCGATAGTGATCTCTGCCTCAACCGGGTGTAGGTTCTGCATCTCTACCGATAAGCTTGGCCGTTGCACAGCAACTAACGCAGTAGCAGCAATCAACCAAAACCCCATTGTGGAACGACGCATAGGCAACCGGCGTTGCTGATCAACGGTATGATTTGCCCCCCTATCCCCCCAATCCTGGGGGGAACCAGACGACTGCAAAGCCCCCCAAATTTGGGGGGTTGGGGGGCGATGCAGCAACTGTTGCTTTTGCAGATTCATTCCTCAATTCAGCAACGCCAGACAACCCTCTACCGGCGACGACACCAGCATATAGGGCTAGTTGACGTGAACTTATTCAGTTTTCTGCCAAGACAACGTCAGCTTTGCGTACCCGTTTGGCGCAGCAGTAAATCTACAGTTCTGGTGAATAAGTTCCCCCATCTCAGCCATAGAACCTGGCAGAGAGACCCTAGGGACTCTCTCCCCCACGCCGCAGAGGACTTTTCCCATGACTTCTACATCCACCGCGCTTCGCCCCACCACTCGACGGCTACAGATGACGGCCCTGGCCGGGCTGTGTGGTTTAGCCGCAATCCTGTCGTCGTTAACCTCTAGCCCTCCGAGCATAGTGTTGACCCCTCTATCCACCTCCCTGACGGAGATAGCGACTTTGCCCAGTCTGCGGCTGCCGGTTTCGCTACCCACGGGTACCCAAATTACGCCCCCCATCGGCAGCGGCTATGGCCAGCTCACCGTCAAAAATGGCAACCCTGTTGATGCGGTTTTTAAGCTAGTGGATGCCAATGGCGAAACCCTGCGGTTTGTGTACGTGCGGGCCAACGAAGACGTCACCCTGGACGATGTGGGCACCTGCACCTGCGATCTGCGCTTCGCCACCGGCCTCGACTGGGATGCTGACCAGCAAAAATTTCGCCGCAATATGGCGCTCTCGGCCTTTAGCGACCCCACAGAGTTTGCAGTCAAGCGCGAAGGCAATACCGAATACTGGACGACCCTCGAAGTCACGTTGCATCCGGTAGAAGGCGGCAATGCTCAAACCGAAGCTCTAGATGAAACCGAATTTTAAAGTGATACCCAGTACTGGGAAGCCAGCCAGCCTGAGGGCGACCCCGTTTTCCAGCGCGATCCACAACGTCTTCACGTGCTCCCCCAGCTCACTTACCCTGTTTCTAGCCCTTCAGGAGTGTCACCGTGCCCAGCCTTAAGCGTCGTCAGTTTTTACAGTTTGCTGGATCAGCTCTGGCCGCTGTGGGCCTCAGCCAAGTCAATATTTGGCGGCAGGGCGATCGCTACGCCCGCGCCCTAGCCCAACCCACTCGCCGCAAACTGGCTCTGCTCGTGGGCGTCAACCACTACCCTACCGGGGTCACTTCTTTGCGAGGCTGCCTCACCGATGGGCGCATGCAAAAAGAGCTGCTGGTACATCGCTTTGGCTTTGACCCAGCCAATATTCTCACCCTAGAAAACCAGGCCGCCACCCGCCAGAACTTGCTAGATGCTTTTGAGAGCCACCTGATCGATCAGGCCCAGCCGGGGGATGTGGTGGTGTTTCACTTCTCGGGCCATGGCTCTTTAGTGCGTGACCCCGACCCGATCGCGAGCGCCAATGGGGCATCGGGCTACAACGGCAGCCTGCTGCCCTACGACGCTCGGCTCAACCTACAGGGCAACCAGGTCAACGACATCATGGGCAAATGCTGATGGCCAACCTCAAAACCGACCCGGTGACGGTCATGCTCGACAGCTGCCACTCCGGCGGTGGCACCCGAGGCGATCTGATCATGCGGGCCGTCGAGTCATGGGTAGCCCTGGGCGATGCGTCAGCCAGCGCTCTAGAACTGGCCGAACAGGAGCGCTGGCTGACGCGGTTGGCCTGGTCACCGGCCCAGCTCAAGACCGAGCGCAGCAAAGGCATTGCAAAAGGGGTAGCGCTGGGGTCGGCCCAGGCCAACCAGCTAGCGGCAGATGCTTCCTTTGGTGAGGGGGTGGGGCAGTTTTATGCAGGGGCATTTACCTACGCGCTGACCCGTTACCTCTGGCAGCAGCCCGGTAGCCTGCCGCTCGATCGCGGGTTTGTAGACCTATCCCGCAGCACGCGAGATGTAGCCAACAGCGCCCGCATTGTGCAGTCGCCCATCTACGAGGTGGAGCCAGGGCGCAACTTTGGTCAAGAGCCACTCTTTTTTAGCCCTCCCCAGAGCCCGGCAGCAGAAGCCGTGGTGGTCGGTACTGAGGGTGGCGAGGTCAAGTTTTGGCTGGGGGGCGTGTCGTCCCAAAGTTTGGCAGCGTTTGAGAGTGGGGCTGTTTTTTCGGTCGTGGATGACAATGGCCATGAGATTGGCCAAATTGAGCCAACCCAGCGGCTAGGGTTAAAGGGCTACGGTACCCTAACGAATAGCATTCTGGGGCAGATCGCAGCAGGGCAGTTGCTGAGGGAACAGGTGCGGGGATTGTCAACCGCTCTGACCCTACGAGTGGGTCTAGATGAATCCTTAGGGACAGATCGGGAGACAGCGCGATCGCAACTGGTAGCTTTTGACCGCATTCAGCCCGTCGCGGTAGACAGTGGCCAAAGCCCCCACTATCTGCTGGGGCGCATGACTGAGCAGGGGCTGGCGATCGCCGCTGCCGAAGCTGTGTAGGATGTAGATCAGTTGGGCAGCGTTGGCCTGTTTACGCAGGGGTTGTCAGCCATTCGCGACAGCGTTGGCGAGCCTAGTGAGCCTATTACAGCGGCAATTCAGCGGCTCAACCCTACGCTCAAGCTTCTGCTGGCGGGGCAGGTGCTGCGATCGGTGCTCAACGGCGACACCTCCCACCTCAATGTTGATGTCGTTGTGCAGCCGATCAATAGCACCGTGGCTGTGGGTCGTAGCGCCAGCCGTCGGGGCAGCCAGAGTAGCCTAATTGCCCAGCGGTTAGCGTCTTCGGGGCAGACGTTGCGATCGGGCAGCGAAATTGTGGTCAACGTCACCAACGGTGAAACCCGAGGTCTCTATGTCGGGGTTCTGGCTATCAGCGGCTCAGGCCGTATGTCGGTACTGCATCCCACTGATTGGGATGCCCCCGAGAGCGCATCGCTGCTCTTACCGGGTCAGCAGATTGGGGTACCGCAGCAGGAGGCAGGGCGCAACCCTAACCGCAACTGACCCCAGCGCAGCATTTCACCTCTGCCTAAGCAGTTCGGGCTATGCCGAAATTATGACCCTGGTCAGCACCAGCCCTCTGCGCGATGCCTTGCGCAGTCTAAAGCAGATTGCCGAGGCCAACAACACCCGCAGCGGCGACCCAATCGGGCTACAAGGCGATGACTCTGTCAGCGTAGTAGACACCCTGCTAGGTGACATCGATCGCGCGACTCGCGGCGAGATCCCGGTGTGTGGTGACGCCTGCGGAGTAGATACGACCCAGCTTGCCGCCCTCTCCACTCTGATTCAGGCAATAGACAACTGAGGACGTTGCAAAAAAACTACGAATAGACTCGTTCAGGTGGCTACAGGTGAGCTTTGACCAACATTAACGCGCCCGATAAAATTCCTAGCGACAGCGAAATAGAGCCCAGCAGGGTAAGCAGCATTTTGCGGCGCATAACTCGGCTTCTGAGTCTGGCTGAACCATCAAAGCTCTCTCGCTCGGAGCTAGGAAGAATGGTTAAAAACCCTAGAGAATACAGAACAGCAGCCATAAAAAATTCAAAAACTGGAGTCAATAAAACTAGGCCGCGCTCCACCCCAGCATCCATATCAAAGGGGATGGCTAACATAAAAATGGCTAAATAAGCTGCAATAGCGATTAGGCTAGCTTGCAACATTAATCGGCAGAATGAGTGATAAACCGCAAAGGAAGACTCTACGGCTGTTTCTGGAAGTGTTCGCACAATAGTCATGAAATATTAATATTACTCTTTATTTTTTGGCGTGGCTGCCAGTTATTTTAGTGAACAACTGCCACAGCTCGGCCTAAGCAGCTCCAACTTTATGCTTATTTTAGCGACTTATGTGGTAACCCAGAAGAGCGGCAAGATTTAGGAGAATAGTCTTTCATCAGCTCCTAAAACCTTTGCTGACGAAAAGAGTAGAGAATGCTGATTCCATGGGCGGCATTAGCTCAGCCGCACCACGGCCTCATTATCCAGCAGCGTATTGCCGGTGAGAATGTCTTCAACAGTAATGCGCAGCAGCCGATCGCGATCGACTTGAAACAGCACCCGCACCCGATCACTGCCCGGAAACCCCAGCGGATTGAGCTGAGCAATGGTGCGCGCCCCCTCGCGATCGTTCAGCGGCTGCACGGCGGGGGTATCACCGCTGAGCTGGCGCGTCACCAGGCGACCGTTTTCGAAATACACTTCGGTCTGGGTGCTAGCGGCCCCCAGTTCGCCCACGATCAGCTCAATGCTGGGCTGCTTTTCCACTGAGGCTCCCAGGGTGATTTCGACTGGGGCGGCCATGGGGTAGGGCTGCCCCTGGTTGAGAATGGGATGCCAGCTGTGGCAATTGTTGCGCCTGTCCCAATAGCGAATGCCGTAGCTGTGATAGAGAAAATCTTCGACGGCTAGGCCCTGGGCAATTTGCAGGGCTCCCTGGGCCACGGCTTCAAAGGGGCGATCGCACCTCACCCGCTCTGTCCCAAACCTCTCTGTCACCCACCGCTGCACCGCCGGAATCTGCGCGGTGCCCCCCACCAGCAGCACCGCGTCGATCGCATCCGCGTCGATGCCCTGGCGCTGCCCCTGCTGGAGCACCTGGGTCAGTCCCTTCTCCAACCGCTCAAAAAACTGGTTCTGGGTGAGAATCTCTTCAAACTGGTCGCGGGTCAGGGCCAGGTCGTAGGTGTCAAAGGTTTCGTCGTCAAAGTAGGCTTCCGCCGCCTCGGTCTGCTCCGACAGCGCGATCTTCAATCGCTCCGCCAGCCGCTGCACCACGGCCCCCCCTGAGATTCCCTGGCTGGCAAAGTGCTCCACCAACCAGTGGTCAATGTCGGCCCCGCCTAGGTTTTCGCCCGCCTTGGCCAGCACCCGCGCCACCTCGGGCTTTTGAGCGCTGGTCTGCTCCGCTCCCTGGCCCCGCCACTTGAGCAAAAACCCCACCGGCTGCTTTTGGGCGGGGGCCACCAACCGCACCAGCGACCAATCCAGCGTGCCGCCCCCAAAATCGAGCACCAGCAGGGTTTGCTCCCCCGTCAGCCCGTAGCCCAGGGCGGCGGCGGTGGGCTCGTCAATCAGCCGCACTTCTTTGAAATCCAGCGCGGTGGCCACATCTCCCAGCCACAGGCGGTAGGCCTCAAAGCTATCCACCGGCACCGTCAGCACCAGGCTGTCGTCTTCCCCAGCTACGGTGCGCACCTGGGTCAAGAGCGATCGCAAAAACCATTCCCCCAGCTGCTCAAAGGAGAGCGTCTCCCCATCAATATCGGGCAGAAACCCTTGCAGCGGTGTGCCAATGCCGCGCTTGACGTTGGCAAAAAATCGAGGATCGGTGGGGATGTCGAGGCCGCGATCGCGCACCGCCTGCCCTACCACTACCCCATCAGCCCGGGGCTTTTCCACGTAGACCAGACTGGGCACCAGGGGCGGCACCGTTGCCAAACTCAAGCTCAGCCCCGGCAGCGCTAGGGTCTCCGGGCTTTCAGAAACTGGGTTCCAGCGGGCAATGACGGTATTGCTGGTGCCAAAATCAACCGCTATAGCCATGGTTGCAGAAAGAAAACGGTGCTACTCATCCTACCGGGAGAATGGCGGCAGTACACTTGCCAGCTCACTCAGCAAACGTTCTACTAGAAGGGCCTATCCCTGGGGTTAGTATTCTGCCACCCCAAACTAACCAATCTCTCAAGTATGTCTGATTCCGATGCCTCCCTGTCACAAGCCTCGGCCCTGGCCCCCTGGCGCAGCGCCCTGGCGCGCGCCCTGCACCGCAATCGCAGCCGACCCTACAGCCGCTATTTTCAGCTCGCCACCGTCACCTCATCGGGCCGCCCCGCCAACCGCACCGTGGTCTTTCGCGGCTGGTTGCCCAACAGCAACACCCTCACCCTAATCACCGACCAGCGCAGCGCCAAGGTCGCCGACATCGTCGCCCACCCCTGGGCCGAAGCCTGCTGGTATTTCACCGATACTCGCGAACAGTTTCGCTTGGCAGGTTCCATCCAAGTGGTGACTGCTGAGGCCGATCCTGCTCTACTGCAAGCCCGGCAGAATTCTTGGGAAGCTCTCTCCGATAACGCCCGCCAGCAGTTCTACTGGCCCCATCCAGCCCAGCCCCGCACCGCCGAAGCCGACTTCTCACCCAAAGAAATTCAGGCAACGCCCCCTGCTGAATTTTGTCTGGTGCTGCTGGAGCCTGACCAAGTTGACCACCTAGAGCTGCGCGGCGAACCTCAAAACCGCACCCTTTATGACCAACAACCCGGTAGCACCTGGCAGATCAACGCGGTAAATCCTTAGGGAAGGCAGGCTCGTTCCTGGCTGAAACGGAAGGAACATAGGCAGCGCTAGACCGTTATACACAGCATAATCTCGGCCATTGGCATAGATATGCGACTTAAGAATTGGGGCAAGAATTGCTGTAGCGCAGGAGCCTCAAGATGCAGCTTCGACCCGGTAAAGTTATTCGGATAAATATAGCTATCCTCAGTCTCATTATGGGCGGACAACCTCGATCGTGGTATAAAAAGTTGCTCGCAAGGAGGCTGTATCGGTAGCGATAGCAACACTCCTGCCCATCGTGCCCGCTTGACGTGGTACCATCGAGCCGAACTGGCCGTGTCTACT
The DNA here is from genome assembly GCF_014696675.1 of Phormidium tenue FACHB-1052. Lineage (GTDB taxonomy): Bacteria > Cyanobacteriota > Cyanobacteriia > Phormidesmidales > Phormidesmidaceae > Nodosilinea > Nodosilinea tenuis_A. Next base: position 22,754 of record NZ_JACJQN010000028.1, read on the forward strand.
ATCGCGGCAATTTTTGGCAAAGCATTATGGCAACCGAAAAGTTTAGCGCTAACGAACGAGCTTTTTTGGAAAAAGTCATGCAGCGGGCCAACCTGCCAGATATTTACGACGCCCGTGACTTAACTCTGGTCGTGTTCCGCTCTATGCGGGACCTGATGACCACCGAAGCGGCCGATCGCACCGAAGCTGCTTTCAAAGACGACGAGATTGCCGCTCTTTGGAAAGACGATAACCCGATTGTGCGGGTGCTCAGCCGCCTGCGCCCTCCCCTCAAAATCGATACCGAAACCTTCCTGCGTCGCATTCAGCAAGAAGGCGGCATGCCCAAAGACGCGTCTGCGGAAGGGGTGGTGATTGCAGTCTTCTCCGCCGCCCGCGAAGAGCTGTCTGAAGCGCAAATCAAAGAGATTTCGAGCACTCTGCCCGACGGGCTCAACGTGATGTGGGATCAGATCTAGCCATTTAGCTCTGGCCCTGCCTCTTTAAACTCCCTGGCGGCGCAAACGGCGATCGAGCCACATCAACACCGCCAGAGCGGGCACCACCGTCACCATTAACCCCAGCCAAAAGCCGTGGGCTGCTGCCTCCCCCTGGTCTAGCGCCCAGCCGCCCAGGGGTGGGCCGATCAGGTAGCCTACGGCCCAGCACATGGAGTTCACTGAGAGGTAGACGCCGCGCAGAGGTTCAGGGGCGATCGCCGCCACCAGCGCCGAGCCAATCGGCGTATAGGCCACCATTGCCAGGGCCATGATCCCCAGTGCTAACCCGCCCCACACCAGCGGCAGGGCTCCTATCCCCGACTGCCACACCAGGCCAAACCCCAGGCCCCACAGCAGCGCCGACACCATCAGCCCCTGGGCGGGGCGGTAGCGGTTGAGCCAGCGAGCCATGGGCAACTGGGCGATCGCCGCCAGCACCACATGGCCCGTGAACAGCAGGCTCAGCGTCCCCTCACTCACCCCCTGCTCGCCCCCCGCAAACCGATTGAGATAGAGGGGCAGCGTGCTTTGAATCTGCGCCAGATAGCCGGTGAACAGCACATTGACCAAGGCGTAGACCATCAGGGTGGTGTCTCGCAGAGCATGGCCCCAGCCCTGGAAGAGCGATCGCGCCCCATTCCCCACTGGACGGGTTTCGGCAATAGCGGCATAGATAATGCCAAAAAACAGCAGAAACGTAATGCCGTCAATGGCAAACAGCGCTCGGTAGGCTCCAGTTAGTGAGATTAGCGCTCCCCCAGCGATCACCCCTACCCCTAGTCCCAGATTGTCGGCCAGGCGCACCAAGGCGTAGGCTTCGTTGCGCTGCTCTGGGGTGGTGATGTCTGCCGCCACTGACTCCGCTGCTGGCCAGTAGAGCCCCACACCAAAGCCCATCAGCAGGTTGCCTGCCAAAAATATCCAGAAATCATTGGCCAGCAGCAGCACTCCATCTGCCGCCGCTGACACTAGGGCCGAGGCCAGCAGCGTCGGTCGCCGCCCCACTGTGGGCGAATCAGACAGCGACCCGCCCAAAAAGCGTCCGGCCATGCCCGCCACCGAACCCAGACCAATCCCCAGGCCCACCTGGGTGGCTGTTAGCCCCACCTGCTCGGTAAAGAAAATCGGCGCGTAGAATAGCGTAAAGCCAATGCCCACCTGGGACAGCAGCCTTCCACTTGCCAAGATCCACACCCGGTGGTCGAGGTTGGGCAGCCATTTCTTGAGCCAGCGCTGGAGGAATGCCATCATTACGGCAAGGAATTTTGGGGCCGTCGTAGGGCGTCTACCAGGGCCACGGTGCCGCCCACCATGCCCCAAACCATCCACAGGCCCAGGTCGTAGCCCTTGCGCTGGGCCACCTGGGCTGCCACCAGGCCAATCACGCAGTGCAGAAACATGGGCAAGTAAGCCAGCGGTAACGAATCAGCCATTTTTGGTGTAACCCAGCGAAAACAATCCGAAACAGGCGAAAGATGGGGCGATCGCATTCCTTACCTTACACGCAGGGCTAGACCTATGCTGTGGAGAGTACTGCTTGCCGTCGCCAATTAGAATCTGCCGAGAGAAATATCACCGTGGCCACTGGACTGTTTGTAGGGTTGATCACCCTCGACTGCATCTATCGCGTCGATCACGTGCCCAGCAGCGACGAAAAACTTGTTGCTGAAGAAAGTTTGCTGGTAGCGGGGGGGCCAGCTACCAACGCCGCGATCGCCTTTGCCGCCCTGGGCAATCGGGCGATTCTCCTGGGTGCCCTGGGTCAGCATCCCCTGGCCGATCTGATTCGGGCCGACTTAGCGACCTACGGCATCGAGGTGGTAGATCTCACGCCTGAACTGCGATCGCCGCCGCCGCTCTCCACAATTCTCGTTACCGCTGCCACGGGCGATCGCGCCGTTGTTTCTCGCAATGCCGTCGGGCGACAGGCCGACCCTGCTGTGATGGCAGAAGCCTTGCTTGCCGATGTCGATATTGTTCTGATCGATGGCCATCAGATGGCTGTCAGTCATGCTATGGCGATCGCCGCCCAGTCCCAAACCATCCCCATTGTCATCGACGCAGGCAGTTGGAAGCCAGGCTTCGACCGCGTCCTGCCCCTCGCCACCAGCGTCATCGCCGCCGCCAATTTTCAGCTGCCGAGGCAACCCGACACCCTGACGGCCCTCAGCGCCTTAGGCATTCCCGAAATCGCCACCACTCACGGCCCCAGTCCTATTCGCTTTTGCGATCGCAGCACCCTGGGCACCCTCCCCGTCCCCCAAGTCGCCGTCCAAGACACCCTCGGAGCCGGAGACATCTTCCACGGAGCCTTTTGCTACTACCGCCTGCACACCCCTTTCCCCGACGCCCTGACCCAGGCCGCCCATGTCGCTGCCGAGAGCTGCCGCCACTTTGGTACCCGTGCCTGGATCGAGAATGCACCCCAGCGGCTATAGTGCTCTCTTGTAATCCCCCCATCTCCCCCACTCCCCTACCCCCCTCACTCCCTACTTCCCCATGCCCTACGCCCAAGAAAAACAAGTCGCGATCGCCGCCGTCACCCAGGCCGCCCAGCTCTGCGAAGCCGTGCGCCAGGGCCTCGTCCCCGCCGCTATTGAGAAAAACGACAAAAGCCCCGTCACCATTGCCGACTATGGTGCCCAGGCCTTGATTTGTAAAGCTTTGTCTGAAGCATTCCCCGACGACCCGGTAGTGGGCGAAGAAGACACCACCGACCTGCGTCAGCCCGAAGCCGCCGCCGTGCTCGCCGCCGTTACCAAACAAGTGCAGAATGCCGTTCCCAGCGCCACTGATAGTGATGTGCTGAGCTGGATTGACCACGGCAACGGCGATGTCGCCCCCCGCTACTGGACTCTTGACCCGATCGACGGCACCAAAGGCTTTTTGCGCGGCGACCAGTATGCGATCGCCCTGGCGTTAGTTGTTGACGGCGACATCAAAGTGGGGGTGCTCGGTTGCCCCTTCCTCAGTTTTGACGGCGGGGAAACCGGGCTGCTCTTTGCTGCCGTGCGCGGTGAAGGCACCGTGATGATCCCCCTGGCGGGCGGCCATCCCCAGCCGTTGAAGGTTACTGCTGCTGACGATGTTGACCACCTACGCCTAGTCGAAAGCGTCGAGTCGGGCCACGGCGACCTCAGCCAGCAGGCGCAAGTAGCCCAGGCCGTAGGCATCACCGCCCCCTCTATTCGCATGGATAGCCAGGCCAAGTACGCCGCTGTGGCAGCAGGTCAAGCCGCCCTTTACCTGCGCCTGCCCTCCCCCAAAACCCCCGACTATCGCGAAAAAATCTGGGATCACGCCGCCGGGGTGCTGGTGGTCGAAGAAGCTGGGGGCCGCGTTACCGACATGCACGGCAATCCTTTAGACTTTGCCAGCGCTGCCCGCTTCCCCAACAATCCCGGCGTCGTCGCCAGCAACGGCGCGATCCACGATGCGGTAATCCAAGCCCTTAAGTGAGTTGTGGTGCCTCCTATAGGGGTCGGGTGCCTTTTATCTATTGTCATAGTCCCTGTCTTCGTTTCAGGCACCCGACTCCTTAGAAAGAAACCTCGTATAGCTCGCGCACCGACTCTTGCAGCAGCACCACCAGCGTCGCCACCCCCAGCACCGTGCCCAGGGGCGTAAACAGCAGCGCCCCGCAGGCCACCACAAAGCTAAACCAGTAGTGCTTGTGTCGTCGCAAACAGCCGCCTGAGATGATTAGCGCGATCGCCAGCACCAGCCCGTAGAGAAACAGCGCCAGCCCGATCGCCAAAAACGTCAGCCCCGCCGCAAAGGGTGGCAGCTCACTATCGCCGCTGACCAGACTCTCAGGAGCCAGCAGCACCGCCCCTCCGATCGCCACAAACACCAGCGGCAGTAGCGCCAAGGCCAGCACCAGCCCCGCCACCACGTAGTGCAGCACCGCCAGCACCTTTAACCGCTCAACATCTTGACTGGGGGGCAGTGTGGTCATGGTGAAAACATCCCCATTAATAAATTCTCTACATAGATCTTGTACCCCTTAGCTCTTGGCCTAGGCTTATATGTCTCAACATTAAGCGGTGAGCCGCCTGCGCCCGTTGGGTTCTCCCCCAGAAAATACGCTATTGGCCGTCCCTCACCCCCAACCCGCTTCGCTATGCTTAAAGCAGGTTCACCTTCACCTGTTACCCATGCCCGCTAACGACCCCTTGCCCCCTTCTCAAAACCCAGACATCACCTGGGAAGAAGTTGAGGCCGAACTGGGGGAACTTGTCGCCACCGTGCAGGGTGCTCCCCTGGCGCTGCCCGCCGCCGACCCCGCCACCTGGGAGGCCGTGGAGCAAGAGCTGGGCGATCTGGTGCTCGACTTTCAAGACCTGCAAGACGACCTCAACTACCGCCGCGCCCAGGAAGCTCTGGGTGGCCTGGTGCAGCGCCTCAACCTCACCCCCCGCGAGCAAGCCGGCGTCGAAGAAGCCCTGCAAAACCTGCGCGGCCTGAAGGACAAGCTAGAGAATACGGTGGTACACATCGCCGCCTTTGGCCTGGTGGGGCGAGGTAAATCTTCCCTGCTCAACGCCCTGATGGGTCAAGAGGTGTTTGCCACGGGCGTCACCCACGGCGTCACCCAGGTGGTCGAAGGCAGCGCTTGGGCTGTCAGCCGAGAATCCCTCGCGCCCGACCTGCCCGACCTGCTGCGAGTTTCGCTCAAGAGCGTTGGTCAGTCGCGCATCGAGCTGATCGACACCCCCGGCCTCGACGAGGTAGATGGCGAAGACCGCGCCGCTCTGGCCCGCCGCATTGCTGAGCAGGTCGATCTGATTCTGTTTGTGATTGCGGGCGACATTACCCGTGTTGAATACGAGGCGCTAAAAGCTCTGCGCCAGGCCAGCAAGCCCATGCTGTTGGTGTTCAACAAAGTTGACCAGTTTCCCGAGGCCGATCGCCAGACCCTCTACGAAACCCTGCGCGATCGCCGCCTTCAAGACCTAATTTCTCCCGACGAAATTGTCATGGCAGCGGCTTCACCCTTGGCAGTGCAGGCTGTCTCCCAACCCAATGGCGAAACCACCTACAAAACCGTGCGTGCTCAGCCCCAGGTCGACGACCTCAAGCTCAAAATTCTCAATATTCTGCACCGCGAAGGCAAAGCCCTGGTAGCCCTCAACACCCTGATGTATGCCGAAGGTATCAGCGCCGAAATTTTGGAGCGCAAGCGGCAGATCTGCGATCGCATCGCCGACGACACCATCTGGAACGCCACCATGATTAAAGCCGTCGCCGTTGCCCTCAACCCGATCACCGTGGCCGATCTGATCGGCGGCACCGTCGTGGATGTCATGCTGATTCTCAACCTGTCAAGGCTCTATGGCCTGCCCATGACCCGACCCGCCGCCCTCAAACTGCTCCAGCAGATTGCCCTGGGCCTAGGCGGCATCACCATCAGCGAGTTGGTGATTACCCTGGGGCTAAGTTCGCTGAAGGGCATGCTGGGGGTGTCGGCGATCGCGACGGGCGGGCTGGCGATCGCCCCTTACATTCCCGTGGCCCTGGCCCAGGGCGGCGTTGCCGGTCTGGCCACCTACGGCATCGGCCAGATTACCAAAACCTACCTCACCAACGGGGCCACCTGGGGGCCAAACGGCCCCAAAGCCGTGATCGGCGAAATTCTCGATGGCCTCGATGAAGCGTCCATTTTGAACCGCATCAAAGCCGAACTCAGGGCCAAGATTGCCCCTTAGATTGTCGTTTTTCGCGCCTAGAGCTGCGTCTTTTTGCGTCTCTCTTGCCCATAGGGACACAGATCGAGCACAACACAGCGATCGCAGCTCGGATTTTTGTAAAAGCAGCACCGCTGACCGTGCAACATCATCACTTCGTGGTGGTCATAGACCTGCTGCGCATCCCACTCAGCGGGCAAAAACGCCTCTAGCGGCACGTGAGATGGCCCAACCGCCATCTTGGAAGAAATCAGGCCCAGGCGTTGGGCGACTCGGTGGTGGTGGCTATCTACTGGCAGCGCTCGACCTCGCAGCTCGCTAAAGCACAACACCGCTGCGCTGGTCTTTGGCCCGACTCCGGGCAGCGCTTCTAGCCAGGCGCGAGCTTCCGCCACCGACATATCTTTCAAAAAGTCGAGCGACCATTCACCGTTAGTTAGCTCGCCGACCAACCGCAACACCTGCTGGAGGCGGGGCGCTTTTTGCTCAGGCCAGGTGCAGGGTGCGATCGCCTGTTCCACCAGTTCCGTCGGCGCATCCCGCACCGCTTCCCAAGTAGGGAACTGGGCCACGAGCTGCTTAAAGGCGCGGCCCGAGTCTCGATTTTTAGTACGGTGAGACAGCAGTGATGACACCAGCTCGCTCAGCGGATCGAGCGCATGAAAGTAGGGAATCGGGCAATCATATTCCGCGCATAGACGCTGGTGAATCGTGACGACCTGGCGCTGCAAGTCTGAGTCGATTGGTTGGGCAAGCAAAACAAAGATCCGCCATCTAGCTATTGCGATGTATCGGTGTCATTTTCAGTAGAATCTAGCCGCTGCGGAGTTTGAATCACAGGAATATCGGGCGTCTCGATTTCTCTAACCGGAATGTCTAAGCGGTTTTCTGGCCCTGTATCTGTAGCATCGTTACCATCATCAGGTGTATCTGACGTATTTTCAGAGGCCGGTGCCTGAGGCGATTCTGTGGTAGCCGGTGAGTCTCCCGAGTCACCCGTATTGGGGGCAGCCTGGTTAGTGTTTTCGTTATTGGGGTTAGCCGGGTTGGTGTCTTCGTTTGAATTGGGCGTCTCATCAGGATTTGTTCTCGTTGGGCTTGTCACAGCAGGACTTGCCCCAGTAGAACTTGTCCCCGCCGGGCTAGTAATGGTAGTGCTTCTGACTTCAGAGGACGATGAGGTGCCCTGCGACTCATCTGAAGTGTTGCTAGCCTCGGGCGTCGGGGAAGTCTCAGGGTCATTGCTGTCTTGGCACATGTCATCTAAATTGACGACCTCACCCTCAGAGTTAATCAGATAGCAAAATCCTTGGGCATGGCTAACGCCGGGCCACATCAATGCACCGGCCACTAACCCTAGACCACCTGCGTAGCTCAAAAGATTAAGTCTCATAGCCTTCAACAGAATGGGCGTACTTGCGTAATCTATCAGGCCGACAAAAGATGCTGTATCGACCGTCGGGTAGAGACTCTAACGCAGGTCAGTTACGCAAGATTGACAATCCATTAAATGCGGTGTTAGCCGGTGCCCTGTTTCGAGGCGATTGCGATCGGGTACGGGTGCTGTTTCAAAATGAATTAAACTCCCAGAGATATCGTGGTAGTCCCCATGGAAACGCTGACCCTAACTCGACCCGACGACTGGCACCTGCATCTGCGCGACGGCGCGGCGCTAAAGGCAGTTTTGCCCCACACCGTGCGGCAGTTTGCTCGGGCGATCGTGATGCCAAACTTGAAGCCTCCGGTGCGCACGGTAGACGAGGCGGCAGCCTACCGCGATCGCATTTTGGCGGCGGTGCCGGCGGGTCAGCCGTTTGAGCCGCTGATGACCCTCTACCTCACCGACAATACCCGCCCCGAAGAGATTTTGGCGGCCAAGGCGGCTCAGTTCGTCAAAGCGGTGAAGTACTACCCCGCTGGGGCAACAACGAACTCGGATGCTGGCGTCACCGAGATTAGCAAGTGCGATCGCGTTTTTGAGGCAATGCAGCAGGTCAACATGCCGCTACTGCTCCATGGGGAGGTTACCGACTCAGCGGTGGATATGTTCGACCGCGAGAAAGTGTTTATTGAGAAATACTTAATTCCTTTGAAGCAGCGGTTTCCTCAATTGCGCGTGGTGCTGGAGCACATTACCACTTCAGAGGCGGTGAAGTTTGTGCTGGCAACCGACAATATTGCGGCGACGATCACTCCCCAGCATCTATTATTTAACCGCAATAGTTTGTTTCAAGGGGGCCTACGTCCCCACTACTACTGCCTGCCTATTTTGAAGCGTGAAACCCATCGGCAGTCGCTTTTGCAGGCGGCTACCTCAGGCAATCCGAAGTTTTTTTTGGGCACCGATAGTGCTCCCCATCCCCGCAACGGCAAAGAAAGTGCCTGTGGTTGTGCTGGGTGTTTTTCGGCGTTGCATGCCATGGAGCTATACGCAGAGGCGTTTGAGAGTGTTGATGCCCTCGATAAACTGGAGGCGTTTGCCAGCTTTTATGGGCCAGACTTTTATCAACTGCCAAGGAATAGCGATCGCATTACCCTGAGCAAAACAACCTGGCGCATTCCCGATGAGCTGCCCTTTGTCGATGATGGACTGGTGCCGTTGCGGGCCGGGGAAGCGATGACCTGGAAAATGGTTTGATCTGGGCAGGCTAATGGGAATTTAGGCGATCGCGAATAAAATAGAAAATACCTAACAGTTGGCAGAAAGATTATGACCGAACTCCTTCAACGGGCTATTGCAGAGGTTTCAAAGCTGTCAGATGAGGAGCAGGATGCGGTCGCAACTCGACTCTTGGCTGAGTTAGAGGATGAACAAGCCTGGCAGAGCCGGTTTGATGCAACTACAGATAATCAATGGGATAGTCTGGCTGCGATAGTTAGAGAGGAAATTGCTTCTGGTGACATTGTCTCAACGGATGAAGTATTTCCGATTGAGTCATGAAATCGAGCACAACTAAGGATTTTTGTAAAAGGTTGAGTCAGTTACTTGCTTTAGTGCGTGAGCAAACTAGAAAGGCTTACTGGCTTTGGAAATCAGATCCCTACCATTGCAGTCTTCAATTTAAGCGTGTTAGTCAACACCAACCCATTTATTCAGTTCGGGTCGGCCTTAATTACAGGGCACTTGGCCTTCTAAAAGAAAACCTTGTTTTCTGGTTTTGGATTGGAACCCATGCAGAGTACGATGAATTGCTAAAATGCCTTTAATAAAAAATACAAATGCATACTTATGCCACAGATTCTAAAGATAGAGAATCAACTCCGCTTTGGCTCTCAGCTTTGGCAGTTGCTACCACTCTTTCACTAAATTCTTTACTTAAAGTTTTGAATTTACAGGTTCCATGGTGGATTGATGCTCTTTCAGTAATGGGATTCTATGCAACCTCGTTCTGGCCAATGTCAAAGGCGTCAAGGAGCCCTGGGCCGTCATCACCAATGAGCCCCCCTCCCTCAATACCCTGTGGCAGTATGCCCTTCGGTTCCGAGTCGAGGAGCTTTTCCTCGATTCAAAATCGGGGGGCTTTGAGCTAGAGTCCTCCAGCATTCGCTCGGCAACCGCCCTCGAACGCCTGTATTTGGTCGCCGCCGTCGCCATCCTTTATGGCACCACCCAGGGCATGGCGGTTCAACTTGATGGCCTCCGCACTCAGGTTGACCCCCATTGGATGCGAGGCATCAGTTATCTCAAAATCGGGCTCCGCTGGCTCAAGGGAGCCGTCAACAAAGGGCGTCCGTTGCTTCAGCCCATTGCCCTTTTCACCGTTGACCCAGAGCTCTGTTTTGCTTCTAAAAAAGCTGAAGCTCGCTACTATGACCGCATCTGGTTCTCTAGAATCCAGTCCATGCGCTGCCAATTATCCCCCTGGGAGGCAGGTTAAAGATGTGTCAGGCAGTCAGGGGATTTAGTCCTATTCTGCGATCGCGCAGAAATACCTGCTTAGGACGCCTGCGTGGGAAGAGCCTCATGGCAGTGCCGCTGATTGCATGCCCCATCCGTTACCTGCTCCTACTTTTCTGGTTTTGACGGAGAAGGGGCAACAGGCTAACGAGCTGCTCCTCTCAAATCTCCCTTGCAGAAAAGTGCAAGGTCTTTGGCTGTAAATGCGGTTTAATTCTGGTTGAGTCGCCCTAGAGTTATAGAGCAGCTAGGGAATCTATCTCGGCTGGTGCAGCGAGGGAGAGCTTGTTTGACAAAGCTTGTTAAGCCCGTTATCGACTCGGCTTGGCTATTGCGCTGGTGGCATCGGCACCAGGCCCAGTGGCTAAACCGCGAAGCCGATGCCATTCGCAATGGTCTGCTGCAAGATCTGTTTGCGGTGCGTCGGCAGCTAGAGCTGCTGCCCGGCAGCGGTGGTTTGGCCGCCGTCGAGCACCTATACCAGTCGCTTGCAGACCTGGGCAATCGGCTCAGCTCTCCCTACCTGCACGACTCGCTGCCCTTGGCGATTCAGCAGGCGTTGGCGGACTGGCCACCCCAGGTGCCTGCCAGAGCAGAGCTACCTAGCCAGTGGCCGACCGAACCGATCGAGCATACTCTGCTGCTGCTGGCGGTGTTAAATCACCTGGGGCAGGCCCTGGCGGCCCAGCCCAGCCTGCCCCAGGTCTGCGTTGTGAGCCTCGCCGCTGGCCCCGATCGCAAGCGGTTGACGGTCGCTGTTGATTATGAAAGTGCCGTTCCTGCTGCCTTGTTAGATTTAGACCAAGCGGAGACTTGGAGGGCTTACCTGACTACCTTTGACCTGTTCAGCCAGGGCCAGGCCAGCGCTACCCACGGGGGCGCTGCCCTGCGTTGGTTCTTTGACTGGTAGCGGATCACCGCGATCGCCCATGTAACGTATTGCTGCATCACCCCAACCCTATGACTACCCAACGCCAACAGCTGCTAGTCGTCGATGACCACGACGCCGTTCTCAATGGCACCGTCAGCGCCCTGCAAAAAGACTATCCCGACGCCGATATTCGCACCGTGCGCACCGCCCAGGAGGCTGCGGCCAGTGTGGCCACGGTCATGCCCGCCCTGCTGGTGGTCGATCTGTCGATTCCCGCAACCGCCGGGGCACCCTCGCTACCCGAGACGGGAATTGGACTGCTGCGATCGCTCATGCAGCAGCACCCCGACCTCAACATTGTGGTGCAGAGTGCCCATGTTAAGTCGCTAGTGCGGCTCAAACCGGCGATCGACGCCCACCAAGGGGGCTTTACCATTGTCGATAAAAGTCTGCCCCTGCACGAAATGCTGACCAAGGTGAGCTGGGCGATGCAGGGGTTAATCTACACCCCTAAAGATATGCGCAGCGGGCTGGAGGTCAAGCCCGAGTGGCTTAACGTCTTGCAACTGGCGTTTAAAGAAGGGCTGCAAGACAAGGCCATGGCCGATCGCATGAATGTCTCAGAACGCACCGTGCGCCACTACTGGAGCAAGGTGCAAGATGCCCTAGGCGTCTACCCCGACCCCGGCAAAAACATTCGCATTCAAACGGAAATTCGCGCCCGCGAAGAGGGGTTGATCGACTGAGCGATCGCACATTTGCTCACCTCTATCTGAGGGAAATAGCAAGTGACTTTAATCGGCGGCTCCACAAGGGGGCCGCTTTTTTAGTGCTGTAGTTTTCGGCAAACTACTTGGCAAGTTCAAGCTATTTTGCTGGCATTTATACCCCCTGACTGGGGCGGTTGAAAGCCCTAATCTAAGAGCCATAGAGAGCCAATTCCTTCGGGAAAAATTCTGAGTCAGGCTTCTCTTTTTTGTCATTCTATGGCCGCATCGAGTCTTGGTAGAACTACGCAGACTCAACTAAATATCGGCTTAAATGTTCCACTCTTATTCTTTGGAGAAACCGATGGCTATTATCAACGGCAGTGTTTTTGGCGATGTTGTGACTGGCACTATTGGCAGCGATTCTATTGCAGCTTTTGGCGGCAACGACTACATCTACGGCAGCTCTGGCAACGACTTAATCAAGGGCGGCTCTGGCGTAGACACCGTTGACTACAGCATGCTGGGTCAGCCTATCACCTTAGGGGCCGGTGGATTTGTCGGTAAGGGATTGGCTGGGGCTGACCAAATTGTGTCTGTCAACAACGTCATTGGTGCGATCGGTCAATTTAATACCATTGATGCCTCTACAGGCAACAGCGGCATTGTGTCGATTAGCGTCGATCTTTCTATTAATAGCTTAGTGGTTAATGATATCCCCGGCATTGGCACCATTGGACTGGGAGTTCAAAACTTTATTGATGTGATTGGCACCACCCAGGCCGATTTTATTGCCGGTGACTTTCAGGGTAATATTCTTAACGGTAACGGCGGCGACGACTTCTTATTTGGTAATTCTGGCAACGATTTAGTGATTGGCGGCCAGGGCAGCGATATCGTTTTGGGGGGCAGCGGTAGCGATACGCTGATCGGTGGTTCTGGCAATGACTTCCTTAACGGCTATGGCTTTACCCTTGGCGAGTTTGACGTGCTTGAGGGTGGTTCAGGGGCTGATGTGTTTACCCTGGGCGATGCCAACAGCCCCTACTACTTGGATTCGGGTTATGCCACTATTACCGACTTTAACTACCTGGAGGGTGACAAAATTCAGGTTACAGGTAGCGCCAGCAATTACGGCATTGCGTTCCAAGATCTTTCTGGAGGACTGGCTACTGATACGCTGATCTTCTTTGGCAGCGATTTGATTGGCGTTGTGCAAGATACGACAAACGTAATACCTGCGTTTGATTTCATCGCTGCCTAGGGCTGGCGATCGCGTTAATTCTCACTAATACTTGTCTCTCTAGCAATGCGATCGCTCCGCATTGCTAGAGTTTTTTAGGGTCATTGCCGCCGCCCAGGCGACTCCCGAGAAGAACGTGGTGCCCTGCCTGAGATCCTCTGCTACCCTGAGGCTGAGCTGTTGCTATGCCTCAGGAGAACCGGCTCAACAGGCTGCCTTGTCATCAAAAAGGGGTGTGTCTTGATGCCAAACCGTCTGCGCCGTCGCTTGAATGGCCTTTGGGGGCTGCTGTTTTTGGTGGGGCTAATGCTGGCCATCTGGAGCGGCCAGGGGTGGTGGTCGGTAGGGTTGGCGAACGATGCGATCGCAACCCAGGCGGGCACCCCAGAGCAGCTAGTGCAGGCCGGGGTTTCTGCTTATCAAGCTGGCGATTACCAGAGCGCCATCGATCGCTGGCAACGGGCGCTACAGAGCTATGGCCCTGGTGCCGAGTCATCGTCTCGGGTGCTGGTCTATGAAAACCTGGCTAGAGCCTACCAGCAAGTGGGGCAATCTGCTGAGGCACTCGATGCCTGGGCGGCAGCGGTGACTCTTTATCGCGAGGTGGGCGACTCGCTGCACCTGGGGCGCACCCTAACTGAGCAGGCCCAGGTGCATTTGAGCCTGGGGCAGCACCGCCGGGCGATCGCCCTGCTCTGTCTGCCCGCTACAGAGGCTTTTGCAGACTCTTGCACCCCCGGCTCGGCCTTCGCTCTCGCCACCGCCACTGACGATGCCCTGGGGGAAGTAGCCGCCCTGGGCAGTTTGGGCGAAGCGTATCGGCTTCTGGGCGACTACCCAGCAGCCGAGGCTGTGTTGCAGAAGGGTCTACAGCTGGTGCAGGAGCTGGGCTATGGTCAGTTTGAGGGGCCACTGCTCAACAGCCTGGGCAGCATTTTTCAGCGGCGATCGCGCATTGACAACCGCCGAGCTGAGGCGGCTAGCCAGCTCGGGCTAACCGGCATTGCCAACACCTTTAGCAGCCAGGCCCAGGGGCAGGCTCAGCAGGCCCAGCAGCTTTTAGAGCAAGCGCTAGAAAGCGCTCAGGGGCAGGGCAATCTAGCCGCTGAGTGGCAAACCCGCCTCAACCTGCTGCCCCTCTATCAACAGCAAGACAACTCGGCGGCTGTGGGTGTGACCCGCCAGCGGCTGAGCGAATTAATCGCCCAGTTGCCCGCCAGTCGCACCCTGGCCTACGGAGCGATCGCTCTGGGACGGTCATATCAGCCAGTGGGCACTACCTTTCGCTGTGTCATGCCCGGTGACGAGGCCCAGGCCCAGATTTGGCTAGACCGGGGAGCGGCGATCGCCACCCAAATTAACGACTACCGCGCCCAATCCTTTGCCCTGGGAGAGCTGGGCCACCTGCGCGAGTGCCAGGGCCAGCTAGCTGCCGCCATGGCATTAACCCAGCAGGCCCAAATAGCGGCCACCCAGGGCTTGGAGGTAGCCGACAGCCTCTACCTGTGGCAGTGGCAAGCGGGCCGCATCGATCGCCGCCAGGGCAACCTGGACGCAGCCCTGGCCGCCTACACCCAGGCCGTCACCACCTTAGAGAGCATCCGCACCGAAATTTTGGTGGCCGATCGCGATGTGCAGTTTGACTTTCGCGATACCGTTGAGCCCCTCTACCGCGAGCTGATTGAACTCCAGCTATCGGGGGTGGCCAGCCTTCAGGCGGCAAAGCAAGACCTGCCCCCAACGGACTCCGCCCTAGAATCGGCCCTGGTCACCGCCGATGCCCTGCGGCTAGCAGAGCTGCAAAATTACTTTGGCAACGACTGCATTCTCAACCCCGTGGCCCAGGCCCGAGTCGATCTGCTGGCCCAAAGCGCCAATACCGCCGTCATTAGCTCGGTCGTTCTGCCCCAGCGCACGGCCCTAATCGTCAACCTGCCCAACCAACCTCCCCAGCTCATCTGGATTGACAATAGCTCCCAGCTGCGAGACACCGTGGTGCAGTTTCGCCTCGGGTTAGAGGCCTTCTACACCGAACCCTACGACACTACCGTGGCCCAACAGCTCTACGGTCAGCTAATTAAACCTTTGGAACCGGCGCTAAAAGCGGGCAGTATCACCACCCTGGTGTTTATCCACGACGGTTTTTTGCGCAGTGTGCCCATGGCGGCCCTCTACGACGGCGACCAGTTTTTAATTGAGAAATACGCCGTGGCCACCACCCCGGCCCTCACCCTGACCACCGCCGCCGCACCGCGCCCTGAGAACTTGCAGGCTCTAGTATTGGGCAGTAGTCAAGCGGTGGTCGCAGCAGGGCGGCGGTTTCCGCCCATTCCAGCGGTGCCGACGGAGGTGGCCTCGGTCTTGGCCGCACTGCCGGGCAGTCAGGCCCTGCTCGATGAGGCCTTTGGCCAGGCCCAACTGCAGCAGGCCTTGCAAGAAACGCCCTTTTCCATTCTGCACTTTGCTACCCACGGTCAGTTTAGCCCCGACCCTAGGGAAAATTTCATCATCACCGGGCAGGGGGAGACCGTCACCTTTGGCCAGCTAGAATCGTTCATTCAGGCGGGGAACTCTAACAGCCCCCAGATTGACCTGGTCATGCTCACAGCCTGCGAGACCGCCGCTGGGGACGATCGCTCTACTCTGGGCCTGGCCGGGGTGGCGATTCGGGCGGGGGCCAGAAGCGCGATCGCCTCCCTCTGGCAGGCCGACGATGCCACCACCGCCCAAATTGCCCAAGACTTTTATCGGTTCTTGAAAGAGCCCCATCTCAACAAAGCCCAGGCGCTCCAGCAGGCCCAGATTCAGGCTATTCAGCGGGGTGCTAGCGTGACCCCTGGCAAGTGGGCACCGCTAATTTTGGTCGGCAACTGGCTTTGAACCGGAGATTTGCTCTCTGAAAATTTTCAAACGTTTGAACGTTTTCAGCGTGGCAATGTTCTGACTGACCTGGCGACGGCCACAGCATAAAGCCTCGGCCAGAGAAACGCAGACGTGTCTCTCTGGCCGAGGGCTAGCCGATGGGTGCAATTCATCAGTGGGTGCTGAGTTTGGGCAGCTTGACCAAGCCCCGGCGCAGGGCCACCACAGTACCCCCAGACATCAGCAGTAGGGCGGCTCCACCAACGCCCATGGTGCTGAGCGAAGCCTTTGACGAATCATTGTATCCTGAATGCTGGCAAAAATTAGCCTGGTCGCCACCCAAAAAGCAGCAGCGACCCTCAGATCGCTGCTGCTCGCCCTGCTGGCTGTTTTCGCCATCGCTGGCCTGCTAGCCGTTGCTCAACAAACCCTTGATGACCGTCTCTGCGGCTGACTTATCCCCTGGGGCAGTTCTCTGTAGGCGTTCGGCCAATTTGAAGACGTTTGCCTTGGTCGCATTAAAGGGTTTGGGAATGGTAGTTAACCCTAGCTGATCAAATTCCAAAAAGCCGGAGTCAGGCCCCGGCTTTTGAGTCTGCGTCGTCGAACTTCAACAGCCGTCTGGCCCGCAGAAACTGTGCCCGTACAGCACCTCCGCGTCACAGATATAGGCAATGCCCGCATAATCATTAAAAAACTGCACGGCGACCCGATCTGCGATCTTCTCGGCCATATCTCGATTTTCGGTGAGCACCTCAAATTTGATATTCGACTCGGTGTCAGAAACGCTGGGTTGTCCTGACGAGCGCACGTTACGACTGCCTTTACCGCCAGTTTCTAACACTGTGTAACCGGTCGCCCCGGCTTCGTCAATGACCTGAGCGATCTTTTTTAGCAGCAACTTCTCGGTGATGAGCACGAGCTTTTTGGCCGGTTTGGACATAGGTATTACCTTTCACATGAATTTACTGAACCACTGGGTCGCCGGACTAGGGGAGCACCGGCAGACCGGAGCCGTCTGAGATTAGCCACCCGTCAGCGCCTGGGCGAGCCCGACGAAGAGCGGTATGCACAATGCGATCGCAACCGGCGTGCCGATGGCCGTGGACGCGCCGATGTAGGCAGAGGGATTGGCCGACGGGATCCCAGCCCGCAGGGTGGGCGGCCCTGAAATGTCTGAACTGGAGGCGGCAATGACGGCTAGGAGTGCGACGCCGCCAGCGCTGAATCCGGTTGCATAGTGGGCAATCATGCCGAGACCGAAGGCGATAAACCCATGCAGAAACGGTGCCACAAAGGCATATAGGGCATACCACTGAGCCACCTTGCGCAGCTCGTTGAGTCTGGCCCAGGCCTCCATACCCATGATCAGCATCAATATCGAAAGCAGGCCGCGGAAGAGGGGATCATAGAAGCTCTCGTAGACACTTTCGGGCCGAGTTAGGATGCCTAGGGCAAGACCCAGCAGCAGTGCCGATAGGGCAGAACCCTGGATGCTTTCCTTCACGATGGGCCAGATCTGAACTCGATCGCTTGGGAGGCTGCCCCCCGGCCCGCTGGCATACCCGCCTGTACTACCACCCGATTCACCCGAATATCCGCCTGCATCACCGCTGCGCTGGTCAATGGGAACCCCGCCTGCGGCAACTGCGGGAACCGGCTGGTTGATGGGAGCCCTGCCTGCGGGAATCGGCTGCATGCCGAGATACTCTTCATGTCTGAGATATTTCTCGTTTTTGAGATACTTCTCGCGCTTTTGCTTGCTGGTATAAATGCTGGCTATAACGATTGCCGTCACGAGCGCCGGGATGTCCATAAAGGGATAGAGTGCGCCAGCCCATGCCTCGTATTCGATGCCTTGCCCTTCCAGTACCGTTATGCCGGCGACCATGGTAGAACCACTCACGGCACCGAACAAGCCCGAAGTGGCAACGGCATCTACGACTCGGATGCCGGGCAGTTTGGCGAACGTGTAGCGCCCAATCAGCACGATCACGATCCCTGTTACTACGGCAAACAGCGCGGGCAGCAGCATCTCTGCCAGATTGCCATTGCGAATCGCCATGCCGCCGGTCAGACCGACTTTGATCAGCAGCATGAAGACGATGAACTTATAAATTGCATCGGGAATTTGCAGCTCGCTACCGAGGGCAGCAATGACGATACCGCCAATCAGAAAGCCCAGGGTTGGGGACTGCAACTGCGCCCCAAAATTTGTTAAGAACTCGGACAAGAAATCCACTGAAACCTCCTTCTACCTCCTCTGAGGCGTGACTATGGTGATAAGTGAGCTTTAGACCTTGAGGAAAGTAAGGGCGCAGCGCTTCACCCCCACAGCACAGGTGTATGAAAATACCTGTCGACATGGTCATAGAGAGGGCCGCTCTCCGAAGAGGGCTGAAAGGTGCCGGTGTTCTGCACGCTTCTATAGACTCTTGTCTATTAATGCCTAAATCTCTATGTGCTCGAGTCTATCCTGAAAGGTGCCGGTTTTTTTGCTCTCCACCATGGATTTGCAACGCAATGTCAAATCCAAGTCATAAGTTTTTCTTTTTATAGACAGCTATTTTTTCCCGGCCTAGAACGCGCCGCTGCGCGCAACCTCAAAATCAAGCAGCTAGCGGAAAGTTCAGCCTCGAGCTGGGTGAAGCAACTCCGCAAGCTGCCTCTGGTGCTGGGCATCGTCGACGATCTGCTACCCCTCAATGCCAAAGCGTTGCGCGGCACGGTCAGATAACCGTAGGGTTTCAAAGTGCCTTGAACGGGCTTTCAAGTTGGCCTAGGGTTGGCCCAGTCAAATCAGCCTCAGCATTTGGCTGGGTATTGTAGAGGATGATCGGAGCATCGCGTCCTCTCAGCGATAGGGATGGCGCTACCTAAAAACTTTGAATTGGAGCCAATGAAAATTTTGAGTAAGCCGGACGATTTTTGGAGTCATTTGCGAGCTGTCTTAGGCTACCAGCTGCATCCCTAACAATTCGGCTTGAAGCGGATTATTTCCAAAATACTGTTTTTTTGTTGAAGTTTTTAGATAGAGTAGGAAAGCAGTTCTAAACGACTCTAGACTAATTTTCTATGGGTTGTTTAGTATTTTGACCTGTATTTTGTGGGCGTTCTAAATTATGGCAGTAAAAGAGAGAGAAGCGTTGACTGGCAAAGCGCTTCTAGCCAAGGTAAAAGAGAATGATGGACGGAGCAAGCGGGAACTGGCTAAGGAATGTGGTTATTTCACCGTCAGCAAAGATGGGCAAGCCCGTGTCGCTCTAGCCGAGTTCTACGATGCATTACTGGCAGCCAAGGGCATTCAACTTGAACCCCAGAAGAGTGCCGATGGCCGGGGCCGAGAAGCGTCTTACACCCTAACGGTTCACAAGAATGGACAGATTGTGATTGGCGCAGCCTATACCCAAGAGATGGGGCTGAAGTCTGGTGATGAGTTCAAAATTAAGCTGGGCTATAAGCACATTCACCTGGTTAAACTGGATGATGAAGGCAATGAAGACAATGACTGATTAGATAGCGATGTCAATGACGTGTTTGTCCCAGAAATGAGTTTCTGGTTTCAAGGGGCAACTCACCACTCAAGGTGAGTTGCCTTTATTTTGCTGTGTTTTAGCTGCGGGGGTTATAGAGACCTTCTGATTGGAGTTTTTCCGACGCGAATTTGAGGAAGGGCTCAGTTCTACCCTTGTTGTGGGTTTTGAGGGAATCATCACCGAGGGATTTGTTGAAGGCCTCAATTTCCTGTTCAAGATCAGTGGTAATGGCCTTAATGGCGGCGGCATGAACGCCGACGGCTTTGAGTAAGGCCCCCGAGAACTTGACGGTTGCCTCGGGATGTTCCTTGGCCCATAGTTGGGTGATCTCAAGGAGCCGCACCCCGCGCTGATAGGGCTTAGTATTTTGCGCCTTGTCGTGGTCGTCATCAACAGGCCGAGCCGGTTTAGGTGCCGCCGATGCCACTGGTGCCACTGGTTGCTCAGCCCCCTCACCATCGCCCTCTCGGTCAAAATCAAAGGCAAAGAAGCGCTGCGCGGCCTGAAGCTGATTGGGGTCAGCGGCGATCGCCTTCAACTCGTCAAGCATCGCCACTAGTCGCTCATGTTCGACTTTCAGCGCCTTGAGTTCTGAATCATCGTTCTGTCCCCCACCGCCAGAGCGGGCGAGTCGATCAATCGTCGCCGCCTGGGCTGAGATTGTCTGGGCCTGAGTCGAGATCGTCTGAGCCTGAGATGAGATCGTCTTCCAAACCGGGTTACCCTCCTGAGCCTCACTCATCGTCGTCATCGTTTTGGCGGGAAGAGAATCAGCCACAATCTGTGCTCCTTCAATTTCTATTTCTATAAAAGGTTGTGCAACCGGTGCATCCAACTCATCGGGTGGCAGAGGAATGGGGCCACTAGCGGACAACTTCACCCCCCGCGCTGTGAGCGGCTTCCCATTACGCGTCAGATAATACT
This sequence comes from Phormidium tenue FACHB-1052, assembly GCF_014696675.1. Lineage (GTDB taxonomy): Bacteria > Cyanobacteriota > Cyanobacteriia > Phormidesmidales > Phormidesmidaceae > Nodosilinea > Nodosilinea tenuis_A. The sequence goes on from NZ_JACJQN010000028.1 coordinate 42,961, forward strand.
GGTAGTAATGCCCCGTCACCGAGGCATTGCCGGTGGTTGTGTCATCGAGCAGCACATGACCGAGGAGATGCTGAGCCAAACGTTGCTCCGCGATATTGGGTGGGCAGAAGAAGTGGAGGGCGATCGGCACATAGACCGCGCGGCAGCGATGAATGGAAATATTGGTAAACCCCTTCGGGGTGGGCAGCACCTCACCGAGCACCTTAACCACCCGACGATTCACCCGAGCATTCAGCGCCTCCATTCTGGGGTCATCAGAAGCGACCCCGTCTAAGTCATGAATATCAGCCATAACCCTCAACGTTTCAACCGCCAGTAAGACGTTCTGTGCGGGCACCAACGTCAGCAAGTCGTAGGCCGCTTTTGCCGCCTTTTGCTGCCCCGTAAAGCGCAGTAAGTAGGGGTGCCCCTGGGGAATCAGCTTTGCCATCTCCCCCCCATGGGGATGGAGATGGCCGAGGCTGACGACCTCTGTGTGCCGTCGCCCAGTGACAGCCGCGATCGCAATGATCAAGTCGATCGGGTCATTCGAGGCCAACAGGACGTTAATTTTGCCCATATAGGCATCGAGGTCAACCGGCTGGCGATCGTCCTGACGAGCATTGGCATTTTGGGTGGTAGCGGCTCTGAGCAGGGCCTGCATTTCAATCGGGTAGGTGAACCCATCTAAGGCATAGTGCCGCGCCTCAGAGCCGCTGCTAGGCTCTCCTGGCAACGGATTGCGCTTCGTCCACCGCCGAGGGTACGAATTTTTGCCATTGAGAGTGATACGCCCCGCCTCAATCGCAGCTTTTATAGCTTTCGTGTAGCGCGGGAAATAGACCGAATTGATACTGCTGCGGGGATAGGCCCTCTCCAAAAGCTCCTGTTCCGCTGCACAGAGACGGTCAAGCGCCGCCTTTGTGTCAGTGCCAAGGGCATTCATCTCCATCAGCTTGGTCACCAAGATAGTGATCAGCTCCTCCAGTTCTTTTTTGGTGAGTTTGGTGCGATCGCCCTTTTCGATGCGCTGCTCCATCGCCGCGACGATTTCGGTGCGGGCTGTGTCGAAGGTTTGGGATAGAGAGGCCATAGCTGTTGTCGGAACGGTACGTTATTGAGCGGCATCATCTACAAGGTTTAATTATAGCAGTCAATAAATCTATATAGGTCAACCTGTAATTTTTTGCTAGTTGAGTTAGGCGTAGCCCAGGCTGGAGGAGGGCCATGGGTGATGGGTAGAATAGCCCCATGGAATTTCACCTTAGTCCCTAGTCTGTGCCGGGGGCTTTTTACGGCTCGAATTCCCACAGGTCAGCGAGTTGATAACGGAAGCAGTGTTGCCGATACCCAGGACGCGATCATCGCATCACCCCCGCCTTCTACCGAGCCACCGGCACTGGCCTGCTAGGCGTTGATAAGTAGAATGACTGTAGTGCAACTACGTCATTCCCATGGATTGTCCTTACTGCCAAAGCCAGCAAGTCGTGAAAAACGGGCGAGAGTCGCTTACGGACGGCACTGTGCTTCAGCGCTATCGCTGTAAGGGGTGCAGCAAGTGTTTTAACGACCGAACCGGCACCCCGATGGCTCGCCTGCGCACCCCGAGTTCAGTGGTTGCGACCGCCCTCAATGGCCGCAGCGAAGGCCTGGGAGTGAGAGCAACCGGTCGCTTGTTTGGGGCGTCGCACTCTACCATTTTGCGGTGGGAAGATCGCTTAGCCCGTCAGGCGGATGCCTGGTCACCGCCGGCCCCAGGTGGTCGAGAGGTAACGCTGGAAGGCGATGAAGTCTACACTCGCGTGGGCGAGAACCGTCCCCCCCAGTAGCTCCCAAGGGTGGACGATTCACTTTATTGAGCGCCAGAGCCGCTACTGGGTCTCAGCGATGGCCGGGCACAAAGACGAACTGCTGTTTCAACGGGGAACCCAACAGGCCTGGCAGTGGGCCAAACACTGCCCGTTCATTCGCTGGTTTACCGATGGAGAACACCGCTATGCTAAAGCACTGTGGGACTTGGCTAGCGTCTATTTGGCCCTGCGGGAGTGTCCCAGTCGGTATCGCACCCGAAAAGTCTGGCGGTATGGCCTGGAAGTCGCCATGAAAGTGAAAGGGTCTCAAGGTCTGCGGCGGGTCGTCTGGGTGAGACCAGAGCATCCCTACACCGCCGTTAGCCCGCTAACTGAGGTGCATGCCAACCATAACGAGGCTCACAATGCCGCCCTAAGGCGGCGATGCAGCGCTTATCGTCGGCGGCAAAACCTCTATGCTAAGACTCGCGATGGATTGCAACGAACCTTGGATGTTCAGCGGATCCTCCACAACTGGGTCAGGCCACACGGGGGACTTGGCAAACGGACGACTCCGGCGATGGCGATCGGCTTGTGTTGTCGCTTGCTATTCACCCAGGAGCTTCTCTGCCTGAGAGGGTTTCAATGTATCTCCTCTTAACAGACCAGTGCCAGCTGCTCGGATATCGCCGTTGCGCATGTGTTTTTTGTGGCCTCTGGAGTGCCGCCATTGGATATTGGCAAGGGAAGCGAGGGCGCGGAGTTTGTTCGTCAAAGTTCCAGAGCCGTTGATGACGGCCTGCACTTGCTCAGGGTGGATGGCGTCAGTGGCATTGAGGGCCAACGCATTGTCGAGAGAAGCGACAACGACCTCAGGCGCAGGGTTGCTAAGGGAATCTTGGTGCCGTTCATCGGCTTGGGGCAGGGCAGCGCCGCCATCGAGGGGGGCGATCGCATTGTCAATGCGTAGAGCCAGAGCGTAGATTTCGGCGGACCATTCGGCCTCGTAGAAGCGACGAGCGGCCTTGCCTGCTTGGAGGGTATAGAGGCAGGCAAGGAAAGCCAGCCAACCCGCGATCTGGAGCAGGATTGAGAGAGTGCGGTAGACGTCAAGGGCGCGATCGCTTCGCAGTGCTTGACAGGTGTTTCAGGTAGCGGTGGCCAGGATAGTAGCGGCGGTGGCGTAGGGGGCCAGCAGGGGGGTAACGAGTGCTTGGGGGGTGTTCATGGGGAATTGCCTTAAAGTGTGGGGTGAGGAGCCCTCATGGCGCTGAGGGCAGGCGTGTAGCGCTATTCGATGGAGAAGCCGTTGACGGTTTCTCCAGGAGGTTGAAGAGGCTGCTGGTGGCTACTGAGGTATTGCAAGTCTTTGGGGTCAAGCCCCAGAGCGAGGTGCTGCTTAACGTCGGGCTTGGAGGTGGCAGTGGTTCTGGTCATGGGGAGGGATTGAACTCTGACTACTCCATAATAGTTTGACTGCAACAAATATGCAATAGCAGTCAGAATGTTTATATTCAAATCTATTGCAGTTCAAAACCTTTGTAAATAAAGGGTTTGAACGCTTCGCAGGGAAATACTAACGAGTGTCATTGTCAAAATAAGAATATAAAAGTCAGCAACACAGGGAGCGATCGCGCTTTCGAGAGGCTGAAAGCATTGAAAAACCGTGCAAACTGATTGATATAAATCTCTTATGTCTCTGCCTTGTACACAGTTAGACATATGGAATATTAATATATTAGCAGTCAAATGGATAGGGGTTTTTATGTAAGTCGGGGATCGCTGGCGATCGCAGCAAGAGACAGAACAGCTAAAAGCCTTTATTTACAAGGGTTTCAGGGGTTTCGGAGGATCGCGATCG
>NZ_JACJQN010000029.1 GCF_014696675.1 Phormidium tenue FACHB-1052
GTAGGCTTTACTCATCGCTCTCACGGGGCTGTAGTCTTAGTAATCTCAGCCTAGACCGTGTGAGCTTTTTTACTGCCCAATCAACTTTTCAAACGCCCTCTTAGACCACAGATAAGGTGAGCGTTGTGGAGGAGTAGTTTTTTGACCAGCTCCCAACTGATATCCCCAACCATTAAAACGCTCACAATACCATAGAATTTCTTCAGGAGTATCTAAAAAATCAACTTCATCGGTATACTTCATTGCTAAGGCATCAGATGCCGAATGAGCCCATATAAAGGGAGGATTTCCATCAGTTGGTCTACCGGCAGGAACATTGCGGGTTCTTGAAGTTAATGGATCACCGTTGTGGAGATGTCCTTTGAAAGACAATGAAGATTCCAGATTATGGATAGCAGCAATTACAGGCCACCATATCCGACTCCCTTTTTGGGCCTCTTCATAAATAGCCTTGTTTTGCATAATTCTAGTGACAGCCTTGTCAGTGGATGAAATGTCGGTGACTGTCACAGTTGACCAAAGTGTACTGTAAGTCGCTTTGATGTCAGAAAATTTTACTCTAGCCATAGTTAACCTTCATTTTCCTAGATTAGAAATTGTGATAAGACTCATCCGTGACATTGGGCAAAACTCTCTCCGTCATAAAATTTCAGAGAGAGCTTGATTTTCTTCTATAAGGTAGATATGCAGATCACTTGCAGCCCAAGCGCCTTGGTAGGGTAGATAGGCAGCAAGTAACTTGCATAATATCTCTCGCCTAGATAGACAGGCAGAAAAAAATCCGTATGTTTTTAACTTTGCCAGGTGCATGCGCATAGGATCATGACGTTATATTTTGACGCCCGCCCTGGAGGTAGGGCATAAAACCGCGCCGCTCTAAAGCGTTCCTGCTGATATACGGTTGACGGGGAGCTTTTGTACCAGTACTTTTTTGCGTTAAGCCGTTCAGCAGAGCGGTGACCACACAGAACTCGGAAACTTTAGCGCTGCCGGAAGGTGTTTGCACCACCAACCGACAGCTGACCCCGCAAATCTACGCCGCAGATTGCGTGGCTAGGCTCATGGTACCCTAGCCCCCCAGTTTGCACCTCAAGCTGCGGGTGGCTAGGGTTTTCGCGTTCTGTTTCTTGCCACCCTACGTCAAGGAAACAGAACCGATGTTTGAATATCTCGAACCCGATAATCGCGGCGCATCTAACCTGCCGCCGTCTTCGCGCAGCAACCCCCAAACTCACCCCGAGAAAGTGCGTCACCTGCTTTACGGCAGCCTGGCCGCCATAGACCGCACCATCAAAATTCTCCATGCCCACGGCTACGCCGACCCCAACGACTGGAGCGACCCCATCCCCGTGCCACCGGGCGGAGTCGTAGGCACAGCCTCCCCAGACATGCCGTGGATGGTGATTTTGACTAAAACTCTACTTATAGAGGAGTAGCTCTACCGATCAGCGAAGCCGGGGCCGCGCTAGCTTTGGCCCAAACTGAGCTATGGGCCAAAGCACCCGGCCTCTAACCACCATGATTGAGCAAAGTGGCACAGCGGGTTACGTTCGCGCAGCGTTGCGAAGCAATCTGCATCCTCAGATCGCCAATGTGGCACAGCAGATCACCGATCTGGCACAGCAGTTTAGTGATCTGCACCCTTAGATCGCCAATGTGGCACAGCAGATCATCGATCTGGCACAGCGGTTTGGTGATCTGAGGGCGCAGATCGCCAATGTGGCACAGCAGATCGCTAATGTGGCACAGCAGTTTGGCATTGCAGACCCAAAGTACGGCTCTGCGGTAGGTTAGCTTAGGATATTTCGTTTTGCATTGAGATAGGGCTCACCATTTGACCAATGTTGGCCGCAAACTTGTCTGCGAAGCAGCCATTGCTCAATTCTCCCGCCTACAATAGCGGCATTCTACTTCCCTGCCCTTTCTGTGCTCGACGCAGTTCCTCAGCCGCTGAAATCTTCGCCGCCCCTGGCCAGCGACGGGTTTTTGGTGTGTGGGTTGGGCAGCCTGGGCCAAAACTGTGTAGCCAATCTCAAGAGCTTTGGGGTGCCGGTGCACGCCATCAACAACACCCTACCCGACCAGTGGGAGGTGCCCCACCTGCGACATTTAATTGACCACTTAGAAATTGGTGACTGCCGCTCGGCGGAGGTGCTGGAGAAGGCGGGTATTCGCCAGTGTCGGGCGGTGCTGCTGGTGACTCAGGATGAACGAGTCAATTTGGAGGCGGCGCTGACGGCGCGGGTGCTGAACCCTAAAGTGCGGCTGGTGATGCGATCGGATAAGCAAAACCTCAACGACCTGATGAAGCAGCAGCTTCAAAACTTTGTTGCCTTTGAGCCTACGCAGCTAGCGGCTCCGGCCTTTGCCCTTGGGGCCTTTGGGGAAGAACTAATCGGCTACTTTAGCCTCGATGGCCACCGCTTTCAGGTGGTGAAGCAGCGGCTGGAGCTGGGGCATCGCTGGTGCGATCGCCGCCAGATTCACGAGCTAGAGACCGGCCATCGCCGGGTGCTCTGCCATACTCCCGTTGAGATCGATCCAGCGAGGGTCGCTGTCAGCCCCTCTACGCTGTTCTATAGATGGCTACCCGACACCCTGCTGCGCCCCGACGACGAGGTCGTCCTGATTGAGTGCGACGCCCATCTGCGATGGTCAGGAACCGGCCCCCAGGGGCCATCGCTCCCCGGCGAATCTCCTAAACCACTACGCCGGGGGGTGTTTAAGGGTCTGAGGCGGGCGATCGCCCGCCTGCGCGACTGGCCCGCCCTGCGGCAAGACTTGTTCAGCCTTGGGCAGCCCAGCGCTGGAGGTCAGCTGCGACAGGTGGCCATTCTTTGCGGCATTACCGTGCTGGCCCTGTGTCTAGTCGGCACCCTACTCTTAGACGCCAATGCTCCCGACGACCTCTCCCTATTTCAGGCGTTTTTGTACACCTTTGTCACCCTGTTTGGCGGCTACGGCGATGTCTACACGGCCCTGGAGAACTTTGATCATCCGCGCCTGCTGCAAACCTTTGGGGTGGTGCTAACGGTGGCCGGAGCCGCCTTTGTGGGGGTGCTCTACGCCCTACTCACCGAAAAGCTGCTCACCCTGCGGTTTGAGTTTAGGGAGCGCCGTCCCCCGGTGCCCGAAAAAGACCATGTGGTGGTGATCTGGCTGGGGCGCGTCGGGCGCTACGTGCTGGCGGCCCTGCAAGAACTCAACCAGCCGGTTGTGGGTATTTCGTCCCACGGCCTGGATGCCGACGTGCTGCCCCAGGTACCGCTGCTGACCGGAGACGTCACCGCCGCTTTAGATCGGGCCAACCTGGCCACCGCCAAAAGTGTGGTCGCCGTCAGCGAAGACGAAATTCAAAATCTGGAGATGGGGCTCTTAGCCCACCGGCTCAACCCCCACTGCCGGGCCATCATTCGCACCTACGACCAGCAGTTTACCGATCGCGTCGCCCAGATCTTTCCCTTTGCCCAGGTGCTCTGTGCCTCGGCGCTGTCGGCTGAGGCCTTTGCCGGGGCGGCTTTTGGTGAACAGGTGATTGGCCTGTTTCGACTCTATGACCAGACGGTGTTGATTACCCAGTACCAGATCGAACCTGGCGACACCCTGGTGGGCCTGCTGCTGTCGGAGGTGGCCTACGGCTACGGCGTTGTGCCCCTATGGCATCAGCCCCAGGGCCAGCCCGGTAAAATCATGCCCTCTGACGATATTCGACTACAGCCGGGCGATCGCCTGGTGGTACTGGGCACCATCAGCGGCCTGCGCCGCATTGAGCAGCGCCAGATGGCTCCCCGCACCTGGCACATTCACCTCGAAAAGGCGCTGACCGCCGATGCCCTGTTTGACGGGGCCGCTGAAATCGCCCGCCTCTCGGGCTATCGACTGGGCGACGCGCGGGAGTTTATGACCCAGCTGCCCGGCACACTGCCGCTGCCCCTCTATCGCCACCAGGCTCTGCGCCTCAGCCGCCTGCTGACCCGAGCCCAGGTCAAGGCCAAGGTGGTGCCACCGCCTGCCTAGAGAATTTCTGAAGAAATAGATAGATTCGGCGGTTTTTCGGTCGGGGCCAAAGCCTTTGCGATAGAGTTTGCCCAGAGATATTTGCAGCAGGACGAGGCTATGGCTAAGCAGGGCAGACAGATGACGCAGCACCAAGAGCCTCAGCTTCGGCTGAAGGTGCTTCTCTGGCTGGGGGGCATCGGTGCGCTGGTGCCCTTTGCCCTGCCAGGGCTGGCCCTCACCGAATCGGTGGGTGCCCCAGGGATTGACGCGCTACGGCTGCACGGTGAACCCTACAACCTCACCGGCGCAAAAATTGCCATTGGCCAGGTTGAGATTGGCCGCCCCAGCCAGTTTGGCCTTGACAAAGTGGCCTCAGAAACCCTACCCGTGGTGGTGCGGCGCGTGCTGGTGCTTGACGGCTGGGCCGTGGCCGATGAGTATGTTGACGGACACGCCGCCAATGTGGCCAGCGTCATGATCAGCCAGGACAAGCTGCGTACGGGAGTTGCCCCAGAGGCCATGCTGTACTCTGGAGCGGTGGGGCCTTTAGGCGATCGCAGCGCCCAGCCCGAAGAATGCCTCGCCGCCCAGTCGGTGGCCTCGCAAAATGGCGGTGACGTGCGGGCGATCAACTTTAGCTTTGGCGAACCCCTGGGCCGCGATCCGCGCCCCAACGCGGTGCTCGACGGCAATGCCCTGCTCACTCAGTGCATCGACTGGTCGTCGCGGGTACATGGCGCGCTGTACGTAATTGCGGGCAACCAGGGGGGTGGCGGCATTCCCATTCCCACCGACAACTTTAACGGGCTGAACATCGCCTACTCGCGCCAGGTCAATGGCCAGTTCAGCAAAATCGACTACTCTAACCTGGGCAGCGAACCGACGATGCGATCGCGCCAGACTGCCCCCGAGACCAACGAAGGCCCGCGCCGCTCGATTACCCTGGTGGCCCCCGGCAGCGACATTGAGCTAATTGACCCCGACGGGCAGGTGCGGCGCTCTAGCGGCACCAGCTTTGCCTCACCCCACGTGGTAGGCACCATTGCCCTGATGCAGCAGTTTGTCGATCGCCAGTTTCGCACCGGGTCACCCAACTGGTCGCTCAATGCCCGTCACCCCATGGTGATGAAAGCCGTGCTGCTCAACTCTGCCGACAAAATCAAAGACAGCGGCGACGGTCTGCGCCTGGGCATGAGCCGCACCCTGGTAGACGACGGCAACCGCTCCTGGCTAGAGTCTGACGCCTATCGCGACCCTCAAATTCCGCTCCACAGCGACCTGGGTACAGGGCACCTCAACGCCTACCGTGCCTACCAGCAGCTAGCCCCCGGTGCCACTGGCCCCGACCAGGCGATCCCCGCCATCGGCTGGAACTTCGCCGAACTGGAGGCCCAGCCCGCCACTGTGCAAGACTACGAATTTGCCGATGCCCTGCAAGCGGGCAGCTTTTTGTCGGCCACCCTAGCCTGGGAGCGAATAGTAGAGCTGGCCGATGCCAACAACAACGGCCTCTACGATCTGGGCGAGGGCTTTAACAACAAGGGGCTGAACAACCTCAATCTGTACCTGATGCCCGCCGACGAAGACGACATCACCAAGAGCGTGTGGTCTTCAGTGAGCGAGGTTGACAGCGTTGAGCACATTTTTTATCAAATTCCGGAAACGGGTCGGTACAAACTGAGAGTTATCTATCAGCAGCAGGCCCATAGCGAACCCACCCAGCCCTACGCCCTGGCCTGGTGGTCGGTGCCTGCGCCCTAGACGCTCCAGCAGGAGTTTCAGCCACTTCTCTGCAATATCTCTAAGGAAACCCAAGCCCCTTTTGGAGGAATGCCCTATGGTTGACTACGCCGTTGCTCTCAAATGTGCTCGCCTGTGCCAGGAGGTCTACCGCGACTTTAGCGGCCTGCGGTTTTCGAGCTATCCCGACATTGAGCCGGTGTTTGTGGAAAGCCAGGACAATGGCGTCACCGACACCCAGGTGTCGATTTTAAATGAGATGACCAGCGATCGCCTCTACATTGTCTTTCGCGGCTCCGACAAATCCATCGACTGGATGAACAACGTTCAGTTTCGCCAGCAAATCTACCCTTACGCCGACGGCAATACCGAGGTGAAGTTTCACCAGGGGTTTATGAGTGCCTATTTTGCCGTGCGCCAGCAGTTGCTAGACGCCATGGAAAAGTTTGTCGGCCAGCATGTCATCGTCACCGGCCACAGCCTGGGCGGAGCACTCGCCACCATCGCCGCCCTCGATATTCAGTACAACCTGGGCAAAAAGCGCGACCTCAGCTTTGAGGTCTACACCTTTGGTGCGCCTCGGGTGGGCAACCGCGCCATGGCCGAGTCGTACAATGGCCGCATTCCCAACAGCTACCGCTTTATCTACGGCTGGGACATTGTCACCCGCATTCCCCGCACCTGGCAGGGCTTTGACCATGTAGAAAAAGCCATTCAGCTCGGCTCTCGCTGGACTTGGCAGGTGCTCAGCCGCCGCTTTAGCGACCACTCGATCGACGGCTACATTGCCGGACTAGCAGCGGAAGTCGAGGCTGCCTGAGGAAATATGGGAGAGAATTAAAGGCGATCGCACCACGCAAGCTGCTTATAGGCTCTGCCGTCTAATCGCTTCAAACTCAGCGATCGCTCAGACAGTTCTAGCTAGGGGTAGAGGCAATGGCCCCTTTTTTGATGGGTTCAGTCTCTGTGTCAGCCAGGTTTCCCATTCAGGGAAAACCTGACATTGCACCTCTAGACTTGACTTCATCCAGTTCTTTGTTGTAAGCATAAAAATCCCCCTGCCCATTAGATATGGGCAGGGGAAATCAGCAGGTGAATAAAGCCACAGCAAGCCGCTTTTCAACCGCTCTCCAAAGGCATAAAACGAATCACAAGATAACGCAGCGCTCGTCTACCTAGTACTGGTATTGAGCCTCTGAGCGAGTGTAATCCCGCAGAGGAACAGCGTGGTTGAGTGCCATGTTTTTAGCAAACTTAAACAGACTGTCGTAGTTACGCTGCCTACAAACTAGTCGCCCATCCCCAGAGTATTGATTGCCATCATCTCGAAGCTCAATAGCAAAATCCGACACGTACACAGAAAACACTCGGGTTGCAGCGTTCATGATGGTTAACGATCTTTCGCAAGAATTATGGATGAAATAAATTTTCCTCACACATTCATTCAAACCAAAGGCAAAGCCCAGATCGATCTGGCACCAACTCTACCCAAGGTCAGAACTCAGGCTGGTTTAACCCTGATCGAACTAACAAAAGGCTTTGATGTTGGCAGGATCTACGTAGTAGCAAGCAGAGCTGTCTAAACAGATACGCGCCCAGCCTGCCGCACTGACATCGACTAATTCGTAGGTTGTATCTTGTACAAAAAAGCCCCGATGATCGCGAGTTCCAGGCAGCACAGAAAAGCAGTAGCTCTTGTCGCTCAGGGTGTTCATGGTGGTTTCTTATAGTGAGGATTGAAATTTGTGCAGGAATCTTTTCCTACTTTTTAATCCTATATGAAGGAACTGTGAGGCAAGTCTTTTTCTTGCGAATTAATTTTAATCTTTACCCTAGATTGCGCGATTGTTACCTCAGCTACGTTTAGGGCAAATTCTTCATCAATAAACGTAACGATCGCAGCTTTGATCGATAGGCTACAGCGCCACAACGCGTTCGGCCACCCGCAGCTTGGCCGAACGGGCACGGGGATTTTGGCCCACTTCAGTTTCGGTGGCAATCACGGGTTTCTTAGTAATTACCTTCAGATCGAGAGCGTCTTTTAGGGTGTGCTTAACCAGGCGATCTTCTAAGCTGTGGAAACTGATGATCACCAGCCGTCCACCGGGGGTGAGCCAGCTCGGCGCAACTTTCAGCAGAGTCTCTAATACTTTTAATTCCTGATTGACCGCAATCCGCAACGCCTGAAAGGTGCGCGTAGCGGGATGAATGCGACCGTAGCGATAGCTACGCGGCACGCAGTAGGAGATGGCCTCAGCCAAATCGGTGGTGGTCTGCCAGGGGCGCTGGTCAACAATTTTGCGGGCAATGCGGCGAGAAAGCCGTTCTTCGCCGTAGGTATAGATCAAGTTCGCCAGCTCGGTTTCATCCCAGTGGTTGACGATGTCAGCAGCGGTAAGGTCTTGGCGCGGATCCATGCGCATGTCGAGGGGGGCGGTTTGGCGAAAGCTAAAGCCGCGATCGCCCACATCGAGCTGCACCGAGCTTACGCCCAGATCGGCTAAAACACCGTTGAATAGGTTCCCGGCGGGGTTAAAGTCGGCAAAATTGCCGTGCCACAGCGAAACTCTGTCGCCAAACTCGGCCAGGTTGGCTTGGGTGGCTGCGATCGCCGCCGCATCCTGATCCACCGCCACCACCCTCACCGTGGGGTCAGCTTCGAGGATCAGCCGACTGTGGCCACCGCCACCAGCAGTCGCATCTAAATACTGCCCACCAGGCTGAATGTTAAGCCCCTCGACCACTGCCTCAGGCAGCACCGGCACATGATAAAACTCTGGCTCTGCCATCAGCAATCTCAATCCCTGCTTCGTATGCCAACTGAGGCGATACCCATTAAGATACTCAAAGATACAGCAGAACTAGATTTTGACGATTGGGTAGCCCCTATGTCGATTATTGAAACTAAGACCGAACCCATGGTGCTCAACATGGGGCCCCACCATCCCTCCATGCACGGGGTGCTGCGGTTGATTGTCACCCTCGACGGCGAAGACGTGATCGACTGCGAGCCGGTGATTGGCTACCTGCACCGAGGCATGGAGAAAATCGCTGAAAGCCGCACCAACCTTATGTTTGTGCCCTACGTGAGCCGGTGGGACTACGCAGCGGGCATGTTTAACGAAGCGATTACCGTCAACGCCCCTGAAAAGCTGGCCAACATCGAGGTGCCTAAGCGGGCCAGCTACATTCGCGTCATCATGCTGGAGCTCAACCGCATTGCCAACCACCTGCTGTGGCTTGGCCCCTTTCTGGCTGACGTCGGCGCTCAGACCCCTTTCTTCTACATCTTCCGCGAGCGCGAGATGATCTATGACCTGTGGGAAGCCGCAACCGGCTACCGCATGGTCAACAACAACTACTTCCGCATTGGTGGCGTAGCCGCTGACCTGCCCTATGGCTGGCTCGACAAGTGCCTCGACTTTTGCGACTACTTTTTGCCCAAGGTTGATGAGTACGAAAAGCTAATCACCAACAACCCCATCTTTCGCCGTCGGATTGAGGGCATTGGCACCATTACCCGCGACGAGGCGATCTCCTGGGGGCTGTCAGGCCCCATGCTACGGGGCTCGGGCGTCAAGTGGGATCTGCGCAAGGTCGATCACTACGAGTGCTACGACGACTTTGACTGGGATGTGCAGTACGAAACTGCTGGCGACTGCATGGCCCGCTACCAGGTGCGCATTCGCGAAATGAGAGAATCCGTCAAAATTTTGCGTCAGGCCTGTGCCCAAATTCCGGGCGGCCCCTTTGAGAATCTTGAGGCCAAGCGCATGGCCGAAGGCCCGAAATCGGAGTGGAACAGCTTTGATTATCAGTTCATTGGCAAAAAGATTGCCCCTACCTTCAAAATTCCGGCTGGGGAGCACTATGTGCGCCTAGAGAGCGGCAAGGGAGAACTAGGTGTCTTTATCATCGGTAACGACAACATTTTCCCCTGGCGCTTCAAGGTGCGGGCCGCTGACTTTAACAACCTGCAAATTTTGCCCCACCTGCTGAAGGGAGTGAAGGTGGCCGATATTATGGCCATTCTGGGCAGCATCGACATCATTATGGGGTCGGTAGATCGCTAGGGGCCGCACCCCGGCTCAGGTTTCTGGGCCGATAAGCTACCATGGCGATGGCCTAGGCTTTGCACTGTCTAGAGGGCACTTGCCCTGCTCTTGCTGGTGCGTCTAGCTCCCTGTTCCTGAATCATGCTGCCGCCTGTGACCTCACTGCCTTCTAGCCCCTCTCCTACCCTCGTCCGGCAGCGCCGCATTCAAAAGGCAAAGCAGCGGCGAGCGGTGTTGATTGCCTTGCTGCTGCTGGGTGCAGGGGTAGTGGGAGTGCGATCGCTGCCCTATCCCTCGCTGCGGCAGATTCAAGAGAGCGTATGGGTTAGCCATCCTGAGCCGCTGGCCATGGCGGGGGGTGACCCCTACATTCGTGCCCTGATGCGCACGATTTCTGCCGCCGAGTCAAATACCAATCAGCCCTACAACGTGCTCTACGGCGGCAACACCGTACAGCAACTCAACCGCCATCCCAATATCTGCGTTGAGATTGTAGCGGGGCCAAATCAAGGGCACTGCACTACCGCTGCTGGGCGCTACCAGTTTTTGACCGGTACCTGGCAAGAAAAAGCCCAGCAGTACCATCCCAAGTCCTCTAGCTGGTTTAGCGCCTGGGGCGACTACAGCTTTGACCCCGAATCGCAAGATCTGGTGGTCTACCACTGGCTCAGAGACACTTCTGCCTGGGACTTAGATATTCCCAGTGCCCTGCGGGACGGTCGCCTCGATGAAGTGTTGCGCCGTCTTTCTGGCACCTGGACCAGCCTAGGCTATGGCATCGAGTCAAACAGCATGACCGCCCGACTGCCTCGCGTCTACGAGAACCTGCTCCAGGAAGAGCTGGCGCGATCTGCCTCCAGCAAGGCTTTGCCAACGACCTCTGGGCAACTGCCCTAAAATTATCAGCAAAAAACCGCTGCCCCCTCAGTATAGGTATACCGAGGGGGCAGGGTGACTCAACTTCAACTTTGCCAAAGATAACTACAGCGCCAGAGAGTACCATTTCGCAAAGAACCAGCTAATTTTGCGAATATTTCGTTAAACCCTCAACTCAAGCCAGTGGCGATCGCAGCGCAGTTAGCTCAATCTGAGGGCATGATGTGGGGCGATCGTCCGTTTTCGATCGGCCTCATCTACATCAGCCATCAGCGCGATGGCTGGAATTTGCTCCCCGGCGTCTGTCCTCAGCGATCAACCATCTTTCTAGGGCATGCCAAGATCGCAAATTAGCACGCTGTACCGATGGGATTGTCTTTCAGGGCAGCTAGGGCTTCTCTAAAGAAGGCCACAGGTATTAGGTTGACTGTACAGTGACAAATAAAGTGTCACTGTACATGAAACAAGGGCGGATGATGGGGCTCGAACCCACGAATGGTGGAATCACAATCCACTGCCTTAACCACTTGGCTACACCCGCCGTATTCGCGCTACTTAATATAGCATTGATGATCGCCCCAGTGCCACGCCCGCGCTAACTTTTGTTTTGATAGTTTCTAAGGCTCAGACTCCGTAGCGGGGGCTGATTTAAAGGCACCTGAGGAGACTGAGATTCTCCCCGTTGGAGGTGGCTATTTTTGCCTCCAGGGGGCAATGTTGTGCCGTATTGGGGTTATCTGTCTCAGGGGTTGCCATGCCGGTTTCAATCATCATCCCCACCTGGAATGAGGCGGCCTGTTTAGACCGTACCCTCAGTGGGTTGCAGGGTCTCAGCCCACCGCCGCGCGAAATTTTATTGGTAGATGGGGGCAGCCGCGATCGCACTCTGGCGATCGCACTCGCCTGGGTCGATCGCCTGCCATTGACGGTGCTTCAGGCTCCTGCCCCAGGGCGATCGGTGCAGATGAATTGGGGGGCTACTGCCGCTAAAGGCGACGTGCTGTGCTTTCTTCACGCCGACACCCTCATCCCCGATGACCTGGTACAGGTAGTCGAAAGCACCTTGGCCAATCCCAGGGTGGCTGGCGGCGGGTTTATTTCCCTGATGGCCGGGCCGCAAAAAATTCGCTGGGGCATTTCGCTGCACAATGCTCTTAAAACCTACTACGCGCCGCTGCTGTTTCGGCCCCATTTGTTTATCCGTGGGCTGCGCCTGCTGTTTGGCGACCAGGTCATGTTCTGCCGTCGGGCCGATTTTATGGCCTGTGGCGGTTTCGACCCGGCCCTACCGATCATGGAAGAAGCCGACCTGTGCCTGAAGCTTTGCCGCCGGGGCCGCCTGCGCCAGCTCAGCCGAGTCGTGCAATCCTCAGACCGGCGGGTGGCCGCCTGGGGAACTTTAAAGGCCAACGCCATCTACTTAATGATCGGGGTGCTATGGGGCATTGGGGTGCCTGCTACCACCCTGAAGCGATTTTATGAAGAGGTTCGCTAGGGTCGGTGGATATAGCAAAAGAGCAACGGCTATTACCCGAG
Organism: Phormidium tenue FACHB-1052; assembly: GCF_014696675.1. Classification (GTDB taxonomy): domain Bacteria; phylum Cyanobacteriota; class Cyanobacteriia; order Phormidesmidales; family Phormidesmidaceae; genus Nodosilinea; species Nodosilinea tenuis_A. The sequence continues at coordinate 12,207 of NZ_JACJQN010000029.1, forward strand.
GAATCCCAGTCACGGCTACTGGTTGTTGGGGCGGCGCACAATGGATCGCCATTGCGGGTAACGCAGACGGTTCCAGCACCTGCTCAATGGCCCCAAGCTCAACCGCAGGAGCGCACAATAGTCTGTCCAGTCGTCCTAACCCTAGTTGGCTGTCTAACTAACTAGGGCAACTACCGAGGACGCTGATCGTTTAGGCTCCAGTCGTAGGTTAGGTAGCGAATCTCAGTCAGCGCCGATAGGGACGGACTCGGACTGAGGTACGTGCCAATGTAGTCGGGCACCGAGGGGGCAACCCGCAAAAAGTCTTTGCTGTACCACTTAAAGATCTTGCTACAGTAGAGCACTCCAGCGTCGGCGTCGTAGCGCACCTTGTCGGGATTGTGGATGAAGCGGTGGGCGTCGGTTTCGAGCTGGGCCTCAACAATATCGGGCCAGTAGGCCTCGTTACGCAAAATGGGGCATCCCCCCGAGGCACAGACCAGGGCAAAGTGAATGCGCGGCTCTTTAAACTGGGGGCGCAGGAGGTCGTGTTCCAGATTGTTCAAGCTGACGGATTTGCCGTCGAGTTCGTAGAGGGAGCGGCTGAAAAATCGCCAGAAGGCTAGCCAGTTAGGTATTCCCAGCACCTTGGGCAAAATCGAGTCGATGGGGTAGCGGGATAGCACCTGCTGAATGGCGAGGGCATTGTAGAGGTTGATCAGCAGGGCCAGCGATTCTTCAGCGGTCAGGCCATCGCGGCTGTCGGGCAACGAGGTCAGCCAGGCGTCTAAATCGGGGGCAGCTTCGCGCTGCCAGCGGGCGTAGTCAACCCGGCCCTGGTCGTCGACGTAGGTCTGAAGCAGCGTATTCCAAGGAGTAAAATTCACCATGCCCATCTCCTGCGCCTGGCGCATAATGCCTATGTTCCCAATGCCAAACCCAATGGTGCCGCTACGGCCCTTAGCACAGACCTTGGCCTGGTGGGCAGTAGACCGCTGGGTGCAGCGGGCGTTTCCGGAGGTGCCAACTCTGACGACCCAACAGCTCGCCGATTGGCTGAGCCAGGCCAGAGCACCTTCCCCTATTCTGCTTGATGTGCGCCGAGACGACGAGTTTGCCGTTAGCCACCTGCCGGAAGCCCACTGCGCCGCCAGTCTAGAGGCGGCGCTGGCCCTGGGGTTAGACCGCGATCGCCCCATTGTGGCCTACTGTTCGGTGGGCTATCGCTCGGCTCGGCTGGTGGAGCAACTGCAAGGGTTGGGCTACACCGAGGTCTATAACCTGGCGGGGTCAATCTTTAAGTGGGCTAATGAGGGGCGATCGCTAGCTAGCCAAAGCGAGCCAGCACCCCGCGTGCATCCCTACAATGCCAGCTGGGGAATATTGCTCAAGCCTGGCCTCGCTGCCCCCCTGTCCAGGGACGATGGGGAGTAGCCTAAAACGGCATTGTCTAGATACCCCCGCTGACGATGCGCTCCCACTGAGGAAGATCGGCGGGATAGTCGATATCGGTGAGGGGGGTCAGCAGTTCAACGGTGAGACCTTGGGCCCTGGCGATCGCCAGGGTTTGCTCCAGCACCCGATCGGTACCCCAATCGATATCTTTGAGTAGAGCCGTCTCTAGCTGCCGCAGCCCAATCAGGTAGTAGCCACCGTCGGTGGCGGGGCCGATCGCCACATCGACCCGCTCTAGCGCCTGGAGAGCGGCGGCTAAGTGCTCAACGCCCAGGGCGGGGCAATCGCTGCCAATGGCGATCGCCCCAGGGCGGCCCAGATCAAAGCTTTGGCCAAAAGCGGCGATCAGGCGATCGCCCAGGGAACCTGAGCTTTGGGCGCAATAGGTGACAGCACTGCCCAGCCAGCCCTGCATTTGACCCAGACTGCCCCCCGCAAAATGCACCTCCACCGCCAGGGGCAAACCCTGGGCCGCCGCCGTCACTTGGGCCAGCACATGCTCAGTCATCTGACGCTGGAGAGTCGCCGCCCCCTCTGGCCCCAGGTGGGAAATCAGGCGAGTTTTGGTGCGTCCGGGCTCTGGGTAGCGGGTAAACATTAGCAGGCCAAAGAGCCTCTCGTCAGCACTGGCCTGTGATCGAGCCATCGTAGAACCTGCCCCTAACGGTATCTGTGCTATCTATCATGGGTCGGTGTTGCTCTAGAAACCAACTTGGGGCGATCGCAAGGCAACGAGCTATCAATATTCCGTTACCCAACGACGCCCCGCCGCCCTAGTCCACACCAACAAAAAGGCATTGCTGATCAACGGTATGATTTGCCCCCCTAGCCCCCCAATTCTGGGGGGAACCAGACGACTTCAAAGCCCCCCAAATTTGGGGGGTTGGGGGGCGATGCAGCAACTGTTGCTTTTGCAGATTCATTCCTCAATTCAGCAACACCAACAAAAAAGGCGCGACCGAGGCCGCACCTTGATGCATCGGTTCCACCGTGACGAGGGGAACCTGGTAGATGCATTAGCGAGTCGGCACGTTGCCAGGCCGCACCGTAATCGTTTGCTCACGACCGTCGCGCCGCAGGGTCAAGGCCAGATCTTGGCCCACGGTCGAGCCCTCCACCGCTTGCTGCACAGCGGCACTTTCTTTAACGGGCTGGCCCTCAACGGCCACAATCACGTCACCCTCACGCAGGCCACCTCGGGCCGCCGGGGAGTTAGGCATCACCTGCACAATCAGTACGCCCTCCTCTTCCTCCACGGTGAAAGGCCGGTCAGGACGGTTGTTAATGTTTTCCTTAATCTCGGGTGACAGATTCGCCATTTGAATGCCGAGGAAGGCATGCTCCACCCGGCCAGTTTCAATCAGTTGGGCGCTGATCCGCTGCACGGTGTTGATGGGAATGGCAAACCCAATCCCCTGCGCTCCTTGGATAATGGCCGTGTTGACGCCAATCACCTCGCCGTTGAGGTTGAGCAAGGGGCCGCCGGAGTTACCGGGGTTAATGGCGGCGTCGGTTTGAATAAATTCAACCCGCTTGTCGGGCACGCCCACCTCGCGGCTAGAGCGGCCAGTGGCGCTGATGATCCCGGCGGTGACGGTGCTGTCGAGGCCGAGCGGGTTGCCAATGGCGATCGCCCACTCACCCGGCTGAAGCTGATCCGAGTCGCTGACGGATACGGTAGGCAGGTCATTGGCCTCAATCTTAATCACGGCCACGTCGGTCACTTGGTCGGCCCCCAGTACCTCGCCAGTAAAGCTACGACCGTCCGTTAGGGTGACTTGCACTTCATCGGCCCCAGCTACCACGTGGGCATTGGTGATAATTTGCCCGTCGGCGGAGGTGATAAAGCCAGAGCCCACGCCCCGCTGCACCTGCTCCCCTTGAGGCATCTGCATATTGCCAAAGAACTGTCGGAAGAACGGGTCTTGGAACATCGGCGGCAGGTTAGTTTGTACCGTGCGGGCCGCATCAATGCGAACCACCGAGGGTTCTACCTGGCGCACAATGTCGGCGATGACGTTGGGACTAGACACCGAGGGTGCGATCGCCTGACCATTCTGAGCAACGCTGCCCTGGGGTTCGCTCTCTTGAGCTTTTGTCTCAGGGGCGGCTGAATCGCGATCGCCATTCCAGAAGCCATTGTCCCAAAAGACATCGGTCGTAGTCGGCTGGCTGTTGGTCGAAGGCTGCACCAGGGCGCTGATGGCCTGGCCACCGGCAGTGGCAATTCCTGCCCCTAACATCACCAGGGCTAACGACTTAGCGGCGGGCCGCACACTGCGCCTAGAACCCCGCTCAGAACCATCCTTCTCCATTGCTGTTACCTCGTTTGTATCTCGCTTGATGTTTACAACAATAGAGTTATGGTATGGCGCAGCAATGGCGGGTGGGTGGCGAAGCTGTGACACTTTGGCCCGTTTGACTGTGACGATTTGGCGCAGGAGGGATGGGGTATAGGTTTGAGGGTGTAAGGGTTAGGGAACGGTCTTAAACCTTGCTTCCAAGCCCTCTAGTATTTAATCCCGTCGCGATCCTTGTCCTTTTTGGGTACGTGGGGCGCGGAGTGTTTGGCTACAAAGTCAATAATCTTGCCCGCCACGTCTATGTCGGTAGCCTTTTCGATCCCCTCTAGGCCGGGCGACGAGTTGACCTCCATCACCACGGGGCCGTGGTTAGAACGCAGCAGATCGACCCCAGCCACCCGCAGGCCCATGGCCTTGGCAGCGCGAATGGCGGTGCTGCGTTCCTCGGGGGTAAGGCGCACTCGGCTGGCCGATCCACCCCGGTGCAGGTTAGAGCGAAACTCTCCCGGTGCCCCCTGGCGCTTCATGGCGGCCACCACCTTGTCGCCAATCACAAAGCAGCGAATATCCATGCCGCCCGCTTCTTTAATAAATTCCTGCACCAAAATGTTGGCGTCAAGGCCGCGAAAGGCTTCAATCACCGACTTGGCCGCCTGCTGGGTTTCAGCCAGCACCACGCCAATGCCCTGGGTGCCTTCCAGCAGCTTGATCACGAGGGGGGCACCGCCGACGATATCGACTAGGCCGTCGATGTCTTTAGTGGAGTGGGCAAAGCCGGTCACCGGCAGGCCAATGCCTCGACGGGCCATGATCTGAAGCGACCTGAGCTTGTCGCGCGATCGGGAGATCGCCATGGAGGTGTTGGCCGTAAACACCCCCATAATTTCAAACTGGCGCACCACCGCCGTGCCGTAGAACGTGTTCGACGCTCCGATGCGGGGAATCACCGCATCAATATCGATCAGGGGTTGGCTTTGATACATCACCTTGGGCTGGTGGGAGGTGATGTTCATGTAGCAGCGCAGGTGGTCAATCACCTGTACTTCGTGGCCACGTTCTTCCCCCGCCTGCTTCAGTCGCCGCGTCGAGTAGAGGGTGGCATCCCTGGATAAAATCGCAATTTTCATGGCGCTTCTAGGAGTCATCCTTGGGGGTAGTGCTTAGGGGTAGATATCGGCAAAGGGGTCTGTTCGGGCAAGGGGTGCAGGTACGATCGCCCCGGATCCACCAAATAGCGGCGGCGTACCGCCTGGCGACCCAGCAGCATGCGAAAGCCCATCTCATCTCGATTCGTCAGCGTCAGCTCAATGGCCCATACCGCACCGCCTACCTGCACCAGGGTTTCAATCACCGGGCGCAGTTCCTCCTGCCCGCCTGAGTTGCGCACCATGCGCTCCTCTAGCAGAGCGGCCTCGGCGGTAACAATATAATCGTCATTGTGCTGGATTGGGTGGGCGTGAAAGCGCACCATAGCCCTGCCTGCCCGCTCAAATCGCTCCACAGCAAAGGCATGGAGAGCCGACGACCGCGCCCCGGTGTCAATCTTGGCTTTGATGACCTGAACTCCCAGCGTCGGCAGGGCTATCCACTCTCGCCAACCAATAATTGCAGCCGTTGCAGCACCAGAACGCATACCACCTCTGAGAGCATAACAGGACAAGGGACGGTTTTAGCCTAGGGGTTCCCCGTCTGGGGAAGAGGAGTCAAAGGCTGGTCTGTCAGCGGGTCTGGGGAGTCGCCCTCCAGTTCAGGATTGCGATCGGGTGAATTTTGCAGACCCTCAGGAGTGAGGGTGGCCAGCAGGCTCAGCAAATAGGGTTCACCGCCAAGAGCCGCCGCAAAGGCGGGAGTCAGAGCGGGCTGAAACCGCTGATCGCCCTCTAGGGTGAGCTTAAAGTAAGCCAACCCTAGCACCTGCATGTAGAACCACACCTGCTCAGGGTTTGGCCCCACAATCTCGGGCGGAATCGTCAGCGGCTGATCGCTCTGGGCAATATCGCCAATCGTTGAGAAATGAGTGCCCCGGTTGATCAGCAGCAGGTAGCGATCGCGGGCGGTCAGCCAGGTAAACGGCTCAATCTGTTCTGGAAAGGCAGGTGCCACCGTATCAGCCGTGCCCGCCACCACCATGATCGGCACCTCGATCTGGCCGTAGCCAGTCGGCCCAAACAGGGCGCTGCCAATGGGATTCATCACAAACACCGACTTGACGCGGGGATCACCCAGACCGCTGCCTGGGTTGCTCAACCGCGCCGCCTGACACTGCAACAGCAGCGACGGATTAAACGACAGCGTGCTAGGGGGGCAGGCCATCGCCAGCCCCGCCTCATCAAAATTCGCCCCGGTCAGCGCCAGGGCTGTATAGCCCCCAAAGGACTGACCAATCACCCCCACTCGCTCCAGATCGAGCCGCCTGCGCAGGGGGGAGGGGCTCTGGTTCAACCGCGCCAGTGTGTTGAGGGTTAACGAGACATCCCGAGGCCGACGCAAAAACTCTTCGTCCTGAACCACCGCGTCAGAGCGCCCCGCCAGCAGGGCATAGAGCTGCTGATCGTTGCTGCCAGGGTGCTCCAGGGTAGCCACCGCAATGCCCCCGGTGGCCAGATATTCTGCCAGATAGCTGTAGCTGTTGAGGGTGCCCCCCAGCCCGTGGGAGATCACCACCAGGGGAAACCCAGTGGCCGGTACTCCCTGTCGCCCCGGCAGCACCTCGGGCAAATAGATCTGCACCGGGCTGGGCAACCCCGGCACCACGACCTGAATGCGATCGACGCCATATTGACGCTCGCTCTCCACCAGTTGCAGCAGCGCGGTGGCATCGACTGGGTTGGCAGCGGCCTCGGCGGCGGCGATCGCCTGCACCTGGTTAAAGGCTGCTTCCGACTGCAAAATTGTCTGGTTGATCTCCTGGGCGATTGCCAGCCCCTCGATCAGGTCGATGCGCATGGCCTCGGTGGGGTAGGTCTTGAGCACATTGACCAGGGTAAAGCCGCCCTCGGGGTCAGCAGCGGCCAAAATCAAAGCCCCGCGCAGGGCCTGCACATTGGCCTGGCGCACGGGGGTTTGCACCACCCGACCAATCTGCTCCAGCAGCAGCACCCCCTGCTCGGTGTAGAGAAACTGGGCCACCGCCACCGGGCTCAGCCCCGCTGGGGTGCTCAACACCTCTCGAATTTGGCCGAGCTGCTCATCGGAAATCTGGAGCTGTCGTCGATAGGCTTGCAGCTGAGGCGTGAGCTCGCCCGTGGCCGCAAATCGTTCTAAATCGGCGATCGGAATGGAGCGCTGCAAAATGCCAAAGGTGACAATCAGGTTTTCGGCAGCGGCGCTTGGCAGGGCCGTCGCCAGCGCCCCTAAAAGCCCTAGAGACCAAGACAGCCAAAGCCGCCGCCAGGGGCGCGGGGTTTTCATAAAAGAAAGCATGGCAGGGCCTTGTCAGGTCACGGTGCGCAGAGAAGCCGCTAATGGGGAATGGCCACAGGCTGTGCTGAAATGTGGTCAAGCAGCCCTTCGCAAGCATCTAGCAGGAGATCGATGACGTAGGTAAACCCTTCAGGGCCACCATAGTAGGGATCAGGAACGTCTTTGTCGGGGTGGGTGCGGCAAAAGTCACACATCAGCCGCACCCGATCGCGATACTGGCCAGCGGGGTCGAGGGCCAAAATATCGCGGTAATTCTGGCGATCCATCGCCAAAATGTAGTCAAAGCGGTCAAAGTCAACGGGGTCAAACTGGCGAGCGCGACCCACCAGGTCAATGCCGTAGGCCTGGGCAGCCTGGGCCATGCGGCGATCGGGGGCACTGCCCACATGGTAGCTGGCGGTGCCCGCTGAGTCACACACTACCTGATCGCTCAGCTGCCGCTGCTCAATCAGGTGATTCATAATGTTTTCTGCCGAGGGCGACCGGCAAATGTTGCCCAGGCACACGAATAAAAGGCGCGTTGTCATAGCACTGACAGCCGAGCCTATAGACCGGGCAGGTTGAGGCCGCCGGTGAGCACTTCCATGCGATCGCGCATGGTGGCCGTCGACTTTTCATAGGCGTCTTTCATAGCGGTGGCCACCAGGTCAGAGAGCACCTCGGCCCCTTCGTTGAGAGCTTCGGGGGCAATGGTGACGCCCTTGGGCTCCTGGTTGCCGCTCATGGTGACCTTGACTAGGCCACCGCCCGATTCTCCCTGGATCTCCATTTGCTCCAGCTCTTCTTGTAGCTGCTTGGCCCCCTCTTGAATCTGCTGGGCTTTCTTGAAGGCTTCAGTGAGTTCCTTCATCTTGCCTAACCCAAACCCAAATCCTTGACCTTGTGACATGGAGTTTCTCTCGAACGTACAGCGCGCTGGCGGCGTGAATTCAATGGTGCCAATCAGCTATTAGATTCTAGCGCCCAGCGGCAAAATCTTAGAGTTTCAGAGTATTTCGTCTAAAAAAACCTCCCATTGAGAGACGTAGGCTCGGCCCGTCGGCCTAGCTGCGTTGAAACTACAGATAGGTATAGCAAGCGTCGGCTGATTAGAGCGCTTGCGAGCCTGTAGCGTTCCAGTGGTGTGTTTAGCTATCAGCCCATGTCCTGAGCCGTCGGGCCAACGCGATCTCTAGCTGAACACGCTAAGTAGGGTTATCTACCCTTGGCCGGGGGTTGAGCTAAACCTTAGGCTTTATAAATAGAGATACATTCGGTTGCCCGCGAGTGTGTCGCAGTTGCTCACGCTAGGGCTAAGCGTAGAACCATGGGATTTTTTGACTCAGAGATTGTTCAACAAGAGGCTATGCAGCTGTTTCAGGACTATCAGTCGCTGGTGCAGCTAGGCAGCGGCTACGGTAAATTCGATCGCGAGGGCAAGAAGATGTATATTGCCCAGATGGAAGCCATGATGGAGCGCTACCACATCTTTATGAAGCGCTTTGAGCTTTCCGAAGACTTTCAGGCCCAAATGACGGTTGAACAGCTCAAAACTCAGCTAGGCCAGTTTGGCATGACCCCTGACATGATGTTCCAGCAAATGCATCAGACCCTAGAGCGCATGAAAGCCGAGCTCGAGGCAAGCCCCAGCTAAGTCCTTCTTTATTAAAAACAGAGTCTAGAGCAGCTAGCACCGCTACGCCGGTACGATAAGCCGCTTAGTATTGACTTCGCGCAACCTGCCCGGAAGCCATATCCTGGGGAAAGCTGGAGTTTAGAGTTCTCCATCGAGTGAACTTTTCCAGAAAAATTATTCACGCAAAGCATGGTTGGAATGCGCGATCGCACCCCAGAGTTAGCCACCGTCCAGAGTGAGGTGCAGCAATATAGCCAGCTAATCGACGGGCTACTGCTCTATCGGTCGGTGTTCGAGCCACCCGTGGGGGCGACCTTTTTGGCGCTGCTAACGGCTTTAGAATCGGGAAATACGGCCCTCAGCCTGCGCGCCTACGGCAACTGGTTTCAGGCGCTGGCCGCCAGCGAAGCCAGTTGGAGTAGCTACCTGCTGCGGCAAATCGCCTACGTCGAAAATCCGTTTACGCTGCAAGCCCAGCGCACAAATTTTGACCAGTTGCCGACTGCCCTGGTGGAGGCCGCCCGCCGCGATTTAGACACCCTTCAGGCGCTTTATCAGCTTGGCGGCGACACCGTGGCAGGGTGGGTGCAGGCGATCGCCCAAATTTCCCAAGCCCCGGTAGCCTGGACTATGAACGAGACAATTCCACCGCCGCTGACGCTCCCCTCAGACGAGCCCTGGGCCAATGCCGTCGCCTCACTAGCTGCTCACTATCGCCGTCACGGCGCAGGATTACTGGCACAGTACCGTGCCTTTACCTGGCACCAGGGGCAGCTCTGCGGCATTGCCGACCCCGACCCCATTCGACTGGGGAACCTCACGGCCTATGACTACCCCCGACGGCAGCTAGTGCAAAATACCGTGGCGCTGCTCAAAGGCTACCCAGCGCTCAACGTGCTGCTCTACGGCAGTCGCGGCGTGGGCAAGTCATCTCTAGTCAAAGCTCTGGTAAACGAGTACGCCGACCAGGGGCTGCGGCTGGTGGAGGTGGCCAAGGCTGATCTGCAAGCCCTGCCGCAGATTGTGGGGGAGGTGCGATCGCGTCCCCAAAAATTCATCATCTTCGTCGACGACCTCTCCTTTGAAGACGACGACGACACCTTCAAAGCGCTCAAGGTCGTGCTGGAGGGCAGCACCACCGCCCGCCCCGCTAACGTGGTGGTCTACGCCACCTCCAACCGTCGCCACCTGGTGCGCGAATTCTTTAGCGATCGCCCCCGACCCAAGGATCAAGACGAAGTGCAATCGTGGGATACGATGCAGGAAAAGCTCTCCTTTAGCGATCGCTTCGGCCTCACCCTCACCTTCGAACCCGCCGACCAGCCCACCTATCTCGCCATCGTCTACCACCTAGCCCAGCAAGCCAACATTTCTCTCAGCGAGGAAGACCTCACTGCCCGCGCCTTACAGTGGGCCACCCGCCACAACGGGCGATCGGGCCGTACGGCGCGGCAGTTTATCGACTGGCTCACGGCAGATCTGGGTTTGGGGTAGCGATCGCCCTAGAGCCTGATCAAATCAAAGAGTTAAAGATTTTGTAGGTTGGGTGAAACGCAGTGCAACCCAACAGCGGTAAGTTGTGTTGGGTATCGCTTCACTCTACCCAACCTACAAAATCCGCTGCGGTTGGATGCCACGTCCACCCCCTACCCCCTACCCATCCACTCCTCAACTAAGGGCAGGCACGCCATAAAGTTCCTCAATCAGCGCCAGATCCCAGTAAGAGGCCTCAATTTTGTGGCCATCTAGGTCGCGCACAAAGCAGCCGTAGTAAGGTTCGCCATAGTCAGGCCGGGGACCAGGGGGGCCGTCATCCTGGGCTCCAGCAGCGATCGCCGCCTCGTAGAAAGCATGCACCGATTCTTTTGTGGGGGCAATGAACCCGATATGGGTGCCGTTGCCCACGGTGGCGGTCTGGTTGTCGTGGGGCACCCCGATCCAAAACTCGGGATAGACTTTGCCGTAGGCGATCGCTCCAGGGTGCTCCATAATGCGCTTGCAGCCCAGGGTGGGCAGGATGCGATCGTAGAAAGCTACGGCCTTTTCAAAGTCGTTGGTGCCAAGGGAAATGTGAGACAGAATGCTCGGGCTATCGGTCGCCATAGGAAAACCTCAGGGTTCTGCGGTAGCAAGTCACCATAATAGTTCAGACATACCAATCTCTCTCTAGAGTTAATTAACGTTGAAGGTTTAGTCGGGGCAGCGATCGCGACTTGTATCAGACCCCTCACCACTCAAGGGGATGATACAAAGGCCATGACCAAAGGGATCAGCCCCGGTAATAGGTGATCCCTGAGATAGGACGACTCAACAAATTAGCTGGAGCTTTGCTTCATAACGGCTAACAATCGATGCAGGTTGCGCTGGGCCTGGGGTTCTAAGCGTTCTCGCAAAAAATCAGTGGCAAAGATAGAAGGTCGATTTAGCAAGCTCTGGAGAATCTCAGCCCGCTTTTGACAAAACAAAGGCTCAGGCACCCAGGCGTACTCCTGCCGGATTTGAGCGTCGTACTGAGCAAAGCGATCCATCTCCGCCCCCAGAATGGCTAGGTCGATATCTACAACGAGGCGCATATCTACAGCGCTAGGCGTGGCATCGTGCTTTGTAGCCAAAATCATGTCATGAACGGATTGCTGTAGCCAAGAGCCGCCGCCCACACTGTTAACCACTTGAACAGCATAATCAGCGCTTTGCTGCTCGTTGTCTGCCCTATGGGTATCGTAAATAACATCGTGAAACCAGAGGGCAAGCTCTACCGCTGCTGGGTTTTCGGCCAGATCACAAGTACGGTCAAACCATCCAAGGCATTCGTTTAGGTGTTGGAGGGTGTGGTAGGCGCGCTGGGACTCAGTGTAGCGATCGCACAAATCCCCAAACACCTGCGGGTTGGGGAGAGGCAAATTTAGCTGGTGCCAGAGGACAGACCAACGAGCCGATAGATTCACAGTGATTAGCAGACCTAAGTCTAGCTGTCTATCCTAGACCTAAAAACGTAAAAGGGGGCGATCGCGCTAGCTGCGATCGCCCCCGCGCCTTAGCCGGGATCAAGCCTCAGAGGCTCAGCTTTAGCGCTTTTCGGTACCCTGGTTGGGCGCACCTTCGGGGCCTGCGCTGCTACTGCCGCTTTCGGGCTTGGCAGTCTCTTTGGCATCGTTGGCTTCATACATGCCAGTGTGACGCTGGCTCTCATCAATGGGGGTGTTATACCCATCGCTAGACTCAGGAGCTTGAGTCTGTTGGTCGCTTTCGGTGTTAGCCATAGTGGCGGGTCTCCCAATGAGGTGGTTATGTAGGCATATTAGTTAACTCCGCGCCTCGAACTGATCTCTCCAGAGGTAGGGGTAAGGCAACCCGTTAGAGAGAGATCAAGGGAGAATGGGCCTGGATTTGCCCTGGTTGCCCTGGCCAACCCCCCTCATGCCATCTCGGTTTGGCCCTATAGCAGCCCCCGATATCGAATAAACAGCAGCGTAACGGCCCACGATCCCAGCGCCACCTTGAGCGCCACCAAAATATTCAAAATAGGGATGATGCCGCCGCTTAGCAGTGTGCCGAATTGCCCCAGGGGCAGCTCCCCCCCCACCAAAGTAAACACCGCCAGCGCAATGAAAATCAGCACCGACACCTTTTCCCAAGCGGCGGCTTGCCAGCGCTCGTAGCTTGCCTGCATCCAATCTGGCGAGGCTGCTGTGATCGCAACCAGGCCGATCGCCGTGCCCCCGGCCACCCCTGCCGCGAACCCGCCCCCAGGACTGAGGTGGCCGCGAATCGCCAGCTCGATGCCCACCAGCGCGGCGATCGTCGCCCCCAAGCGGGCCAGTACAATGGAGGGCCGGTCGGTAAACCGATGAAATGTGGTTACTGGCGTCTCATCGGCCAGCAGATACTTGCCGCCCATAATGGCGATGGTAAACACCACTACTTCAAAGATAGTGTCGTAAAGGCGATTGCGGAAAATAATGCCGGAGACCGCGTTGGGAATGCCGGTATCGGCGGCGATCGCATCCACCACCGCCAGCTCGCCCCCAGCCCCAACCGGGTCGGGCAAAATCAGCATCTTCATAAAGAAAAGCACCCCCGCCACCAGGTAAACCCAGATCATCAGTGCTCCTCCCTTAGGGTTGAGGGTTGGGACAATGGTGCCGCATCTCCAGGGCTATGCAGGCGGCTCTCGGCGATCGCCACCGGCAGCTCAGCCGCAAAAATTTCGTACAGCCGCTGCACCCGCAGCACAATGCAGGGGGCATCCCCATCACTGTCGTAGGGTTGCTCCACCGCAGAGGCTAGACAGATGCCGTGCACGTCCTTAGCGGCTAACGCCTGGTGCAGGGCTCGCTGGTCGGCGTAGGGCACTAGCTCTAACCGCAGTTGGTAGCGCTTGAGCAGCGATCGCAAATAGTCGAGCAGCGGCTGCCCCAGAAAACCGGGCTTCAGGCCCTCCCCCTCCAGCACCCCCAGTCGCATCACCAAGGACGATCGCACCGCCACTACGTAGAGGGTAACCGCCAGCATCGTGCCCACCAGTGCCTCGGTCAAAGCCACATCGGCTCCACCCAGCATGACGTAAATCAGCGCAGCCACCGCCCCCAAAATACCCCGCATAATCAGCGCCTGGTAGGGGTTCGCCTGAAACACCACCATCGCCGCCGACAGCGGTAGCAGCAGCATAATCGCGTAGACGTAGCTATTGGCCATCGCTAACCTCCCGTCCCACCTCGCTGGTGGCGCAGTAGGCCAGCACATAGCCCAGCACCGTGTTCCAAATCGCCAGAGACAGCAGCGCCAGCACCAGCAGCGGCCACTCATGGGGAATGCGCAGCAGCAGCCCGACCATGATCGCCATTGACCCCAGGGTATCGGCCACCGACAGGCCGTGCAGCTTATACAGCACCGAGCGCTGCCCCAGCAGCGGCCAGGTGCCCCAGTACCAAAACACCAGGCCAAGAACAATACAGATATAGCTCAGGATATTAATCACGATCCCTCCGTCGCCTCGCTCAGGCGTTTGATAATGTGGGACAGCAGCATCAGCGACGCATTGCCCACGCTGAGAATTAGCACCCCCACCACGCCGATCATCCAGTCATCCTGCAAGACCGCAATCACCAAAATCATCACCGAGGTTTTGGTCGCAATGCTGGCAAATGCGAGCATGCGCTGCCAGATATCCTCATCGCGCAGCGCCTCAATCATGGGAATCAACAGCGCTCCAATCATTGCAATCAGCACTAGGGTCATGGCAGTGTCCCCCGTTCAATGTGGTGTACCTCATACCAACCCTGATTGTGGTAGCGCTGCACTATCGTTTTAGGCGTAAAGGCAATCAGGAAAATATCCAAAAAAATCAGGCTAGGGGTGCGCCGAGGCTTCGCGCGCTCCAGGGTGACCCGCTCTCGATGGTGCGGGTAAAGCATGATCTCAAACGCTTCTCTGTAAGATCGAGGAATTGCCACAACCACCTCCCAAAGGGTGCGTAACCAATCCTTCAGCAGACCAGGATGTTTGCTCTGGTGGGGCAGCACCAGGGCAATGCTCACCCCAATCAAAATGTTGGCCCAGCTAAGGTCGGCGGTGAGCAAAAACCAAATGGTCAACCGCAAAATTATGTTTAGGTAGCCGGTCATGCAAACACCATGCCAAACAACAACACCAGCATCAAACTCATGATTCCGATCAAATGTTCGAACTCTTCTAGCACCTGGGGCAGCTTCACCACCACTCGCTGCAAGATCAGCCGGTAGGCCAGCCAGCCCAGCCCAATGGTCGCCAGGGGTTTAACAATATTCGCCAAGGAATAGGCATCGTAGTAGGCCACATTGGCCACTACCAACCCCGCCAGCAGCAGCACCACCGCTGGCCAAAACCCTCGCTTCACGGTTTGGGTCGGGTCTGGGCCCTGGGGCAAAAAGATAAACTTGGCAAAGGAAATGGCGGTGCCCAGGGCGGCGATATTCATGGCAATCACCTGCCAGGGCAGCAGGTTTTTCATGGTCAGCACCTTGGCCCCAAAGCCCGAGAGCAGCGGAAAGCCGGAGATCGAAAAGCTGGCGATCACAAGCGCCACCCAGATCGGGGTGCGAATGGGCTGACTGTGCAGCAGCTTAAAATCGCGGCTTGGCAAAGCACCGGCAATTAAAAACAGGGCCGCCTTCACCAGGCCGTGGGTCAGGGCGTAGAAGCCTCCTACCTCGGGGGCCGCTAGCACAAAGCCCATCTGCGACACGGTGTGAAAGGCCAGCATGCGCTTGGTGTCTTTTTCAAACACGGCGTAGGCGACCCCCAATAGCGCCGTAGCAGCGCCAAAAATCCGCACGATCGGGTCGAGTTCCTCCAGCATTAAGGCGATGCGCACCAGGGGAAACACCCCCGCCTTGATCACCACCCCCGACATCAGCGCCGAAACCGGCGTCTCTGACTCTGAGTGGGTCAGGGGCAGCCACAGCCCCGAGACAAAGATGCCCCCCTTGGTCAGCAGGCCCAAGAAAATCAGGGCTAGGGCCTCGGTAGGGGCACCGGCCAGCGCCGAAAACGCAAAGGATTGATTGGTTTGGTAAACCAGCGCCGCGCCGATGAGATAGAACAGCATGGCGGTATTGCTGACAAACAGGTAGCGCAGGGCCACCCACAGGCTGCGATCGCTGCGCGGATAGGCAATCAGTAAAAATGTTGCAATGCCAATTACCTCCAGCGCCACGTACATACTGAGCAAATCGGCGCAGATAAACGCGGCATTGACGCTGCCGTGAAGGATGATGAGCTGAGTATAAAAAAAGGTGGTTTTGCCGCTGTACCAGCAGTAGAGAATCACCGCCGCCGTCACCAGCGCATTGGTGAGGATGAAAAAGGCGCTGAGCTGGTCAGCCATCAGCGTGACGCCAAAGCTGTCGAGCAGTTGCCAATCGAGGGGCGTAGCCAGCCAAAACAGGGCGATCGCATAGGCCAGCGACACCAGAGCAACCCCCAAAGACAGGATGCGATCGGCCTGGGGCAGCAAATAAATGCTAAAGCCCACAAAAAACGGCAGCGCTATCCACAGCATTGTCCAAAGCGTCATGGCCGGTACTCCTGCTCGATTGCGCGGGTCTCTAGGGTCGGGTTATCCCGCGCCAGCTTCATCACCCCCACCAGCATCAGCGCCTGAATCGAAAAGCCAATCACGATCGCCGTCAAAATCACCGCCTGGGGCACCGGGTCAGCATAGGCCGCCGGCGGCGCACCGTTGACAATTGGCGTGTAGGTACCATCGTGGGCCGCAACCAGCAAAAATAGGGCAATCACCCCGGTGCTCATCACATCCATCGCGATGATTTTCATAACCAAATTTTCCTTCAGCAAAATGCCAAAGAAACCGAGAAGAATAGTGGCGTAAACGCAGGCGTAGAGCATTTTGGGTGGATGAATGGATGGTAGGCGGGTAAGTGAGTAGATGGGTGGGCGGGTGGATGAGTAGGGGGTGGGAGTAAGGGGATGAGGGGGCGAGGCTGATCGCAGCAGCCAAAAGGCCCATTCGCAAGACAGAGGTTTAAACCAATGATCAATCAGTCCTTTCCGCGAGGTGAAGGACGACGGAACGTCCTTCTCGACGGGGGTCTGGGGCCATTTCGCTGGCCCCAGTAGTAGATCTGGCTATTGCCCCCACTGTGCGCCGCTAAACCCACTGCATAATCAACCTAATCGTGGTGGGCAGTGCCCACCCTACAGTGGCGGCAATCGCTAGTTCAAAGTGAAGGTTTCCTTTCTTAGAAACCCCCTAAGAAGCCACATCAGCGGGTTCAGGAATGGCTTCTGCGATCGCAGCCGATTCACTGCCCTTAAACGCAATTCGCAAAAACGGCGGCGCTAAAAACGTCGTGGCAATCACCATGATGATAATTGCCGCCTCCAAAGGCTTTGTCAGCACCCCACTGGCCGAGCCAATGCCCGCAAACACCAGCCCCACCTCGCCCCGAGGCACCATACCAATGCCGATCGCCAGACGGTTCAGCGGCTGACCAAACGTTGTCCAGCCCGTCACGACCTTGCCCACGATCGCCACTGCCAGCAAAAACACCGCAATCACGAGGCCTTCCCGGTTGGCTGCTACCGCCGGGTTCAGCACCCCCAGATCGGCCTTGGCTCCCACCGTCACAAAGAAGATCGGCACCAAAATGTCGGCAATGGGCATGATCTGGCGATCGAGTTCCTTGCGCTTGTCGGTTTCATCCAGCACCAGACCCGCTGCAAAGGCCCCAAGAATCGCTTCTAGGTGAATCACATTGGCAAAAAAGGCCATCAAAAACGCAAAGGTAATCGCCGGAATCACCAGGTTGCCACGGGTTTGCAGCTTGTCTGCGATCGCCACAAACGAGCTATTAAAAAACTTGCCTAAGAAAATCGCCCCTAGCAAAAACCCCGTGGCGCTGATGATCAGATACACCACATTCATCACATCTACTTCGCCGGTCTTGGCCAGGCTAGCCACCACCGCCAGCACAATGATGCCCAGCACATCGTCAATCACCGCCGCCCCGACAATAATCTGACCCTCTGCCGATTTTAGCTGACCAATTTCCGACAGCACCTTAGAGGTAATGCCAATGCTGGTCGCCGTCAGCGCCGCCCCTGCAAAAATTGCCGGAATCGTCGGCACGTGGAACAGCAGCATTAACCCCGCTGTGCCCAGACCAAAGGGAGCCGCCACCCCAACTACAGCCACGATCGCCGCCTGGTAGCCCACCTTTTGCAGTTCCCGCAGGTCAGACTCGAGACCAATCTCAAACAGCAGAATGATCACCCCCAGCTCGGCCAGCACCGAGACCACCTCGCTCTGGCTGCGAAACACCTCCGCCACCGCTTCGGAGCTGAGCCCGCCCAGCCACTGCAAAATCCCCATGAGCTGAGAATCCGCTGCGATCGCCCCACTTTCTGGAAACACGATCAGATGCAGGGCCGACACCCCGACTACTACCCCGGCCACCAGTTCTCCCAGCACCGGCGGTAGATCTAACAGCTTAGAAATTTCGCCCCCCACCTTGCTGGCTACGTAGATGACCACCAGACTGAGCAGCACCCCAGCCAAGACCATCGAGCCAGTATCGGCCTCTGGGGTCGCCGCCAACAGCGGTACCATCCATGGATCTCCCGACCAGGGCAGCCAGGGCGCAAAAACAGCATGAGACATCAGCATAGATACCTTCTAAACCTCTCAACACAAACATTTACGACCGATTCAACTGGTGTGGATAGGCGGCACCCACCAGCCTTAGATCAGAGCCAGTTGACAGGGCATCAGCAACGATCCGAGGCGGCACTAGGCCATCCTGGGCGGCCAGCAGGCACAGAGAAACCCTCAACGCTTCGGTGGCGGACGTTAATCTGATGTGTGATGCCCATCGCCAGCACTTAATTCTTTCTATTGAGCCGAATAAATGACTACAAATTTAGCATCGACAAAACTCTATGGAAAAACTGTAGCATTTCTCCCTCAAAAATCTCACCAGGTGAGCAATTGGTTTTTTCAATAGCACTAGCAGGGTTAGGTCTTTGTTAGCTAGAGCAAAGCCAGGGAGCGGATGGACAACTCCATCTACGCCCTGGCTCTAGTGTTGGATTGAAAATTTGAGACAGCCTAGACTACAGCAGCAACCTTTTTGCGCGGGAAGAAGTGCTTGAGCTGCACAGTCACCAGAGCCGTGACTAAGGTGCCAGCGGCGATCGCCACAATATAGAGCCCGACATGCTCCACTGCGTTGGGTATCGCCAGCACAAAAATGCCGCCGTGGGGAGCCCGCAGGGTGCAGCCAAAGACCATTGATAGCGCCCCGGTCACCGCCGACCCCGCAATGCAGGCAGGCAAGATCCGTAGCGGATCGTTGGCCGCAAAGGGAATCGCCCCTTCGGTAATAAAGGAGATGCCCAGCACCGAGGCTACTTTTCCGGCCTCCTGCTCCGCCTGGTTAAAGTGCTTTTTAGAAACAAAGGTGGCCAGGGCCAAGCCCAGGGGCGGAGTCATTCCAGCCGCCATCACCGCAGCCATCGGCGCGTAAAGGTTGCTAGCCAGTAGGCCCACCGCAAAGGTGTAAGCGGCTTTGTTGACCGGGCCACCCATATCAACCGCCATCATCGCGCCCAAAATCAGGCCCAGCAGGAGGGCGTTGGTGCCGGTTAGCCCTTCGAGGTAGGCAGTCATACCCTCCATGATGAACCGCACCGGGCCACCAAAGACATAGACCAGCAGCAGCCCCACCACCAGGGTCGCCAGCAGCGGTATCACCAGCACCGGCTTGAGCCCCTCAAAATTGGCGGGCAGATTTACCTTGTCGCGCACAAACTTGGCCACATAACCGGCCAAGAAGCCAGAGAGAATGCCGCCGAGGAAGCCCATCCCTAGGTTCGCCGCCAGCATGCCGCCGATCAGGCCAGGGGCAATACCGGGGCGATCGGCAATGGAAAAGGCAATGAAGCCCGACAGCACCGGCACAATTAGCGCAAAAGCCGCGCCGCCGCCAATCTGCATCAGCGCATCGCCAAAGGTGCCCGCTTCAGGATTGATGCCAAACACAAAGGACAGGGCGATGGTTAAGCCGCCCGCCACAATCACCGGCAGCATGTAGCTCACCCCGGTCAGCAGGTGCTTGTAGGGGCCAGATCGGCTTTCGGAGCGATCGGCCTTAGCCCGGTTCACCTCGTCAACGTAGCTGCCCCCGCCTTTGCCACCACCGGCCACGGGCGCATCCATCGCCGCAGTCACCACATCTGCCCCGTTGTGAATCGCCGCTTTAGTCGAGGTTTCGTATAGACGCTTACCGCCAAATCGCGATAGATCAACGTGGGTGTCGGCGGCAATAATCACCGCCTCAGCACGGGCGATTTCGTCATCGGTCAGGGCATTCTGCGAACCCACCGAACCCTGGGTTTCGACCTTGATGTCGTGCCCCAGCTTGAGAGCTCCCTGCTTGAGGGCTTCAGCCGCCATAAAGGTGTGGGCGATACCTGTGGGACAGGAGGTAATGCCTACAAAGAATTTGCTGGCCGGGGCGGCTATTGGGGTAGCCACAGCTCCCGAATCAACTTCCCTCTCGACAGTGGGCAGTTCCCCTGGCAGCGGGTCGTGGGGATGGGGCGTGGTCTTGATCGCCCCCAGGCTGGGGACGTGACCCACCAGGGCCACAGCGCTTTGAACCACCATTTCAGTATTGCGAATGGCTTCGCTGGTAGAGACGGCGTAGACGGGTTTGGTGGAGAAGCGATCGCGCTCCACCGGCCCATCCGCCCCTACAATCACCACATCGGCCTGGCGAATATCGTCATCGCTGAGGGCCGTAACGACAGCGCCCCCCTGGGCCTCAGTCACAATCTCGTGGCCCATCGCCTGGGCGGTGCGCCTGAGGGCTTCTGCCGCCATCTGGGTATGGGCCTCGCCAGCGGCACTGGCAGTAACGGCAACAATTTTGGTCATGGGCTTGTTTGGGTAGAAGGGTTAAAAGTGGATGGGTAAGGGGTAAGGGGGCGTAGGGTGCATTCGCGGCCAGTTACCCCAGGCGTCCGTCAGGCCAATTTCGAGCTGCAATGCACCAATCAACTGATGGCTTGTGGCATGGTCTACCAACGGTGCATTGCTTCGCGAATGCACCCTACGGGAATCACCTCACTTCCTGCACGGTGACTAGGTGCCGCATGGCGTGAATCTGTTCCATGGGCGGCAGTCGCGGGCCGATCTGACCCAGCGCCCCCATGGAAAAAGCTGTGGCCAGGGTCGCACAGGCCCGCAGCGATTCGCCGCCCAGCAACCCCGCCACCGTGCCCGCCACCATGGCGTCGCCTGCGCCGACGGTGCTTTTGATCTCAACTGCTGGGGGCTGGGCGTGAAAGGCTTGGGTGCGATCGATAAACAAGGCCCCATCCCCCCCCATCGACACCACCACATAGCGAATGCCCGAGTCAATTAGCTCGCGGGCGGCGGCAACGATCGCACCATGGCTTTCCAGGCGGGTGTTCAGCACCTCCTCCAGTTCCACCCGGTTAGGCTTGATCAGATCGGGTTTGGCGGGCAGGCCAAAGCGCAGCGCGTCGCCGCTAGTGTCAAGAATTACGGTTTTGCCCTGGGCCTTGAGGGGGCCGATCAGCTCGTCATAGATGTTGGTAGACAGCCCCGCTGGCACGCTGCCCGAAAAGACAAACCAGTCGCAGCTCCCGGTCAGGGCATGCACCACATTCCGCAGGCCATCGACATCTAGGTGGGTGGGCGATTGGCCGGGATAGTTGATGTCGGTGACTTGCCCCTGGGCATCATCCACAATTTTGATGTTGACACGGGTTTCACCGGGCAGATTGACGAAGTGGTCGTCGATACCCTTTTGCTGAAAGAGCACCTTAAATAAGGCATTGTTTTCTCGCCCTAAAAAGCCCGTGACGCTGACCTTATGACCGGCTTCGGCTAAGAAAGACGCCACGTTCACGCCCTTGCCGCCCGCGTCGTCCTGCTTCCAAGCGACCCGGTTCACCGCATCGGCCTGAAAATTAGGAATCGAGACGGTCTGGTCGATCGCAGGATTCAGCGTCACCGTAGCAATCCGTTGCGTTCTGGGTGGGTGGGTCATAGGGCTCTGACCTCCTCGGCGGTGCGACAGGCGATCGCCTTCTGCGCCAGCCGCTTCATCTGCTTCATCGACGCGCCCCGCAGCCGCGCTTTGACTTTCGGAATGCTGGGGATATCCATGCTCAGCTCTTTCACCCCCAGCCCAGCGAGAATCATTGCGCCCTGGGGCTCTCCAGCCAGGCCGCCGCAGACGCCAACCCACTTGCCCGCCAGTTTGGCCCCCTGCACCGTCTGGTAGATCGCCCGCAGCACGGCGGGGTGCAGAGCATCAGCCTGCTTCGCCAAGGTGGGGTGGCCCCGATCCATCGCCAAGAGGTACTGGGTCAGATCGTTGGTGCCCACCGAGAAGAAGTCAACTTCCTGGGCAAATTCTGCCGCCATCAGCACGGCGCTGGGCACCTCGACCATCATGCCGATTTCCACAGGCGGCCCGTCGATCGCCGCCCGCACCGACTCCAGCACCGTCTTGGCCGCACGAATATCCTCCAGCGTGGCAATCATCGGGAACATGATGCGGATGTAGCCACCGCGCGCCGCCCGCAGAATCGCCCGCAGCTGCGTCTCAAATAGATCGGTGCGCTCCAGACAGAGACGCACGCCGCGAATACCCAGGAAGGGATTTTCTTCAACGGGCTGGCTCAGGTAGGGCACGTGCTTGTCGCCGCCAATATCCAGCGTGCGCACGATCAGCGGCAGACCGTTGAGAGCCTGGGTCATCTGACAGAGCGCGTCGTACTGTTCTTCTTCGCTGGGGGGCGCGGTGCGATTGAGGAAGAGAAATTCTGTGCGCAGCAGCCCCACCCCTTCGCCCCCAGCATTCACAGCCGGGGCGGCTTCCGCTGGCCCGCCGATGTTGGCGACCACCTCAATGCGGTGGCCATCGGTAGTAATAGCGGGCTGAAACCGGGTTTGCTGCTCCACATCGCGGAGCTGGGCGCGATCGCCCATCGCCTGCCGTGCCTTCTCCAAATCTCCTTCTGTAGGATTTGCGTAGAGCTGGCCTTTATCGCCGTCGAGAATGGCGATCGCCCCTTCCCGCAACTCCATCACCCCATGACCCGCCCCCGCCACGGCAGGAATGTTGAGCGATCGCGCAATAATCGCCGTGTGGCTGGTCGCTCCACCCGCCGCCGTGCAGAACCCATGAATTTTGGCTGGATCTAGCCCCGCCGTATCTGAGGGGGCCAAATCGTCAGCAATCAAAATCACGGGATGATCGGGCAGACCCGCCCCGGCATCGCCCCCACCCACCAACCGCGCCAGCACCCGCTGGCCCACATCTCGCACATCCGCCGCTCGGCCTGACAGAACCGGATCAGCCAAGGCTTCCAATTCTTTGGCCTTGGCCTCGATCACCTGCTGCCAAGCCCATGGCGCACTGTGGTTGGGCGGAATCCGGTTCAGCGCCTCTTGCTGAAACTCTGGATCAGCGAGAAACTCACGGTGAGCCTGAAAGATTGCCGCCTTAGCTTTGCCGGAGCGTTCTTTAATGGTGGTGTAGAGGTCGGTTAGATCGATGTCAGCGAGGGCGATCGCATCCCTCAGACGATCCTGTTCTGCCGCAGCATCCGGAGCAGTCTCGGCAAACTCTAGTTTGGTATGGCGAAACCGGTGCAGAGGGGCAATGGCTAAGCCCGGTGAAGCTGCCACCCCGCCTATAGCAAGGCTCTCCAAGTCTAAGGCAGGCAATTCTAGCGCCGGACTGGCTGCCGCTTCATCCTCTTCCTCCAGGCCATCTTCCACCGCTTGCTGTAGGGCATTCAGCGCCTGGGTGGCATCACTCCCTTTGGCCAGCACCCGCACCACGCCATCCCGCTCGACCCCCAGCTTCAGCAGCGACATCAGGCTTTTGCCGTTAGCTACCTGATCGCCGTAGCGCACCCGCACCTCAGCGCTAAAAGATTTTGCCAAATCCGCAAACACGGTGGCGGGGCGAGCGTGCAGCCCCGTTGGCGCGTCAATGGTGACATCGACAAATTGGTCGAAGCCTTCGGTATCCAGCCCTTTGCTGCTGGGGGATGACTTGCCGGTGAGGCGATCGCAAATCACCTGGGCATCCTCCGTCTCCACCAGTGCCTGCACCGCCGCCGGGTCATCCAGCACGTGGGTCAAGTTGGTGAGAATCTGCAAATGCTCGTCCGACTTCGCCGCAATGCCCACCACCAGCCGCACCACCTCGCCGGGGTTCCACTCCACCCCATCGGGGATTTGCAGCACCGCAATCCCCGTCGTCACAATCAGGTCGCGCTGAGCAGGCTGCCCGTGGGGAATGGCAATGCTGTTGCCCAGGTAGGTATTGGCCTGGGTTTCCCGCATCTGCATGCTGTCCACATAGCCCAACTGAATGCGACCACGGTTAACCAATAGTTCTCCCACCTGCCGAATCGCGTCTTCTTTGCTCTGGGCAGTGGCCTTAAGCTGCACGTCCTCCGGCATTAGATTAATCATTCAAATCATCTCTCCATGGGGGTTATCTACGAGGAAATGTAAGCGGGTTAATTAGCAGACTTAAAACGCGCAAAATCCACTTAGAATCTCAACGTTCTAAGCCAGGGATCGAGCCGGGATCAATTACCTACAAGGCGTTTTCTAATGTCTTAATTGTTCAAGACCAAAGGCAACCTGAGAGAGCTTTGTTATATTTCCTTAGACATTGCTTAAAGATTTGTATCGCCCAGGGGCTAGCTCACCAGAGTTCACAAAAATCCAGCTTCACTGGCCCTATAATTTGGCCACAAACCTTCCCTTGGAGACATGACATCAGCTCAGACTACCCCTTTGCCTCGCTGCTCTCCTGGCGAAACTGTATCCCTGCATACAGTACACATTCAGAGAGAATTTTATAAGTGGTCTGACCGATCGATGAGGTGAAATTGACTTTTATCGAGCTGTTTTTCCGCGCCATCCCGCTCTAAATCACGGCCCCACTATGCAAGATATTCAAATCGAACCTGTGCTTACCGTTGAGGCGGTGCCTGAGGAGCTTCAGGCAGATGCCAAGGGTGTTTCCCTGCGGGATGTAACCAAAAAATATGGTTCGTTTGCAGCGGTTCAAAACATCACGCTTGATATTCCAGCCGGTTCATACACCTGTTTGCTCGGCCCTAGTGGCTGTGGCAAAACCACCACCATGCGCATGATCGCAGGCCACGAAGATATCTCTGAGGGCGACATTTATATCGGCGAAACGCGCATCAACGGCATTCCCGCCACCCAGCGCAACACCGCCATGATGTTTCAAAACTACGCGCTGTTCCCCCACAAAACCGTGTGGGATAACGTCGATTTTGGCCTCAAAATGCGCGGCATGACCAAGGCCGATCGCCAGCACCGCGTCGGCGAAATGCTAGAGGTGGTGGGGTTGAGTGGGTTTAGCGATCGCAAACCCGCCCAGCTCAGCGGTGGCCAGCAGCAGCGCGTCGCCCTCGCCCGCGCCCTCGTCACTCGCCCCCAGGTACTCATGCTCGACGAGCCCCTCAGCGCCCTCGACGAATCGCTGCGGGTCAAAACTCGCGGCGAGCTGCGCAAGCTCCAACGCCAGTTCGGCATGACCTTCATCCAAGTCACCCACAACCAAGACGAGGCCTACTCCCTCTCCGACCAAATTGTGGTGATGGATCACGGTCGGGTAGACCAGGTCGGCACCCCCGCCGAGATCTTCTCCAAGCCTCTGTCCAAGTTTGTGGCCCGCTTTACCGGCGACAACAACATCTTCCCCGGCACCGTCACCAGCGCCGTGCAAGACACCAATGGCCAACTGATTCAGCTCGATGTGCCCTCCCTGGGCACCCTGCTGTGCCTCGGCGACTATGCCCAGGTGGGCACTGAGGCCGCCTGCTGCATCCGCGCCGACCTGATGCAGATCAAATCCCTTGCTGAAGCCGAAACATCAGTCTGCGGCCCGGCTACCAACCGCCTCACCGCTCGCATTACCGCCGTCGAGTTTACCGGCTACGTCACCCGCGTCTCGCTAGTGCTTGAGCGCAGCGGCGTGGAAGTGCTGTACAAAGCCCGCACCCCCGACTGGCTCACCACCACCTTTACCGAAGGGCAGGTAGTGGTGCTTGACTGGGCCGCCGCCGACTGTGTTTTTCTACCCCACTAGGTTTGGGCCAGGCCTCGCCAGCGTTCTCCTCCCACGCTTTCTCAACCATTCGTTATTACTGAATTGCTAACCATGGGTAAGTTTTCTCGCCGCCAAGTGATTCGCACCAGCCTCGCCGCTGGCGCATTCCTCACCGCCACCCGCTGCGCTGCGCCCTCCGGCACCCCCAACAACCCGGCCCCCGGCCCCCAGGTCAACACCAACCAAACCAAAGATGTCACCCTGCGGCTGATCGGCACGGGCGTGTCGCAAATCAACGACATTCGCGACAAAGCCCAAGAAGACCTGGGCTTTAAGTTCGACATGCGGGCGCTGAGCACTGAAGAAAACAACCAGATCGCCATCACCCAGCCGGGCCAGTACGACATCTTCGACGGCGAATATTTCAGCCTGCCCCTGGTGGTGCCCTCCGGCAACCTCCAACCCATCGACATCAAGCGCATCACCAACTACGACCAGATTGTGTCCTTTTTCAGAACCGGCGAGTTCAAAGGTCTGCCGGTCGAAACCTCCCAGGGCACGGCCCCCTTCAAGGTGCAGTACCTCACTGGCCCCGACTCCAAAGAGTTTTCTGACACCCCCACCGACTACGCCACTCTAATTCCCTTCCAATACAACGCCGACACCCTGGGCTATCGACCCGATCTGGTGGGTCGCACCATTGAGAGCTGGGGCGAACTCTTCAACGAAGAATTTAGGGGCAAGACCTCCATCCTCGACATTCCGCAAATCGGCATTATGGATGCGGCCATGGTGGCCGAGTCGCTCGGTCTAATGACCTTTGCCGACAAAGGCAACATGACCAGAGCCGAAATTGATCAGATTATCGAAATCCTTAAAGAGCAAAAGGCCAACGGTCAGTTCCGCGCCTTTTGGAAGACCTTTGACGAGTCGGTCAACCTGATGAGCTCTGGGGAAGTGGTGCTGCAATCAATGTGGTCGCCAGCGGTGACGGCGGTGCAGTCCCAGGGCACTGAGTGCATCTACGCCCCCCTCAAGGAAGGCTATCGGGGCTGGGGCGGCGGCATTGGACTCTCAAAAAACTTGGAGGGCGTTAAGCTCGACGCCGCCTATGAGTACATCAACTGGATGCTCGACGGCTGGGTAGGAGCCTTCCTCGGACGCCAGGGCTACTACAGCGCCGCGCCCGAAACCGCCCGCAAGTTTATGTCTACCGCCGAGTGGGACTTCTGGTACGAAGGCAAGCCCGCCGCCGAGGACATGGTCGACCCCTTTGGTAAAACCCTGGCCAAGGCCGGTGTCAGTCGCGACGGCGGCTCCTTCGACGAGCGCTTTGGCAACATCGTCTGCTGGAACTCGACCATGAAAGAAAACACCTACCTGGTGCAGAAGTGGAACGAGTTTATTGCCTCTTAGTCAAATAAATTGAAAATTTTGAGTTTTGAGTTTTAAGTTCTTGATGAAGGACTTTAATTCAAAACTCAAAATTCAAAACTTAAAACTCCTCCTCCATCACTCTCAACTCCATCACCCCCCTCCCCCCATGTCTGAAACCTGGAAAGCCCTTAAGCCCTACGCGCTAATTACGCCGCAGACATTGGTGTTTCTACTATTTCTGGTATTCCCCATTCTGATGATTGGGGTGGTGAGCTTTTGGGAATTTAACGGCTACTCGATGACTCCGGCCTTTACTCTGGCTAACTACCAGGGTATTTTGACCGATGTCACCTTCAAGACTTATCTGAATACGTTTAAGTTTTTGGGAATGGTGTGGCTTGCAACGCTCTTAATTGGCTACCCAGTGGCCTATTTTTTGGCGTTCCATGTGCCTAAGCTAGAGTGGCAAATTTTGCTCTTTTTGGTCTGCACAATTCCGTTTTGGACCTCAAATATTATTCGCATGATTTCGTGGGTTCCGCTGCTGGGGCGGGAGGGATTGGTCAACCAAATGTTTATGGGCGTTGGCCTGATTCAGCAGCCGATGGAGTTTTTGCTCTACTCGGATTTTGCGGTGGTGCTGGGGATGGTGCACCTCTACATCATTTTTATGATCGCGCCCATCTTTAATAGTCTGATGCGAATTGAGCGATCGCTCGTAACCGCCGCCGAAGATCTTGGCGCGTCTGGCTTCCAGGTTTTTAAAGAAGTAATTTTGCCGCTGTCGGCACCGGGCATTGCGATCGGCTCAATCTTTATTGTCACGTTGGTCATGGGCGAATTTGTAACTGTTCGCCTGATGGGAGGCGGGCAGTCAGCGTCGGTTGGCAAGCTGATTCAAACCCAAATTGGTAGTTTGCAGTATCCCTTGGCGGCGGCTAATGCGATCGTCTTACTGGCCGTGACCATGCTGATTATTATTTCAATTCTGCGCGTACTAGATATTCGCAAAGAGCTTTAGAGCAGGCCAGATCGTTTTAGGGCGGGCAGTGCCCACCATTAACCCTTAAAAAACCCCCATGCAAAAACGTTCCCTTTCCTTCTATTTATTGCTGGCCTTCTTCTGCCTGTTCGTGCTGTTTCTCTACGGCCCGATGATCACCATTTTTATGCTGTCCATGCAGGGGCCGGATGGTGGGTTGACTTTCCCGATGCGGGGCTTGAGTTTCTATTGGCTGGGGCAGGTATTTCAAGAGCAGCGGGTGGGTAATTTTATTGAGCCCTTTGTGCGATCGCTCATCCTGGGCGCTGCTGTCATGGCGATCACCATCTCCGCCTCAGTGCTCGCCAGCATGGGCTTTCGCCAGCGATTCAAAGGCTCCACAGTGATCTTTTATATGACCATTGCCAGCCTGATCGTGCCGAGCATTCTAGTTTCTTTGGGGATTGGGGTTGTGTTTCAGGTGATGGGCTGGCCGACAAACTGGTTTACCTCCGGCCTAGGTGCTCATTTGACCTGGACTCTGCCCATTGCCTTTTTGATCATGCTGGGCATTTTCAACCGCTTTAACCCCTCCTACGAAGAGGCCGCCCGCGACCTGGGGGCTACTGATTCAAAAACCTTTTGGGAAATTGTGATGCCGCTGATTGCCCCCAGCTTGCTGGGAGTGGGGCTGCTCACCTTTACCCTCTCCTACGACGAATTTACCCGCACCTCCTTAGTGTCGGGCCAGAGCAACACGCTGCCGCTGGAAATCTTTGGGATGACCACTAACGTTACGTCGCCTGCCCTCTATGCTTTGGGTACATTGACGACTATTTTCTCGGCGTCGCTGATTTTGATTGCCTTCTTTGCCTACAACGCTGTGGTTAGACGGCAACAGGGTAAAGCCTAAGGAAAGGTTGGTTTTTAGATTTTAGCCGGAATAAGCTGTAAGGCCCGGAATGTTCAAACCGAGTACCCCCTTCAAAATCTTAAAAATGTTTCTCCACCGCCCCATCTCCTAGCCCGTACTTCTACGATGGGCCAATGGACAAAGACACGTTT
The DNA here is from genome assembly GCF_014696675.1 of Phormidium tenue FACHB-1052. Classification (GTDB taxonomy): domain Bacteria; phylum Cyanobacteriota; class Cyanobacteriia; order Phormidesmidales; family Phormidesmidaceae; genus Nodosilinea; species Nodosilinea tenuis_A. The sequence goes on from NZ_JACJQN010000029.1 coordinate 41,049, forward strand.
TTGAGTCTGTTACGGCAGCACCGGGCGATCGCCGTTATCCGCACCCCTGACCTCAATCGAGGGCTGGCTATGGCAGAAGCCGCCGCCACGGGCGGTATTCACCTGATTGAGATTACCTGGAACAGCTATCATCCTGGGGATCTAGTCAGCAAGCTCAGGCACCGATTACCCCACTGCACTATTGGCGTTGGCACGGCCCTATCTAAGGCCGATCTCAAAGCCGCTGTGGGAGCCGGAGCACAGTTTTGCTTTTGCCCCCATAGCGATCCAGCCCTGATTCAGCTGGCCCAACAGGTTGAGATTCCTATTGTGCCTGGTGCCCTCACCCCTGGCGAAGTTGTTGCTGCCTGGCAGGCTGGAGCAACGGCGGTGAAGGTTTTTCCAATCAGCGCCGTGGGCGGAGTCAGCTATGTTCGCAGTCTCCAGGGGCCACTGGCTCACGTTCCGCTGATCCCCACGGGCGGAGTAACGGTCGAAAACGCCAGCGCTATGGTGCAGGCGGGGGCGATCGCCGTGGGCCTCTCCACCAGCCTATTTCCCACCACCGCCGTAGCTGAGCAAAACTGGGCGGCCATTACGACTCTGGCTGCCCAATTGGTAAATACCCTAGCCAGCACAGATGCCTCGTTTTAACTGGCCAGCTTAAAGCCCTCGACGCTCAGGGCGTAAATAGTCCCAATCTTAAAGCTGTTGATGCAGTCTAGCCAAACCGGTTTTGGCACCGTTTTTATCAGGGCTGGGTCGCGCCAACGACGACTGTACACGAGCCAGCTGATCAGCTCTGCCACTAGCACTATAAACGCTGAGACAACGGTGTCTTGCGCAGCGGCTTGACCGGCGATCGCCGCCAGAGACACCGCAAAAAAGTAGCCCAGCAGGAGGCTCAGCAACACCAGCGACACCCGCCGCCAGGGGTTAATCAACCACAGGTTAAACTGATCACCTAAGTCGTCAATTAGGGTACTTAAACGAGTGCGCTGCATGGGTCAACCCCTAAAATGCTTCTGCCATATTTAGACCATTCGTGGGCAGTGTTTTACCGTTCTACCAAGCATTAAAACTCGGCCCGGCATGCAGGGTGAACGCCTCCCTGACCACAGATATACTCTAGCTGCTCGCCCTCAAGATTCAACGCCTGAGAAAAGTCTACTCCCACTAGCAGTTCAGTAGTTTCTGGGGCCACGATAGTAGTGACAAACGCATCTCCCTGCGATCGCTCCGGCGTAAAAAATCGTGCCCCAGCCAGGTTTACTCCAGCCAGGTTCGCCTTCGCCAATACCGCCCCCTCCAGGTTGGCTCCTTCCAGGTTGGCTCCTTCCATGTTAGCCTGGCTGAGATCAACCCCTCGTAACAAGCCATTGGCAAGGTTAGCCTGCCGCAGGTTAGCCGCCGTTAAGTCCGCCTCGCTTAAGTTGGCGTCAGCCAAGTCCGCTCGGGTTAGATCCGCAGAGGTCAGAGTTGCCCCAGCCAGATACGCTTGTCGTAGGCGAGCATCCACAAAACTGGCTTGATTCAAATTGGCATCAGTCAAGTCTGCTCCCACTAGACTGGTACCGTCAAACTTGCCATGGCTGACATCCGCAGCAATAAACCAGGCACTGCTCGCATTGGCTCCAGAAAAATCGGCATAGGCCGCTAGCGAATTACTCAAGTTAGCCCTCAGCAGGCTAGTATTTCGAAACACCGTATGACGCAGATGTGCCGCCACCAGACTGACCTCTGTTAGGTCTGAGCCACTAAAGTCAGTCGTCCAATCATCAAAGGTATCCTCGCGACCATCTGCCCCCGCATCAAAAAGCTTGGCCTTGCGCATGCGCGCCCCCGACAGCACGGCGTTGCGCCAGGTAATCCCTGCCAAATGCTGCTGCTCCAGCACCATGGTAAACGCGTCGGGGCTTTCGATGATGTAGCTCAAGTTGGTGCCGCTAAGGTCAACCTGGTTGAGACTGCCGCTGTGTAACACCAAAATTTTAGTCAAGGTTTGCTTCACCGTGCGCTGTCGCAGCTGTGGCAGCAGCCGTTGCTCAGGGGGCAGAGCCAGCAGATCATTAGCTAAAGCTAGATTGAGCCGTTGCAAATGAGGAATAGCCGACGGCCCCAGCGTAACCAGGGCCTGCTGTAAAGTATCGAGTAGGCCAGGATCACTGGTCTGAGCCAGCATATCTACCAGTAGCGGTATAGCACGGCCATCCTGACTGCTGGCTAGCGCTAAAGCCGCCGCCTGGCGATCGCTAAACGAAGCGGCATTGCGGCTCAGATTTTCCACCAAAGCCAAAAACAGCACATCCCCTTGATTGGCCTGGGGCAGCCGGCGATCTAGCCACACAGCTCCCAGGCCACCCAGCACAACCACTCCGGTTAGAGCGCTAATTACGGGCAAATGTTGCCGCCAGCCCTGTGCTCCTAGCACCGCCACTGACTCAGCCGGAGACAGCACAATGGCCCTGAGACCGCCATATTCCTCTGGAGTCAATCTCACCAGCGGCGACTCCGCTGGCGCGGCTGAAGCCTCTTCAATAGCAGAGTCATGACTCTGGCTGTCAGACACAGCATGATATCGACTCGCTATCTGCCCGCCCCGCAACAACACAACCCGAGTGCCTGCCAGCTCGTCGTACCATGCCCGGCGCGAACGTCTCATCTGGCTGATAGCCCCCGACCCCAGGCCACAGGCGAGAGCCAGCCCACCGAACCACAGCAAACTGGGAAACGCTCCACTACTCAACCAAATTCCATAGGCCACCACTGTAGGCCCCCCCCAGCGGCCCAACTCCCTCACCAAAACCTTGTGAGCGCTAGGTAACGGTCGATCGCTTGCCACCACCTGTATTCCTAACCAGTCCTTCGGCCAGGTTTTACCCCGGATTGCCAGACCATAGAGTTGGCTACCCACAAAGACTCCTGGCAGCACCAGGGTGCCAAACCACAACACATTGGTTAGAGGCGGCACCTCCGTCACCAACCGCTGGCGCGATCGCCCCAGTGGACGGGCGATCGCCCCTTGGGCAACTGTTACCGCCGAATTTACAGGTACTAACTCAGCAGTAGAATGCCGACGAACCAACTCTCCTGCCCCCCAGGGAAGCGCTATGCTCCCCACCAGCAGCCCTACTTCTAGCCCCCAGGCCACCAGTCGCCGCAGAGCTAAACTGCGGGCAGCCGATAGCCGCCCTTGCACCCGGGCGGCAGATACCTGAGCTGCAATCGGTTGAGAATGAGAGGTTTGTGCCATAGAAAGCCCGATACAATCCAGGTTTTGAAGTTACCAAGGAGTACTGAGCGATCGCCGCCCGGAAAGCTGACCCTAGTCTTCACCATAATTGCCCTTCATAATAGCGAAGGCCTCCCATCTCGGCGGGTTTTGGCCCTCAACATTTCAACCATTCATACAGAGCCTAGGCACCTTGAAATCTGGCACATTTACTGTCACATCTACCTGTATCTCTGAATACTATAGAGGCATAGACAAACGCTCCTATAGGGAGGACACGCTATGAAAACTCTGATTAAATCTTTAACTTTGCCCGCCGCCGCCCTTGCTTTGGCCCTGGGCACCGGTGTGGCCTCAGCTCAGCCCGTTGCTCAAACTCCCCTGAGCCAGCCCGTACAGACCAGCGGTTCCATCAACCCTAGCCGCCCCTCTAGCTGTGGCGTTCTTGGCGATGGTGCAGTCCAAGTTTTGCAGGTTAATCAAGACTTTGCCGCCGTTGACCTTGCCGTAAGTGGCACCAGCGGCCTAACCCTGCTAATTCAAGGCAGCAATGGCTTCAGTGAGTGCCATACTGGCGGTGGCGGCACCATCAACGCACCGGGGCTGCTCAATCAGGGCACCTATTCCTTCTTCATCGGCAACAGTAGCCAAACCCCCACCAGCTACAACCTCACCATTCGGGAAAACTGATATCACATCCGCTTATTCAGGAATAATAGCCTTACGGCCTCTAGCAACCAGTGAAAGCCCGTTAGCCCTTGAATAAACGCCTGTCGGTTGAGCAACACCCGACACCGCTGGCCCCAAATCATGCGATCGCCCTAGACAGTCAACCCTTCTTCATTCAATTCAGCGGTCAGCAATCCACAGCACAGCCCCGCTAGTTCCTCCAGCTACGGCAGTTCTCGTCTGCACCGGGCAAATGCAGAATGGCTGGCAGTATTTGGGGGCTACGGTTACCAATCAACGGTTTTACAGAAATTCGCTGGGAGCGACCGGGCGCGAGCCTACAGTGTCAACCCTACGGTTTGTCGCAATAATGCCTAGGGCAACCTGTTAATCGAGAATTTTTCGAGCTGCGATAGAGCTAGCACTAGTTGACCTCAGCGGCGACAATCTTCGCTCTGGCTCACAGATATCAATTGGTGTAGAAGAGTGGGGTTGGTTCCAAAGAAACAGTCGCTAAATGAAAGTGGACACTGCCCGTCCTACAACAGGTTAAAATCAGCCCAAAATCAAAGAGTCCCCTTCTTATGCAAGAAGGGGACTTTTTGAAATAAGGACCTGGCATCGAGCTATTTTGACAAGGGGCAACCCCCTCACTATCTTCGCCGCAGCTGCGTTTCACGACTGAGTTCGGGATGGGTCAGAGTGGG
>NZ_JACJQN010000003.1 GCF_014696675.1 Phormidium tenue FACHB-1052
AACCTTGGCTTTGTTTCTAGACTATGTAGTTGTCGAGGTTCGCTAAGCCCTCGGTCAGTCGCGCAGTTCAGCGCGTTTCCCTCAGGCGCTTTATCAATATAAGGCGGATTCCCTGGAGTGTCAACTACTTGGGACTATTTTGTTCCCGTGGCCTAAAACCCTTGCGGTGCAAGGGTTTTTATAGTTTAAAGGGGCCTCAAAGGCGGGCTTTGTTGATTTTTTCTTGGACAAAATCTTTTCGTTGGCGCTGTATCTAGCGCGGGGTAGAGGGAAAAGAACGGCACCCCTAGCGTTGTGGAATTCCTTTTGGGTAAGGGTTATAGGGCTTGAGGCGGCGCTAAGCTAGCTTTGTCATTAGAGATACGGACAAGCTAGAAAAATCTTTTTGGGCTTTATGGTGATGGGCTGCAAGCGGCTATCTCGGTCTATCGGTGGGGAATCTCTCGGCGCTGGGGTCAAGTCTGTTAAATACTATTAGAGGTTATGAGTATGAGTCTGGGTTATTAACTGGGGGAGAGCTGTGCATTTTCAAGCTGTGATTGCAACGCTGAATGATTTTTGGGCTAAGCAGGGCTGCGTGATTATGCAGCCCTATGACACGGAGAAGGGGGCGGGGACGAAGAGCCCCCATACGTTTTTAAGGGCGTTGGGGCCAGAACCTTGGTCGGTGGCCTATGCGGAACCCTGTCGGAGGCCGGCAGATGGGCGCTACGGGGAGAACCCGAACCGCTATCAGCATTATTTTCAGTATCAGGTGTTGATTAAGCCATCGCCTGAGAATATCCAGGAGACGTATATAGATTCGCTGCGGGCTCTGGGCATTAAGCCAGAAGACCACGACATTCGATTTGTGGAAGACAACTGGGAGGATGCGGCGGTGGGTGCCTGGGGCGTGGGCTGGGAGGTGTGGCTGGACGGGATGGAGATTACTCAGTTCACGTATTTTCAGCAGTGTGGGGGGATTGACTGCCGCCCGGTGTCGATTGAGCTGACCTATGGGCTGGAGCGGTTGACGATGTATTTGCAGGAGGTGGATGCGATCGCCAAGATTCAGTGGAACGATCAGCTCACCTATGGCGATATCTATATGCAGGCGGAGGTTGAGAACTCGACGTACAATTTTGAGGCCTCAAATCCAGAACTGCTGTTCACGCTGTTTGATCTGTACCAGCAGGAAGCAGAGCAGCTGATGGACCGAGGTCTAGTGCTGCCAAGTTATGACTATGTGCTGAAGTGCTCGCACACGTTTAACCTGTTGGATGCGCGAGGCGTAATTTCGGTAACCGAGCGCACTCGATACATTCGCCAGGTACGCGGATTAGCCAGGCGAGTGGCGCAGCTTTATTTAGAACAACGGGAGAAGCTAGGATTTCCTCTGTTGGCAGGCGAGCAGCGGGTTGTGGCCTAGACAATAGCTTTAACGAAGAAGGCGTCTCCGTTATCTATAGAGACGCCTTCTTCGTTTACCACAGGTAGTCAGCGATTTGACGCGTTAAGCGGATTGATGCAGCACTGTCTCAAGTGCGTGCAGCAGGGTATCGACGTGCTCTGGTTGGCTGTTGTAGCCCATGAGGCCAATCCGCCAAACCCTACCTCCCAGTTCTCCGAGCCCACCGCCGACTTCAATGTTGTAGTCGGTCATGAGTTGACGACCGACAGCTTTGGCATCAATGCCATCGGGTACGCGCACGGTGGTTAGGGTCGGTAGACGAAGGGATTCTTCAACGTGGCAGGTGAGGCCGAGATCCGCTAACCCTTGCCAGAAGTAGGTGGCGGTTTGTTGATGGCGTTGCCAACGAGTTTCTAGACCTTCTTCGGCTAGGAGACGCAGAGCTTCGCGCAGAGCATAGGTGAGGTTGACCGGTGCGGTGTGGTGATAAACCCGCTCTGGTCCCCAGTATTTTCGCAGCAGGGCTGCATCGAGATACCAATTTGCCACGGGCTGGCGACGGCGCTCTAGCTTGGCGACGGCTCGAGGGCTCATGGTGAAGGGGGAAATACCGGGGGCACAGCTCAGCCCTTTTTGGCTACAGCTATAAGCCAGATCAACCTGCCATTCATCGAGAAAAATTGGCACGCCGCCTAGGCTAGTAACGGTATCAACCAGCAGCAAACAGTCGTGCTCGGCGCAGGCTGCTCCTAATCCTTCGAGAGGCTGGCGAACTCCGGTGGAGGTCTCGGCGTGGACAATCGCTAGCACTGCGGGCCGATGCTCATCTAGGGCAGCGGTCAATTCTTCTAGGGTAAAGGCTTCGCCCCAGGGTCGGTGAATGGTGACCACGTCGGCTCCATAGCGCTGGGCCATATCGACTAAGCGGTGACCAAAGTAGCCTTTGACGGCAACGAGGACGCGATCGCCCGGTTCGACGGCATTGGCGATCGTCGCTTCCATCGCTGCCGAGCCGGTACCGGCCACAGCATAGGTAAGGGGATTACTAGTTTGCCAGGTATAGCGCAGCAGCTCTTGAACCTCATCCATCATCGCGAGGTAGGCGGCATCAAGGTGGCCAATGGGCTGCTGATTCATAGCGGCAATGACACGGGGGTCAGCGTTGCTTGGCCCAGGGCCTAACAACAACCGCTCGGGTACCGTTAGGGGAGGTAGAGGGGCTGGCGGTGCCAGCCGGGCAGAGGGATTGGGGAATAGGATAGTTGCCATGGGTAACACCGAAGACGATGGGTTGCTGAACCGAATGAACAGACTGAACCCATTCTCCTATGGATGCGACATTCCGTAGTGTGAAGCACAACGGTGGCCCTTTAGTCCACCAGTCTAAACAGGTCTACATCTCACTGTCTAAAGCTTTTAGCCACACCACAAATACAACGCCAGGATTTTGGGGGTAAGCAATAGCCTCTGGCGGCAGCCAAGGCGTACCCTGAACGGGGCTGACTAGATCGATATGCCCGCCCATGCCCTGCACCAGATCTTGCACGATGGCAAGACCTAGCCCCGTACCTGGAATATCGCCTTGGGCCCGCACACCGCGAAAGTGACGGGTAAACAACTGGGGCTGATCGCTTAGAGGAATACCTGCACCGGTATCGCCTACGGCAACTCCCTGGAACATCTGCTGGCCAAATCGCTGCACTAGTCCTGCGGCAACCCAAATTAGAGACCCGACAGGCGCATATTTTAAGGCGTTGTCGAGCAGGTTGTGGAGCACTTCTCCTAGAGCGGCTGCATCAAGCCAAACCTTGGGTAAAGGGGTGGGGATATGGTGCACCAAGTGCAGGCCCCGTTCATGGGCCAGGGGGGCAATGGACTGCACTAGGGGAATGGCAATCTCGGCGATCGCGCCGGGCCGCACATTCAGCGATCGTCCCAGGCCATGCCCGATCGTTGATGTCAAAGCTTCGAGGGGCTGCCCCTGGGTCGCTGCCAACCCACTGTTTAAAGTGTCTCCGCTATCGATAACGACCTGAGGGCGATCGCTCCATTCACTAGGTGAACTCGGTAGCAGCAACTTACCCGCTGGGGGGGTAGCAGCCTGCTCTAAGGTTTTATCCCCTTCGGCAACGGCGGTGTCAAAATGCTGGGCTAGATCTTGCAATCGTCGGCTCTCACGTACGATGCCTTCGGCAATTGGCCGGTTGGTGTCCTCGGGGGGTAGTCGTTTGACCATCAGTTTGCCAAAGGTCTGTAGCGCTGTGAGCGGATTGCGAAACTGATGCAGCAGATCGTGGAAGGTTTCAGACTGATCGGCTTGGGTTAGCTGACGTTGGTGAAGCTGACGCTGAAGCCATTGATTGCGCTGATCTAGCACATAGGCGATCGCCAATGTGTTGGCAACCTGCTCAGCCCGTCGATAATCGTCCGATGTCCAGGGCAGTGCTTCGCGGGTACTGACAATCATGCCCAGTACCACACCATCATGGGCCAGCGGCAATATTAGGGGATAGGCCGTCGCATCAGTCTCCACTCCTTCCAGACTTGATGCCGGCTCCATTCTAAACGGCGTCGAAAGCGGCCCCTTCTCTAAATAGATATGGGTGTTGGGCGGTATCCCAGCTAAGTCTCGATCTGAGCCAGCGGATTGATGAAGCCAGGATTCTGATGGAGCGATTGGGAATTGCTTGCCGCCATTACCTTCATTGCCTTCATCAAATACTGCCGCTAACCCTTCCCGCAGGTTCTGCCACAGTTCGGCGGTTTCTGGATAGGCCACCAGCGGTATCAGGTTAGGATTTATCGTCTCAACCTTAGCTTCGACCAGGTACACCACCGTGGAAGCAGCTCCTAGCGCCTGGGTCAATAGGAGTACCTGAGACTGGCACAGAGTGATGAATTCAGAGCTGGGAGAGCCAATCATGGCAGCGCAACATAAGAGTTTGACGGAAGAAAAATTAAAGTTTTGTCAATTTTTTAACAATTCTGTTCAGGCCTAGCCCCCTCAGACACCCTTGTATCCTTTATAGCTCTTAGTGTTCAGGGGTTTTAGGCCGATTTTTAAGAGAAGTTGAAATTCTTATTTTGAGCCTATATACTTGGCCTGGTTAACAAATTTTGTAACCGAAACTACATCCAAATATCCACTGAGAGGGAGGTAGGCAACTTGGCAAGGAGACGCAAGCGTAAGAGTCGTCGTCGCTTAGAAGGCCGTCGCATTTTGGAAGCTGTTCCTCAGTATAGTATTGAGAGCGGCAACGAAAAACCCGTAACCGCAGCTCGGAATTTTATTCATTCCGAGGGCATTGCCCCCCCAGCCCTGCTGCTGGTTAAGCGGAACGAGCACACCACCGACCGATACTTTTGGGCCGAGAAAGGTTTGTTTGGTGCCCAGTATGTAGAAGAGAATCATTTTCTTTTCCCCAGTCTGCGGGTGCTGCTCGGCGAAGAAGATGATGAAGAGAATGCCTCGGTTTTAGAGACCCTGACTCACTAAGGTAAGGATTTTGATCGCGGATGTCTGCTCTAACGATGCCGCCGTCAGAATCGCCCTACCCATAGAAAAAGCTAGCCCAAGGGCTAGCTTTTTTTTGTTTCAGCGGTCAAAACCTTGCTCTAGAGCAATCAGCTCATCGCGGTGGGCAGTAACCATAACCTTAGCAAGCGCTCCCTCTGATTGGTCATTGACCGTAGCGTCGGGCGGGATTTCTAAGCAAATTTTCTCATCGCGATCGGCGCCACGCCAGTAGAACCAACCGGCTAGTGGACTTAACACTAGCAAGCCCAGAAAGGTAGCGCCATAGGCTGGCCATAGATTGGCCAGTACCAAGGCAAAACAGAGAGCGCCCACAGCGGCAAGCAGAGTTAAGAATCCGGCCAGAAACAGGCTTGGACGGACTCTTCCCTGTAGGGTAATGCGCTGAGACTCTGCTTCGGCCGCGATCACAGCGTAGGCCCGCGCCTCAAAGTAGGTCGTCAGGTTTTGCAGTAACGTTAGTGGCTCAACGGGACGCGTTAAAGTCAGGGTTTCGATGCGGTCTTTGGTAGAAGCACGAATAAAAAAAACTAACCCCACTATCATTAGCAGGGTTAGAAACAGAGTCGAATAGAGAACAGTGTCAGTCACGCTGGGCCATGCAAAGCTACCTCTCTAGGGTACGGAATGTTGGATCATTCAGGTAGGCCTTGCGTCACTGATTCATCGATGGGGCGCGGAGTAGGCTGGGCTTTGGGCGCAGGCGGGACGAATTGGGTCACCCATGTAAGTTTTCCAAAACTCAGCCAGTTCCTCGGCCTGAAGCCGCCAGTCAGGGTTAAGTCGGTACATGCGGCGAGGACGACCCCGGCCTTCTACCTTTTTCCAGTAGCCGTCAATGGCGTTTTCGTCTTCCAAAAACTTAAGTGCTCCGTAGAGCACGGTATCTGACAGACGGTAGTGGGGATACTGGTGAGTCAACCGCTGGATCAATTCGGTGCCGTAGGAATCTTGCTGGAGCAATATCGACAACACGTAGCAAACGGCAAGCTCTTTATTGAGATAAATTGGCGGTGGATCCTCGAAGAACTGATAAATATCCTCAAATTTCATGGGATCGCTCCAGGTATATTTAAAGTTTGCCTGCCCTAGGACAAGCCAGAGTTAAAAGCAACCTATTAGCAGCCGACAGATTTGTAGGTTAATTCTAAGCACAGGTGATCCCCACAGTATCGAAGTGGGGGCAGATGGTAACTATCTGCAAATTTTTTTAGACATTATTAAATATTCGCCACCAAAGAATTTTAATTTGGATCCTTTGACTTGAACTTTTCCTAGAACACATTGCGCTAAGGCTATTCGCTTTGCAGGTTACGGCTATTGTTCAAAGGATTAATAGATCCATTGGTCTGAAATAGAATGCGGCCATCGCGCACGGCTGCTAGATGAATTTGAACCGGCCCTACCGTGAAGATATCAGTGGCAGTAATGGCCTGAAGTTCGGCCACCTGCCCCGACTGCTGAACAGTCTCTAGGAAGTTGAGCACCGTTTCAGGCCGGTTATCGGCTACCTGTAGCGTGTCACTGACGACGCCGTCTTGCCGAGCTCGAAATTGGGCGGCTGCCAGTAACAGGTTGAGGCGCTCGACTAGCTGGCGATCGCCCAGGGGAGGGGGGTCTAGCGTCACCGTTGCCAATCGCTCGCCCAGAGCATAGACCTGCTGATTGGGGGTAGCATCAATGAAGACCTGCACACAGGGTTCACCCTGCTGCACCACGCAGGGCTCACCCGTAATGTAGTTAGCCGCAGACAGCAGGCGCACCACGTAGTCTTCGCCGGTGGCCAGACGGTCAATCAGCGCCTCGACCTCGCGGTTGCCAATCAACAAAATTTGCTGGTCAATCACAGCTCCAGGGGCGATCGCCCGAGATACCAGACGGTTGGCCTCGAGTAAAAAGCCCGTGACAAACTCCTCTGCCTGCGCTCGATTTTCGGCGCGCCCTTGGCCGACTAAAATTTCCTGGTTGCGGTTGAGCGCAATGTTGCCCCGAAATAGCCCTTGGTACTGGGTTTGCAGCACCGCTACTTGCTGTTCTAAAAAGTCTTGCTCGGCCTCTAGGCTAGTCAGGCGCTGCTCGCGCTGGGCGATCGCCTGATCGCGATCGGCAATTTGCTCGTCTAGGGCGGCGATCGCCCGATCGCGATCGGCGATCTGTTTGCCAATTGTGGCCTGCTGCGCCAGCAGATTATCGCGCTGTACCCGCAGCGCATCGGTCGACTGTCGCAGCGCAGCAGCCTGCTGCGATACCGCATCTAGCTGGCCCAGAGTTTGGCGGAGTTCACTCTCAGTCGCTTCCTGCTGAGCTACCGCCTGGTTGAGCGATTGGTTAATTTCCTGTAGCCGGGCTAGCGCCCGCTGCCGTTCGTCAGTAGCCGACTCTAGATCAGCCTCTACATTCTCTTGAGTAGATTGAGCCTGGGCTAGATCAGCCTCGGCGCTGGCCAGATCAGCCTGAATTTTACCCAGCTCAAACACCCCAGTGCGCAGCTGGCTGCTCACCCCAAACAGCAGGGCCAGCGTAGAGGCTGAAATGACGCTGCCAGTAGCAATGCTGACTAAGGTAGCCGTTTGTCGAGGGCGTAGATTGAACAGGCTTAGCCGTGCTTTGCCTACCCGCGTGCCAACGCGATCGCCAAGGGTAGCAATAAAGCCTCCCAGAATTAAAACCGCCAAAATCAAGACGTAACCAGAAACCATGCACCAGCCACAGGGGAGTTTGCACTTACTCTACTGCATGGGTTGAGGCCTCGTACGCCCCAATATTGTCAATAGCTAGTTCGGCTACCAGAGCCACCACATCTAGCCAAGCCTAAACTAAGTAAACTGCTGACTCAGATTGACCGGATCATGAACAGTGATCTTCTTTTTATAAATAGAGATCATGCCTTCCTGGCGCAAATCTCCCAGGAGACGAGTCACCGTTACCCGCGTAGAGCCAATTGCCTCAGCAATAGCCTGATGAGATAGCTTCAAATCGATGGTGATGCCGTCCTGGCTTGGCACCCCAAAATCGCGGCAGAGAATGAGTAAGAAACTGACCAGCCGCGAGCCCATGTCTCGATGGGCCAAAGTTTCAATCATCATCTCGGTTTGCAAGATACGAGAGGACAACCCCCTCAACATCAGCAAGGCCAGTTCAGGATTTTCTTCTAACGCCTGCTCAACTTGCTCAATCGGCACCGATAAAAGCTCTACCGGAGTAAAGGCCACAGAGTGATAGAAGCGATCAGAACGATTACCGGTGATTAGCGACAGAACCCCAAACACGCTGTTCTCTCGCAGCAGGGCAACTGTGATTTCTTCACCCGCCTCGTACACCCGCGACAGCTTAACTGCCCCTTTCAGCAAAAAATATACCCGTTCAGCTGGGTCTCCAGGGAAGAAAATTGTCTTCCCCCGCTCATAGGATTCGACTACGGGGGGAAACGCTCCTCCGGATAGCTGACGAAAAACATTGGCAAGGGGCTTATCTTGGGTCACTACCATAACGTTCTGCTAAGAGCATCACAGAGGGCATCTGCACTAAATGTATTGTTTGGCTGTCGTGGTGACAGTCAAACTCGTAGCACAGACCACCTTGGGCATAAAGCATAAAGCAGTCTGACTGGTCTGGCACACCGACCAATGCAAACGTTCCATGACTTTAGATCACTTAACCTTAACTGCAAGGCAAGCGTTTGTATAACAAGTTACTTTATTGCTCTCAAGGCTGATTTTAGAACCCTTTCAGGGGTTCCAGCAAAATCTTTAAGGGTCTAAACAACCACAAATGAGGTGGCTGGCAGTCGGAACAAAGAACAGCCGACCCGTTGCTTCTAGTCGGGAACTAGCGCCTACTGGCGTAAAACACAAGCAGTTACACAGAATTGCTTATACCCGACTTTTTTGGTCGGGTATGTTTGACCAAGTATTGTCACCAGTGTTACGTTCTGATCAACTTAGCGAAGTTAATCACCGCTCCTCCGAGAACCTAGGGAAATGCCATGACGCAGTCTATCGAGCAAGCGATCGCCACCAAGCCTACCTTTTCAGCACTGAAATGCCGAGAGTGTGGGGAAACCTACGACCTGGGTGCCAAGCATGTATGCGAAGACGTCTGCTTTGGCCCCCTAGAGGTTGCCTACGACTACGATGAGATTCGTCGGCGGGTCACTCGCAGCACCATTCAGGCAGGGCCACTGTCAATCTGGCGCTACAAAGATTTTTTGCCCGTTAGCACCGATAACCCCATTGATGTGGGCACTGGCATGACGCCCCTAGTACGGGCCAATCGGCTAGCGCGGCAGCTAGGGCTAAAAGAACTCTATATAAAGAATGACGCTGTCAATATGCCCACCCTTAGTTTTAAGGATCGGGTGGTGTCAGTGGCGCTAACTCGAGCGCGCGAGCTGGGGTTCACCACGGTGTCTTGTGCCAGCACGGGCAACTTGGCAAACTCTACAGCGGCGATCGCCGCCCATGCTGGCCTTGACTGCTGCGTGTTCATTCCTGCCGACCTAGAAGCTGGTAAGGTACTGGGCACTCTCATTTACAACCCCACCGTCATGGCCGTGCAGGGCAACTACGACCAAGTGAATCGTCTGTGCTCTGAAGTGGCCAACACCCAAGGCTGGGGGTTCGTCAATATCAACCTGCGCCCCTACTACTCCGAAGGGTCTAAAACCCTCGGCTATGAGGTAGCTGAACAGTTGGGTTGGCGCTTGCCCGACCACATCGTAGCGCCGCTGGCCTCTGGGTCACTGTTCACCAAAATCTACAAAGGTTTCCAAGAATTCGTTAAGGTCGGCCTCGTTGACGATAAGCCCGTTCGCTTTAGCGGTGCCCAGGCCGAGGGTTGCTCTCCCATTGCCCAAGCCTTTAAAGAAGGCCGCGATTTTGTGACTCCGGTCAAACCCAATACGATCGCCAAGTCTATTGCCATCGGCAACCCCGCCGACGGTATCTATGCTCTCGACATAGCTCGCAAGACCAACGGCAACATCGAGTCAGTCACCGATGCTGAAGTTATTGAAGGCATGAAGCTATTGGCCGAAACCGAAGGTATTTTTACCGAGACCGCTGGAGGCACTACTATTGCAGTGCTCAAAAAGCTGGTAGAAGCCGGTAAAATTGACCCTGATGAGTCTACAGTCGTCTACATCACCGGCAACGGCCTGAAGACCCAAGAAGCTGTGCAGGGTTATATTGGTGAGCCCTTTACCATTGAGCCTAAGCTCGACAGTTTCGAGCGTGCCCTGGAGCGTTCCCGCACCCTCGACCGGCTGGAATGGCAGCAAGTGCTGGTTTAGGGTATGAGGTTTAAGGTTTAAGCAGCCCATTTTCTGCTCAAACCTTGAACTCTATTCCCTATGCCCTTTTGATCAATCGATTTAATTTTCCCGATTCATTTACTACACCCATGGCTGTAAAAGTACTAATCCCGACTCCGCTGCAAAAGTTTACCAACAACCAGGCTGCTCTGGAATGCAGTGGTGGCAATATCGTAGATCTGCTCAATGATTTGGAGAGCAACTGCCCTGGCATCAAAGCCCGGCTTTGCGACGACTCTGGTGAGCTGCGCCGCTTTGTTAACTTCTACGTCAACAGCGAAGATATTCGCTTTCTCGACGGCAAAGAGACCGCTCTCAACGATGGCGACGAAGTCAGCATCGTCCCTGCCGTAGCCGGAGGCTGATGTTAGCGCCAAAGACAAGCTATTGGATCAGAAAATACTGAGCAAAAGCTTTTGCTCAGTATTTTTTTGGGCAGCCGCTGATAGTTTGGACGTGACCAGCAGTAGAGCAACGACTAAGGCTTTCTCATGCTTGCGGTACAGGCCTAGGAAGGGAATACCTGCCTAAAATGGAGCGTATTTGCTTTGGAGGAGCAGGTGATTCTCGATCAACTTCCGGTATCCCGCGTGAACGCTCGCAGCACCGATGCCTTTGATATTCACAACAGTCGGTTTTGTGAGGGCAGCAACCCCTACCTCAATACGGCGGCGTTCGTTTTCGACTTTGCCCTCTCGGGAAACAGCGACCCGCTGCCGATGGCGGCCTATGTCGAGGCGGTGGGCGATCGCTACCCTCACCTCAAAGAGCACACCTACGACTCCTTTGCCCATCTCTTTGCCCAGGTGGCGGCAGAGGTCAACCGGCTCGACATCGGCCTATATCTGCACCGCTGGAGCGTGACCCACCGAGGTGAGCGCTGCTGCATTGCCATCGAAGCGCTGCACGGTCGCACGACGCGATCGGTGGTCTACGCCGTGTGGGACTGGTTTGAGGCCATCACCCAAGACCATCAGTTTTATATTGAAGACCAGGTTGAAGTCTTTCAGCGGCTGTTTCGGCAGTCGGTCTACGGTGGCCCCACGGTCTATGCGCTGCTGCGAACCGCCCACGAAAAGGGCATTCCCGCCTTTTATCTGTGGGATGAGGGGTTGATGCAGTATGGCTATGGCAAAAAGCTGGTGCGCGGCGTGGCGACCACCTTTGATACCGACAGCCACCTAGACTCAGACTTCACCACCCGCAAAGACGACTGCAAAGCCTTTCTCAGCACCCTGGGGTTTCCGGTGCCCAACGGCGAAATCGTCACGACCCGTAAGGAGGCTCTAGCCGCCGCCGATCGCGTTGGCTATGCGATCGCAGTAAAACCGGTGACGGGGCACAAGGGGGAAGGTGTAACCGCAGACGTGCGCGACGATGAGGAACTGGAAGTCGCCTTCGATCGCGCCGTAGCAGCCATTCCTGAAGACCAGCCGGTAGAAGTGATTGTCGAGAAGAGCATTGCGGGCTCCGATTTTCGGATCTTGTGTGTCAACGGTCGATTTGTGGCCGCTATGGAGCGCCGCCCCGCCTCCGTCACTGGGGATGGCGAATCCACTATCAGCGAACTGATTCGTGACGCTAACCGAGCCGCCCATCGCAGCGACACCCCAACCTCTCCCCTGGGCAAGATCAAAACCGATGGGGCGATGGAGATGTATTTGGCGGAGCAGGGGTTTAGCCTGGAGAGCGTGCTCGAGGCCGATCAAACCGTCTATCTGCGCAAGGTAGCGAACTTATCTGCCGGGGGGGTGAGCATCGACGCCACACCCACTATTCACCCTGACAATGTGGTTTTGGCCCAGGATATTGCCCAACATTTTCGCCTGACTTGTTTGGGCATTGATGTGATTACCCGTGACCTGTCGCGATCGTGGAAGGACGGCAATTTTGGCATTCTAGAAATCAACTCTGCGCCGGGGATTTCGATGCACCTCAACCCGTCGGTGGGCGATCGCGTCGATGTCACCTCCCCCATTCTCGAAACCTTCTTTCCTGAAGACACCAACATCCGCATTCCCACCATCACTTTCAATCGGGTTTCGATGCGCGATTTGCAAGAGCTGATCGACCATCTGCTCTTGCAATATCCCAACTGGGTGATTGGGGCAGTGTGTCGGGAGGGCGTGCTAATCAACCGCTCTGAAAAGGCCCTGAGCCCTAACTACAACGTCAACGTGCGCAACCTGCTGCGCAACCCCAGACTTGACATGTTGATTGCCGAATATCGCGGCGACATCTTTGAGCAAGACGGCATGTTTTACTCGGGCAGCGACATGGTCGTTTTGGACAACCCAACCGAAACCGAGACGCTGCTAACCCGCGATATCTTGCCCCACTCGACCGTGGTGGTGCGCGAGGGCAGCAATGTCTCGATTCGCCGCCAGGGGCTAATTGAGCAATACCGGCTGGGTAGCGGTGAGCCCTTTAGCCGCGTCTATCTCAAGGAGACAGGGACGATCTTGCCCTCCAGGGAGGGGCAGTAGATGCGATCCACTGAGGTTGTACGACCCAGGCTCCCTCATTAGCAAGATGCTGCCTGGCCCTGAGTTTTTTACTATGCGGTTGTAAACCATCGGGCTAGGTGGTTGCCAGCGCTGCCCCTGCGGCCTTTGCCTCCTACGCCCGCGCGCGCGAGTATTAGAACGATGAGCGATACCACCGTCATAAAAGTCACCTCTGAAGCGGCACCGATCGGTGCCATGGGGCAAAAGCATCTGGCCCTCGGCAAAAAGCTGGCCATGCGGCTATGGGAAAACGAGCAGCCCGGCGAGGCCAAGCCCGAAACCCAGCGCCCCTACGAGGCGATCGGCTACGTGATTAATGGGCGAGCTGAGCTACAGCTCGAAGGTCAGACCGTCGTGCTAGAACCCGGTAACTCCTGGGTCGTTCCTGAGGGGGCATCGCACACCTACAAAATTTTGGAACCCTTTACCGCCGTTGAGGTGACTACGCCCCCGGCTGTGGTGCAGGGTCGCGATCGCGCCTAGCGTTGGTTGACTAGGGTGTCTCCCCTGCAAGCGACCGTTAATTTACCACTGATCCGTTCTGAGCCAGGAGTAGACTGTGTGGCGCTCAACTTACTCATTTTCTTTTAACTAAAAGCAGCCGCTGAGGCGATTTAATAGTCTCTGCAAGCTAAAAATGTTTCAAAAGAAGATGGGCACAAATAGATTTCGCCTCAAAGGCTGGCTGAGCGCCTGGCTGGTTGGATTGCTAGCTCTGGTTGTGGTCGTGGCCTGTGCGCCCCAATCCGACAATCCAACGGCTGCGGATTCAGCCGCCTCTCCTGAGGCGTTGACGGAGCTCAAGTTTGGGGTTGGGCCTTATTTCCCCACCCCCAATGAGAACCGCAAGCAGTTTGAGCCGCTGTTTGAGGCCGTGGCCCAGCAGCTAGATTTGCCTGCCGATGTGACCGTGGCCGACGACTGGATTGGTATCTCTGAGGCGCTGCGATCGGGCACGCTGGATGTCGCCTGGTTAGGCCCCTGGGGCTATGTGCTGGCCCACCACAACGAGCCTGCCCTGGAGGCGATCGCCACCGTTAAATATAAAGACAAACCCACCTACTACTCAGTGCTGATGGCCAAAGCCGACGCGCCCTTTGACACGCTGGACGAGGCGATCGCCCTGAGTCAGCAGGGGCAAAAGCTCAAGCTCAGCCTGGCCGACGTAGGGTCAACCTCGGGCTGGCTGATTCCCCAGGCGGAGTTTAAGCGGCGGGGGCTAGACCCCGAAACGGTGTTTGACTACAGCGAAGGGGCCAGCCACGCCGCCCAGGCGATCGCGGTGCTGAGCGACCAGACCGACATTGCCTCGGACTACGATCGCAACCTCGACGTGCTGACCGAGCAGGGCAAAATCGACAAAAGCCAGCTCAAGATCATCTGGCAATCTGAGCCGCTACCCAATGACCCGATCGTCGTGCGGGGTGACTTTCCCGCCGAACTGAAAACCAGGCTGCAAGATGCGCTGGTCAACCTCACCCCAGAGCAAACCCAAATTCTGTTGCCCAAGAACTACACCGGCTTTGAGGTCTCCGACGGCAGCAACTATAGCCCGATCGAGACGGCTGGCAAATCCGTAGGCAAGCTGGAGTGATGGAGCCACCCTCCAGTAACGGTAGCCATCCGGTCACCGATTTCGATGCGCTCTTACAGCGCGAGTGGCAGCGACAGGGTGGAGTTTGGCGAATCCTCCAGCAGGGCTTTTGGGGGGTGCTGGCGGTGGCGGTGGTCGTCGCCAGTGCCCACGGGGCCGAGGTCGATCCCCAGCAGTTTTGGTCGCGGCTGCCCCAGCTAGGTGAATGGTTGGTGCGGCTGTTCCCCCCCGACTTCTCAGAGCTGCCCAGCTTCTTAGGAGCGATCTGGGAGACGCTGGCGATCGCCATCATCGGCACGGGCGCGGCCATGGTGGCGGCGCTGCCCCTGGCGGTGGTGGTGGCCCGTAACGTCACCCCGTTTAGGCCGCTATCGCTGCCCTTACGGAGCTTCCTCAACCTGCTGCGGGGCATTGACACGGCCATTTTTGCCCTGTTCTTTGTCTCGATTGTGGGCCTTGGCCCCTTTGCTGGAGCGCTGGGGGTAGCGCTGCACACCACTGGGTCGATGGCCAAGCTCTACGCCGAGGTGTTAGAAACCCTGCCGCCTGAGCCGATCGAAGCGGTGGAAGCGACTGGGTGCGATCGCATGCGCACCTTTACCTTTGCCGTCTTGCCCGAAGCTTTGCCCGGACTGATCGGCATCAGCCTCTACCTGTGGGAATTTAACGTGCGATCGTCGATAATTTTGGGCATCGTCGGCGCGGGCGGCATTGGCTACGAACTGCTGGTCAGCCTCAAGCTGCTGGATTTTCCTCGGCTCTGCACCATTTTGCTGCTGATTTTGGCCATGGTGACGCTGATCGACGCCCTCAGCGCTCGGCTGCGGCAGCGGTTAGGATGAAACCATGCTGAGTATTGAACACCTGTCTAATGTCTACGACCGCAACCGCACCGCCCTGGACGACATTAGCTTTCAGATTGAGCCGCACACCTTCACCGCCATTTTGGGGCCGAGCGGGGCGGGTAAAACGACGCTGATGCGCTGCATCCTTCAGCTGATCAAGCCAACGGGGGGCCAAGTGTGGTTTCAGGGCCAGAACCTGACCACCTGCTCCGCTCGGGAACTGCGGCAGGCCCGCACCCAAATGGCCACCATTGCCCAGCAGTTCAACCTGGTGCGCCGCCGCACCGCGCTGGAAAACTGCCTGGGCGGGCGCTTACAAGATCTGCCCCTCTGGCGCTGCTGGCTCAACCAGTTTCCGCCAGAGTTGCTGCGGGAGGGCATGGCGGCTCTGGAGCGGGTGCAGCTCTTGGATGCGGCCTTTCAGCGGGCGGATCGGCTCTCGGGCGGACAGCAGCAGCGAGTGGCGATCGCCCGCGCCCTCACCCAGCGAGCCAGCCTGATTTTGGCCGATGAACCTGTAGCCAGCCTCGACCCCGAGACGGCCCACACGGTGCTGGGGCTGCTGCGATCGCTCTGTCGCAACGAAGGGCTGACCGTGGTGTGCAACCTACACCAGGTCGAGCTGGCGCTGACCTATGGCGATCGCATCCTCGGCATTCAGGCGGGAAAATTAGTGCTTGATCGACCCACTAGCCAGGTAAATGCAACCAGCCTGGACTTAATCTACAAATCCTGAGCGGACGTTCTCGACTGGGCATTGCAAAATTTCACCACAGGTTACAATCACCCGGAGAGTCTGAGATGCCCCTACCTGTCCTCGTTAACGGCCTTGTATGCGTAGCAGGCACCCTGCTGGGCATTCTGTTTGCCGGGGCGAGCCTGATTAGCATCGCGAATATGAAGGTGCCCTGGGTCAACTTGCTCTTGGTCGCCGCGCTGCTGGTTCCGGTCATGTTTGTCGTGTCGGGGGTCGGTGTGGCGATCGCGTACGACCGCATGCCGCTAGGGGTGATCTATGGCCTGGTGGCCTTGCCGTGGCTCTACGGCACAGGCTTTGTGTTGCTCATGCTGCGGTCTTTCTAAAGGTAACACCCTCGCTCTAAACGTCATGATTTGAACTCCCTGTCCAACGCTTAAAACGTTGGGGCTTTGCTAAATGGCGGCATAGATTTGAGCAGGGACAAACGACCGTTTGCCCCTAAAAGGAACGTTTTTTGGGTGTGTACCTATATCCAGCCATCCCAGCGTTGGTAGTGGGGTTAGCTAGAACAAACTGCCCATCGCCCGCAGCATATTCTGCGGTTGTAGGGCTGCCTCTGCTGCCGTCGGCTCGTAGCCGCAGTGCACCATGCAGTCGGCACACTCGGGGTTGCCGCTCTTGTGGCCGTACTTCTCCCAGTCGGTGTTGTCGAGCAATTCTTGGAAGGTTTCGTAGTGGCCTTCGTTTAGCAAGTAGCAGGGTTTTTGCCACCCCAGCACGCTGTAGCTGGGGCTGCCCCAGGGGGTGCAGTCGTAGTCTTTTTGCCCGGTCAAGAAGTCTAAAAAGAGCGGGTTGTGGTTAAATTCCCACTTTTTTTTGCCTGCCGTAAACGGAGCCAAGATTTCTCGAAACAGCGCTTTGGTCTGGTCGCGCTTAAGGAAGTGCTCCTGGTTGGGGGCCCAATCGTAGCTGTAGCCCGGCGACACCATCATGCCGTCTACTTTCAATTCGGTGAGATAGTCAAACAGAGACTGGATTTCCTGGGGGTCGGTACCCTCAAACACGGTGGTGTTGGTGGTGACCCGGAAGCCTCGCGCTTTGGCGGCCCGGATGGCGCTGATGGCAATATCAAAGACGCCATTGCGATCGACGCAGCGATCGTGCAGGTCCTTCATGCCGTCTAAGTGCACGCTAAACGAGAGGTAGGGCGAGGGCGTGAATTTGTCGAGACTTTTTTCGAGCAGCAGGCCGTTGGTGCAGAGGTAGACAAACTTCTTGCGCGCCACTAGGCCCTGTACAATCTCGTCAATTTGCGGGTGCAGCAGCGGCTCCCCACCGGGAATCGAAACCACCGGGGCACCGCATTCTTCCGCCGCCGCAAAGCAGGCTTCGGGCGACAGGTTCTGCTTCAAAATTTCTTTAGGATGCTGGATTTTGCCGCAGCCCGAGCAGGCCAGGTTGCAGCGAAACAACGGTTCTAGCATCAACACCAGAGGATATTGCTTGCGCCCTTTGAGGCGCTGAGTGACAAGATACTGCCCCACGCCCAGGGCCTGCTGCAAACTGATTGCCATGTCTCTTCACTCCTCGATTGGGGAGGATTCGTCAGCATAACCGCTAACCGGGCCAGCAGCCTAGGTCACGGCGGCAGCTGATGCGTCGAACCCTGATGGTGATACCCAACTACCGTAATTCATTTTGGCAAAAACGGTTGTCTCCGCCCCCATCCCTTGCCCACCTAGCCTGCGATCGCCGCTGGGAGTTTTGGCCCAAGCCACGCCTCTGGGACTGACGGTGTAAGATGCGGTTAATTCTGCCCGTGGCCAAGTAGCCGCCTACAGGTACCCTAGATGCTTAGTAGCCCCAGATACCATTCATCCAAGTTGATTCACCGTTAATGCTCTGTTAAAGCTTACAGAATGAAAGTCAACCAGTATGGTTGAAAGCCAAAGCAACGTGAGGAGAGCGCTCAATGCCGTCGATTAAATCTGCGTTGGACCTGCTGAAGGAGACCAGCCGAACATTCTTTATTCCGATCAGCTTACTCCCTCCTGGGCTTCAGGAAGCGGTGGCATCTGCGTACCTGTGCATGCGGGCGATCGACCAGATTGAAGACCATCCGACCCTAGACGGCAACACCAAAACCAAGCTGCTGCGCCAAATTAGCCTCAACCTGCAAGCGGGCACAGAATCCTCAGCGGTGACCGATTTTGCGGTGGGGTTAGAGGGCCACAGCGAACAACTTGACGAGGTGACCCAGCGCATTGGCGAATGGGCCTTGCTGGCCCCCGATACGATCGCCCCCCGCATCTGGGATGCCACCGCCGCCATGGCCGATCGCATGGCCTACTGGGCCGAGCAAAACTGGCGGATCAAAACCGAAGCCGATCTCGATCGCTACACCTTTAGCGTGGCCGGGGCCGTGGGGCTGATGCTCTCTGACCTCTGGGCCTGGTACGACGGCACCGAAACCAGCCGCATGGAAGCAATTGGCTTTGGGCGCGGCCTGCAATCGGTGAATATTTTGCGCAACCACCTGGAGGACAAAGATCGCGGCGTCGACTTTTTCCCGGAGGGCTGGACGGCGGACGACATGCAGCGTTACGCCCGCCGCAACCTCAAAATGGCCGATGCCTATACCCAAGCCCTGCCCACGGGGCCAGCCCTGCTGTTTTGCCGCATTCCCTTGGCGCTGGCGACGGCTACCATCGATGCCCTAGCCCAGGGCCGAGAGAAACTCAGCCGGGCCGATGTGATGGCGATCGTGACGCCGCTGCTCGGCGTTGGCAAATCGATCGAACTTATGACTAAAGTCTAGTTAGACCGGTTGCCTCTCTTACCTCACTAGTGAATGAACATTCTCGATCGCATCGCCGAGCGGCAGCGAGACAATTTCTCGCTGCACGCGCAGTACCTCAACCCGCAGATGGTCAACGTGCTCAAGACGATCGGGTTCGATCGCCACTACGTGCGCGCCGAGGGGCCTTATCTGTTTGACGATCGGGGCGATCGCTACCTCGACCTGCTCAGCGGCTTTGGCGTCTTTGCCTTAGGGCGCAACCATCCCAAGATCGTCCAGGCGTTGCAGGATGTGCTGACGGCAGAACTGCCCAACCTGGTGCAGCTGGATGTGTCGGTTCTGTCGGGGCTGCTGGCCGAAAAGCTTCAGCAGATCACACCGCCGGGGCTGGATCGGATCTTTTTTGCCAACTCGGGCACCGAAAGCGTCGAGGCGGCGATTAAGTTCAGCCGCTACGCCACCGGGCGCAGCAAGATTGTCTACTGCGAAGGGGGCTATCACGGCCTCACGCTAGGATCCCTATCGGCCACGGGGGATCCCCATTTTCGGGAGGGTTTCGGCCCCTTTCTACCCGACTTTATCGAAGTGCCGTTTGGGGACTTGGCTGCTCTGGAAAAAGCCCTGTCTCGCAAAGACGTGGCTGCCTTTATCACCGAGCCCATCCAGGGGCACGGCGTGTGGATCCCAGAAGCCAGTTACCTACCGGGGGCGGCGGCGCTCTGCCGCAAATACGGCAGCCTGTTCATTGCCGATGAGGTGCAGACCGGGCTGGGTCGCACGGGCAAATGGTGGGCGATCGAGCACTTTGGCGTCGAGCCCGATCTGCTCTGCATGGCCAAAGCCCTCTCAGGCGGGTTTGTGCCGGTAGGGGCGGTCGCCTGTCGGTCGTGGATCTTTGACAAGGTGTTTAACCGCATGGATCGCGCTGTCGTCCACGGCAGCACCTTTGGCAAAAACAACCTCGCCATGGCGGCTGGGCTGGCCACCCTCGACGTGCTTGAAACCGAGGGCTGGATCGACCACGCGGCCCAGATGGGACGACAGATTGTGGCCGATTTGCAGCCTTTGGTCGGCCAGTACGAGTGTCTGAAGGCGGTGCGGGGCTTGGGCATGATGATGGCGCTGGAGTTTGGCGAACCCAAGAGCCTGAAGCTAAAAATGTCGTGGAAGATGCTGGAGGCCGCTAACCGGGGTCTGTTCTCACAGATCATTACGGTGCCGCTTTTTACCCGCCACCGAGTTTTGTCGCAGGTGGCGGGCTACGGCATGAACGTGGTCAAGTTCATTCCGCCTTTGACTCTGCAAGAGAGCGATCGCCGCTGGATTGTCGAGGCCGTTACCGATGTAGTGGCCGATGCCCACCGGGTGCCGGGGGCCGCCTGGGAATTTGGCAAAACTCTGGCCACCCAGGCGATGAAAACCAAAGCCGGAGCCCGGTAGCCCCAGCCATGGCTAGCCTGTTTCATCCGCTGTGCGGCAGCAACCCACCGACCCTGCTCAGGCTGCTGCTGCAAAATGGATTGCCTGCGGCTAACCGCTGCCCCCAGGTGGCTCTGGCCCTGGCGGTGGCCCTGGCCCGCTGGCCCTTTTCGACCGCAGAACAGGTGGCGTTTGCCCTGTCTCCCAAGCAGCCAATGCCCGACCCCGTCTTTATTGTCGGCTACTGGCGATCGGGCACCACCCACCTGCACAACGTCATGGCTCAGTGCCCAGCGTTTGGCTACATTACCCCGCTGGCAACGGGGATGCCGTGGGATATTTTGGGGATAGTGCGATCGCTGGAACCCCTACTGGAGCAAGCCCTACCCCAAGATCGCTACGTCGATAACGTGGCGGTCACGCCCACCTCGCCCCAGGAAGATTCCATTCCCTTGGCGACGATGGGGGCGGCCTCGTACTACCACGGCATGTATTTTCCCCGGCAGTTTGAAGCTCACTTTCGCCGGGATGTATTTGGGGAGGTCGAAGAAGCCAATGTGGAACGGTGGAAACGCCTGCATCGCCACCTGCTGCGGAAGGTTTCAGTGCACCAGGGGCACCGCCCGCTGCTGATTAAAAACCCGGTCTATACGGGCTACATTCGCCATCTGCGGGAGCTGTGGCCGGGGGCGAAGTTCATTCACATCTACCGCAACCCCTACCGGGTGTTTCCCTCGGCGCGACACTATTTTACGCGGTTGCTGCCCGAACTGGCGCTGCAAGACTACGGCGAGTTACCGATTGAGTCGCTGGTGTTAGAGAGCTACCCGTTTCTTTTAGATGCGCTCAAAACCGATACGGCGGATCTACCTTCGGAGCAGTTTGCCGAGGTGCGCTTTGAGGATTTGCAGAGCGAGCCGCTTTCGGTGCTAAAGCATCTATTTGAGCATCTAGAGCTGCCCGATTTTGAGGCGGCGCGCCCCTATTTTGAGACCTATTTAGCGGGTTTAGACGACTACCAGCAAAACCAATATTCTCTAGAGCCCGAAACAGTTAGCAAGGTTGAACACCATTGGCAGGCTTATCTTCAGCGCTGGGGCTATGACTTAAAGGATGCGGGGCTCTGCTCAAACTCGATCTGACCGTAGTTGAGCTTGAGGATGCGATCGCCCACATAGAAATAGTGATCGTCATGGCTAATCACAAAAACCGTCTTCCCCTGGGCCTTGAGGTCGGGCAAAAACTGGGTATAAAACACCTGCTTAAAGGCCGGATCCTGATCGGCAGCCCATTCATCAAATAGATAAATAGGACGGTTTTCCATGTAAGCGCTGAGCAGGGCCAGGCGTTTGCGCTGCCCCTGAGATAAATTCACCGTCGAAAATCGGCCCTGGTCGATGCTCACCTTGTGGCTGAGCTGTAGCTTTTTTAGATAGTCTTGGGCTTTGCTGTCGTCAGCCTCGCCACTCAGCCCCAGCAGCCGATCAAACAGGTAAAAATCGGCAAACACCGCCGAAAAATACTGCCGATACCACTCCTGATTCTGCTCATCAATGGGCTGCTGATCGAGCCAGATTGTCCCCGCTTGCGGACGATAGAGGCCAGTGAGCACCTTCGCCAGGGTCGATTTGCCGCTGCCGTTGCCGCCAATAATAAAAATCAGCTCGCCGGGGTGAACAGTTAGATTCACCGGCCCTAGGGTGAATTCGGTACCCTCTTGATCGGTGCGATAGCTGTGGGTCACGCCCTTGAGTTCTAACCGCTGCCAGCCTGGATCGATCGGTGGCACGGTAGCGGCAGCGATCGCGGCATCGATGCTCAGACCCAGGGCTTTGAGCTTATCGAGGGCCACGCTAGCCTGGCCTAGCAGCGGCAGCTTATTTACCAGGTTTTCCATCGGCCCCAGCAGGTAGGTAAAGGTGAGCACGTAGGCGATCCGAGTGTTGGGGCTAATGCCCACCCAATTGGGCAGGGCAAACAGCACCAGCCCCACCGCAAAGAAGTAGATAAACTTGCCCCAGCTGTCGAGCACGGCAAACAGGCTCAACCCCTGCTGGTTGTAGCGCTTGACTTGAATCGCGGTAGGTCGGAGATCGATCGCAAAAAAGTCTTGGCGGCCCAGGTAGTGCAATTTCAGTTCCTTGATACCCTCAATCAGACTGCGGAAATGCTGAAACAGCCGCTCCTGGTGGTCGCGGGCAGCGGCTAGACCGCGCCGCCCCGCCACCAAAAACCAGCGGCAGCTAAACGAAGCTACCAGGGTAATCAGCAGCACCAGGGCCAACACCTGCCACGACAGCCACGACACATAGACCATGCAGCCGACGGTGCCCGCAATATTGATCATTAACACGGGCAAGACCCCGGCGGCAGCGGCGATCGCCTGAATATCCTCCGTGAGCAATACCAGCAGGCTGGGCAACCCGAGGCTTTCTAAGGACTTCAGCTCCGCCGCTAAAATCTGACGGCAGAGCTGGAGCTGAAGCTCTACCACCGCCGCCTGGGAAAACCGCACCAGCAAAATGCGTGACACCATCGCCGTAGTCAGGGCGATCGCCCCCAACCCCACAAACGCCGCCGCTACCACCCCCCCGGTCACCCCCTGGGCAATGGTGTAGCTAATCAGCGCAATCAGCGCCGCACTACAGCCGCCGCTCACCAAGCCGGTAACTAGGGCAATCCCTAGGGCTGGCCCAGAGGTCTGCAAGAGAAATAGAACTAAGCTCATGGCGATCTCGCAAATGGTGGTGCACCCAAAGTCTGGGAGCCTAAACGGCGATCGGCGCTGCGGGCGACAGGCCCAAGCCCGGGCTGATCAACCGGTTGAACAAGCTATGATATCTGCGTTTCTCTCCGATATAAAGCGATGCCCCGCCTCAACCTCAACCAGCTGCGAGAACGATTAAATCTCTCTCGATTTGCCCTGCGCAACAAGGGGCTGACGCTCTTCTGCTGGATTGTGATTGGGGTGGCTGGGCTGTTTGCGTTTAGCTCTCTGAAGTATGCCTTGTTTCCCGACATCACCTTTCCGGTAGTGCTCGTTAACGCCACTGCCCCCATTGAGACGGCAGCTGAGACAGAAGCCGAGCTCACCTTGCCCTTAGAGGCGCAGCTACAACCGCTGGCCGGGTTGTCTCGCCTCGACTCAACCACCTCGCCGGGGCGGGCGATTCTGCGGCTAAATTTTGAGGTGAACGCTGCGCTGGAGGAGACCACGGCTGCAGTCGAGCAGGCCATTGGCCAGACCGATCTGGCGGCCGGGTTTGACTATGAGATTATTCCGCTCAACCTGAATGAGGCGACGGCGATTAGCTATGCCCTGACCAGTGAAGAGCTGCCCCCGGCTGAGCTGGCGGCACTGGTAGAAACTGAAATCTTGCCGACGCTGCGCGATATTCCTGGGGTGCTGCGGGTAGACTTGCGCGGCACTGGCAGCCGCGCCACCGCCAGCGGTGAGGACAGTTTTTTGGCGGAGCTACAAAACCCGCCGACGCTAATTCGGTTTAACGGGGAAGCGGCACTGGCAGTGCAGGTGGTGAAGCAGGGCGAGGCCAACACCCTGGAGGTGGTCGATCGCGTCGAGGCGGCGATCGCACAAATCCGCGAGCAGCAGCCTCAGGTCGAGATTGCTCTGGCTGCTACCCAGGTTGAATTCATTCGCGCGTCAACCGAAGCCACTATCGACGCGCTGGTGGAGGCGATCGTGCTGGCGGTGCTGGTAATTTTGGCCTTTTTGCGCAGCTGGCGGGCCACGGTGATTACGGCGCTGTCGATTCCGCTATCGCTGCTGGGCACGGCGATTGTGATGGCCATTTATGGCTTTAACCTGGAGACCATTACGCTGCTGGCACTGGCGATCGTGATTGGCATCATTGTCGACGATGCGATCGTTGAGGTCGAAAACATCATGCGCCACCTGGAAGCAGGGGCGACTCCGCAACAGGCGGTCTTGCAGGCAACGGACGAAATTGCCCTAACGGTGACGGTCTCAACGCTGACCATCGTAGCCGTATTTTTGCCCGTGGCCCTGATGGGCGGCACCGTAGGACAGTTTTTTAAGCCCTTTGGCCTGACGGTGTCGGCGGCAGTGCTGTTCTCGCTGCTGGTGGCGCGCACCCTGAACCCAGTGCTGGCGGTATATTGGCTAAAGGCCTCTGGCTCACCCCAGGCCACTGCCCCCGCTACCCCTGAGCCCACTGGCCCCGAGCCCTCAAACCCCGCAGTCGCCGCACTCCTGGCGGAGACGGGGAGGAGCACTTGGCTAGAGCGGCGGTACAGCCAAGTGCTCGCCTGGTCGCTGCGCCATCCCTGGATTGTCATCGGGTTGGCGATCGCCAGCCTGGTCGCAGGCATTGCGATCATTCCGCTAATTCCCCAGGGGTTTATTCCCCAGCTCGACCAGGGGCAGTTTTTGCTGAACTACCGGGTGCCCCTGCCCCAGCGCCCCGATGGAGCCCAGCTACCACCGCCGGGACAGCTGCCGACGGGTCTGAGTGCACCACAGGCGGCGGCAGCAGCAGCAGAGGCAGAGGCAGCAGGGCGATCGCAGCTCTTGCAGCGGACCCTGCAGCAGGCCGACGACCTAGAGGCGGCGGTGGCTCAGCTGCCCGAGGTCGAGTCGGTACTGACCACCGTAGGCGGTCGAGGGAGACCCAACGAGGGTAGCCTATACATCCAGCTGCGGGAGGGGCGCGATCGCGACACCGCCGCCGTGCAGGCCCAGCTCCGTCAGGATTTGCCTACCCGGGCGGGCCTGGAGACCAGCGTTGAAGACCTTCAGTTTGTTGATACCGGCGGCGAAAAACCCCTCCAGGTAGCCCTAGTGGGCGACGATCTGACGGCGCTGCAAGCCGCCGCCGCTGAGATTCAGGCCCAAGTGAAAGCGCTGCCCGGTTTTGCCGATGTGCGCATTTCAGGGGCCGAGAACACTGCCGATGCGATCGTGGAGATCAACCGGCAGAATGGGGAGCGGGTTGCGATCGTCAGCGCCAACCTGAGTGACGGCAATGCCCTGGGCGACGCCACTGCCCAGGTGGTAGACATTGCGGAATCGGTAGTACCCCCCGGTGTGCGCATTGACCTGGCGGGCGACTCAGCCCGGGCTGGGGAAGTGCTGGGCAGTTTTGGCCGCATCTTAATTTTGGCCGTAATTTGCATGCTACTGGTGCTGTTGGTGCCCTTTGGGCGGCTGCTAGAACCGGCGGTAGTGGGGCTGTCGCTGCCGCTCTCGGTGGTTGGAGCGACGCTGGCCCTATGGATTACCCGCAGCGACTTTGGCATTGTCTCGCTGTTAGGCCTGCTGTTTTTGCTGGGCTTGCTCAGCAAAAACGCGATTTTGCTGCTGGATTACATCAACCAGCTGCGCCGGGCCGGGCTTGAGCGCACCGACGCCATTAAGAAAACAGGCTTGGTGCGGCTGCGCCCCATCGTCATGACCACCGCCTCGTCAGTGCTGGGCATGGTGCCGATCGCCCTCGGGTTTGGGGCGGGGGCCGAGCTGCGGCAGCCCATGGCCGTGGCCATTATTGGTGGGCTGCTGACCTCAACCCTGCTGAGTCTGGTGGTGGTGCCGGTGCTCTACATCCTGCTCGAAGATGGCTGGCTCCGACTCACCAAGCGGTCAGCCTGATGCCAACTCAAGTGATTCTCGTACCAGCAGGAGCCGAATATCAGGCGGTGGTGCGGGGCCTGAAGACGGTTCCCCATGCGCCCCCGGTGGTTGCCATTCCGGCGGGGCCAGCGGCGTTCCGAGCATTTTTAGAAACCTGGGAAGAGCGATCGCGCTTTAGAGACCAGGAGATTCTGTTGATCGGCCTAGGCGGCAGCCTGTCACCCCAGCATTCGGTGGGAGATGGGATTTTGCTCGAGCAGGTTTGGGACGCTGCTGGGGGGGATGATTCGAAGGGCTACCCCTGCGATCGCGCCCTTACCGACGAGTTGGCCCGACGCCTTGGAGTTCCTGTGGGAACGGGGGTGACGTGCGATCGCGTCATCACCACAGTCAAAGAAAAACAGCAGCTGGGCGATCGCTACCAGGCCGATGTGGTCGATATGGAAAGCGCCGTACTGCTGGAGGCCCTGCCCCAGGCCAGAGTCGCCATTCTGCGGGTGATCAGCGACGACTGTAGCCACGATTTGCCGGATATTTCGGGTGCGATCGGCCCAGACGGCAAACTTCGCGCTGACACCCTTGCCCGCAGCTTTTTGAAACGCCCGGTTGCAGCTTTAAAATTCA
The DNA here is from genome assembly GCF_014696675.1 of Phormidium tenue FACHB-1052. Lineage (GTDB taxonomy): Bacteria > Cyanobacteriota > Cyanobacteriia > Phormidesmidales > Phormidesmidaceae > Nodosilinea > Nodosilinea tenuis_A. The sequence continues at coordinate 26,337 of NZ_JACJQN010000003.1, forward strand.
TTAGCGGCTCACTCCAGGCGCTCAAAACCCTGGAGCAGATCACCCTGATCCTATTTCAACACTGAAGACTGCTCCTGAGGTCAAGGATTTAAAGATGGTTGTTGTCAACGTCTATACTGCCGAGCTAGCACTCTCAAGACGAAAGTAGTTTCGATCATCGCCCTTCATGCACTACCGAGGCTAACCCCTACCCTAGATCGCTATAAACCCGCCCCTTCCAAGCCCCGCCCTGCCCAGCCCAGTGCCGCCGTGCTGAATCCAAGGTCATCAACGTGTAGAGCAGCGCAATCAACGGCAGCGCCAGCGCCAGCGATCGCTGGCCGCCATAGAGTTTTAGCGTTGGCCAGTAGGCTAGAGCCATCAGCAGCCACCCCGCCAATCCCGTCAGAGCTAGAGCGGGGTCACCCCAAATCACTCCCAAAATTGCCCCTAGAGGAGCGACCAGATAGACCAACAGCATGCCAAAGACCGTACCAATCAGCAGCCATGGAGAGTAGTTGAGCTGGGTGTAGGCGCTGCGCGTGATCATCGTCCAGATGCTGTGCAGATTGGGGTAGGGGCGCAAGCTGTGGATAGTGGTGCTGAGGCCAAGCCAGATGGGGCCGTTGGCCTTGACCGCCGCCCCCAGAGCGCAGTCGTCAATCAGCGCCTGGCGAATGGACTGAAGCCCGTTGATCTGCTGAAGGGCGCTGAAGCGGATCAGGGCACAACCTCCCGCTGCCGCTGCGGTCTGTTTCTGAGGATTGTTCACCCAGGGGAAGGGGTAGAGCAGCTGAAAAAAGAAGATAAACGCCGGAATCAGCAGCCGTTCCCAGAAGCTCTCACAGCGGAGCTGCACCATCAGCGACACTAGGTCGAGCCGATCGCATTCGGCTTTTGTCACCAGCTGTTGCAGACTGGCAGCATCGTGCTCAATGTCAGCATCGGTAAACAGCACGTAGTCGGGTGGGGTAGGCTGCGACGCCAGGTAGCGAAACCCCTGTTCCATCGCCCAAAGCTTGCCAGCCCAACCAGCGGGCAGGGCTGCACCCGCAAGCACCGTGAGGCGATCGCATTGGTTTACCGCAATCGCACTTTCCCGCGCTACCGCCGCCGTGCCGTCGGAACTCTGGTCATCCACCAACACGATTTGCAGGCTGCCGGGGTAGGTTTGTGCGAGGTGCGATCGCACCGCCACCCCAATCAGCTCCGCCTCGTTGCGGGCTGGAATCACCACCGCGATCGTGGGCCAAGCAGCCAGTGACACCAGATCACCATCAAGCCGCTGGTCAGCGCGCCAAAACTGACCCCAAAACAGCAGCATCCCAATCCAAATCAGGAGCGCCAGACTCGTCAAGCTCAACGCTAAGATTGCCATCGGCTTTATGTACACAATTGGTCTTCCGCATCATAAATCAGTTGCTAAACGTGGACCTGTCGCCGAATTCGGTCATAGCCCATGCCGTCCACGTCAGCTACCTTTCCTTGATGGAAGCATTTGCATTATGCTGCCCCAGTGACCATAGCGTTTTGACCGCAGATTTCTAACGTGAGGGGTGTGAATGCAGACGCAAGAACCGCAGCAGCTAACCGGGCTTGATTCGGCGATTCGCGACGCGATCCCTGGGAGAATCGCTGCCGCGCAAAACTACCTGCTGGCCCTACAGCACCCCGACGGCTACTGGTGGGCCGAACTCGAGTCTAACGTCACCATTACCACCGAAATCATTCTGCTGCACAAGATTTGGGGCACCGATGGCGATCGCCCCCTAGCCAAGGCGGAGCACTATTTGCGATCGCATCAGCGCGACCACGGCGGGTGGGAACTGTTCTACGGCGACGGCGGCGACCTCAGCACCTCCGTCGAAGCCTATACGGCGCTGCGGGTGCTGGGCGTGCCCGCCAGCGATCCGGCCCTGCTAAAGGCAAAAGATTTTATTCTCAAGCGCGGCGGCATCAGCAAAACGCGCATTTTTACCAAGCTGCACCTGGCCCTGATCGGCTGCTACGACTGGCGGGGCCTGCCCTCGCTGCCCGCCTGGGTGATGCTCTTAGAATCACCCTCGCCCTTCACCATCTACGAACTGTCGAGCTGGGCGCGGGGCAGCACCGTGCCGCTGCTGGTCGTCTTTGACCAAAAGCCGGTCTACAAACTTGAGCCCGCCGTTTCTGTGGACGAACTCTACGCTGAGGGCATCGCCAACGTGCGCTGGGAACTGCCCAAAGCTGGCGACTGGAGCGATATTTTTGTTTGGCTGGATGGCGCGTTTAAGTTTGCAGAATCCATCAACTTCACCCCTTTTCGCGACGAGGGCCTTCGCAAAGCCGAGCAGTGGATTCTAGAACGGCAGGAAGCCACGGGCGACTGGGGCGGCATCATCCCCGCCATGCTGAATTCGATGCTGGCTCTGCGCTGCCTCGGCTACGACAAGGATGACCCAGTGGTGCGGCGCGGCCTGCGGGCGATCGACAACTTTGCTGTGGAGACTGACGACACCTACTGGGTGCAGGCCTGCGTCTCCCCCGTGTGGGACACGGCCCTGGGAATGCGATCGCTCACCGACTCGGGCCTCGCCCCCGACCATCCCAGCCTGGTGCGGGCGGGCGAATGGCTGCTGGAAAAGCAAATTCTCGACTACGGCGACTGGATCGTCAAAAATCCCCAGGGCAAGCCGGGGGGCTGGGCCTTTGAGTTTGAGAACCGCTTCTACCCCGATGTGGACGACACAGCGGTGGTCGCCATGGCCCTGCAAGACGTCACCCTGCCCGATGAGGCGCTGAAGCGCGAGGCGATCGCCCGCGCCGTGCGCTGGGTAGCCACCATGCAGTGTAAAACCGGGGGCTGGGCCGCTTTCGACATCGACAACGATCAGGATTGGATCAACGCCGTTCCCTACGGCGACCTCAAGGCCATGATCGATCCCAGCACCGCCGACATTACCGCCCGAGTGCTGGAGATGCACGGTCGCCTCTGCCGTGAACCCAACCTTGCCAGCCGTTACGCCAGCGACCTCACCGCCCAGCGGCTCGAACGAGGCCTAGCCTTTCTGCTCAACGAACAGGAGGCCGACGGCAGCTGGTTTGGCCGCTGGGGTGTCAACTACCTCTACGGCACCAGCGGGGCGCTATCGGCCCTGGCGTTACTTGCGCCAGAACAGGGTCAGGGGGCGATCGCGCGCGGAGTCAATTGGCTGATTAGCTGCCAAAACCCCGACGGCGGCTGGGGCGAAACCTGCCGCAGCTACGATGACCCCGCTCTCAAGGGCCAGGGGCCGAGCACACCCTCTCAAACGGCCTGGGCGCTGCTGGGGTTAATCGACGCCGATAGTTCTAGTGCCGCCGCCGAGTCGGCCATTCACAAAGGCATTCGCTACTTGATTCAAACTCAGACCCCTGAGGGCACGTGGGACGAGCAGGAGTTTACCGGCACCGGCTTTCCCCGCCATTTCTATATTCGCTATCACCTTTACCGCCACCATTTTCCGCTAATGGCCCTAGGCCGCTATCACCTTAACTATGCCCCCAAGTCTTGACCAAGCTGATTGTGACAGGCTCTAACAGCCAGGGTTCAGGGTATCGGGTGTCGGGTTCACGGTCTGCCTTGCACCTGAAACCCTGAACCTTGAACCCCTTCTAACCGGTCACCTCTAGCTTGGCAAACTACTACCCTCCCTCAGCCGAGGTGCAACCACTGTGCCGCAGACGCCGTAGCCAGGGGCGGAGCAAACCAATAGCCTTGGCCAGACTCACAACCCAGAGCTTTGAGAATGTCGAGTTCGGCGGCGGTTTCAATACCCTCAGCAACCACGTCCATACCCAGGCTGTGGGCCAGGGTGAGAATCATCTGCACCGTCTCCAGGGAGGTTTGGGGGTCTGGCCCTACAGGGCTCAGGCGTTGCACAAAGGAGCGGTCAATTTTGAGGGTGTCGATGGGAAATTCATGCAGGCGGCTGAGGGACGAGTAGCCCGTGCCAAAGTCGTCGATGCAGAGCCGCACGCCCAGAGCCTTGAGGTGCTTGAGCGACTGAGCCTCGGAGGTGAAGGTGTCGAGGATGCAGCTTTCGGTAATCTCTAATTTGAGACAATGGCGGGGAATTTGGGTGGCCTGGAGCACCGCCCCAAGACGCTCGATCAGCTCAGGCTGCTTCAGCTGCATGGCGGACAGGTTGACATTCATGGTTAGCGGCACCGCATGGGATGCCGCCTGCCAATGCTTGAGCTGCTGACAGGCGGTTTTTAACACCCACCAGCCGATGGGGCCAATCAGCCCGGTTTCTTCGGCCACCGGGATAAACTCTAGGGGAGAAATTAGCCCTCGGGTGGGGTGTTGCCAGCGCACTAGGGCTTCAAATCCGCGCACCTGACCGGTAGCCAGAGAAATGATCGGCTGGTAGTGGAGACAAAATTCTTGGGCCTCAATGGCTCGCCGCAGATCGCTCTCTAGCTGGAGCCGCTGGGTGATCTGGGTTTGCATAGCGGGGTCAAACACCACGTACTGGTTTCTGCCCTTGGCTTTGGCTTGGTAAAGGGCAATGTCGGCATCGCGCAGCACGTGGGTGGCCACCTGATAGTTGAGGGTGCTGTAGGTAATGCCCGTGCTGGCGGTGGAAAAGACCTCGTAATCGCTCACCCGAAAGGCCAGCGAAAACTGGTCTTGAATGCGCTGGGCGATCGCCAGGGCATCGTCAGGGTGCGGCAAATCTTCGAGCAAGATGGCAAATTCGTCGCCGCCAAACCGCGCTACCACATCGGCGGCACCTACACAGTGTTGCAGCCGTTGACTGGCCAGCTTGAGAAACTCGTCGCCGACCAAATGGCCCAGGCTGTCGTTGATGTTTTTGAACCGATCGAGATCCATAAACAGCACCGCGTAGAGCCGCTTGGGGTGTTGGGCGCTCATCTGAATAGCGTGGTTGAGCAGATTGAGGAAGCAGGCACGGTTGGGCAGGTTGGTGAGGCCATCGTAGAGGGCGTCGTGCTGGAGCTTATCGGTGGCCTGGATCAGCTGCGCCTGGGTTTTTTGCAAATTCTCGAGCGACTGCTGTAGCGTGCGGTTGCTCAGCTCCAGGTTTTGGTAGAGATTGGCATTCTCAAAGGAAATCGCGGCCTGGGCACAGAGAATGTCTAACACCTGGATGCGATCGCGGGTGAACGCTCCCGTGGTCAGACTATTTTCCAGGTAGAGCACGCCCATCGCCTGGTTTTTTTGAATGAGCGGCAGCCCCAACACCGATTTGGGTGAATGGTGCACCAGGTAAGGGTCGGCGGCAAAGCGCGGCTCGACTCGCATGTCGTCAACCACCAGAGGGGCAGCGGTGCGATCGACAAAGTGAATCAGGCTCACCGGCAGGCGACGGCTGGTTTGCAGGGGCACCAGATCCACCCGGCAGGTTTCGCCGCTGAGGCACTGGGCCACCACCACAAGCTGGTCGGCCTGGCGCAAAATCAAGGCCCCGCGCTCGGCCCCGGCATTTTCTAGCACCAGCTGCATCAGGGTGACGATCAGCTGATCGGGCCGTAGCTCCTGGGAAATAGCTTGGGACGCCTGAACCACGGCGGCCAAATCAAGGGCGGCGGTATCGCTAGTGCAACTGCTGATCTCATCGCTGGCGCTGAGCACCCCCGGCGTGGGCAGCCCCGCCGTCGCCTGCAACGCCTCGGGGTAGAGGGCTTCGAGCTGCTGAGTTTTGGCCTTTGCCCCCCAGTGGGCGTAGGCGTGGTAGGCCGCACGCAGGTAGGGCTGGGCTAGGTTGGCTCGCCCCCAGGCCAGGTAAAACCGAGCCGCCAATTCGTTCGCTAGCCCTTCATCCTGAATAAACCCATGGGTTTTGGCGGTGGCGATCGCCCCATCGTAGGCCTCCATCGCCTCTAGGTAGCGCCCTTCGACTCGGGCAATTTCAGCCTCAACCAGCTGCCAGCGGTGGCGGTGGTTGCTGGGGGCAGAGTCGGCCCACTGGGTCAGCTTTTCCTGCTGCTGCTGAATGCACTGCCACCGGGCGGGCTGGTCATCAGCGGTCTGATTACAGAGCGCTAGCTGAATCAGGGCGTCGTAGAAGGCGTAGAGAGCAAAGGGAAACTGAGCCCGCCCTCCGTCCAGATAAGCGGCTACCTGCTCGGACTCCTGGGCCGCCGACTCAATCTGCCCAAACAGGTAGTAGAGCACCGTCTGGTTGAAGTGGTAGTGGAACAGGGAGGTGCGATCGCCGTGCTCTAGGTGAAACCGCACCGACGCTTCCGCATCGTATACCGACCCACTCAAGCACCAGGGATCCCCTTCCCCCAGCAAGTTGAGCACCGTCTGCTGCACAATTTCTAAACACTTCAGCGACACCTGCTTGAGCTGACGCAGGGTTTGGCGGTAGGCGGCCATCTCCGCCGCCAAATCCTCCAGGGGCTGCCCGGCAAAATAGGCATAGTGGCCATAGGCCTGGGCGTTGAGCACAACACATTCCAGATCGCCCGTTGCTAGCCCACTCTGGTAGGCCTGCACAAAGGCGGGCAGGCTTTGCCGCAGGGGGTCACGCCAGTGGCAGATGAAGTTGTGCACCAGATACCCGGCCCGGCTCTCGCAGGCGGTGGCCCCTAGCTGCTTTAGCAACCCCAGCGCCAGCTGACCAAACCCATAGCCCGCGTCAATGTTGCCCATGCCGCATAGCGCCATGCCGTAGCCCGCGTAGGCAAAAATCGAGATCGGGCTGTTGCCATAGCGAATGGAAAACTCGACCTGCTTGGCCATCAGCAGGGGCATTAGGGCCGGTAGCGCCCGGTAGGTCGGGGCGGTGAGCTTGGTCATAATCTGCATGGCCGCCAGATGCTGGCCCGCCGCCATCTTGGGCAGGGCCAGCAGGCTGAGGGGGTCTTGCCCGGCCCAGAGCTGGCGCGCATCAGCCAGGGCCTGCTGCACCTCAGCTGGAGTGGGCTGTTCTGCAAAATCAACGTCCAAAATGCGCAGTACCTGTAGCCCGGTGCGCACCGCAGCCAGGTAATTGCCCTGGGCTCGGTCAGCCAGCAGCCGCACTTCATAGACGGGCAGCTGATCGAGCAGGTTGTGGGCGTGGCGAATGGCGACGTCAGCCCACTGCTCCATCTGCTCGAAATCGGTGCAGAGGTAGGCGACTTCGGTAATCTCTTGGTGCAAAGCCAGGGTCAGGTCGTACTGCTGCCCCCAGGAATTGACTGGCAGCAGGGCAATGCCCTGGCGTAAATAGTCGAGCGCGGCTGGGTAAGCGGTGGCCATTTTGGCCCGGCGACCCGCCTGCAAATTGAGCTGGGCTAGCTGTTCCCGCTCGGCGAGGGCGATCAGCAGCGCTTGCCCCTCGTTGAGGTGGTTGACGATGGTAAATAGCTGCTCGTCGCGCTGGGCTGGGGACGATTTGTGCCAGAGCAGCCGACCGATGGTGAGATGGGTCTGGGAGCGCTGGTCAGCCGGAATCAGCGAATAGGCGGCCTGCTGAATGCGATCGTGCAAAAATCGGTAGCTCAGCTCTGGCCTGTCTAAGGGCAGCAGGGCTGGCTCTAGATTCCCCTCAGGCTCCAGCAGGGTATACAGCTCGCTTTGGGGCAGCACTAGGCCCAGTTCTAGGGCGCTCCAGAGGGCGATCGCCACGTCCGTTTCGGGCTGCTCCGACACCAGCGCCAGCGTCCCCAAATTAAACGGGTTGCCAATGCAGGCCGCTAGCTTCAGCATGGCCTGGGTAGACGGCCCCAGCTTTTGCAGCTGCTGGGCCATAAACACCACCACATCCTCGTTGATGGCCGCGCGGCGGGCCTGCCCCAGATCGCACTGCCAGGCTCCCTGCGCCGGGTCAAAGACGATGGTGCCCTCCTGGTGCAGAACCCGCAAAAACTGGGTAGCAAAAAACGGGTTGCCGCCGGTCTTTTGGTAGACCAAATTGGCCAGAGGCTGGGCCAGCCGCACTGGGCAGACCAGGGTATCGGCCACCAGCTGGTTGATGCTCAGGGCCGACAGCGGCTCTAGGGTAATGGTGTTGATGGTGGCCCCGCCCTGGCGCAGGGTGTCTAGGGTCAGCATCAGCGGGTGGGCCGGGCTGACCTCGTTGTCGCGGTAGGCCCCAATCAGCAGCAGGTGAGGGCACTGAAGATCGCCGATCAGCAGATTCATTAGCTGGAGCGAGGCCAGATCGGCCCACTGCAAGTCGTCTAAAAACACCACTAGAGGGTGCTGGGGTGCGGCGAACACCTGAACAAAGTTTTGAAATAGCCGGTTAAAGCGATGCTGCGCCGCCTGGCCGGGGAGTTCTACCACGGGGGGTTGAGGCCCAATGATCTGCTCTAGCTCAGGAATGACGTCAATCAGCAGCTGGCCGTTGGGGCCTAGGGCAGCCAAAATGTCGGCGCGCCAGGCCTGGAGCTGTGCCTCAGATTCGCTGAGCAACTGCTGCACCAGGGCTTGCAGGGCGGTAAAGAAGCCCGCAAAGGGAGTGTTGCGCTTAAACTGATCAAACTTGCCCCGAATGAAGTAGCCCTGCTGGCGGGCGATTGGCCGCTGCACTTCATTGACCACCGCTGTTTTGCCCACCCCCGAGTAGCCTGCGACCAGCACTAGCTCGCTGCCGATCGCTTCAGCGGTGCTGACACGCTCAAAGGCGGCCAGCACCGCCGCCACCGCTTCCTCCCGGCCATAGAGCTTTTCGGGAATTAAAAAGCGACGGCTGCGATCGCGCTGCCCGAGCGCAAAGGCAACAATCTGCCCCGTCTGCTCTAGCTGGTGGCGGCACCGTTCGAGGTCGTGGTGTAGGCCTACCGCGCTCTGGTAGCGATCCTCCGGATTTTTGGCCATCAACCGGCTAACTATGGCCGCCACCACCGCTGGTACGCTTGGGTTTACGCTCGCGATCGGCGGCGGCGCTTTAGCGATATGGCAATACACCAAGCCCATCAGCGTGTCGGCGGTGAAGGGCACCTGTCCGGTCAGCAGTTCGTAGAGGGTGATGCCGAGGGAGTAGTAGTCGGTGCGGTAGTCGACGCCGCGATTGATGCGCCCGGTCTGCTCGGGCGAAATGTAGGCCAGGGTACCCTCTAACATGCTGTGGCGCTGTCCTAAAATCGCCTCGCGCGGCAGGCGAGAGGCGAGGCTAAAGTCGGTCAGCTTCACCTGCCGGGTTTCGGGATGAATCAGCAGATTGCTGGGTTTAATGTCTTTGTGAATGATGCCCTGGTCGTTGAGATGCTTCAGAATGGCGGTAAGCTGCTGGGCAATTTCGAAAAACTCCAGCAGCTCCAGTTCGCCCTTGCCCTCGTCCCGGCGGTGATCCATCCACTGCTTGAGGGAGATGCCGCCGAAGTCTTCTAAAATCAGCGCGTAGCTCTGGTGGTAGGGCAATAGCTCGTAGGGCTGCACAATATTGGGCGCATGCAGGCTGCAGGCGATCGCAAACTGATGCCGAAACTGCATCAGCTCGTCGGGCGTTGGCCGCTCGCTGCGCAACACCTTGATCACCACCGTCTGGCCATCGGCCAGCCGCCGCCCACGGTAAACCAGGCTCTTCACCCCGACGTGCAGCTGATCTAAGCGTTGGTATCCAGGCAGCTCAATCATCGGATGAGTCAAATTGAATGCTCTTCCTAGTCTTCCCGGTCTTGTCTACCGCGAGATGGTGCGGGGTAGGGCAGAGCTTAACTGCACCCCGACCTCAGCCCACCGCCAAGGCGATCGCGCTTAATCCACTCTATCTAGATAAGGTCTGTAATGTTGACTACTTATTGAAACCCCTACTTGTGCTGGGCAATCGAGAACGAGAAATGGTTGTTTCAAACCAACTCTAGCGAAAGTCTTTGAAGAGTGCTATAGCCACAGAAGCCTGGGGTGAGGACAGCCCGAAATGTCACGATTCACACTTGTTGGGCATTTAGGTTTCGCTTTTCTGTTTTCCTGCTTTTGCTTCAGCGGTTCGTCAATCCATTAGGCTAGCGATCGCCGCCACCAATGCAGCGGGCTCCACCGGCTTGCTAAAGTGGCGCTGAAATCCGACTGCTAGGGCTTTTTGCTGATTGATTTCTCCGGCATAGGCCGTCAGGGCGATCGCCTTGGGCCAAGGGTAAGCCGCAGCCTGCTCACCTGACTCGGCCTGAGCGGTGATGTGCTGTAGCAGCATGTAGCCATCCATATCGGGCATGCCAATGTCGCTGATCAGCACGTCAAACGCCGATTGACTGAGGGCTTGCAGCGCTTCTACCGCAGAGGCGGTGGCTGTAACGACGGCTCCGGCCTGCTCCAAAATAAAGGTCAATATCTCGCGCGAATCGGCGTCATCGTCCACCGCTAAAACTCGAATTCCCGTGAGGGGTGCAGCGCTGGACTCCAGGGGCTCAGGTCGAGGGTGATGCGCCGGTCGGCTGCCGGTCGTCAGCAGCGGCAATTTCACCCTAAAGGTAGCTCCCTGCGCGTCGCCGGGGCTTTCGGCCTGCACAGTGCCGCCGTGCAGTTCGACCAGCTGACGCACGATCGCTAGCCCCAGCCCCAGCCCACCAAACTGGCGAGTCGTTTTGCTATCGGCCTGACGAAAGCGCTCGAAAATATAGGGCCGCACCTCGTCAGTCAGGCCCTTGCCAGTATCGGTGACCGTAATTTGAGCATAGTTCTGAAGTGGGGTCGGGGTTTCTGAGGGGCCAGATTCAGCACTCGCAGCCGATGCACGCTGTAGGGTGACGGCCACCCGTCCCCCGCTAGGGGTAAACTTCACCGCGTTAGAGAGCAAATTCCCAACCACTTGCTGTAGGCGACCGGCATCTCCAAAGACATGCGCCCCTTGACTATAGTCAACCTGAATGGCGATCGCTTTAGCTTCAGCCGCTAGCCGCACCGTTTCCAGGGCAGCCTCAATGACAAATTGCAGATTAACCGGTGCGGCCTCCAGGCTGAGTTTACCCTGCAAAATTTTTGAGATGTCGAGCAGGTCGTCAATCAGCTGGGTTTGCAGCTTGGCGTTGCGCTCAATGGTCTGGAGGGCACGGGTTTGGGTGGCCAGGTCGTGCCGCTGCTGCTGGAGAATTTTTGACCAGCCCAAGATGGGGTTAAGCGGCGACCTCAGCTCGTGGGAGAGCACCGCCAGAAACTCGTCTTTGATCTGGTTGGCCGCCTCCGCCTCGGCCCGAGCGGCTTGCTCGGCGGCCAGGCTGCGGGTTAGCTCAACCTGGGCCTGACGCTGGGCCGTGATGTCGCGTACGGTGACAATCGCCAAAATGATGCGGCCTTGCTTATCCTGCACTGGGGTGCCGTTGTGGCTGCCAATCCAGGTCTTGCCGGTATCGCGACGATGCACCCGAATTTCATAATCGCCAAAGGTTTCACCCTGCAACGCCCTGGCCATCGGCCAATCCTCTGGGGGAATGGGGCAGCCCTGCAAATCTCGGGTCTCAAATAGGTCTGCAAACTCGGGCAGGGTCTGCTGCACCTGCTCGACGCTGTCGTAGCCATACAGGGTCAGCGCCGTGGGGTTAAACGTCACAATGCGGCCCTCGGGGTCGGCGATGGCCAGGCCCTCGGTCATGCTGTTGATGACGGCTTCAAGCTGGCCCAGACTGGCCTCTAGCTGATGCAGGAGTTGTTCTCGTTCAAGTTCGGCCTGTTTGCGATCGCTAATGTCTAAAAAAGCCGCCACCGACCCCCGCACCTGACCCTGGGGATTGAGCAGGGGTTTGGCATAGCCGAATAGACTAAACCGGCTGCCGTCGCCTCGCACAATGTCGACTTCAGTGCCTTTGACTTCTGTGTTGTGAATTGCCGCGTAGCGCAGAGGAAATTCGTTGGGGGCGAGTTCGCGGTCTTCTCTAAAGAGTTTGTAGGGTGGCGGTGGGGTCTCAACGGGGGTGTAAGACACATTTTCCTTGGGGTCAAGCCCTAAAATTTGGGCAAAGGCCGGGTTAGCTCTAACCTGCCTAAACTCGGCGTCTTGAGCCATTAAAACCCCAATCGGAATCACCTCAAAGAGGGTTTGCAGGTCTTGGTTGAGCGCCGCGATCGCCTGTTCTCGCGCCTCAAGGGCTGTGGCCATCTCATCAAACGCCCGCGCCAGCTGCCCCAGCTCCCCAAACTGGTAAGACAGCTCGGTGCGAGTCCCCAGGTTGCCCTGCTGAAGCTGGTGAGCGGTCTGCACCAGAGACTTGATCTTGCGCGTCAGAAAAACATCGCCTCCAACCCAGGCGGCGGCCAGGGCTAGCGCCGTTACCCCGGCTAGAGCAAACAGGTTTTGCGCCAGCAGCCGGTTGCTTTCGGCCACAACAAGGCTTTTGGGCACCCCAATGCGAATATGTACCGCCTGATCGGCGGCGCTATCGCCTAGGGTTGTAAACCCGTAGAGCCGCTCGACGCCATCGAGACCTCGGGCCACTGCCGTACCCTCTCGTTGCTCCAGCATGATTTGGGTCACGGGCGAATCTGGCAGCGATACACCCACCCAGCTTGAGGAAGTTGGGTAGCGCCCCAGCACAGTTCCGTTGCGATCGGTGATAGTCATGATTGCACCCGGCGGCAGGTTCACGGTGGCGGCCAGCTGATCGAGCCAGGTCAAATCGAGCGCGGCCATTACCACCGCCTTCACCTGCCCAGTAGCATCTAGAATGGGATAGCCAAAACTAAGGTCGGCCTGTTTTGTAATCCGCCCAATCTGATAGTTGCCAATGGCAAAGTCGCGGGTGTCGCGGGCGAGCTGAAAGTACGGGCGATCGCCAATATATACCGGCTGAGTTGGCGTGGATGTACTACAGATGGTGTAGCCTGCCTGGTTGGCAACGGCCAAGGCCACATAGGTTCTGTACTGTTCGAGCAAATTGGCCAAGAGCTGATTACAGGCCTCTGCATCGCCCTCGCGCAGGTCAGGTATTTGGGAAAGCGCGATCAGCATTTGCCGAGCCCCTTCACTGGTCTGCCGCTGGTGGGCCGCCGCAAATTTAGTTAGCCGCAACAAATTTTCCTGCGCCTCTACGGCGGCAGTGCGACGCTGCACCGCTGCCGTATAGAGAATCAGCCCCAATGCTGGAATTACGGCCAGAAGCACCAGCAACACTAGGCGAGCACGGAGACTAGAGATTTGGGAGCGGAACCTGGCCTGTAGTTTAATAGCGCTTACTCTCCCACTGAGCGAATTAAGGGTGCTTGAATTTAGGGTAACAACTGCACTCCCGTGCGGCTCAGCCTAAACTAAATACCTGCTCGATTTCGCCAGAATATGCAGAGAATAACCGGTGGGCCGGTGGGCCAGAACGGGAAAACTTCTCCATACTCTATGGCTAGCCCGCCAGCGATCGCCCGATCCTAAGCCCTTCGCTGGCGTCAAACTGCCCTGTACTGCACTGCTACCGGAAAATCTGATGCGACTAACCGCCGGATGTGAGCTTTTGTTCGAGACCACTGAGCCTTCGCCACTCATCCTCATGCTGCGCCCGCGCGGTGGGGCCGCCCAGCACATGATTCAAGACAACCTAGAGCTCGAACCCAATGTGCCCGTGATCAACTACGTCGATAGCTACGGCAACCTGGGTCAACGGCTGCTCGCCCCGGTCGGGCGGCTGCGGGTGCGCAGCACCTCTACCGTCGAGGTCGCCGACGCCATTGATGTGCAGTTTGGTGCCGAGTTTGTGCCCGTGCAAAACCTGCCCGACTATGCGCTTCAGTTTTTGTTGCCCAGCCGCTACTGCCAGTCTGACCTGATGGCCGATTTAGCCCACGACATCGTGGCCGACAGCGCCCCCGGCTACAACCAGGTCGAGGCGATTCGCCACTGGATTCACACCCACATTGAGTACCGCTATGACACCAGCGATGCCTCGACCTCGGCGATCGAAACCGAAAAGCATCGCGTGGGGGTGTGCCGCGATTTTGTGCATTTGGGCCTGGCTCTGTGCCGCAGTTTGACGATTCCGGCCCGCATGGTGGTGGGCTATCTGCACCAGCTCGAGCCGATGGATCTGCACGCCTGGTTTGAGGCCTACGTAGGCGATCGCTGGTATACCTTTGACGCCACCCAAACCACCCCCAAGGGCAACCGCATTGTCATTGCCTACGGTCGCGATGCTGCTGACGTAGCGCTGGCCACCCAGTATGGGCCGCTAAATTTGACCGAAATGGCGGTTTGGGTCAACCCGTCAGACCTGTAGATTGACGGTCAATCGGTCAAGGCTGACCAATCCCCACTACAATGGAAGTAATCTTAGCGACAGCGCTACCCGTTGCGAGGCTCGCCAATCGGCATGCCTATAAAGCTTTAACGATTAAGAACTCCAGAACGGTGCCGATGGTTGGCCCACCATCTAGAACCGATGAGTAGTGCTATTGGGCCAATCTGCTGATAACAACAGATATTTTTTGCAGATCCTTAAAGGGGTACAACCATGGGTAAGGAAAAGAAAGGCAATAAAGAAGTCAAGAAGCCCAAGGCCGATGCTGACGGCACTAAAAAGCCTAAAAAAGAGCCTAAAAAATACGATTAAGCCTGGTCAGGCTAAAGGGTTCTTATTTTGGTGGATGCTTCGTTGCGAGAAAAGTTGCGATCGCCAGAGCTGACAATCCTTCAGGCAAAATAGTGAATGGGGCAATCGGCGATCGCTGACTTTCTGACGGCCCTGTCGCTCACTATTCAGGCCGATAGTACGCGGCTGACAACCCTTGCACACACCTTCTCATTGCTCAAACCTCTGGGGCGATGAGATTTTTTTTGACGATTAAAGATTGGTGTCGTACGTCATCAACTCAATCCTTTAATCAACCATCCCATCACGATTTCAAAAACGTTCTCCATTGATACGGATAAATCATACCAATGCCGATTAAAGATAAGCCGACTCAACCTAAATTTCGGCTCTTCAACAATATTTTTCTGATTGTGGGCGTCGTGTTTTTGGCGGCCAGCTTTATCTTGCCCGCCCTGCTGGGGCCGCAGATTCCGGGGGTGCCCTACAGCCTGTTTATTCACCAGGTGCAGGAGGGTGAGGTAGCGCGGGTGCAGGTGGGCCAAAACCAGATTCAGTACCAGCTCAAGCCCGGGGGTGAGGAGGAGACCGGGCAAGTCTTCACCACCACCCCAATTTTTGATCTGAGCCTGCCGACCACTCTGCAAGACAACGGCGTCGAGTTTGCCGCCACGCCGCCCTCCAAAAATCGCTGGGTGGGCAGCCTGTTGAGCTGGGTAATTCCGCCGCTGATTTTTGTCGGTATTTGGCAGTTCTTTATCCGTCGGGGCAGCGGTGGCGGTGGCCCCCAGGGCATGCTGTCGATCGGCAAGAGCAAGGCCAAGGTCTACGTCGAAGGCGAAGCCGCCAAAATCACCTTTGCCGATGTGGCCGGGGTAGACGAGGCCAAAACCGAGCTGGTAGAGATCGTCGACTTTCTCAAAACGCCGGGACGCTATACCCAGATTGGGGCGCGCATTCCCAAGGGGGTGCTGCTGGTGGGGCCACCAGGCACGGGCAAGACGCTGCTAGCCAAGGCCGTTGCTGGCGAGGCGGGGGTGCCCTTCTTTAGCATCTCGGGCTCTGAGTTTGTGGAAATGTTTGTGGGGGTGGGCTCATCGCGGGTGCGCGACCTGTTTGAGCAGGCGAAGCAACAGGCCCCCTGCATTGTGTTTATCGATGAATTGGATGCGATCGGCAAGTCGCGCAGCAGCAACGGCATGTACGGCGGCAACGATGAGCGCGAACAGACCCTGAATCAATTGCTCTCTGAGATGGACGGCTTTGCCGCCGAGGATGCCACGGTGATTGTGCTGGCGGCCACCAACCGGCCTGAGATCCTTGACCCGGCGCTGTTGCGCCCCGGTCGGTTTGATCGGCAGGTGCTAGTCGATCGCCCCGCCCTATCGGGGCGCGAGGCCATTCTCAATATCCACGCCCAGACGGTGAAGCTGGGGGATGATGTGGATTTGAAGGCGATCGCCACCCGCACCCCCGGCTTTGCTGGAGCCGACCTGGCCAACCTGGTCAACGAAGCGGCATTGCTGGCCGCCCGCAACTATCGTGACGCGGTCGCCCAGACCGACTTTGCCGAGGCGATCGAGCGCGTCGTCGCGGGGCTAGAGAAAAAAAGCCGGGTGCTCAACGACAAAGAGAAAAAGATCGTTGCTTACCACGAGGTCGGCCACGCCTTGGTGGGTTCCCTCATGCCGGGCAGCGGCAAGGTCGAAAAAATCTCCATTGTGTCGCGGGGGATGGCGGCCCTGGGCTACACCCTACAGTTGCCCACTGAAGACCGCTTTTTGATGGATGAAGCGGAATTGCGGGGACAGATTGCCACGCTGCTGGGGGGGCGATCGGCGGAGGAAATTGTCTTTAACAGCATTACCACTGGGGCCTCTAACGATTTACAGCGGGCCACCGATCTGGCGGAGCAAATGGTCACGGCCTTTGGCATGAGCCAGGTGCTGGGGCCATTGGCCTACCAGCAGGGGGCGCGCCCGATGTTTCTCGACGGGGGCATGGCCAGTGGCCGCCGCCCGATCAGCGAAGAAACCGCCCAGGCGATCGATCGCGAGGTCAAAGCCATTGTCGAAACCGCCCACCAGCAGGCCTTGGCGGTGATTCGTCACAACCGCGAGCTGATGGAGACAATCACCCTGCAACTGCTGGAAACTGAGGCGATCGAAGGCCAAACCCTGCACCATCTGCTCGACCAGGTGCAGGCCACTCCGGTCGAGGCCAACGGCTTCGTGCCCCACTGATTCGTCGATTGGAGGCCACGGTTGCTCTCTCCAACCGACCAGCATGCTCAAGTCTTTTTTTAGCTTTTTGATCAATTCCTTGGAGGTCTCTATGTCATCTTCTCTAGCCAAAGGCACCCTCGTCACCATGATTGGCGAGGCGGTTCTGCAAGAGCGCCTGATTCACCTGCTCAGTCAACTTGAGGTGTCGGGTTACACGATTGTGCCGGCCAAAGGGGCGGGCAGCCACGGCAGACGCATGGGCGATATTGCGGGCTACAACACCAATATCGAAATCAAAACCATCGTCAGCTCGGCTCTTTCTGACCAGCTGCTAGACGAGCTAAAGCCCTATCAAGAGACCCACGCCCTGATTGTCTTTCGCCAGACCGTCGAGGGTTTGTTTGATTGAAAACCAGTTTTGTAGCGCTTAGCAGAGCGATCGCTGGCTTAGCTATAAATAGACAGGTCGCTAAAATCAAGGGCCTAGATACGATGGCTTGAGGATTCACCCCAGGAGAGCATAATGATTACCGTCCACCACTTAAATAACTCGCGATCGCAGCGGGTGCTCTGGCTGCTCGAAGAACTGGGCCTGCCCTACGATGTGAAGCGCTACGAGCGTGACCCAAAGACCATGCTGGCCCCAGACTCGCTGCGGCAGGTGCATCCGCTGGGCAAATCGCCAGTGCTCACCGATGGCGACTTGACCCTGGCCGAGTCGGGGGCGATCGTCGAATATTTGGTCGATCGCTACGGGGATGGGCGGCTGATCCCCCCCCTGGGCAGCCCAGAGCGACTGCGCTACACCTACTGGCTGCACTACGCCGAGGGGTCAGCCATGCCGCCGCTGCTGCTCAAGCTGATCTTCGATCGCATTGAGCAAAGCCCGATGCCCTTCTTTGCCAAGCCGATTGCCCGAGGCATCGTTGGCCGGGTCAAAGACTCGTTCATTCTCCCCCAGATCACCCAGCACCTCGATTTTATGGAGGCAGAGCTGGGCAAAAGCCCCTGGTTTGCCGGGGCAGACTTCACCGCCGCCGATATTCAGATCAGCTTCCCGCTCGAAGCCGCCGCGACGCGGGCGGGGCTAAATGCCAGTCGGCCTAAACTCATGGCCTTCCTAGAGCGCATCCATGCCCGCCCTGCCTACCAAAATGCGCTGAACCGGGGCGGTAAGTATGAGCTGTTGAGCTGAGATCGGCACGAGCATCCTGAGAATTGCCGACCCTATGGCGTCCTGGCTTGCAACGGCTCGCTCAAGGCTGATCGGGCATTTATGAAAGGGATTCGACTCCAGTTGAGTCGAGATTTGAGGAACTTATTGCTTCTTTGAACTAGCGAACTAGCCCCTACAGCTAGCCGGTCATGTCTGGGGCTGGAGCTGCGGCGCGGCCCTCTCTGGATCGCGATCGCCCCCGTCAGCCAAAGGGCGAGCCCGCTGGGTCTTGATCATATTCAAATTAATCGTCAGCAAAAAGCTGGTCAGGCTGGCGATCACAATCACCGGCACCATCGCCGTATCCGACAGCACGCTGAGAATGACGGTGGTGCTGATCGGGGTTTTGGTGATTGCCACATTCACCGCCGCCATCATGCAGACCATGCCAATGGTGGGGTGCACCTGCGGAAAGCCGAGGGCGATCGCCAGCCCCACCGCCGCCCCGATGTAAAACAGCGGAAAGATAAACCCACCGCGAAACCCTGAGTGCAGCGTGCAGCTAATCGCCAGCATCTTCGCCAGGCCAATCAGCAGCAGCATGGTAATGCCAAAGGTCGAGCCGGTTTCAATAATGGTTTCGATTTCGCGCTCGCCAAAGAACAAAGTTTGGGGAAACACCAGGGCAATTAGACCAATGGAAAGGCCCCCAGGGTAGCTAGCAAAATCGTGCGGTGCTCCAGAGGGCGCGTCAGCCAGCCCACCGCGCGAAACACCAGCACAAACAGCGCCGCTACCGCCGCCCCGATCGCCCCCAACACCGCCCCCTCCGCCAAATTGATCAGCGTCAGCGGTGGTATCGAGGTGAAATGATACATGCCGCCGATGGAAAGCCCTGTGGTCAGGCGAAATACCACAAAGCTGAGAATCGCCGCCAGAGTCGCCGGAATCAGCGCCTCGTAATACTCTAGCCCCCGCCGATGGGGAATTTCTAGCGCGAACAGCGCCCCGCCCAGGGGTGCGCCAAAGAAAGCTCCCAGCGCCGCCGCCATGCCGCAAAAGGTGAAGATCCGCGTGGTGCGCAGCGTTAACCCCAGCTTTTGGGCCATCCAGCCGCCAACGCTGCCGTTGACCTGCACCAGCGGAGCCTCTGGCCCGGCACTGCCCCCCGCCACTATCGAAAACAGCGAGGCCACCACCATTGCCGGACTCTGCTTGATGTCAATACGACCGGGGTCATGCACCTTCTCGACTACAAAGGAAACCTCACCGGGCAGGCCCATCAGATACAACGTCAGCCCCACCAGCAGACCGCCCACGCTGGCCACAATCCACACGTAGTTGGTGGCGGGGAAGCTCTCGGTAAAAAAGGGTTCAAGCTGATCGGGCAGGGTGTGCCACACCAGGTGCATAAACCCCTCTAGCACCAGGTAGTACGTGGTAGCCACCATGCCACCGACAATGCCGATGGCGGCGGCAGCCAGCATGGTTTGGGCGTAGTCGAGGTCGCGGGGGGCGGTTTCTTCAGCAGTCGCGCCCTCAAAATTCATAGATGTCGTCATGGCCTGACCTCACGAATATGGGACGGGGTGCGATTTTCCTTCGTAGAAACTACAGGCGATCGCGCAGCGTCCCTAGAGGGAAATCGCCCTGCTCCACCGGCACGCCTGCGGGCATCGGTACTCCCTGCTCGGCGTGGGAGCCGACCACCTCCTTTAGGGTGAAGGCATTCAAAAAGGCGACGATCAGTGCCACACAGCCCAGCATCTGAAAGAACAGCTTGTCGCCCGCCACCCCCTGGGGCAAAAGGCTGTACACCGTCAGATAGACCACTGCCCCGACGTTGCCATAGGCTCCTACGTTGCCCGCAATCTGCCCCGTAATGCGGGGTTTCACCAGCGGCACAATGGCAAAGGTGGCCCCCTCAGCGGCCATCACAAAGAACGACGCCACCATGGTCATCAGCACCACAAAGAGGATTGGCACGCCCTGACCAAACATGCTGAACAGCAGGTAGCCCACGCCCGTACCGGCGATGGTCACCACCAGAGTCAGCTTGCGGCTGCCCAGTTTGTCGGAAATCAAACCGCCGCCCGGTCTCGCTACCAGGTTCATAAAGGCGTACATGCCAGCGACCGCACCAGCGACGGCGACGGTGAGCCCAAAGCCGCGCTCAAAGTAGGTGGGCAGCATCGACACTACCGCTAGCTCAGAGCCAAAGCAGGCCACATAGGCCATTTCAAGGTTAAACACCTGGGAAAACTTGTAGCGTGCTTCGGGAGGGTAGCGCTTTGCACCGGTCATCAAGGGCTTGTTGGCCTGCCAAATGTTGTAAGCCTGAAACAGGTACAGCCCAACTAAAAGCACCCCAATTACCACCAGCGCCTGACTGCCAATAAAGTCAACCTTGGTCAGACGCCAGGCAATCAGTCCCAGCACCCCCACCAACGGAATATTCGTCGCTAGCAAAAGCCAAAAATCGCGCTGGCTGGTGACTTCCATCCCGGCGCTGCTGGAGGGGCGTTGGTAGACCTTGCCCGGCGGCGTATCGGTGACATTGAAGTAGTAGACCACGCCATAGCAGGCAGCGGCGATGCCCGTGAGGGCGATCGCCAGTCGCCAGTTCACCTGGCCAGCGGTTAAAAAGCCCAGCGCCGCCGCAATCGACGGTAGCGTAAAAGCCGCCCCTGCCGAGCCAAAGTTGCCCCAGCCGCCGTAGATGCCCTCGGCCAGGCCAATTTCGTTGTCTTCAAACCACTCGGCTACCATGCGAATGCCGATCACAAAGCCGCAGCCGACAATGCTCAGCGCCAGGCGGGAGTAGACCATCTGCTCAAAGGTTTGAGCCAGGGCAAAGGCCAGGCAGGGAATCGCCGTATAGATCAGCAGACAGGAGTAGGTGATGCGTGGCCCAAAGCGATCGAGCACCATGCCGACGATGATGCGGGCGGGCACCGTCAGCGCCACGTTGCAGATGGCGATGGTGCGCATTTGTGGGTCGCTCAGCCCCAGGTCGGCCTTGATGGCCGTAGCCAAGGGCGCAAAGTTAAACCAAACCACAAAGGTCAAAAAGAATGCGAACCACGTCATGTGCAGGATTTTGTACCTGCCGCTAAAGGACCACAATCCAGCCATAACTACTTAACTCCAGATAGATGATTGCCCCAGAAACCCGATTTGACCGCATTGAGTCAGCGGCAAACGAGCGCGATCGCAGACTCAGCCCCATGGCCAAAGATCTATTCACAAACGCGCTAACGGGTAAAAAAGCTGGGAACTTTCGTCGGCATTGGAAAAACTTAAACGCGGGCAAGCCTAAGCTCAGCAAGCTGAAATCACCGAGAAAAGGGTTGCCGACAAATAAATCTTTTTCATAGGCAAAGATTAATCGTGAACCTATAGATGCTCTGTGTAAGTGCTTACAAAACACCCGCGCTGATGGCTTTTCCGCGCTGCCGCAATGCAGTTATTGCAACCGCGCAGAACGACTCCAAAGAAAGACTTCCGATATTTTTCTGTATATTCAGATACAAAAGACGGCAAAAACAGTAGAATTAGATCAAATAATTTCCTTGCCGTGCCCTCTGATGAGATTTCAAGATCCTCAAGCTGCGATCGCCCTTCACCGTTTAGAGGTGCTTACCACCGTGGCCGCCGTCCTCGCGGCGTCTGTCTTTGTCGGCACCGCCACGACCCTGGTTGCGATCGAGCAGGCCGAGACCTCAGGCCAAAGTTTGGTAATACCCAGCGAAGCTGTGCTCTGGCAGGGTTTAGGGCAAAAAGACTAGCCAGTGAAAGCCGTTTAATTTCTTTCTCAGGCGGCACTAAGAGTATTTTAGGCGACATTTATTTGGCTCTCAGCTGGCCTCGGCACTATAGAAGCCGTAGACCACAAGCAAGCAAAGCTAACCCCTTTGCTAAGGAGAACCCTATGAAACGCTACCTATCTGGTTTGATGATTGTGCTGTCCACCCTAGCCATGGTTTCGGCAGCCCATGCCGGTCAGACCCACCTCAACGACCTTGCCGCCGATCGCAATGGTGATGGCATGGTCACCATCGGCGAACTAATTAACTACAACCGCGACCAGCGCGATTAGCGATCGCCCTAATTGTGCACATTGCCTAAAGCGAAGTGTCTCTTCTTCACAGCCTGTGGCTTAAGCCGCAGGCTTGTTTTATTGCCACTACTCATTGCTGTAACCGTCAAAAGCAGCATCTGATCGCTATCGAGTAACCCCCACAAGACTTTACTTCACAACTGTATATCGGCACAGTGTTAAGTTGAATAAAATCCCTGTCAGCTACAGCTAAGCATCAGCTATCTAGGCATGGGCAGCAGAATTAGTGCGACATAAGCTTGAGCTAGGCATAACAAGATAGAGCAATGAGTCACCTTAGATTTTATACTAGTGCTTTCAGCCCTTGGTTACATTTTATAGAAAAATATTCCTGTAGACAGTACTATTAGTGCTGTATCATCTACCGCAGCAGTGACTCAATCCTTCATCTAACTTTGCTTGCCGTCCGATCCTTGAGTTCAAGTAGGATAAATTGAACTCAGACTTAAACGTAGATAACTTGGGTAAAGCCATCCTATGATTCAGTGGTTTGAAGAACGAACATTTGCCACCGAGGCCGAAAGTAAGACCATGGCAGCCCCCTCTGTCATAGAGCCCTTTGGAGCGCCCCGCTCTCTGCCTCGAATGCTTTTTGACTTTGCTATTCTCACCGCTTGCATAACTCCCAAAAACCCCGAATTACCCTTGCTAGACTTTGGTGCTGGAACAGGATGGATCACCGAACTTTTGGGGCGTATGGGTAAGCGAGTCGTCGCTTTTGATATTCATAGTAACTTAGAGATTTGCCTGCGCAATCGAATCGATGCGGATCGACGCTTGATTAGTCAGCATATTGGCTTTGAACAGGGAGATGGTCACCAAATGCCGTTTGCCGATCGCAGTTTTAGCAACCTGCTGTGCTACGACACCCTGCACCACATGCACAGTTATCCTAAGGTTTTTGGAGAATTTTTCCGCGTTCTTGCTCCAGGAGGGCGGGCTATTTTTGTAGAGCCAGGTGCCAGACATAGCCAATCCCCCGATACTATTGCCTTTCTCGAACAGCAAAAAGCCCACGACCCTACTTGGATTGAGCGTGATGTCGTGCTCGAAGAAATCGACGAGATAGCCCGCCAAGCTGGCCTGACTGGTCTAACGATAGTGCCCATTCCCCACCCCGATAACCTAGTCACCTTTGATATAGAAACCTGGAGTCAATTTCGGGGGGTTACACCTAGCCCTGAAAAAACTATGGCGCGTGAAAGGTTCTGTGACCATTTAGCCCACCTAAACTACAACGATAGGGTGGTTTTTTACACGGAGCGTTAGACCTAAGAAATGACTTTATCGCGTAGCAAAAGGGCAGTTCTACAGTGGTTGAAATGCTGTGTTAAGCATTATGGAGTCTGCCAACTACGGCACTGTAGACTGAAATAGAAAAAACGGAAGCATTAAGCTTAGACTTCAATGCTAATTTCAACATTTCAAAATCACCAACTGGGAACTAGGTCATCCTATGATTCAGTGGCTTGAACCGCGACATTTTGCTGCCGAAGCAGACATCAGTGCCATAACTAATCCCGCCGTTACCGAACCCTTTGGAGC
Source organism: Phormidium tenue FACHB-1052 (assembly GCF_014696675.1). GTDB lineage: Bacteria > Cyanobacteriota > Cyanobacteriia > Phormidesmidales > Phormidesmidaceae > Nodosilinea > Nodosilinea tenuis_A. The sequence continues at coordinate 49,789 of NZ_JACJQN010000003.1, forward strand.
GCCGCGCTCTCTGCCTCGAATGATATTTGACTTTGCTGTTCTTGCAGCTTGTATAACTCCCAATTGTCCTGACTTGCCTGTACTAGATTTTGGGGCTGGATCAGGATGGATCACAGAGTTTTTGGCGCGCATGGGCAAAAAAGTTGTCGCGTTTGATATTCATGGCGATTTAGAATCCTGCTTGAGGATGCGCATTGCCGCCGACCAACGCCTAACCAGTCACCAGATTGGTTTTGAGCATGGTGACGGCCATCAGATGCCATTTGATGATTGCAGCTTTAGCAACCTGCTATGCTATGACACCCTGCACCATATGCATAGTTATCCTAAAGTTTTTGAGGAATTTTTTCGTATCCTTGCCCCAGGAGGGCGTGCTATTTTTGTAGAACCGGGTGCCAAACATAGCAAATCAGCCGACACCATTGCCTTTCTCAAACAGCAAAAAGCTCATGATCCCAGTTGGATTGAGCGTGATGTTGTGCTTGAAGAAATCGATGAGATAGCCCGTCAAGCGGGGCTGACTGGCTTAACAGTAGTTCCCATGCCCCATCCTGATCGTCTAGTTACCTTTAATATGAAAACCTGGGGGAAATTTCGAAGTTCTCTGCCCAGTCTTGGCAAAACTATGGCACGCAAAAAGTTTTGCGATCGGTTGGCTAGTCTTAACTACAACGAAAGAGTGATTTTTTATGCCGATCGTCAATTTTAAGTGGCAATGTGTAACTGTCCCCATGGCGGGATGAATCTATTGTCGAAAGCTAAACCCCAATAGGGTTTCATAAGTCCATTCATCTCTCATTTCAGCAACGAGTGGGAAAGTACGGTTGGTGCAACTCCCTACTTTTTCAAACCTCCAACGACAACTGTACGTGGGTGGGTTCATCCATCAGCTCCAGGTTAGAAAGAGTCAGCCCCAGCAGGCGCACGGGCCGATCGCGATCGCAGTGGGCCAACAGCATCTCTTCTGCCCAGGAAAAAAGGGGTGACTCAGCGCCAATGGCGGCAACAAAGGTGCGGCTGCGAGTAATCTGCCGGTAGTTGGCGTACTTGACCTTGAGGGTGAGGGTGTGGCCTCGGCGGCGCTGTTCTTGCAGGCGGCTGATTACCTCGGTGGCAATGCGCTCTAGCGCTGCGGTCATATCTGCCAGATTGGTCAGGTCGGGCGAAAACGATCGCTCGGCCCCGATCGATTTGCGAATGCGGTTGGGGTTGACGGGGCGATCGTCCTCGCCCTGGGCGACGCGGTAGTAAAAACGCCCCACCTTGCCAAAGTGCTGCACCAGGTCGGCCTCGGCCCACTGGCACAGGTCAGCCCCGGTGGCAATGCCTAGAGTGTGCATCTTGCGGGCGGTGACAGAGCCAATGCCGTGAAACTTTTCGATGGGCAGCGCGGCAACAAAGGCTGCGGCCTGGTCGGGCAAAATCAGCGTCAGACCGTCGGGTTTGTTTTGGCCGCTGGCCATTTTGGCGAGAAACTTGTTGACCGATACTCCAGCGGAAGCCGTGAGCTGGGTGGTGGTCTGGATGTCGGCTTTGATGGCGCGGGCCAGCACCAGGGCCGAGGGTTCCGCTAGGGCGTTGATGGTGACATCTAAATAAGCTTCGTCGAGGGACAGCGGCTCGACCAGGTCGGTGTAGTGGCGAAAGATAGCTTGAATTTGCTGAGAAACCGCTTTGTAAACGTCAAAGCGGGGGCAGGCAAAGATCAGCTCTGGGCAGCGCTGCTGGGCGATGCGGGCGGGCATGGCCGAGTGAATGCCGTACTGGCGGGCCTCGTAGCTGGCCGCCGCAACGGCCCCCCGCTGCTCAGGACGACCACCCACCACCAGGGGCTTACCTCGATACTGGGGAAAGTCTCGCTGTTCTACGAAGGCGTAGAAGGCGTCCATGTCAACGTGGATAATTTTGCGCATCGGGACGGTGGCGATCGCGGACATTGAGTAGCAGAGCATGGCGGTTATACCACCTTCAGACAGGGGGCTTTCCTCCCTGCGGAATAGCGGGCTGGCCGCGATGATTTAAGTATAGAAAACAGAGAGTTAGGGCTATGGTCACTTGGCAATCATCGTCTCAACCCCCAAACGCGCAGGCCATGTGGAGCCTGGGTGCGGCCCAAGCCCAAATGCAGGCGATCGCCGCCGCCCTGATGCCCCTGGGGCTTTCTGCCTCGGGTCGAGTCCAGCTCCCCTCCATCGAGATTGAAGACACCGCCAACGCTCTGGTGGTAACCGCCTTTTTGCCGGGGGTAGAGCCCCAGGCTGTACAGGTGCGGGCTACCAGCAAGTCGCTCACCTTTTCTGGCCAGCGGCAGTCGGGCTATCGCAGCCCGTTAATCCAAAGCCTGGGGATCAACTATTTTCAGCAAACGGTGCCACTGCCCGAGCGAGTGCTCGATCGCCAGGTGCAGGTAGCCTATCAAGGCGGAGCGATCGTGGTGACGTTGCCCAAAGCTAAGGGCTGGGGGCAGCGGCTAATGCAGAGCTGGCAACGGGCTCGGGTAGAGCTAGGGCTAGCGCTCAAAGCGTGGGGGCAGCGTCTGTTAGAAGATCGGTAACAGAATCTAAAGCCTAGGTAAGAAAAAGGGTTGGGTGTCAACATCTGATCGACACTAGATCTACGATGAGACCGAGGATTGATTCCATCTATGACTGACTTTGACGATTTTTTGCGCCACAAATACGCTTACGTAGCTATCGGGGAATTTAAACCCGGCTGTTTTAGCGAAGCCCGCCAGCTCTACGAAAAGGCGGTATCGACCTACACCAAGGGCTTCCAAGGAGCCTATCTGCTGCAAGAACCGGGCAGCGATCGCGGCATCGCTATCATTCTCTGGGACAGCATTGAGGATATGGGCGATAACCAAAGCGAAGTCTATCAAAAGACCTTGGGCAAAATTGCCCACCTGTTTGAGACCCCACCCGTAACCTCGTTCTACGAAGTGTGTAGCGAAATTGGCCTACCCCAAATTTTGGCTGCCGCCAGTGCTGGGGCAAAATAGCCCAAACTCTGCCGGAGCTGAAGTTTTTAGTGCGGCCCAAAAAGGCGCTCAGCTCCAGGCTCATTGGCTAGGCTGAGCTGCCCATGGCAGCCTGTCGTCAGACGGCTGCCGATTCTTGAGCCCATGATGTTGGAAACTGCTCAATCCTTCAGAGAAGCCATATCAATCACGAAGCGATATTTCACATCGCTTTTTAACATGCGTCCATAGGCTTCATTAATATTCTGGATGTTGATCACTTCAACATCTGACGTGATGCCCTGTTCACCACAAAAATCGAGCATCTCCTGGGTTTCAGCAATGCCGCCAATCAGCGACCCGGCCACCGATTTACGCCCCATAATCAGCGGCACCGTATTCAGCGTAGGCATCAAATTCCCCAGAAACCCGACCAGCACCAGCGTGCCGTCCAGCGCCAGGGTAGGCAGATAGGGGTTGAGATCGTGCTCAGTGGGTACGGTATCAATGATCAGGTCAAACTCTCCCTTTACGGCTTCCATTTGTGCATCGTCGGTAGAGATCACGATGTTGTCTGCGCCGAGCCGCCGAGCATCCTCATCCTTGCCGGGGGAACGGGTAAACAGCGTGACGTTCGCACCCAGCCCCTTGGCCAATTTCAGCGCCATGTGCCCTAAACCGCCGAGACCCACAACCGCTACCCGACTGCCCTCACCCACCTGCCAGTGACGCAGGGGCGACCAGGTGGTGATGCCAGCGCACAGCAGCGGCGCGGCTCCTTTGAGATCCAGCCCGTCGGGAATGCTCAGCACAAATTTCTCCGATGCGACGATGTTTTCGGAGTAACCGCCGAAGGTGGGCATCTGATCGTGGCGGTCTTTACTGTTATAGGTAAAGACTGGTGACTCTTGGCAATATTGTTCTAAGCCGTCGCCGCAGGCGGCACAGTGCTGGCAAGAATCGACCATACAGCCGACTCCGACATGATCGCCCAGTTTAAAGCGTGTCACCTCTGCCCCTACGCTGACCACGCGACCAATAATTTCATGGCCGGGCACCACCGGATATTCAGTGCCGCCCCAGTCGTTGCGGGCCGTATGCAAATCGGAGTGACAGACGCCACAGTAGAGAATTTCGATCGCTACATCGTCTGCGCGAGGCTCGCGTCGGGTGAAGCGATAGGGGGCTAGGTCTTCTGTAGCAGACTTTGCGGCGTAGCCAAGTACATTCGTGGTCATGATTTATCTCTGCTATGAATTGCGTATTGATGAGGTCTCTCTGTTTTTAATACGGCATTAGTGGGTTCTAAAAAAGCATCCAAGGAACCATTTATTTTTTTCTTTTGCTAGGGCTGCGACTGACCGCCATCAAGTGGGATCAACAGCCGCATCAAACACTGCGTACCTCGACCCGCCTAGGGCTTTGGCCCGATACATCGCCCGGTCAGCATGGTTGAGCAGAACCTCTACGCTGTCATCGCCCTCGGTGCCCAGGGTGATGCCAATGCTGGCGCTCGAAGACACCTCGGGATGGTCGGGCAGCAGCGGCAGGGCTAGGGCCTGCTGAATCCGGTTGGCTACCGCCACGGCAGCGTCGATCGACGCCATCTCGTGCAGCAAAATGGCAAACTCGTCGCCCCCTAGACGGGCCACGGTGTCTTGGGGGCGCAGGCAGGCTTTGAGCTGAAGGGCAATTTCCACCAGTAGCTGGTCGCCCACCCGGTGACCCAGGCTGTCGTTGACTACTTTAAAGTCGTCTAGATCAATAAATAGCACCGCAAAACTATAGGCAATGCTGGTGCCTTTGAGGGCGATCGCCTGGGCCGCCTTTTCCATAAAAAAGCGGCGATTGGGCAGGCTAGTCAGGGGGTCGTGAATCGCCCCCGATCGCAGCTCCAGCTCTATCTGCTTGCGCTCGGTGACATTGCGAATAATGGCGATCGGGTGGCCGTGTTCATTGGGCAGCAGCCGGGCTTCGCAAAAAATCTGCCGCTGCCCTACGGTTACCTCAGCCTCAAAGCATTGCAGCGACTGGGTGCGGCTGGCCATCTGACCGTAGCTAAATAGCTTGGCAGCAAAACTCGACCCAAAGCAGTCCACAATCGACTGACCCGCTGCGCCAAGGGACAGCGGGCTGAGGTCAGGATCCACAGAGGGCTTGACATCGAGAATGGAGCCATCGGCATCAAATTGAACCATCAGGTCAGGAAAGTGCCTCAGCAGGCCGATACCAGGGGCAAGCGCCGGCACCGTCGGCAGCAGACAGCGGGGCGGAGCCGCCCCAGCGATCGATCGCACGGTGATCAGCCGGGCGCGCACCCCCTGGCAAAAGCCAATGGCGTCGCCGGGGCGGAGGGGGCTATCTTGCACTGGGGTGCCGTTGATCGTCAGCCGCTGATAGCTGAGGCCGTCAGCCCCATCGTCGCTGTGAATGATATAGCCGTGGTCAAGCCACACCAGGCTGGCGTGGTGGCCAGAGACGCCCTCCGACACCAGGCGAATATCTTTGGTGCGATCGCGACCGATTGAGTAAAACGGTTTGCCCAACGGCATAATCTGGCGGCGCTGGCCGTCTTGAATTAACAGAGCCAGGTGAGGAGAATCGTCCTCCCGCCCCTGGCATTGAGGCTCATGGGTATGGGTCATCATGACGTAGGGCACCAGTGATAGACTGCGTTTCCTGGCCGGGTGAGGAGGGCAGGCAGGCCCTAGGACACCGACGATAGCTCTGACGATGGCTCTGGGGCAAACCGCAGCTGGCCGTCTAGCAGCTGGCGCATCAGCAGGCAGGCAATTCCCGCGCTGTCGATTGGTCTTGAGAAGTAGTAGCCCTGCATTTTTTTATAGCCCAGATCCTTAAGCACGACTAGGTCGTCGAGGGTTTCCACCCCTTCGACAATCACATCGAGCCGCAGCCGCTCGGCCAGCATAAAGATGGCCTCGCTCATGGCCCAGTTTTTGTTGCGAATAAACGAGCGATCGATCTTGAGGGTGTCGAAGGGCAGATCTTGCAGCCGCCCCAGGGACGAATAGCCGGTGCCAAAATCGTCGATGTAGAGCTGTATGCCTAGCTGGTGCAGTTCGACTAGGGCCTTAAGAGCCAGATCTTTGTTCTCAATCAGCGCGCTCTCGGTGACTTCGAGCTTGAGGCTGTGGGGGGCAATGTGGTGGCGCTCAAGGATGTGGCGAATGTTTTCCACCAGCTGGGGATGGCGCAGCTGCACCGCTGAGAGATTGACGCTAACGCTGAGGGGCGTCACCGCCGGAAACTGGATCTGCCACTGGCGCAGTTGGCCGCAGGCCTGGTCGAGCAAAAACAGCCCTAGGCTGTCGATTAGACCAGCCTTTTCGGCCAGGGGAATGAAGACCTCTGGCGAGATGATGCCCCGCTGGCCGTGCCGCCAGCGAGCCAGGGCCTCAAAGCCGATGATCTGGTTGTGCTCAATCGACACAATTGGCTGGTAGGCCAGATAGAGTTCCTGCTGATCCACCGCCTGGTGCAGGTCGTTTTCGAGCTGAAGCAGCTCTAGCTCGGCACCCGACAGCAGCGTCAGCAGGGGGGTGGGCTGGTTCTCTAAGGCGTTGGCTAGCCGGTTGAGGCGATCGGCGTTGTTGATGGCGATCGCCAGCAGCCGTTGACCATCGTCGGAGAGCGACCCCGACTGCTGATACCCCAAGAGCTTGAGCGCCCCCTGAATCGAGGCGAGGGGAGTGCGCAGCTCATGACAAATGAGCAGCGAAATGTCGTCAAAGGGGTGGGTTGAGCAGTCGGCAATCGAACACAAATCCTCACTGGGCCGGGCCGAGTTGGAATACGCCATGGAAGATGCTTAGCGGTTTAGAAAGGGTAGTGGGGTAGGGCATTGGGGGCTAGGCCAGTGGAGCAAACGGGGCGGGGGCTAGGCGAGTTGCGATCGCAGCTCAACCCAGATTGTGTAGTGGGTCTTTGACACGGTGATGCAGACCTTAAATCCTTTATTACTTTCCTGAGTAGCTTGGCGATAGGCCTGGAGCCGGTCAGCTAGGGGGAGTTGCTGCAAGCTAACGTAAAAGTCATTTCGGTAGAACATGCCGTCGTGGATGCCCTGATTCCAAAATTTAAAGGACGAGATAAATTCCTCGACCACAATCAGGGGGAGCATAGCGGGGCTGCTGGCAAGACGTCTTCTTTAGAATAGAAAACAAAAGTGACAGCTATGTGAACACCCTGCACCGATGACTGTGGCCCTACTGCCAGCCCAGAACAGACTCAATTTGTCCCCCCAGTAGGCCGGGGTCGAAAGGCTTGATCAGCACTGCTCTCGCCCCCGCCGCCACGAAGGACTGCTGCGTGGCCAGTCGCAGGGTAGCCGTCAGTAAAATCACTGGGATTTGGCGAGTTTCGGCATTTTCACTGAGTTTGAGCAGGGTGGCTAGACCGTCAACCTTAGGCATGATCACATCGAGCAAAATGGCATCGGGATGGTAAGTGGCCGCCAAAGCTGCCCCTTCTTCTCCCGAGGCGGCAGTTTTGACCTCCCAGTTTTTGGTAATTTCTAGGCTCGCTTTGGCAATCTCTCGCACGTCGGCTTCGTCGTCAATAATCAAAATGCGTTTGGCGACCATGGTAAAAATGCCGGTGCATGCCGGTTACAAAATACCCCTTTTTTATCACTTTAAGCCGAGCAAAAGAGGGGTGTTAATTGAAGCTATTGAAAAGCGGGCAGTGGAACTGAGGCATTGCCAATTCTTAGGATGAATCTGTCGAAAGCTTAGCGCCTGTAGGGTTTCATCAGTCCGTTCATCTTTATAATCAACTTTCTTTTTGCGTTTTTTGGCTGTGTCCGTGGTGTTTAACCCCAGGGCGCTAAGCTTTGGGAGAGCCGAGCGGCCCGAGCAGCAAAAACGGCCAGGGCAGTTCTAGATCGGGCACTAGCCCCGCATAGGGCCGCAGCCCCGGCACCGCGTAGGGCAGCACAAACCGTAGCGACCTGAGCGATGCTGGCCGATTGCCCTCGGCATCAACTGCGCCATACTCTCTGGCTAGTTCGGCGACAATCTGCACCTGCCCAGTGCGGCGCAGCAGGTGGCGATCGCTGGCCAGTGCCGCAATCACCCGACCAGTGAGCAGCGGCGTTTCCCAGTTGTAGCGATCGGGTGGAGAGCTATCTTCCCCAGTGCCAGAGGGTTGCCCGTTCCCTAACCCCATCTCAGCGGCAAACTGGGTCATCAGCTCAGTGCCGACAATGCCCGGCCAAATCGAGAGCGAGGTCACCTGGTGGGGTTTGAGTTCTACCGCCATGTCTGCGGCCAGGCGATCGCAGGCTGCCTTGCCCACGCCGTAGGGCACCCCAAAAATATAAGACAGCCCGCCCCACGACGACAGGGTGCAGATTAGCCCCCGTCGCTGCGGCACCATCAAGCGAGCGGCATAGACGCTGGCCAAATAGTGACTCCGCAGCCCTACGGCATTGCACGCATCCCAAAACTCGGTGGGTTCGGCTTCCCAAAAGGGCTTGCCGTAGGCGGCCTTGAGCGCTGACACCCCAGCGTAGGCGTTGTTCACCAGCAGATCGAGTCGGCCATTTTGGTCGGTTTGGATGCGATCGAAGAGGGCCTTGACCTGATCGTCGTCGCTGTGATCGACCTGTACCGGCACAGCCGTTCCGCCCGCCTGGTTCACCGCCGCCGCCGTTTCCTCCAGCGACCCCATCGAGTCGGCTGAGGCAGTAAGGGTGCGCCCGGTAATATAAACTATGGCCCCAGCTTCTCCTAGGCCAGTCGCAATGCCCTTACCTAGCCCCCTAGTGGCCCCGGTCACCACCGCAATCTGTCCGTCCAGCCGTGCCATAAATATCTCCTAGTTAACCTGACGGGTCACCCTCAAGCCAGCAGTAGCCCAATGGCACCAAGCCCACCCAACGTAACGATGAGTAAGCGATCGGGCCAATAGCTTTGTTCTAACAGCTCCGATGCCATTGGGTTAAGCCCCTAACGAATCTCAGCATCGCAACAGTTACTTATTTAGACAGAAGCCTTAGTCCTTCTAATTAGATAGCCTAGGGCCATACATGGCGCCGGTCATAAAACGTCGCCCTCTCTACCCAACCGTAAAACTATGTTTGTTAAAGACACTCAAGATCAAACGCTCATTAAAGTGCTCGATGTCACTGATCTAATTAATCCGCAGAACAACGAAATCCAGGGGCGACAGCAGGCGGGTGAGGAAGAACAGCCCCCCCAAGCTTACGAAAAATCGCGCCTTCAGTTTCCCTCGGGCGAAGCCCTACCCGAGTGCTGGACTAATCCAGACTATAAACTGCAACAGAGGCCAACTCCTCAGTAAGGCTCAACTTCTTACTCTGAGCGCAGGACACGGGCATTTTCTCATAGCCTCCTATCCCCCCACGACAGTCGCCCGTAGGCTGTTCCGTAGTGACCTTTACTGCCCGACCTATGCACCGTATTGAGCACAGCAAAACTACTCTCCGGGGCGTTTTGGCCGTCTGTATGGTAGTGGCCGGGGTTTTACATTTTGTCCAGTCCGACCCATTTATTCGCATTGTGCCGGACTTTTTGCCCGCCCCGGCTGCCCTGGTTTATATCAGCGGTGTGATAGAAATCATGCTGGGCATTGGCCTGCTGGTGCCGACTCTGCACCAAATCTCGGCTTGGGGGCTGGTTGCACTGTTTATTGCGGTGTTTCCGGCCAATCTCAACATGGCCATCAATCACATTCAAATCGATGGCATTCCCAACACCTGGTGGTTTCAGGCGATTCGACTGCCGTTTCAGCTGGTGCTGATCGCCTGGGCCTACTGGTATACTCGCCCAGAGCTGCCGCAAGCATCCCAATAGTTAAATATTGCGGGTACCTACGGCGATCGCGGGTAGGGTTAGAGCCTTCCTAAAAACCCAGACTGGTACTGTTTGGATTGTGATGGTGTATAAAACAGAGGGGTGACGCCGGTTGGCTGCGATCGCAACCTCAGCTAAAACGTTCACTCCCCAAATTTGCCCTAGACGCAGTGCCAAACCTTTGCGCGGCCAGCAGCGACGGCATCTTCAACGTCCGAATCATGTTTGGGATCACCATGCAAACTCGTCGAAGGCAACCTTCTAATGACTGGACTAAAGGCTCAAAGGGCGTAATCAGTTTTTTTGTGCTCTTTTTAGCTTTGGGCTTTTTGCTGTACCAGCTCGCTTCTAGCGTGCTGTTTGCCATAAATTATTCCTCTGGCGCTGGTGCCCGTAGCTTTGCAGCAGCGCTGTTTCCGCTCACAGTTTTAATTTATTTAGGCTTTATTGCACGAATTCAAATCCCCACTCGGGAGAGCCGTGCTCCTATTATTAACAGTTTTATCGTCTTCCTGTTGTGGACGATGCTGGTGCTCGGTGTTGATATTAACAACGAAACCGCTTACTTCCCAATTGAAGAATTGCTCTACTCCTTGACTCTGGCCGCCATGCTCTGGCGCTACAAATATCGGGGCCAGTTTAAAGCGTTGATCGCCTGTTGCTATGGCGTTTTGGCTGGAACAATGGCAGCCGTGATTGTATTTGGTATCAACCCTGCCGCTATGTAGGGTCTGAGAGGATGCTTGAAACGTCCTATTTCTTGTAGCAAAAATGGCAGTCTCTCTAGTCCCCCTAAAAGAGGGACTAGGGAGGATCGGCAGGTGATTAAAACCACAGCAAATCACGTTTCAAACACCCGCTGAGAGGAAGAGGGCTACTTAAACACCTTCTTAAAACTGACGGCGGGAGAAAATTAGGATCGACACGGCCAGCAGTAGTGCTGTATAAAGCAGGCCGTAGAGGGCATGGCCAAAAAGCTCTGGCGCGGTGGGCAGTAGATCCATGCCGTAGGCGGCGGCGTTGCGCAGGTTGAGGCGTTCTAGGTCGGGCAGCACCAGATATAGGACACTGGTAAGCTGCTGCACCGCTGGGGTTTCGCTGAGTTTGCCAAAGGCCACCAGATCCTGGCTCAGGTGACCCATCAGATACACCGCAAAGGTGAGCATGGTGGCTAGTAGCGAACTGGTAAATACGCCAAATAGGATGGCTACAGCCACCAGCAGCGCCGCCTCTAGGATAGTAAAGAGCAGCGCTAGCACCAGGCTGCCCAGGGAGAAGGGCACGCCGCTGGTGGCCAGCACCAGCACAAAAATGGCTCCGAGGGCGGCAATCAGCACCGCCAGCACCGCCGTCAGACCCAAATGCTTGCCCACGATAAACTCGGCTCGACTGACGGGCTTGGCAATCAGCACCAACACCGTGCGCTTCTCAATTTCTTTGTTGATCAGGCCGGTGCCAACAAAGACAGCCACGACTACGCTCAGCAGATGAATGCCCGCCAGGCCCAGATCCATCAGGATTTTGTCTTCGGCACCGGCGGAGATGTCAGGCAGCAGCACCCGCGCGATCACCAGCAGCAGGGCAAACAGGGCCACCAGGTACAGAATGCGATCGCGAATTACCTCCAAAAATACGGTGCGGGCAATGACCCCTACCCGCGATAACACCATTGGCTTAACCACTTCCGTACCTCTTAAAATTAGCCTTGCTGTTGTGTGCCCCTAGGATGCCCAGCCTGGCGCGGCGTTTGTAAGTCGCAGGTGAGGGTAGACCACTGGGTGGTGGCATACCCCGGCGCGGTGGTTTCGGTATCTGCCAGGCCACCTCGGTTGATGGGCATCAGCAGGCAGGTTTTTTCTAGGTAGTAGCCACTTGGGTTGGCGGCTGGCCCCGACCAAATCGCCCACAGTTTGAGGGTGTAGCCATCGCCGTTAGACAGGGGCTGAAAGTCGAGCTGCCACAGCGAATCTTCTAGGTCAGCGTCGCGACCCGTCTGGGATTGCACCCGCTGTTGCAAAGCCTGGCGCTGGCCTTCGAGGTTGAGCAGCCACCGCTCTACCGAGGGCCAGGGCTTGTTGTCGATCTGCTCCCGCAGCATTTCTTCGGCCATGGTGAGGTGGGTGACCCCGGCGGGCAGCGCCACCTCCTGCCCCGGAAAGCGGTAGACAAAGGCGCTGTGGTCAACGCTGTCAGCCACCAGGCTAGGATAGTCGCGCACCCAGGATTGAATGCGAAAGTAAAACTGGAACCAGCTGCTAAACAGCAGGCTGAGGCAAAACAGCAGCGCCAACTGCTGGCGTACCATCGGCGGTGGTGCTTTTAGGTCAAAGTCCCAGCTCACCAGGCTGGGCACCGCAATCACCGCAAAGGATACCAGAGGCCAGGATACTAGAGCGGGCTGGAGCCACCGCCCGCCCCAGGAACCAAACAAAAAGAGGCATAGAATGGCCCCTGACACCCAGGGAGCCACGGGAATGCCAAAAAGTCTCGCTTTGTTAGCCTCTAAGGCCCAACCCACCCCCAGGGCCAGGCAAATCCAGCTGATGGTGGCCAGCAGCCCTACGGTAAAGGGGGTGGCGGCCAAGAGGCGCGCCAGCAGTGACACGAGCCACGAAAACAAGCTCATGTAGATGACGGTCTGCCAGGAAAAGTAGCGCGGCGGCAGCACCGCTTGCCACAGTTCAATCAGGGTTTGACGCAAAAAGCCGAAGAAGCCTACCATCCCAGCACCCCGCTTTGGTTGATCAGCAGCAGCAGCACCAAGATGGCGGTAAAGCTAGCGGCGTTGGCCTGGAGCATGGCCAATGCCCGAGGCGAAGTGCCGCCTTGGCGTCCTTCAATCTGGGCTCGCCTGGCCCGTTCGTAGCGCTGGCGGCGATCGCCTTCGATCGCCTCGGGGGTGTGTTCTACGGGCTTTTGGCCGAGTAGCTGTAGCAGCCAGAGCAGCCCCTGGAGCTTGATCCAATAGGTGACGAAGAAGGCGGCGATCGCCACCATTACCACCACCACCGGCAGCGCATCGTGCCAGTTATTGGCGTAAAACCGGTTGAACAGCACATAGCTAATCACCTGGCTGCGCAGCTCTAGGGGCAGCACCGCCTCAAGGGCCAGAAACGCGATCCAGCCCAAGCTGGTGGCCAGCAGGTTGAGGGTGGCAGCATACTGCATACTGGTGCGGTAGCCCAGGCGCAGCTGCTGGCGCAGCACCATGGCTTCTAGCACAATGGCCACCATGAGCAGCATGCTTTGCACGGCGATCGCCCGCAGCGGCAAAACGCCAAGTTCTGATAGCAAGTCGTTGATGGGCATGGGGCGCTGAGGGTGGGTCGCAAATCTCGACCCCTGATGGGGGGTTCCCGGTGCACTCTCAAGGGTATAACCTCGGCCCGGCTTTCGCTAAGATCTTAAGATCGGGCCGCTCAAGAATACGCACACCTAGTACGCAATCCGCAACATCTATGGTTAGAACCGGCATTGGCATCCGCACCGCCCAGCAGGGCAACGAGCGGCTCACGGGGCAAATTCACGTCTACGACGGCGAGGGCAAGGGCAAGTCGCAGGTGGCGTTGGGGGTAGTGCTACGCTCCATTGGCCTGGGCATTCAACATTTTTTAGAAAGCCGGGTGCTGCTGCTGCGGTTTCTTAAGGGGCCGGGCCGCACCTATGACGAAGATGCCGCCATTGAAGCGCTCCAGCGGGGCTTTCCCCACCTAATTGACCAGGTGCGCACCGGGCGGGCGGAGTTTTTTGGGCCGGAGGAGATCACCAAATTTGACCGGCAAGAGGCCCAGCGGGGCTGGGATGTGGCCAAAGGGGCGATCGCCTCAGGCCTCTACTCGGTGGTGGTGCTCGACGAAATCAACCCGGTGCTCGACCTGGGGCTGCTCAACGTCGATGAAGTAGCCAAAACCCTACGCAACAAGCCCGACCACCTAGAGATCATTGCCACCGGGCGCGGTGCCCCCCAACCGTTGCTCGACGTGGCCAACTTGCACTCCGAGATGAAACCCCAGCCCAAACCCGAGGGCATCGAGGGCATTGAGGGCATCGAAATCTATACCGGCTCGGGCAAGGGCAAATCGACCAGCGCCCTGGGCAAGGCTCTCCAGGCCATTGGGCGGGGCATTAGCCAAGATCTTTCCCACCGGGTGCTGATTATTCAGTGGCTAAAAGGGGGCAATGGTTATACCGAAGATGCGGCGATCGCGGCCCTGCGCAAAATTTATCCCAACCTGGTGGATCACCAGCGCTGTGGCCGCGATGCGATCGTCTGGCGCGGGCAGCAACAAGAGATTGACTATGTGGAAGCCGAAAGGGGGTGGGAGATCGCTCGGACGGCGATCGCCTCAGGCCTCTACAAAACCATCATCCTCGACGAGCTGAACCCTACGGTTGATCTAGAGCTGCTGCCCGAGGAGCCAATTCTCCAAGCTCTGCTGCGTAAACCTCGCGGGACGGAGGTAATTATCACCGGACGCTGCAAAAATCGCCCCGCCTATTTTGAATTGGCCAGCACCCACTCGGAGGTGTTTAACCACAAGCACTACGCCGAAAAAGGCATTGACCTAAAGCGCGGGGTCGATTTTTAAAGCGCGTTACTTTCGTCAAAACTTAAGTAAAAAACCAGAACAGAGATTCACAATTTCAGACATAAACACCAATCGAAGTTGTAACTTCGATTGGTGTTTTTCATTCTAAGGGTTCGTCAAACTTCACTTTGTAAGTTGTGTAATGCAACCCCAGAACCGATCGATTTGCTCTAAAAGAGTGAGCCGCTTCTACTCAACCCAGTTGCGGCTGCGATGGGCGGCTAAACGCTCCTCGTAGGAGCGAAGTAGGCCATGATTGTCTTCATCACTTAGCCCATAAAAGCCCGTTTCTTGGTCGTAAATGCTGGCGTCATGGCGAAGACTGCTGGGATAGGTTTCTGTAGTCGTGCGCGTAGGAGCCGCGATCGGCCCCATGCGCCGCAGATCTCCAGCCACAGCATCGGCAGGGGTAGCCGTGGCGCTAGCCATATTGCCCAGAGGCGGCATCTGGCGCAAATCGCCCGCCCGAGAGTCGTTTTGTGCCTCAGCAGGGATGTAATTGTGGCCCAAAAACTGACGACTAGAACGGCCTTGGGCAATGGGTTGATAAATTCCTCGGACGCGCTCTTCGTAATGCTCGTCGACCACCATGTCGCTGTCGTATTCGGGCAGGTGCTCAACTTGGGGTTTGGTCAAGCCATCGACGTAAACGCGGGTGTTGTCGTAGTCAAACCGGGCTAGGCCGATGGGCAACAGTACAGTTTTCCCAAAAATCCATGGGCCAGTGTCAATCACTAAATAGCGAAAATGTCCCGAATCATCTACTAACAAATCTTTAGCAGAACCTACTTTGTCTTCGCCTTGAGCATAGACAGAATAGGAACTTATGCTATCCATCTGCCCGTCAGCTAAAGTCTCACGGTAGTTAGGGTAGTAATCTTTCAGTCGATGCAAAGGCATAATTAAGCCTCCTTCAGTTTGTCTTACCTAAAAATTACCGAAACTATACGACTTCTCCATCACCCAACAGAGGGACGGGCTTGACCTCAGAAGGCATACATTAATGGTGTGGGTTAGACACAGGCCATGATGCAGACTGAACCAACGATTTCAACGGACGTGGTACTGGTGGGGGGTGGCCACACCCACGCTCTGGTGCTGCGGCGATGGGGTATGGCCCCTATCCCTGGGGTGCGGCTGACGCTGCTGAGCGACCTGGTCGATACGCCCTACTCGGGCATGTTGCCCAGCTATGTAGCCGGGCGTTATAGCTTTGACGAGGCTCACATTGACCTGCGTCCGCTGACGCACTTTGCCCAGTGTCGCCTGGTGGTCGATCGCGCCGTGGGGCTTGACTTGGCCCAGCAGCGCGTGCTGTGCGCCAACCATCCACCCCTGGCCTACGATGTGCTGTCTATCGATACGGGCAGCACCCCGGCGACGCTATCGGTGCCGGGGGCGGCGGAGTATGCGATCGCCGCCAAACCCGTACCCGCTCTGCTGCACCAGTGGCAACAGCTGGTTGACAGTGTTGCAACGAATCCTCAAAAACCGCTCACCTTGGCAGTGGTCGGTGGCGGCGTAGGGGGGGTGGAGCTGGCGATCGGCATCCATGAACGACTGGTAGGGCTGCTTGAGGGGCTGGGTCAACCCACAAACACCCTGACGCTGCACCTGTTCCACCGAGGCAAAGAACTGGCCACCGAGCGCAATCGCTGGACGCGCCGCCGGTTGGAGCGGGTGCTGCGCGATCGCGGCATTCACCTGCACCTCAACGAAGATGTGACCGAGATATGCCTCGACGAATCCACCAGGCAACGCATCGTAAGAGGCTCGTCAGGGCTGGAAGTGGAGTGCGATCGCATCTTCTGGGTCACTAGCGCCGCCGCCCCCGACTGGCTGAAAACTTCGGGACTATCCCTCACTGACGAAGGCTTTATCCAGGTAGGCGATACCCTGCAAACCCTATCCCACCCCAACGTGTTTGCCGCCGGGGATGTGGCGACAATGGTACATCACCCCCGCCCCAAGGCCGGAGTGTTTGCGGTGCGCCAGGGGCCACCTCTAACCGACAACCTGCGCCGCTTTGTGCAGGGTCAGCCGCTCAAACCCTTTCGCCCCCAGCGCCAGTTTCTCAGCTTGATCGAGACGGGGAATGGTAGGGCGATCGCCGATCGCGGCCCCTTTGCGATCGAGTACCCCCTGGCCCACCGCTGGAAAGACCACATCGATCGCAAATTCATGTCCCGCTTCTGCAATCTACCCGTGGGGCAAATGTCTCCCTCTCACTCCCCTACCCCCTCACCCCTTCACCCCCTCACCCCCCAACCCCACTGCGCAGGCTGTGGCTCCAAAGTCGGCAGCACCGCCCTATCCGAGGCTCTCCGCCGGGTGCGCCAAGACTTCCCTGAAGTCTCCAGCGACGCCGTCTTGATTGGCCTAGATGCTCCGGACGATGCCGCCGTAGTTACCGTGCCGCCGGGACAGGTCATGGTGCAGACCGTCGACTACTTCACCGCGCTGATAAATGACCCGTTTATCTTTGCCCAGATCTGCCTTAAGCACTGCCTAGGCGATCTCTATGCCATGGGTGCTCAGCCCCACACGGTGCTGGCCCTGGTGCAGGTGCCCTACGCCACCCCCGCCAAGCAGGCTGAAATGCTCTACCAAATATTGGCGGGCACCTTCAAAGGCCTACTGGCCGCCAATGCGCCGCTGGTGGGCGGCCACACCACCGTTGGCCCTCAGCTAGCCCTTGGCTTCGCCTGCAACGGCATTGCAAATCCAGCCAAACTGTTACACAAAGGGGGAATGCAGCCAGGTGATGCTCTGATTCTCACTCAGCCCTTGGGGAGTGGGACGTTGTTTGCCGCCGATATGCAGGGCAGGGCTAAGGGACGATGGATTGAGGAAGCGATCGCCCACTTGCTCACCCCCAACCAGGCTGCCGCTGAGATCTTTTGCACCCACGGAGCCACTGCCTGCACCGATGTCACTGGCTTTGGCCTCGCCGGGCACCTGCTCGAAATGGTGCGGGCCGCCAACGTCACCGCCACCCTCGCGATGGATGCCCTGCCCGTGCTGACCGGTGCCGCCGATACCTTGAGCGCAGGCTTCCTCAGCACTCTTCACCCCCAAAATCTTCAGGCCGCAGCATCGATCGATCCCGCTGGAGCAGACCATCCCCTCTATCCTCTGCTGTTTGACCCTCAAACCGCTGGCGGGCTGCTGGCTGCCGTACCAGCGGACGCTGCCCAGCGTTGCCTAGATGCTCTCCACCGCCGAGGCTACAGCGCTGCGATCCAAGTTGGTGAGGTCGGGTCTGCCCCTGATAGTGACTGGGCAATTTACACGGTTGCCGCCTTGTAGGCCGCCCAGCCGCCATGAGTCGAGATATCGGGCCAGCCGTACTCGTCAATCAAGTCTTTGGGATAGAGAAAGGCGATCGCCGTGCCCCCATCCCCCAACTGCACCGCGTGGGGGTACATGTGCGGTGGTTCGTTGTCCTTTAAGTACTCATACTGCTCCGGCGTCATCGCGTACAGCTCGCCGGGAATCGAAATCCCCCCTGTCTCGACCTCATAAATACCGGGGTGCCAGCCGTCTTTTACCGCGTGCAGCCGATAGATGGGGGCCGTTGCCGCCGCTCCGAGAAAGTCTGCATCCTGGAGATTTTGATTATCGGGCTGGCCGCGCAGGGCCGAGCCACAGATGAAGACCGTAATCTTTTCGGGTTTGTCAGTCATGGCGAGCGTTCCAGTGCCAGAGATAGCGTGAAAAGGTTCTCAAGCTATCACCTTAGAGGATCACGCTACCCCCGACACAGTTTTGTGTATACAGTCCACCACCGCCCAACTAAACCAGTCGGCCACTGGGCTCTAGCAGCGCCAGCGTAAAGGTCGGCGGCTCAATCACCAGCAGGGTTTCATCGCCGCGACGGGCTAGTTTAGCGGCAATATCGAGCACCTTTGCCGCATCGGTATCTTGCTTAAAGAAGCTGTAGTAGCGATCGTTATGGGCAAGCGCCATCAGCGGTTTAGTCACGTCAGGCACCTGCAACCGACAGGTCTGATAGGTGGTTTCGTCGGTCACCACCAGGCAGGACTGGGGCCCAAACACGGGGCGAATAGTATAGCCCGGCTTTCTAGCTGGGGCGGCGTAGACAGCCGCAGGCTCATGGGCCCACACGGCATAGCCCTGCCGGGTTTGCGTAATTGCCGCCGTATGGTCTCGCTTCCCTAGGCGAGCCACGACATTTAACGCCTTGTGAGCCTCAGGCACAATCTTGAGAAAACTGTAAAACTGGTTGTCGACGTAGATCGCCGACAGCCGATGGTCGACATCGGGCACCCGAACGTGGCAGGGGGTATACAGATCGCGGTCAAACAGCAGCTTACAGGCCATGGCCGGGGCGGGGGCCAGGGAAACCTGATCGAGGCGAGGGGAAACGCTCATAGGGCAGTAGAGGTTGCAGTGGGTGGGGCCGTTACTGGAGATTATCCCAGTAACACAGTAGGTTACTCAACAGCATGGGGGATGGTCAGTATTTTCCCAATGTTGAAATAACGGAGGTTTTGCTGATCTAGAAGAGCATCGGCAGGGGAGAATACGGAGGCTTTTTGCAGTTTGCAACAAACTGCAACACAAATCGGCGGTGTGGCGGTGGCGCGATCGCGCGTCAGGGCAGAATACTTCACCGTTGGTAAGCCATACCGGGCTAGGGTTTGGCAATTCCTGATATGGTGAAGGACTGAACCCTTGCCCCTTCTGAGTACGTTGACCACGCCATGATGGCCACAGTAGATTCCCCAATTCCGGTTGTATTTCCCCTGGCGGCGGTGGTCGAGCAGGGGGCGATCAAAATGGCCCTGCTGCTGGCGGCGGTAGACCCCAACCTGGGCGGGGTGGTGATTGCCGGGCGGCGTGGCACCGCCAAATCGGTGATGGCGCGGGCGCTGCACCAGCTGTTGCCCCCCATTGAGGTAGTCGAGGGCTCCTGCTGCAACGCCGACCCGGCCAACCCGCAACTATGGGATGACCAAACCCGCGATCGCTTCGGCGATTTGCATGAGTATCCCGATCTGCCCACCCGCGTCGTGCCCGCTCCCTTTGTGCAAATTCCGCTGGGGGTGACCGAAGATCGGCTGCTGGGTTCGGTGGATGTGGCCCGCTCCATCCAGGCGGGGGAGAGCGTGTTTCAGCCGGGGCTGCTGGCCGCCTCTAACCGGGGCGTGCTCTATGTCGATGACATCAACCTGCTCGATGACCAGGTGGCTAACCTGCTGCTGGCTGCCCTCACCGCCCGCCGCAACCAGATCGAGCGCGAGGGCCTGAGCTTTCAGCATCCCTGCGAGCCCTTACTGATCGCCACCTACAACCCCGAGGCGGGGCCACTGCGGCAGCATTTGTTAGACCGGATTGCGATCGCCCTGTCGGCAGACAGCGCTATGGCCCTAGAAGACCGGGTGGCTGCCGTCGAGCAATCCACCCAGTTCGCCAACGATCCCCAGGCGGTGATTGCCGCCTACGCCGACGAGATCGATGCCCTCAGAACCCAGATTATTCTGGCCCGCGAGTGGCTCAAAGAAGTCACCATCAGCCGGGAGCAGATTCAGTACCTGGTGACCGAGGCGCTGCGGGGCGGCATTCAGGGCCACCGGGCCGAGCTGTTTGCAGTGCGGGTGGCCAAGGCCCATGCCGCCCTAGAGGGGCGCGCCGAGGTCAACGCCGACGACCTACGGGTGGCGGTGGAGCTGGTGATCGTGCCCCGCTCCCTACTGCCGCAAGACATGCCCGAGGAGCCACCGCCGCCCCCACCCCCGCCGCCCTCCAATCAGGATCAAGAGGAGCCTCAGGACAACACGGAAGATCAAGACAAGGACGACGACGACGAGGACGATACCCCCGACGAGGACGACAGCCCCCCCAGCATTCCGGAGGAGTTTGTCTTTGACCCCGAGGGCGTGATCATTGACCCCTCCATGCTGCTGTTTGCCCAGACCATGGGCCGCCAGGGCAAGTCAGGCAATGCCAACCTGATTTTTTCTGAAGAACGAGGCCGCTATATCAAACCCTTTCTGCCCCAGGGTCCGGTGCGCCGCATTGCGGTCGATGCCACCCTGCGGGCCGCCGCCCCCTACCAAAAGGCCCGTCGCGATCGCGAGCCCGGTCGCCGAGTCATCGTCGAACAGGGAGATATTCGCGCCAAGCGACTGGCCCGCAAGGCCGGTTCACTGATTATTTTTGTGGTCGATGCTTCGGGTTCAATGGCGCTAAACCGCATGCAGAGCGCCAAGGGGGCAGTGCTAGAGCTGCTGACCGAAGCCTACCAAAACCGCGATCAGGTGGCGCTAATTCCCTTTCGGGGCGAGCAGGCCGAGGTGCTGCTGCCGCCCACCCGCTCGATCGCCATGGCGCGGCGGCGGCTAGAGCGCATGCCCTGCGGCGGCGGCTCGCCGCTGGCCCACGGCCTCACCCAGGCGGTGCGGGTGGGCATCAACGCCCAGCAGTCGGGGGATGTGGGCAGCGTGGTGATTGTGGCGATTACCGATGGTCGGGGCAACGTGCCGCTGTCGCGCTCTCTGGGCGACCTTCCCGACCCCGATGCCCCCAAGCCCGACATCAAGCAAGAGCTGCTGGAGATTGCCGGGCGCATTCGCGGCGTGGGGTATCAACTGCTGATCATTGACACCGAGCGCAAGTTTGTCTCGACGGGGTTTGGTAAAGAGTTGGCTAAGACCGCTGGGGGCCGCTACTACCAACTGCCCAAAGCCACCGATCAGGCCATTGCTTCTATGGCTCGGGGCGCGATCGCCGATATGAAGACTGGGTAAACCGTTCGACTTCCGGCCTCTATTTAGCGCATCTTGGGGTCTAGACGGGCAATATGTAAGGTATGAATCTCTAGCGGTTGATCCCCGCCCTAGAGGCAGCCGATCCCTAACATGCACCATCGCGAGTCGCCATGGAACGTCGAGTGTCATCGCTATCCCAGGGGCAACGCCTGCTAGCCGCCATCATGATTACTGATGCGGTAGGCTTTAGCACCCGCATGTCAACCGACGAGGAATGCACTCTGCGGTTGATCGATCGCGATCTGACGCTGATTGGCGATATCTGCCGAGAGTTTGGCGGCACCGTGCTCAAATCGACCGGCGACGGGCTGCTGATTTACTTTCTCAGCGCTGTCGAGGCGGTCTCCTGCGGGTTAGAGATGCAGCGGCGACTGGTTGACCTGGCCGAGGGCCTGGAGCCCAACCAATATCTCGATCACCGCATTGGCGTGCACCTCGGCGATATCCTGGTCAGTGAGCAGGATGTCATGGGCAACGGGGTCAACATCACCGCCCGCCTGCAAACCTTTTCTAAACCCCGAGGCCTGTGCGTATCGCGCACCATCTACGATGTGGTCAAGGCTCGCCTCAATCTTCACGCGACCTTTTTAGGCCCCCTGCAACTCAAGAATATTGAGGAGGCGGTACCCGCCTACCAGCTAGCGCTCCACGCTGAAGATACCGAGTCTGGCCCCCAGGGCTCTGAGGATCATACCTGCACCCTACCCATGACCTCGGAGGCGCTGCTGGCCAACGCCCTGCGCCACCTCAGCACCCACACCCACAGCCTGCGCATCAAAAAACTGGTGTTTGCCACCTATCAGCAGGCCTGGGAAAATGACCCGGCGGTGCTGGATCAGTTCGACCTCCGATCGCTGCTGCTGTCGCTGCGCGATCGCTGCCCGACCCTGACTGACTTTGAAGATCAGCTAAAGCGGGTGGTGGCCGGGCTCAACCGCCAAGATCTCTACAGTGAAGTGGCCGCAACCATCGTTAAGCAGCTTCAGCCCTGGTACGGGCGATCGCTGTTTCAAAATCCTGAGACCACTCCCGAAGCTACCCAGCTCACCGTGCGGTCTCTAGAAGAGCGCTGCCAAGCTATTGCCGACCAGTTTGACCAAAGCCCCGAGGCCCTGCGACTGCGCAAGCTGCTGCACTGTCTCTGTCATGGCGGCTGGGAAAACGACCCCAGCCGTCTCAGCGAGACCTATTTACCAGGGTTAATTCAGCAGATTCTCACCCTGGCACCTCGGCCCCAGGATCTGCGCTATCGGCTGGGCCGCATTGTTAAATATCTCAACCGCCGCCAGCAGTACACCCGCCTAGCCAACCAGATTATGGTTGGCTTCCAGCCCCTCTACCAAACCCAACCTGAGGCCCTAGCCGAGGCCACGGCTCTAGTAGAATCGACGGTTCTGGCCGAATCTACCGTTCTGGCTGACCCCTCTGGCCCCTCCAGTCCGATCGCCGAAGTCTATACAACCCTCGCCAGCGGTGGCTACGACCAGCCAGCAGATTTGACTACCCTCCACGGCACCCTCTCTAACCCCATAAATAGCGGGTCTGAGCTGGGCGGCCCAAGGCGCGATCGCTCATCGCTATTTGACCTGCGGGGCGATATTATTCAGTATGCTAATCCGCTGCGGGCCAAAATTTTGCTGTACTCCTGTCTCTACGGCCCCTTCGGCTATACAACCCAAGACTGGTCGAACCTCAGCCGACGCACCCTTGACGACTTATTGCAGCAAACCTTTGAATACTGTCCCACCTACTCCGACTTAGACAGTAAGCTATCCATTATCGCCCACTGTCTGGGCCAAGTCGGCGACGGGGGGCAGGTGGCCAGCGCCATCGCTCAGGCGATGCGCGCCTACTATCCCCAAGACCCCAATAGTCTGTTAGAGCCAGCAGAGGCAGTAGTCGGCACAACAACCCATCTTGAAGTTGTTTCTGAGTCGGCTAATGCTGGCGATCGTTCCACTGTGGCGGCCCCTGTATCGGCCCGCTTTTCTGCCTAAGCCCCTTGGTCTTCGCTATGAATGCCCGCGAACTGCTCGACGCCTATGCCCGTGGCGATATGGACTTTAAGGGTAAGACCCTGGTGGGCATTGACCTCGCCGGGGCTGATTTGATTGGGGCCAATATGGTGCAGGCAGATCTGGAAAACGCCAACCTCATGCTGGCGTTTTTGACGCGGGTGCGCTTTCGCCAAGCCAATTTGTCGCGGGCGCGACTGGGGGGAGCCAACCTCAACCAGGCCGACCTGTCGGCGGCCATGCTGCGCGATGCTGACCTGCACGGGGCCAGCCTCCAGGGGGCTGATCTGCGCAGCGCCAATATGACCCTGGCCGATCTGCTCGATGCCAACCTCACCGGGGCTGACCTGCGCAACGCCGATCTCAGCGGTGCCAACCTCACCGGAGCCTGCCTGCGCGGGGCCAATCTGCGCCAAGAAAACCGCAAGTATGCCACCAATCTGCGGGGGGCTAAGCTGCACCTGGCCGACCTGCGGGGCACCAATCTGTCAGGGGCCGATTTGGCCTACGTTGACCTCAGCGGCGCTAATCTCAGCGAGGCGGTGCTGCGCGATGCCAACCTCAAGGGGGCCAATTTGCAGGGGGCGCTGTTGTGCAATGCCAACCTCAGCGATGTTGACCTGAGCCAGAGCTGTTTAGAATCAGCCGATCTCACCCAGTGCCGTTTGCCTCGCAGCAACCTCAGCCAGGCCAATCTTAACCGCATCAACGCCAAAGGGGTTGACTTCACCGAGGCCACGATGGCCCTGGCTCAGATGGATGACTGCAACCTAGTCGGGGCTCGCTTTAGTCGCTCTGACCTGTCTCGGGTGAGTCTGCGCCGGTCTATTCTCACTAAAGCTCTGCTGGTTGAAGCCTATTTGGGCCGGGCCGATCTCACCGATGCCGACCTGAGCGAAGCGATTCTAGAGCGGGCCGAAATCAGCAGCACCACCCTAGTCAACGTCACGCTGACGGGCACTACCATGCCCGATGGCAGTATTCATGAGTGATGGGAGTGGTTATCCCGATCGGCATAACCGCTCCCGCCATTCGTCACCGCTGGATTTCAACCATCACTGCGATCGCTATGGGGGTTGAGTTTGAAGTTTAATCAAGCCAAGTTTTGGCGGCAAGTTCGGCGGTTAATGCAGCGCGGCCACCAGGGCTGGACTAAGGCTCAGTCATTCCTCTGGGATCTGACGCTAAACACAGCCGCCTGGGTCGAGAGCACAATCGCCCCAATGCGGCGATCGGTAGCCGCCGATGACCTAACTCAGCTACGGCAGGATCTGCTGGACGAATCGCGGCTGAGCTGGCACTACCTGGTGCTCGTGGTGGGGGCCTGCATTATTGCGACCCTGGGGCTGCTCTCCAACAGTGCAGCAGTCATTATTGGCGCGATGATCATTGCGCCGCTGATGCTGCCCATTCGCGGCGCGGCCTTTGGCATTCTAGAGGCCGATCGCCCCCTCATTCGGGCTAGCCTCTTGGCCTTGGCCATAGGCTCTGTGTTATCGGTGGTTATCGCCGCTCTGCTAGGCGCAGTCACCGGAGTGGCCCAGTTTGGCAGCGAGGTGATGGCTCGCACCCAGCCCACACTGCTTGACTTGGGCATTGCGATCACGGCGGGGGCGATAGCGGGGGTGGCCAAAGTTGAGCCTAAGGTGGCGGGTACCGTGGCGGGGACAGCGATCGCCGTGGCCCTCATGCCTCCCATCTGCGTTGTCGGTCTGTGGCTGGGTAGAGGCAACCTGGAGCTTAGCTTGGGGGCACTGCTGCTCTATTTCACCAACCTGTTTGGCATCACCCTGGCCTGCATGGCGGTCTTTGTGGTGTTTGGCTACTCCATGGCTCGTCGGGCTCGCCGCCCCCTCGGTATTACCCTGCTGTTCACGGCGTTGCTAGTGATTCCCCTGGGGGCTACAACCCTGCGACTATTCCAGCAAAACCAGCTAGAGGCTAGCGTGAAAAGGGCTCTACTCGATCGCACCCTCACGTTTCAGCGGGTCACCCTAGTGGATATGGACGCTAACTGGTTGACCCAGCCGCCCGAAATCTCGCTCACGGTGAGAACCGCAGAACCGATATCGCCTAAGCAGGTTGAGCTACTGGAGCAGTTTTTGGCGCGCGAGCTGGGTCGCTCCTATAGGCTGACATTTTTGGTGAACCAGCTAGACGCCATTACGAGCGACCCCGATTCAGGGAATGCAGACCCGTAAGGCTTAATAGTCCAGTTCTTCTTCGTACTCGGTGACTTTTTTCTTTTGAGGAATATTGAGGGGCTTGGCCTCGTAGGGTTGGCCCTCGTCTTCCTCTGTCCAGACATCTTCGGTGACGTCTTGGAAGTCAGCATCGTAGGCTTTGTAGCTGCTCTGGTCATCCATGGTAGCTGCCTGGTAGCGTTCCGCAGGCTGCTGGGCCTGGAGGGGGGCTTCAACCCGCTCGGGTTCGCCCCAGTCGTCGTCGCTCCAGCGCTCTTCGGTCGTAGCTGGGCGGGCTTTACTAAATTCGGCGGGCACCTGCACCCCCGAGGGCAGCTGGTTGGCGGTTGACACCGGCATGATGTATTCGCTGTCGTCGTTGCGATCCCAGGGGGCGCTGCCGATGCCCAGGCGCTCTAGCAGGCCCACGCTAAGCTGCACCATTTTCTCTTCGGCACCTTCAAAGACAATCAGGCGATCGGGGCCGCTGCTGACAACTTCATCGATAGAAAGCTCATAGGTGCTGATCACCTGGTCGGGAATCTGGGGCAGCCCAAAGGAGGCAATCACAATGGTTTCCAGTCGCCCGGTGGTAACGTCAAACTTAAAACCCCGCACTCGCCCCAGGGGTTCCCCCGTCTCGGTGATGACTTCACAGTTGACCAGCGTGCTGTAGGGGGCCACGCTCATTTCGTCGTCTAGAACGGCTTCATCATCGACCAGGATGACGTCGCCAATCTGGCGGATGTTGGTGAGCGCCATGACCTGTTGGGTGCTCGATACCAGCCCAGACATAATATTTTCGCGCAGGCCAATGGCCACGACTTCTCGCTGGTCTACATCGACCCAAACCTGGCTGACAATTCCCAGCCGCTGGCCAGAGTTGCGGGTGATTACCTGGGTGCCCAAGAAGTCGGAGCGAAGACGATATTTGTCTAAGGTCATGTTTAATCCATCTCGTGAACCGAGACAACAGAGCGCTGGTACAAGCCAGGCCGGTGGTAGACCGCGTTACCGGGGTAACACGATCCCTTAACCTGAATAGCTATCTTAACCAGAATCGTCTAATTCTACAGGAGGGAAGACCGAACTACCAGACGGATTTGAGCAGTCTACTGGCTTGGATTTAGCCGATAAATTCAGGGATTTAGCGATTGTCTTGATTGTCAACCACTTGTGGCTGGCGTAGCGATCTGAGCGGGTTCTGGATCATTTGGGTCTTGCCCAGATGGACTTTGGGTGGCCAGCGCATTGAGGGTGCATAGCAACTTGTAGCAACGGTAATTGAGGCAACCTGCTGGAGCTTACTTACGCTTAATAGCTGTTGCTAAAACGAGCTGATGACGGGGTTGTGATGAATGGGCACCAAGTCTCAGGCCGATAGCCAGGTTTGGCGCAGATGGGCGATCGCTAACTCCTTGTGCTTGGCCTCCACCTCAATCCAGGGAGCCTGGCGGAAGGCACTGGGCATGGCGGTGATCAAATCGCTGTGGCGAGGGTCGTGGAGGGCGCTGCACCCGTTGGAAATGTGCACCAGTTGCCAGGCCGGGTCGGGCCAGGTGGAGCGAGCCGCTGTCAACATCTGCTCAACACTGGGATGGTCGTAGCTGTCGAGTCGTTCGTGAATTAAATGGTGGTGGGCGTCGAACACCATGGGAATCTGCGTGGCGCGGCAAATGTCTAGAATGGCGGCGGCGCTGTAGGTGTGCTCATCGTTCTCTAGGGTGAGGCGAGAGCGAATCGGCGGCGGCAGATCGCGGATGGTCTGGATCAGGCGATCGCGGCGATCGCCCTTGCCGCCGTGAATATTCATCAACGCCCAGGGCGACTGCGGTAGACCCATCAGGTCAAACCAGCGGGCGTGGGCCGTCAGGATGGTGATGCTGTTTTCAATCACTGTGGGGTTGTCGGAGTTGAGCACCACAAACTGGTCGGGGTGCAGCACCAGCCGAATATGGTTGGCCTGGGCGCGATCGCCCAACTGCTTCAGGGCTTCGGTAAACTCCTCTAGAATTCTTGTACCCAGGGGTGTATCCGAAAACGGAAAAATGTTCGATATCAGGCGATAGAGCCGAATCTGGTTGGCTTGGCAAAACGTGATTGCCAGGTTGAGCCGCCTCAGGTTTTCGCCGTAGAGCGATCGCACCGCCTGGGCCTGGGCCGCCTCATCTAGCTGCAACAGCCGCTTGCGGGTCATGGTCTTAAAGCGCACCTCAGGCGAGGTCGTAATGCAGACCAGTCCGAGATTTGGGGTATCAACGGTGGCTTGGGCAGGCGTTGGGGAGGTCATAGGCGACGGCGCGCTAGCAGTTGGGGGTAGAAGAGAACTTATAGCGATGGCCGCTGCGCTTAGGGCATGAGCCACTAATACAGACAAAACTAGGCGGCACAGCTTCTACTATGGCAAGTAAACTGAGCTGAGCAATCCTCTAGCGGGCATGGATTCCCCCACCCTCTGAGGGGCATCTGCCGACAGTGAACACCTGCCCTCCTACATCCAACCCAGGCAGGCGGCATGGCATTCTGGTGGCAGTCCTGTGGTGAGGTGGCACGATGCAGCAGATTCTAAAACGGCTGGCCAGAACCTGGA
The DNA here is from genome assembly GCF_014696675.1 of Phormidium tenue FACHB-1052. Taxonomy (GTDB): domain Bacteria; phylum Cyanobacteriota; class Cyanobacteriia; order Phormidesmidales; family Phormidesmidaceae; genus Nodosilinea; species Nodosilinea tenuis_A. The sequence goes on from NZ_JACJQN010000003.1 coordinate 77,752, forward strand.
TGCAGCACATCCATCCGCGCCTGATGTCGTTTATAGCCGCCGTTGGTTTGCTCTGGCTGGGGACATGCCTGCTGATTCTATTCGGGCTGGCCAACCTGGCCGACGAAGTGCTAGAGCAAGAAGCTTTTTTCTTTGACGAGTCGATTCTGCTGTGGATTAATCAATTCGCCACACCGACCTTAGATTGGGTCATGCTAATGTTTACCCGCCTGGGCGACCCTAGCACGGTCGTGCCTCTAACCTGCATTGGGTTTATCGGGCTTTGGTTGCGGCACTATCGGTCGATTGCGATCGCGTTTGCCATTAACTGCGTGGGTGGAGCAGTGCTCAGCACTGGGCTAAAACTGCTGTTCGGCAAAACCCGGCCAGCCCTTTGGCCTCAGATTATTACTGAGAGCACCTACAGTTTTCCCAGCGGCCATGCCCTGGGGTCGATGGTGCTCTACGGCTTTTCGGCTTACCTGCTGGCGCAGCGCTTCCCCAAACAAAAACTAATTATTTATGCAGGGGCGGTCTTTTTAATTAGTGGCATCGGCCTGAGTCGGCTTTATCTGGGGGTGCACTGGCCAACGGATGTGCTGGCGGGCTACGGCATTGGTTTTCTGTGGATTAGCGGCTGCATTGCGCTTTTGCGCTTCAAGCTCTCGACTCCACCCTGGCTGAACTGAAGTTGCGGCTGAAGACAATTTTCCCAGACAGAAGAAGTTTGGGTTTGCCTAGCTCCCAGCGCGAGATGGGCTGAGCTGGGGCTGGCCTACGGGTTCTCCCTCTAGCAGCAGGTTGCGAATCAGTCGGGCCAGGCCGCGCTGAGCCAGCTTTGCCACCACCTGCTGACCCATCGCCTGGGTTTCAGGCTTAAACAACAGGGTCGGAATTCGGGTCGCTACCTGGGCGGCATCGAATCCGGGGGTGTCTTTGAGAATGTCGAGAATGCGGCGGAGGTTGTCGAGGTCATTGGAGGCAACGGTGGCCGCAGGCGGCAGATCTTGCTTGAGGCCAAACCGGCGCTGCACGGCGGTGGTCAGGCTCTTGACTGTGCTTTGGCCAAAGTTGTCGAGGCTGTTGACCAGCTCGCCGACGATGCGATCGCGCAAAAACGAGCCCCGGTCTGAGAACAAAAACTCCAGCGTCTGGTCAATCAGCCGATCCATATCGTACTCGTCACTGCTGCGGGCGTTGCGCAGCAGGTTCTCCAGGCGGTTCCAGCGAAAGCTACCGTCTTTAAACAGCAAGTCTTGCAGCGAGGCCCGCAGCTCGGGCGATTGATCCGTGAGCAGCCGCTTAGCGACATAGGGGTAGGCCTTGCTGAGCACCTTAAAGTTAGGGTCAACATTGATGGCGATGCCCTCTAGCGTCACCAGCGATCGAATGATCAGCGCATAGTAGGCAGGCACCCGGAACGGGTACTCGTACATCAGCGCCGAAAATTCGTCGGTAATGCTCTTAAAGTTCAGCTCGGCCACGCTAGCGCCGAGGGCGTTGCTAAACACGTTGGCCAAAGCCGGAATAATTGGCGTCAGGTCGGTGTCTGGGGTAAGAAACTCTAGCTTGACGTAGTCGTTGGCCAGCCCCTCAAAGTCGCGGTTGACCATGTGCACCACCGCCTCAATCAGGCCATAGCGCTGGTAGGGCTTGACCTCACTCATCATGCCAAAGTCAAGGTAGGCCAGCTTGCCGTCGGCCATGGCCAGCAGGTTGCCAGGGTGCGGGTCAGCGTGAAAGAAGCCGTGCTCTAGCAGCTGCCGCAGCGAGCACTGCACCCCCACGTCAATCAGGTGGGTGGCGTCGATGCCCAGGCTATTCAGCTTGTCGATGTTGGTCAGCTTAGTGCCCTCGATCCACTCCATGGTCAGCACCCGGCGGGCGGTGTACTGGGGGTAGATGTGGGGCACGTAGATATCGGAGATATGGCCGTAGAGTTTTGCGAACCGCTGGGCGTTTTCGCCCTCGTGGGTGTAGTCCATCTCTTCAAAGATGCGCTCACCAAACTCATCCATAATGGCGACTAGGTCGCTGCGAATCTGGCTGATGCGGTTGGTGGCGAAGCGAGCCAGCCCCCGCAAAATATGTAGGTCAAGGGCAATGTTCCGAGCCAGGCCGGGGCGCTGCACCTTGATGGCTACGTCTTCGCCGCTGTGCAGTTTGCCTTTGTAGACCTGGCCTAGGGATGCGGCTGCGATCGGGCTTTCGGAAATTTCGGCGTAGATTTGGCTGGGGGGTGCGCCCAGTTCTTCTTCAATAAAGCGGTAGGCGGTGGCGTTAGCAAAGGGCGGGATCTGGTCTTGCAGCGTGGTCAGCTCTTCGAGAAAGACCGGTGGCACCAGATCGGGGCGGGTAGAGAGAGCCTGGCCAATTTTGATGTAGGCGGGGCCAAGGTTAGTGAGCATGGTACGCAACTGGGCGGCCCGCTTACTCTCGTTTTCGGCAGTGCGCCCGGCGCGGGCATCGAGCCAAAGCTGGGCAAAAAAGCTAATCAGCGGCAAGAAAATGCCGACAAACCGCGCCCAAACTTGAAACGGGCGGCGGCGGTAGTGGGCCGCGATCGCCTCTGGGTCATAGCCATAGGACTCAAAGGGATCTTGGGCTTTGGTGGCCAGGGTGCGAGGCCGGGGCGCAGCCAGGACGGGCTCAGGTACAGTCGCCGCAGTCGGAGTCATCTCCTCTCCGGTTACCGTAATGACTTCAGCGTCGATGATATCGATAGCGCCACTAAAGTGCTGAGCCGAATCCTGGGTGGTATTTAAAGCCATAGCGCGCTCAGAGAGAGGATTGAGAACCGAGGAGTTGAGAGTCGGGGAGACTGGGCGATCGCCTAAACCACTCCCGTAAACTATTGTAACGGCATAGTCTCCGAATCCCCGGTGGTGACCTCCCTACTTCTTCCGATCGGATTCTGTCAATAGCTAGACAAGGCAAGCCCCCCAAATCTCAAAAGACTTGAGGGGCATGCGGTTTGAATCAAATATAGCGCTGGCCAGTTCGCTTAGGCCATTGCTACTGCCTGTAGCTAAAACTGGGACGGCAAACTGGCTATGAATAACTACGCAGCCGATCGCCGGGGGCGCTTGCGCTCAGACTTTTTCTTGTAGCCGATGGCCTGGGCCTCGTTGCTGTCGGAGCCGTAGACACCGCGCACCAGTTCTTTCATGGCCAGCACGTTTTGGTGGAACTGCCATTCGGCCAGGCGGGCCTTATCGGCGGCGGCTCTGGCACGCACCATGATCGCAGTCTCTTCATCCTGGGCGGCAATCATCTCGGCGTAGCTGCTCTGGAGCCCTTCAATGGTGGTCTCGGGGCGGGCGGAGGTGTAGTCGGCGATGGTGCGCGCACCGCGCAGGGAAGCAACATCCTGGTCGAGGTAGTCGGGCCGCAAACGGCGGGTAGTATCGGTGCTGGGCATGGGTGTAGTGCTCCTTGATGGCAATACAAAAGGGTGGTTAAAACATCGGGTTAACGGTTAGGGCTGGGGAGGCTCGCCTGTCTCTCAGGGCAATGTGCCCGCTGCGATCGCCGACCCGGAAAAAACGGTACAGCTTTATAGAAACAATATGGACTGGCGCTGCTGAATGAAGTGGCGATGATAGTGAAGCATAACCACCCCGGTACTTACCTGTTACCAGGGTGCGATTGCCTGTTACCGAGGTGTGATTATTTGATGCCGGGGCGCAATTGCTTGTTACCGAGGCGCGATTGTTAATCACCGGGATGCGACTGCTTGTTACCAGGGCGCGATTGCTTCGCGTGCCTGGTGCCCATGCTCTGCCTGGGTATCAAGCTGTAGGGTCGGTATCGCCCACCCTGTACCCACGCGTTAGCGAAGCTATCCGAAGGAATCGCAAGCCAAACCCATCGGGTGAACGCCGCTCATCGTCTGCCTTCTGCGATCGCTGGATATTTGAGGGGATGGGATGGTGGTGGGTGAATGAGTGGGGCGGTGGGCAGTGCCCACCCTACTTTTTGACTACGTTTTGATTAACTTATGGAGATGGGGGAAGCTGTAGCTCGATGCCAACTTTGTCGCCTAGCTCGACTACCTCGTCAACAAAATTGTTGGCAGCGGTGACACTCCCCGACAATAGTGTGGCTGCTGTGAGCAGTGCTGTCAGCCGCTTTTTCAAGCGAGGCATGCTGCGTTGGTCTTCTGGCTTTTTGACTTCCTCTTCAATGTCGTCGATATCGATAATCAGATCATCTTGGGCGTCTGGTGGAAATTGAGAGGCTGTCTGACGTAGGTTGGCAATGAGTTGTAGTAACTCGGCCACGCTAGCGCCAGTGGTTTGGGTAAAACCGGAAGCGTTGACCTGAGCGTTGTCTTTGGCTTCGTTGACGACGTTGCCAATGTTGGAGCCTGAAATTTGGCTGCCGATTTTGTTGCCTGCGACTTTATCGCCAGCAACGTTGTCGCCATTGCCGTACTGGTGAACTGTGTTTTCCATAGCTGAAAGAGATGATGAAACGATATTAGGCGTGTAGTGAAGCTTTAGAAGTTGGCTGGTGTGTAGCGGCAGCATGGCGTAGGTTTGCCCGTCGTCGTCGCTGAACTCAACTTCGTAGACGTCAGGTGCTAGGGGTTCAACCAGGGTGCCGACCTGCCCAGCAGTGAGGTGATGCTGGGGTAGATCATGTTTGAGCGCAACGGCATCGAGTAGCTGAAACTGAGTTGCCATATTAACCATAGGGTTACCTCACGATGTAACAGCTGACGAGTCGAGGGAAGGTTTCATTGGGGTGGATAATCCACGTAGTGCGGACGGTAGCCGTGTTTTGGCCGCGAGTCATGGCAAAGTCTACTCGATAGCGCTGACCGTACTCGTCAATCTCACCTGGCGTGGCATCCTGGGTTTGAATCGCTTTCAAAATCGCAGACCTTAGCAGCTCAGCGTCTTGACTAGTTAGTCCTAAGATAGCGGTAAACAAGCGGGCTTTGTGTTTGCCACGAGAATGGTTTGGATTAAGGCTGTAATTGCGTAGTTTGATGAGTTCGATGAATGCGGATGCGGCGTTAGGTAGCTGCATGGCTAGCTGTGTTTATCGCCTTGTATTGAGTCACCTGCCACGTTATCGCCTGGACCGTATTGGTAAACGTTGTAATCACCTGAAATATAAGTGTTTTGTTTGTTTTTGCCAGTCTCGTTCAACTTCTTTAAATCCGGGTTCAATGCATCTAAGACTTCTATTCTATCTTGAGATATTAGGTCTAAAAGTTTAGCCAAAGCCTCATCATCATCGTCTAAGTATAACGAATACAATATGTCCTCATCAAAGCTTGTATGCTCTTCAGTTAATTGATCTTGCAGTCTTGAGAAGAAAGTTTCTTCGTCCACCTTTTTAATTGTCTTTCCGGTTTTGCCTTCAATCAATTCGCATTTTTGCATCACCTTCTCATATAGCATTGCCTTGATATCTCCGCTCAAGACCTGAGCGATAGCATGCTCCAATCGCATGTAATATTCACTTGATTCATCTTTTCTTTTGATATGAAATTGATAATTTATATACTCAGGGATATAAATAGGTACATTGGAAGCGTTCAGGTCTACCAAAATGACTTGTCTATCGAAGGCATTTGCTATACCTAATTTGTAGTAATTTTCATCGATCATACTTCCTTCGTATCCGATTACTAATACACAGCCTTGTTTCAGAAAGCCGGAGATCTGTTTTACATGACTTCTGTTCAAAGCTCTATATTTGATAGAAAAGCATCTTACCTTTAGTTTTTTGCAAATTTGATGGGCAATAAAATCGCAAGCCTTATGCCATTCATGGGGAAAAATAATATATATATCTTTGGGGTTCAGGTTTTCTTGATCTAAATACTCGACAAGGTTTTTCATTCATTTATGAAATCCGTAAATAGTTCAATATCTGTGACATATACTCAAGTGTTGTCTAGAGATGAAAAAACTTTAATTTCAATTGAGTCATCTTCAATTCCTGCTAAGCTGTTTTTGCGAGCAGCGACATTCCGTCTTACTTCTACAGATTCATAGCCGTCTAGTAACTGTCTTAAATTTATTTTTATCCTAAGTGTTCCAAGTGGATAAGTCTTTTCACCCATAGCTTCAAGTCCCAACAACTCTTGGTACTCTATCGGTCTATGCTCCGGATGACCTGGAACGGGAACATATTCGGTGACGGCGAGATCAGCAAAGCTACTATGGATTTTGTTAAAGGTATAGCGAATTTGAGAGAGGTAGCTGCGCCGGGTTTGCTCTTTGCCGCTGACGGAGATAAAAATTTTGCGATCTTCAGAATCAGCTCTGATAAGAGCAAGGTTGTAAACTTCGTCGCCTTCACAGTAGGCCAGCATGGCACCGCTGCGCCAGCAAACCTGCTCGTGAATCTGCTTGTGACTGAGAACGATAAAGCGTGATATCACTCCCTCGGGCAAAATGCGATAGTGATATTGGAAATCCAATGTGTCGCCTTCTAGGCTCGTTCCGTGAGGTTCATCTTTAGGAAGTAAACCAGGAATTAGAAACTTTGGGTTAGCAAAGTCGGGTAGAGCGAAGCAAAGCTGAAACTCCTGCATTAAGTCTGTGAGGTAGTGATGGCGGTTAGCAGGATACCGCTCAGAATCGAGGATGCGGCTAAGGTCTTCGTAAGTCAGGATACCCTTTGTCTCAGTTTTTAAGGTTTCATCGCTGAGTAAGGCATAAATGCCTTTTGTCACCCAATCGGGATTGAGAACGTTCGTGTCTTTTAACAAAGGATGCTCACGGAAGTTGAGCACTAGCCCTAGGTTGTGAAGCAGCTCAATAAGCTGTTCCTGGTTGTGCTCTTCAGGAATTTTGTTCTCGTAGCAGATGCCAATGTATTTGCTGTATGAGATGAAATCTGCCTGCATTGCTTTGAGTTGCTCTTTAACCTCAAACCAGGAAAGCGGTAGCAGGTTGTAGATTTCAGGCAACTGTGCAACTTCTTCATAAATGGCCGTACGTAGTTCTTCGATACCATCTCCGGTTTGGCAAGAGGTTTCAAGAATGGCGCGGATATTGGGGTATTTCTCTCGCAGGGCCTTACGGTTGATGTCGAGAGGCTGCTCGTCTTTTTTGTTGCCGACGATGATGACGGGCGATGCGCCGCCAAAGCTTTCAATAAGTTTTAGCCAATATTCCAGACGATTTTCTTCTTCGCTAGCGCGGCAGTTGCAGACTAGCAGATACAGGCTGCTTTTTGTGAGGAAAATTTGGTGAGTAGCGTGGTAAATTTCTTGCCCACCAAAATCCCAAACGTTGAGGCGCACATCTTTGCTGTTGACGTGAATCAGCCAATCGCTGACGTTGAGACCGTCTGTTTTAGGTTCGTTTTTATTCAAGTGATTGTTGATCAACCTTTTGACAAGCGATGTTTTGCCGACGCTGCCTTGTCCAACTAGTATCAGCTTGGCTTCGTTCAGGGGCTTGACTTCGCCGCTACGCAGCAGCCGCAAGTAGTTGAAGACTTCCTCGATTGCTCCAGGATCGCGATGAAGTTCTGGTGGCCCCAATATTTCAGGAGGGATGGGCAGTGGGTTGCGTCGCAGGTCTAATTTTTGAAGCTGCGGCAGAGCCTCTAAACCGTTTGGAACTTGCTCAAAGCAGTTATCGCTGAGGTTAAGTGATTGGAGCGAGGCGAGCTGGGTGATTTCCAACGGTAGACTGCTGAGTTGGTTAGAGCTGAGGTTGAGCAATTGGAGCAAGGTGAGCTTGTCAATCTCAGGCGGCAGCTCAGTGAGGTTTTTGCCAGAAAGATCGAGGGTTTTCCAGCCTTCGGCAGCGGCTTGGTCAATCAGGCGCAGCAGTTCATCTTGGGGCATTACGGGCGCGGCGGCAACGTTCCCTCAGTTTTAGCAGAAGTAAGGGAGAAGAGAATCAGGGAGTTAGAGATAGAATGCAGCAGACTGTAAAAGGCATGCCCGCCTCTAGCCACTACCAGCGCATCAAAGCCATCGCGATCGTTTCGGCCTCACCCGATTCTCTACCGACAAAACGGCGAGCCTTTTAAAGGCTTACGCATTTTCAGCGGCGTATCCACAGGACTTCCCATTAAAATACGTGGGTACTAACATGCTGCCCCCATGCTAACGGCCCTGCACATCGAGAACTTTGCCCTGATCGATCACCTCGATCTGCGGCTAGAGGCGGGCCTAAACGTGCTGACCGGCGAAACCGGGGCAGGCAAATCGATCATTCTCGACGCCATCGATGCCGCCCTGGGAGGCAAAGCCAACCAGCGACTGGTGCGATCGGGCAGCCAAAAAGCCCTGGTAGAAGCCACCTTCGACGTACCCCAAGACATCCACACCTGGCTAGCCGAGCAGGAATTCCCCACCGCTGACGGTGCCCTCGTGCTGCGGCGCGAACTGACCCTGGGCAAAACCCTGCGCAGCCGCTCCTTCCTCAACGGCAGCCCCGCCACCCGGCCCCAGCTAGAGGGGCTGCGGCAAAAGCTGGTCGAAATCACCGCCCAGGGGCAGACGGTGCTGCTCGGCTCGGGCGATCGCCAGCGAGAGTGGCTCGACGGCTTTGGCGGTGCCCCCCTCGTCACCCAGCGCCAGAAAGTTGCCACCGCCTACGAGGCAGCGGCCCAAGCCAAAAAACGGCTAGACACCCGCCGCAAGGCCGACCAGCAGCGCCGCGACCAGCTCGACCTGCTGCGCATGCACCGCCAAGACCTAGAGCAAGCCCAGCTCGACGACCCCCAAGAACTCGAAAACCTCGCCCAGGAGCACGATCGCCTCAACCACAGCGTTGACCTCCAGCAAAACAGCTACGCCGCCTACCAAATTCTCTACGAGAGCGACGCGGGGGAAAGCGCTTGCGCCGACCTGCTGGGCAAGGCCGAAGCCATTTTGATCGACATGGAGCGCTACGACCCAGCCATTACCTCAATTTTGGGCATGGTCAGCGAAGCCCTCACCCAGATCGAAGAAGCCGGGCGCGCCATCAACGCCTACGGGGCCAGCGTCGAGGCCGACCCCCAGCGGCTCGAAGAAGTGGAAGAACGCATGCGCCAGCTTAAGGCTCTGTGCCGCCGCTTCAGCCGCACCCTGCCCGAGCTAGTGGCCTACCGCGACGAGGTCAACCAGGCCCTAGCCGAACTCTCCGGTGAAGGCCAGTCCATCGAAGCCCTGGAGGCCGAGGTCGAGAAGACCCAGACCGTCTTGACGGAGGCCTGCGCCCAACTCACCCAGCTGCGCCAGGGCGTGGCCCAGAAGTTAGAGACCCGCCTAGTCAACGAACTCAAACCCCTGGCCATGGATCGGGTGCAGTTTGAGGTCGAGTTGACCCCCATCGCCCCCACCGCCAACGGGGCCGATGGCATTCGTTTTTTGTTTAGCCCCAACCCCGGCGAACCCCTGCAACCCCTGGCCGAAACCGCCTCGGGCGGTGAGATGAGCCGATTTTTGCTGGCGCTGAAGGCCTGCTTTTCCCAGGTTGACCCGGTGGGTACGCTGGTGTTCGACGAGATCGACGTGGGAGTGTCGGGCCGGGTAGCCCAGGCGATCGCCGAAAAGCTCTACCAGCTCGGTCGCCAGCATCAGGTGCTCTGCGTCACCCACCAGCCCATGGTGGCGGCCCTGGCCGATGCCCACTTTCGGGTGGGTAAACATGTGGTCGAAGCCGTCCTGGCGAAAGGAGCCAAGGCGGGGGAGGGCGAGGCCGAGCGCACCGTAGTGCGGGTGCTGCCGCTGTCGCTGAGCGATCGCCGCGAAGAGCTGGCCCAGCTCGCCGGGGGCGAGTCGCACCAGCAATCGCTCTCCTTTGCCGAGGCGTTGCTGTCCCAGGCCGACAGCATTCGCAAAAAGCTGTGATGGTCTTAAATCACTGTTAGGTCTTGTCCAGACTTTGCTTTCGTCGTTGAAAATCAGCCTCAAGCCGTCGCGTTCTAAAATTGGGGCCAGCAGTTATGGATCTCTTCCTTACCATCGAACCCCTTCTAGAGGATCCGTCTCTGCTGCTAGAAGACCCCGCCATTGAAGAGCATCTGCGGCAGTTTTGCCTGGTGCTGTCGGTGTCGTTGGGGGTGGCCACCCTGTCGCGGGTGTTTAGCGTGCTGCGCAACATTCCCTACACCCTGCTGCTGCTGCTCGTCGGCCTCGGTCTAGCGGTGCTGGATGTGCGGCTGATCAACCTGTCGCCCCAGCTAATTCTGTTTATCTTTTTGCCGCCGCTGCTGTTTGAGGCCGCCTGGAACCTCAACTGGAAGAGTCTGAAGCAGTTCGCGGTGCCTGTGGTGCTCTATGCGATCGTCGGCGTGGTGATCTGCGTCGCCAGCCTGGTGTGGGGTTTGCAGACCTTCGCTGGAGCCTCCCTCGCTACTGCCCTGCTGGTAGGAGCAAGTTTGTCAGCGACAGATCCTGTATCGGTAGTCGCCCTGTTTCGCGAACTGGGGGTCGATAAAAAACTCACCACCGTGATGGAGGGCGAAAGCCTGTTTAACGACGGCGTGGCGGTAGTGGCCTTTAACCTGCTGCTGGGCATTGCCCTGGGCCTAGAACAGTTCGATGTGTCGGTGACGATCGCGCGCTTTTTAGTATTTGCCGGGGTGGGCATCAGCATCGGCGGGCTGATTGGCTTTGGCCTCTCGTTTCTCACCCAGCGGTTCGACATTCCCCTGGTCGAGCAATCCCTCACCCTGGTATCGGCCTACGGTACATACCTGGTGGCGGAGGAGTTGGGCGGCTCTGGCGTAATTGCAGTCGTGACCACAGGGTTGATTCTCGGCAACTTTGGCTCGCGCATTGGCATGAACCCCCGCACTCGCCTGGTGGTGTCGGAGTTTTGGGAGTTTTTGTCGTTTTTTATTAACTCGATTGTGTTTTTGCTGATTGGCGACCAGGCCAATTTTGCCGAGCTGGTGAATGAGCTGGATAAGATTGCGATCGCCATCGTCTTGATGATCATGGCCCGCGCCATCAGCATCTACGGCCTGGGCTACATCAGCAACGTCGTCACCGGCCCCGAGATGGATCTGCCACTCAAGGGGCAGACTGTGCTCTGGTGGGGCGGCCTGCGCGGGTCGGTCTCGGTGGCTTTGGCTCTGAGCGTGCCCGCCGTGCTGGGCGATCGCCAAGAAATCATCTCCATTGTTTTCGGCGTCATGCTCTTTACCCTGCTGGTGCAGGGACTCACCACCAAACCCCTGTTGGAATATCTGGGCCTGCTGGGCGATCAGCCCCTGCGGGTGGAATATAGCCAAATGACTGCCCACCGCGTTGCCCTTACCCGCGTTATGCAGCGCCTAGACGAGATGCAGGCCAACGAAGAGTTTGACCCCGAGTTTGTCGGCTACCAGATGGCCCTAGTGCAGGGAGAGTTGAATGAAGTTAAGCAGAAACTGGCCACCCTAGAGCAGCAAAACGACAGCATCCGCGAATACGCCTCAAATCAGATGCGGGAAGAACTGCTGGCGATCGAGTCTGACACCTACGCCGAGTTCATTCGTGCCGGGCAGCTTAAAAACACCCTGACACCACTGATGGAAGAGGTGCTGCCCGATCGCTTGGGGGAAGTCCACTAGGGAGAGTTTTGAATATTTAGTTTTGAATTTTGAATTAAAACTTAAACCTCAAAACGTTTACTTCACCCCACGCTATCTAAATTCTGGTGCCGAATCTGCTCCTGTAGCGCTTCGTTCTCTAAGCTCAGGGCAGCGACCCGCTGCTTGAGGCCGTCGCGTTCGGCGGCGATCTCTTGGCAGCGGTACTTGAGGCTGGTTTGCTGGTGAAACTGCTGGCCGAGCTGGCTGCTCAGCTCGGCAATTTTTTGCCGCTGGGCTTCAACAATAGCTTTGAGGGCAATGGGGTCGTCATCTAGCTCCTGAGCGGCAGTCGGCAGGGCGAGAGGAGCGCTAGACGACTCGACCGGCTCTCCCATGGTCTGACTACCACCGTTGACGTAGGCCTGCATGCGGGCCAGGGTGACCTGATGGCGGGTGAGGGTGTTGTCGAGATGCTGAACGTGCTGCTGGGCCGCCTGGAGCTGGCTGCTGAGGCTGACAGTGAGCGATCGCGCGATCATGACCTCAGAGTTCAAATCGAGATCTTGGGCGGTGACGCGGCCCATCGCCAAACTCTGGTAGTAGTTTTTCAGCCGCACCAGGTAGTCTTGCACCTCGGCCTGGCCCTGGTGAATGCGCGATCGCAGCCGCTCTAGCTCTAGCTGCTGGTCAACCACCAGCCCCTTAACACCCACCAATAGCTGCTCAAAGACCTGAGCTTGCCACTCATCTTTGGCATCTAGCTGCTGCTTGAGGTTGACAATAATCTTTTGCTGAACGTTGGAATATTCCTCAGTTTGGGAGAGGTGGGCCTGGAGCATCTGGTGATTTTCCACCTGCTCCTGCATGTCTTCTATAGTTTCTCTGGCCTGGTCAAGGGCCTGCTGCAACAGACAGACCCGTTGAACCAGCTTGAAGTCCAGCGAACTTTCCTGGAACATGGGCGAGACCGATGAAAAGGAACTCGGGGCGACGTGACAACCTGGAGGAAACGACCGGGGGTACAGAGCGTGTGCTTGAGGTAGCAGTAACCCTACCAGACTTAACCGCAGGGCGACTGTGGGAGGAACTACCGAGGGGCGATCTTACATTGAAACTTTACATGGCAGACGCAGCTCAATCGACAGGGGCCATTGCCCTAATTTAATCTACTTAAAATCCTGGAATTAGCCACCATAGACTTAGCCCCAGCAGCCCAGTGCAGGCGTGCTGAATCCACCGCTGGGGGCCAGATTGGCGACAAATTTTGACCGTCAGCCAAACCGACAGCGCTATGCCCAACAGCAGTGTTACACCCTGAAGAAAGGCTACCACTGCGGGGTGGGCAACCCAGACCGGCAGATTTATCCCTGAGGCCCCAAAGGTGGCTAAAGACACGGGCAAAATGCGCCCACCCTCCCCTAGCCCTAGACGCAGGTAGTGGGCCAAATTGGCCGCCCACACCAGGGGCAAATAGCCATAGGCCAGCCGCACTGCCGGACGCCGGGGCAGCCCTTGGGTTTTGCGCCAGAGCCAGTGCGCGCCTTCGACCGTGAGCGGCAGTAGGGCGGGCAGCGCCAGCACCCCAAAGGCCACTAGACTGTGACCAATGACAGTATCAATCGGTAGCTGAATGCCCAGGCGCGCCTCTAGCTCGGGCAGGCGGTGCAGGTACACCGCCCCCAGCAGTAGAAACATCAGCGCCACCTCAGAGGCGCGGGGCCGGTGCGTCGTCCACAGCTCAATGCCGGGGGGGCGTAGGTTCAGCTCGACGGAGCGGTGGGGGCAGGCTTTAAGGCAGGTCATGCAGAGTACGCAGTCGCGATTGTCTTCGAGCTGGGCCGGGTGAGAATACAGGGGGCAGCCGTTAGTTTCTTGACCTTCCCCTTTTTGGGGGCCGCCCTTGTAGCACTGGTAGGTGGTGCACTCCGCCGAGCAGGTGCCCTGTTGCGCCCGCAGCTCGGTCATCGAGAGTTTGGCAAACATACCGTTCATGCCACCAATAGGGCACAGATAGCGACACCAAAACCGCCGCTCAAACAGGGCCGAGAAGATCATCGCTCCGGCGGTAATCAGCAGCAGCAGGCAGGCGGAGAGGTAGGCGGCATCTTCTAAGTGCCATACCTCTTCCCACACTAAAATTAGGGTGAATAGGCCAAAGAGAAACCAGCCACCCCAATGCTCTGCCGCCTCGCGTGGCCAGCGTTTGAGCCTGCCGGGGAACAGCTTTTGCGAGATCCACTGGGTAACTTCGCCATAGATCATAAAGGGGCACACGGCGCACCACAGCCGCCCCACAAAGGGGAAGCTCAATAGCACCAGGGGCCACCACCAGGCCCAAAACACGGTGAGTGCTACATTCTCATGGCGCTGCTGGGGGCCAAACCAGAGCACGGCGATGACGACGGCGAACAGGGTGAGGGTAACGCCGTAGTTGATGCGATCGGGCCACCAGGGGCTGCGCAAAAACCGCCGCAGGTTGGGGTAGCGGTTGAGCAGGTTGAGCCGTAGCTGTTTCTTTTTGCTCTGGGCGGGCCAGATGATCTCTTCGGTGATCAGGCCGCCGCCGGAGAGCTGGGCTGCCGCTCGCTCGACCAAATTCTCTAGCTCGCGCAGATTGTCAGGAAAGTCGTAGGACTGCAAGCGGCGGACGGCCTCTGGGGTGAGCATCAGTCGCCCAGTGCTGCGACGACGACTGATCAGTGAGAGATAGTAGTTGACCCAGTCTTCAATATCGGCCTTACGCACCCGCAGGGGAGGCACTTTGATGATTTCACCCACGCGATCGTCTAGGGCGGGCACGGCTTGCTCAGCCAGCAAAATAATTCGAGCTTCGGCGGTGACGGTTGGGGCAGTTTCGCCGTCGCGGCTGACGGGGCGATACTGGCCAGTCTCTAGCAGCTCGGCGATCGCCTCAGCCAGATCAGCCCCCAGTTCTCGGGGGTTGTTGAGCACCAGGGTGCCTGCGCCCAAAGCCGCCAGTAGCCCCATGCGCCCCCCGGCTCGACCAAACAGGTCGGCACCACTGGCCTGGAGCTGGCCGCAGTTGACTTTGATAATTGGTAGCCGCCGCTGCTCAGAGCCAAAGTGAATTAGTGCCGCCAGGTTGTCTTTCTCTAGGCCTGGTTCGCCAAAGATGAGCACTGATTTGCGATCGCCCGCAGCTTCCCGCAGCTGCGCCCGCAGCCGGGTGGCGTAGCGGCTGCGGCCAATTACTCCCCGCCGGGCCTTGGCCACCAGGTAGGGGCGCAGAATGGCCTGGCGCTCTTGCTCTAGCTCGGCCTCAGACGACAGCCGCTTAACTACGTCTACTAGCTGCCGGGTAAAGGTTTGCAAAATGTCGGGGTACTGCTGCACCAGGGATTGAAATGGGTCGCGATCGATAAACCAGAGGGTGCTGTCGCAGAGGGTTTGAATGGTTTGTTCAACCGGCTGGTCGAGCAGCAGAGGTTCTAGGTTTAACACCGCGCCGGGCAAGAAGCTGGCACCGCCGAGGGTGGCCTCGGTGCCAAGCTTGCCCTCCCAAAGAATGTAGAGACCCTGGGGAGGTTGATCGGCTTCAACGACGGTTTCCCCAGCGGCCAGGGTCATGGTCTGAATGGCTTGAGCTAAGGGCTCTAGAGTAGGCTCGGGCAGCACGCTGAGGGGGGTGCGCTCCTGTAAAAAGATCACCCGGTCGGATACAGTCATGGCAGTTCACCCACGCTCTACACGGTGTAGCCCCATGATGATGGCAAATGACCTCTGGGTGCCTCTGGCATTACTCAGCTTAATCATTGCGGCGGCGATCGCCTTTAGCCGTGCGAAGTAGGGTAAGCGCCATGGGGAAGGAGAGAGTTAACTCTCGAAGAGGGATCGTGCTAGCTGCGATTGGCGAATGATTGATAACAGCGTTCATGTCTTGAGCTGCTTGTGGTCAGGTACAGGAACAGTGATGGTTGTTTCTTCAGTACGTTTTTGCATGACAACATGGCTGTCTTTTGGACGCACCTGAGCGAAGCCTTGCTGTTCTAGAATTTTGCAGACCTCTTTGCCAGACAAGGTTCTGAGCTTACCCAATGCTGACCTCCAGCCGAGTAATAAAGACCTCAGACTTGAGACGCAACGCGATTTCAGACGGGTCGGCAACCTCAAAAAATAGCTCGATCGCCTCAATCAAATTGGTTCTAGCCTCTTCAACAGTGTCACCCTGACTAGCGATGTCTAGCTCTGGACACAAGGATACATAGGCGTCGTCTTCCCGTTCAATCAGTGCTGTAAATTGCTGAATCTGTTTCATGTTCCATGGCCTCTGGCAATGTAGGACTAGGCAAGTTTGCCCTCAACCCAGTTCTTAAGCTAGAGCAAATCGATAGATCAATCGTAGGTGGTGCCGAGGCCGACTGCCTTAGATTTGATCGCCTACCCCGGCACCCTACTCCATCACGTTCCACATGGCGGGGGTTGACGCACTAAATTTTCACGAGTGCCATGGCAGGGAAATCTTTCCTCTGGCCAAAAATTTCGCCCTGGGATGAACCATGGAATTTACATACGTTATGAATTGCGGCATCCCAAGAACGGGAACGGCTTAGCATGAGTATCCTGGCGGCGATCGCCGCCAGCTTTTCAACACCCGTCTGCCGTAGAAAAACTTGAGATTCCCTTAACTAAACTTTGGGCCAGCCGTTCAATGTTGCACAACCACGGGTGTCCCTAGATCGGCCCAGTTGTACAACCACTGGGCATGGTCAACCGCCACATTCACGCAGCCATGGCTTACGGGCGTACCAAAATTGTGGTGCCAGTAAGCCCCATGAATCGCGTAGCCCCGGTAAAAATACATCGTCCACGGTACATTGGGCACGTCATAATCTGCGCCCCGCATTCTAGTCGTTCGATGCATCGACTGAATTTCAAACACTCCCGTCACCGTTGGCGTTGAGCGTTTCCCCGTTGAGACAATGACTGCATAGACCGGGGTACCCCCCTCCCAAGCGGTCAATCGCTGGCTTGACAGATCGATTTGGAACCAGCGCTCATTGGACTGGCGAAAACTTGCCACCCGTAAGGCTATTTCTTCGTTTGTGAGGGCCATGGCAGGCTCTACACCGGGGGCCAAAAATAGCCCTGCACCGCTGACTATTAAACTCAAAAAAGCACCTGCTCCGAAGCGTTTGAGCCAATGCTGCTGAGAGGCTAACATCACTCCACCTCAACTGTTTAGATGATCATGGCTTCAACCCCTCCAGCCTAAAACCCTGAAGATGGTAATGATTCGTTAGATTGCCCCACGCCCCGGGGATGCGCGTAATTTGACGAAACTCTAGATTTTCTCGGTCAAAAACTCCACCAGCCGAGTTACCTTCGCCGACAGGTGGCGATTCACCGGATACAGCGCATAGATATTGATTGCCGGGGGCGGATAATCGGCCAGGATGGGTCGCAGACGCCCTGCCTTCACATCCTTTGCCACGATGAAATTGGGCAGCATCACAATGCCTAAACCCTCCAGAGCGGCGGCTCGCAGCACTTCGCCGTTGTTGCAGCACAGCGGCCCGTTGATGGTGACCGTGTGGGGTTCATCGCCCACCAGAGTCCAGCTATTGTCTTGGGCACGGTGACCATAGTGCAGACAGTCGTGCTGCTTGAGATCGTCGGGGTGGGTCGCAGTGCCGTGCCGTTGCAAATAGCCGGGGGCCGCGCACACCACCAGCGGGCAGGGGGCCAGCTTATGGGCGATGAGCCCAGGGCCGGGCGGCTGAGCGGCAATGCGAATGGTGATATCGAAACCTTCTTCAATCGGGTCGATGCGGCGATCGTTGAGCACCAGCTCGACGTAGAGGTCGGGGTACTGGGCCATAAATTCCACCACTAGGGGGGCCAGGTGCAGGGTGCCAAAGGTCATGGGGGCATTGACGCGCAGGCTGCCGCGCGGCTCTTGGTGCAGGCGGGTGAGGGCCAGGTCGGCTTCTTCGAGGTCGGCGAAGATGGCGAGGCAGCGATCGTAGTAGGCCCGCCCGGCATCGGTGGGGGAGACTTTGCGGGTGGTGCGCTGCAAGAGCTGGGTTTGCAGGTGTTCTTCGAGGTTGAGCACTAGTTTGTTGACCTGCGATCGCGACAGATCCATCTGGCGAGCGGCAGCGGCGAAACCACCGGCTTCGACGACCTGGGTGAAGGCGCGCATGCTTTCGAGCTTGTCCATGGTTGGGAGATGAGAGGGGTGGGGTGTTGAGGGAGATGGGGGCGGTGAGGGGGTGGGGGTTGAGAGATTTCTTAGAACAGGGCGATCGCTCTATCGCCTCCTAAAAAGAGACAATGTGTTTATAAAACTGAGTATTGTCTATTAATTGGATTCAGTATATCTTTAATTCATTCGGATGTTTCCAATCCATTGACGCTACTAGGAGGTGTCTCTAATGATTACGGTTCGTCCTGCTAATGAACGCGGTGCCGCCAACTTTGGCTGGCTCGATTCTCACCACACCTTCTCGTTTGGCAACTACTACGACCCTCGCCACATGGGCTTTGCCAGCCTGCGGGTGATCAACGAAGACAAGGTGACGCCGAGCCAGGGCTTTGGCACCCACGGCCACCGCGACATGGAAATCATCACCTACGTGCTGGATGGCGCGCTGGAGCACAAAGACAGTCTCGGCACTGGCTCCGTCATTCGCCCTGGGGATGTGCAGCGGATGTCGGCGGGCACAGGCATTCGCCACAGCGAGTTCAACGCCTCAGACACCAACCCGGTGCATTTCTTGCAAATTTGGATTTTGCCGGAAACGGAGGGCATTGACCCTGGCTACGAGCAGATTTCCCTTGCGCCCGAAGCAAAGCAGGGGCAACTGCGCTTGGTCGGCTCCCGCGATGGCCGCGAAGGCTCCGTCACCATCCACCAAGATGTCAGCCTCTACGCCACCGCGTTGGGTGATGGCGATGCAGTAGCGCATACCCTCGCTCCGGGCCGAGTGGCCTGGGTGCAGGTGGCCCGTGGAGCGGTCAGCCTCAATGGCCACGCCCTCACCGCTGGGGATGGCGCTGCCGTCAGCGACCTCGACACCCTGAGTTTGACCGGGGCTGCCGATGGGGCCGAGGTGCTGCTGTTTGATATGGCTGCCTAACAAGCTTGCGGCGGCAAGGGAAATTTCCCCTACCGCCGCCGGATGCCCGCGACAAGACGTGTTCTTAAAGAGAGGAAAGAATGATGGCTGAACCTGTAATTGCCGACACTAAGCCCGTGGTGATGGAGCTGGAAGCGGGCGACTACTACTGGTGCACCTGCGGCCAGTCAACCAACCAGCCCTTCTGCAATGGTGCCCACAAGGGTACCGACTTTACGCCAATGAAATTTACCCTGGAAGAGAAAAAGCAGGTGGCGCTGTGCGCCTGCAAGCACACCCAAAATGCGCCCTTCTGCGACGGTAGCCATACCAAGCTATAGGTGAGCGCTGTCGGCTGACGCTGGTACGTCGAGGTTGAAGTGCGATCGCTCCTTGAGGACATTTCATCAACACCCCGAGGATGACAGCCCTAGCCGCCACACAAAACCCACCGCCAACCTTCTACGGCCTGAACAATTTGGCCATAGTTAACGTTGGGCGATGGGTTAGTAGTTTTGCCGCAGACGGCCTCGGGTGCGACCACTGAGGCGCTCAGACACCAGGTTGCGGTCTTTGTCGCTGAGGCCGCTAATGCGCTGCTGAGCCTGGTTGAGCTGGTGGTTGTCCGACAGACGGTTGATCAGGTCAGCTTCGTAGGATCGCTGACGGGGGCTAAGGCGAGACTTTCCCATGGGGTGCGCTGCAAGAAATCAATAAACGGGATTGACCCTAGTCTAATTTCAAACTAGGCACCTGGGGAGTCAAATGGCCTTTAGCAAGGAAATGTTACTGGGGGGTAGCCAACCACTTTGCAGAGCAGTGGCAGGGTAGCCGCCCAAAAGGGTGCGATCGGTCTTTGACCCTCGCGCTAGATGCCGCTCTCAAGCGCCTCAGTCAGTTTGTCGAGATAGATCATCATGAGGTTGCTCTGGTCGCTGGGCAGGCTGGTGCGCACTTCTTCTTTGAGTAGACGATAGGCCACCACACAGGCCGACTGGCGATGGAAGGCGCGAATAATATTCTGCATCCACACCAGATACTCTTCCATAAACCCGTCTTCGTCGTGGAGCAAAACGCCTTTGGCCACATACTCCAGGGTGTAGGTCATGTCGCGCTGGCACTGCTGAGCATGCTCTTGAACCACCTGGCGATGGGGGGTCTGCATGAGCCGCCGCAGGGTGTTGAGCACTAGGTCTTTGCTGTGCTCTCTGATGTGGTTGTAGAGATTGACCCGAGATTGAAAAGCCTCCATCATTTGCTCGAAGGGGCGTAGCTCAACATCACTCAGGTAGCGACCGTCGGCTTCACGGACAGAGGCGAGTAGTGCATTGTTCATAGCGAGTAAAGGCGCGATCGCGCGGCCTGGATGGGTTCTCTCCCAAGATGCCCAGGAAAAATGGTGTGATGCGTGATACCTCAATAATTCTTCGCACTGAGGTCGACAGCCCTCGCCGCAAACTTCAGCCTCAATTGAGTTCCCAAGCGCGAAAACTCCTGGGCCAGTGCAGCGCCCTAGCCCAGGTCTTCTGCCGTAGCCCTAGCTTTCTGTGGATATAACGGTTTTGAATTACCAAAGATGCTTACTGCTGGTAGCCATTGGTTGACTGTGGAGAACAAAAAGGCTCCTGTCTCTGGGAATTTTTTGCTCTCCACAGACCTGCGGGTTGAGGAGACACTCCAGCGGCGTTGTCAACGTTGGTTCCCCCACGCTTGCGTATTGCTGCCGCGAAGGGGCTAGCTCACGTTTAGGTGGTTCGGTCGTAGATCTGACGGCCAGCACTGAGTTCAGGAGCAATTTCGTCACGGTTGTCTATGAAGGTGTATTGCTCATTGAAGCTACCCTCAGGGCGTTCCCCGACGATAAAGTGCCGTATGGGCATGTCTGGCGCATTTAACACAACTCGGTCTGAAACCCGTTCGGCTTCTGCGAGGGCATTGGGATCTACTTCTTCTAAGAGAGAAACAACCCAGAGTTCATTGTCAACAACGTGTACTCCTTGGATGGCCAGGTTGTATCCCCCGGAGGGCACTTCGACCTCTGGGGTAATGGTGCGCTCGACTCGCTCCGCACCAGGCACATCTACATCGATGTAGGGAACTTCGATGGTTTGTTCTTCCTGAACTACAACGACCCTAGGAACAGTCACCGTTCGCTCTGTGACTCCGATATTCACATCCGGGCCTTGGATGTCGTACTCAGGCAGGCTACCGGGTTCTACCTGAACATCTACATCGGGCAAGCTGCCGGTTTCTTCTTGTTGAATTCGACAGGCCGTTAGCGGCATTGCAACGAGCAGGATAGAAAGGGAAACGAGATATTTGGGACGAGATATGCGTAATTTCATCGCGTGGCCTACTTTAATACAACAGTGGCCCTCTCAACCCGCTCCGAAGCAATGCTTACAGCTATCTTGCAACACCAAAAACTACAGACCGCAAAGGCAACTCTAGAAAAGGCATAAATAAGTACTGAGAGTACTGAAATCTCAATACTCATTCCGGCTCGCCTGGGAGGGCGCATCACTTCTATATTTTGCGCAAACGTCTTTGAATTGATATCCCTCATTACGTGGGTAGTGGTAAAAAATGCCCTAACTCAAAAGATAGAGATTCTCAGGAAAATTTATTAGACTATAGCCCTATCCCCTGGGGAGCAGCTCGCATGGTTTGCAACAGCCTTCGGTGTTGATCGGTGGCTTGGACGTGGGCCGACGATGCTGGTGCGATGGCGGCGTTTTAGGAGAGTGAGGCGCTGGGTTGAGCGATCGCCTACGTCTGTCCCTTGGGGCGGGCAAGAGCACCGGGGGCTACAGGCGCGATCGCCAATCCGCCGCCATACCCTATATGACGAGGCAAAGGCTACTCTAGCCTTTCATCAAACCATGCCCGACCAGCTAACTGTGCTTCGCCACGCAGAACTTCTGCCCCTAACCGAGAGCTGTGTAGAGGCTCAGTTTAAAGCCTTGTCAGGCCCGATTTCATTGAGGCAAGTCGCCACACCTTAGTTTAATAAGGCTGTGGATTGGGTCTATTCTGATAAAGATGCCGAATTTGCCCAGCCGTAGCCATGCACAACTTTTTACCCGTCGCCTACTTCGAAGGCCAGTTTTGCGATTTTAGCGACGCCAAGATTTCCATTGCCACCCACGCCCTGCACTACGGCACCGGGGCCTTTGGCGGGCTGCGTGGCATTCCTGACCCGGCGGGGAGTGGGCGTATTTTGCTCTTTCGCCTCGATCGCCACTGCCAGCGCCTCAGCACCAGCGCTCGATTGCTCAACTATGACTTGCCCGCCGACAAAATTCGGGCGGTGATTGAAGATTTCGTTCGCAAAAACAGCCCTGACAAGTCGTTCTACATTCGGCCCTTTGTCTACACCTCAGACCTAGGCATTTCGCCCCGGCTGCACAACGTCGAGAAGAGCTTTTTTGTCTATGGCCTAGAGCTGGGCGACTACCTCTCGCCCGAGGGCGTCACCTGCCGGATTAGCTCGTGGTACCGGCAAGAAGACCGCAGCCTGCCCCTGCGCGGCAAGATTAGCGGGGCCTACATCACCTCGTCGCTAGCTAAAACCGAAGCCGTTGAATCGGGCTTTGACGAATCGATTCTAATGAATTCCCAGGGCAAAGTCAGCGAAGCCTCGGGCATGAACGTGTTTATCGTGCGCCACGGCAAGCTGATCACCCCTGGCTATGAGCAAGATATTCTTGAAGGCATTACCCGCGACAGCATTCTCACCGTGGCCCGCAATTTGGGCATTGAGGTGGTCGAGCGCCCGGTCGATAAGTCAGAGCTGCTGATCGCCGATGAGGTGTTTCTCAGCGGTACAGCCGCCAAAATCACCCCGGTTCGCAAGGTGGAGTCGTACAACCTGCCCACAAGCCGCCCCGTCACCGATCGCCTGCGGGAAAAACTCACCGCCATCACCGAAGGGCGCGACGACGACTATAAAGACTGGGTATTTGCGATCGACTTGGGGTAGTCTCCTCGCCAGACGACTCCCTTAAAGCTTGGCGAAACGCCACGCAGTCATGGGCTAGCCGCTTGCTTAAATAAATATCCTGAGTTTTAGCGCCAGCCTTGGAGGTGGGGGCGCAGCGCCTAGAGCAGTTGCCTAAACAGCAGTGCCATGTGGCCCTTGATTTTTTCGGGAGTCGGGCGGTTTAGCCACTCGGCATAGGTGAGGCAGAGACTTCTTTCCAGGGCATCGGTAAAAAACTGCTCGACCTGGCGGGCTAACTCAGGATAAGCTCCCGAAATATTTAGCTCGTCATTGTGGAAATAGCTGCGGGGGTCAAAGTTGGCGCTGCCGGTGCTGACCCAACCGTCATCTACCAGCACAAACTTGGCGTGCATCATGCTGGGCTGATACTCGCAAATTTTGACCCCGGCCTTGAGCAGGGGGCCATACAGGCCGCGACTGGCCAGGTGAACCATTTTTTTGTCGGTGGCGGCCCCCATGGTGAGGATGCGAACATCAACCCCTTTTTGGCGGGCGCGGATCAGGGCTTGGGTAGTGTCGTCGTCGGGCACCAGGTAGGGGCTGCCAATCCACAGCCGCTCCTTGGCCGCTAGAATGTGGAGCTGCATCAGCAGCCGCATGGAAGATTCGTTGAGGCTAGAGGTGTTGTCGGTAATGTAAAGCGGCGTAGACCCCTGCTTTTGTACCGAATGCAGACCTTGTTTGAGGTCGATGCACCCTCCAGCACAGGACCAGTTTTGCAGAAATTTGCCCTGGAGCAGGCTGACCACTTCGCCTTCGTAGGCCACTTCAAAGTCAAGCCAGGGGCCATCATCGTGATCAAAGGCGACCCCATCCCAAAAGTCAGATACGCCAGCTCCGCCGATAAACACTCGGCGACCGTCGATGATCAGCAGTTTGCGGTGCGATCGCGAGTTGTATTCCAGCGGCGCACGCCAGTCGAGGGGCCGAAAGAACTGGATTTCGACCCCGACATTTCTCAGCCGCTGCCAGTATTTTTCGGGCATGGCCTTGGTGCCCTGGTGGTCGAGCAGGAGTTGCACCGTCACCCCGGCCATGGCGCGATCGGCAACCACCTCGGCAAAGGCATCGGTTCGGCGACCCGGCGTCATAAAGTAGGTTTCATACTGAATCAGGTGCTCGGCACCAGCCATGGCGGTGTCGCGAGCGGCATAGACATCATCGATCTCACTCCAGAAACCAACCAGGTGCCCAGTAGTATCTGCGGAGTTGGCCAGCCCTTCTAGACAAAGGGCAAAACAGGGATCATCTAAGCTGGGTACGTTATTGATCGTGCAGGTAGAGACCTGGCGAAAGCTACCCCTGAGATACCCATAGAGCACCAGCACCAGCACCAGCAGCACCAGCCCTATCGCTAGCCACCACAGCCACACAGGCGGAGGCTCTCCATCAGAGTCTGAGTCTTCGGACGAGGTAGGCATCGCAATTGTTACCGTGACGACACTAAGCCCCCAGCATAGTCACTTAGCTGCATCTAGCATCTCTATCTAGAGGAACAGCCCTAGGGCCGTAGACACTTCAGCGACAATTGATTAAGCTGCCGACTGCGATGGCAGCACCCGACTCAGCACCACATAAATTGCCAGGGCCGAGACGATGCCGTTGATGGGCACAATGCCCCAGCCCGCCAGTCCGGTGAAGTAGGCGATCGCCGAAGCCCCCAGGTAGGCGATCACCCCTGCCCAGTTAAACGCGGGCTGAGAAGTTTCTAGCGAAGGAAACTGCCCCCGACGATAAATCCAGTAGTCGGCCATGATAATGCCCCCAATGGGTGGAATAAAGGTGCCAAGCAAAATTAGATACTGCACCAGCCCTTCGTAAATGCCGCCCCAGGCCATAAACAGCGCAATGGTCGCGCCTCCCAGCACAAACAGAGTGCGGCGACTAGAGCGAAACATATTTGACCCGGCGATGGAGAAGGCGTAGATGGTGTTGTCCTGGGTCGTCCACATATTCAAAAAGAACAGAATCAGCCCGCCGACCACTAGACCCTGCTGGGCCATCACCTTGACAATGTCGGGCTCGCCATAGACCTTGGCGCAAAATGCCCCCGAAAAAATTAAAAAGCCGTTGCCCAAAAAGAAGGCGATCAGGGTGGCGATAAAGCCCATTTTGCCGTTTTTGGCAAACCGGCTCCAGTTGGTGGCCTGGGTGCCGCCTGAGACAAAGGTGCCCACGATAATCGTAATGGCTGCGCCCAGGGGCAGGGGGTCGGCGATCGCCGCCTGCTGCAAACCCGCAAAGCCGCCCACATCCCGCGAGGCCACCGTCAAGCTTATCAGCATGAGCAGCACCATGGCGGGTACCGCCACCCGACTCAGCCAGTCCATCGCCTGATAGCCAAAGTAGGCCGTCGAGCAAAAGGCGTAGGTGAAAAATAGAATAATTAGCCAGTTCCAAGACTCGGGCACCCCGGCCAGGGTATTGAGCAGCTGCGCCATCAGCGCCGAGCCCCAGGCATACCAGCCAATCTGCGTAAAGCCCAGAATAAAATCGACCCAGCGCGAGCCCACATTGCCAAAGCTAAACCGCGCCATCAGCACCGTCGAGAGCCCGGTCTGACCCGCGATGTAGCTCAGCAACGCCGCATATAGCCCCAAAATCAGGTTGCCAATGACAATCAGCGCTACCAGGTTTGGCCAAAACTGAAACGACGGACCGATTAACCCACCGGCAAACAGCGTGCCCGAGTACAGGGTAAACCCTGCCAAAAGCGGGGCCAGGGAAATCAGCGATCGCCGCGATATCTCTGGCACGGGGCTCAACGGATAGTCTTCAGCCGCTGAGCCCTGGGACACAAAAGGTTCGGTAGTAGTAGACATGGGTTCAAAGAACGCTTTGGCCGCATTGTAAAGATAGGCCAAAGCGCAAACAGTGTTTCAAAAAACATTTAGGCAGTCGCTATTTTTGACTGTTTGCTAGGTAAGCAAAGTTCGCAGAGATTTAGAGTCCCTTGTCTTCGTTCAGGTCAATTCCTAAAATCTTGAGATCTAACCCAGCATCGTCTAGGAGGCTGGCGGCAAACTCCCTTGGGTGTCGCTCTGACCTGCCAGGCGGTTTTTCATTGCCGCTAGCTCACTATCCACTGTGGTTGAGCCGCCTTCAAGGGCCGCAAACTGACGTTCTAGGGGGTCGCCGCTGAGTTCTTCAAGGGCTTCAGATTTGGCTTCTAACTCCATGACTCGCTCCTCCATACGCTCAAAGGCGGCGATCGAGCCATTGGTGCCCGTCTGCCCGAGCATGTCTTGAATGCGCTGAGAAGCCTCGGCGGAGCGGGCGCGAGCGATATACAAGTCTTTTTTAGTGCGGGCGTCAGAAATTTTGGCCTCTAACCGCCGCATATTGTCCTTGAGGCCGTTAACCACATCGCGCTGCTGGTCGAGCTGGGCATCCATCGCCTGGGCCGATTGCAGGTAGGTTTGGCGGCGGGTAAGAGCCTGGCGAGCCAGGTCTTCTTCGCCCTTTGCAATGGCGAGTTCAGCGCGGTTGTACCACTCCTGGGCGGTTGATTTGGCCTGGGCACTCTGGCGCTCGGTGCGCTTTTGGGTGGCGATCGCCTGGGCCACCGCCTGACGCAGCTGAATCAGATTGGCCTGCATATCGGCCATCGCCTGCTCTAGCACTTTTTCGGGCTCTTCGGCCTGGTTGACGGCGCTACTTAGATTAGCCCGCAGAACTCGCCATACCCGATCAAACAACCCCATCGAGCCTCTCCCACAACGGTGATTTGCTTCAGCATAACAGGCGAGTAGAGGGGTGGTGAGATAGGGAAGATGGGGAGATAAGGAAGGTGAGGGGGTTGAGGAAGGTTAGAACAACAGGCTGTGGAGACTTCAAACATCCCCAAATCCTAAAGATCTGCAATCCGCCTATTTTCCCATCTCCCTCATCTCCCCTATCTCCCTCACCTACTCCCCACCCTAGGGCGAAATCACCTGGGCCGGAATCCCCTGACCCTGGAGCTGATCCGCCAGGTTTTGGGCCGATGACGGCTGAGAAAACGCACCCATCTGAATGCGGGTGCCACTGGAGAAATTGCGGACATAAGCATCACCCACCGCACTGCGGGCTGACTCTAGCGACTGGGTGCCGTTGTAGTCAGTCACCACGTAGTAGCTAGGCGCTGCCGCCTGGGGCGGAGCTTGGGTAATGGGGGCTGGCGGTGCTACAGCAGCAGGAGCCAGCGGGGCCGGAGGCGCTGCTGGGGCTCGATTTGCGGCCAGCGGTTGAGGCGGTCGGGCCGGGGCTGCCGGGGGTGCTACCCGAACAGGAGACGCAGCCGGGGTAGGGGCTGATCGCGCCGGAGCTGCGGTCGAGGCAGGCCTAGGGCTAACAGCCGCTCTAGGAGCGGTCACAATTTCGGCACGCAGCACTCCACCGCTGCCCCCCGTCGGAGTGAGCACGCCGGGGCGAGGGCCTGTGGTTCTGGGCTCACCAGGGCGCTGGCCGTTGGTCGGCAAGGGCTGCCCCCCGACCATTGCGGGTGCAGTGGTCGGGGGTAAAGCTGCGGATGCGGCAGGCGATTTGGGTGAATCGGCGGAGGGTAGGGTGCTGATGTTGTTCAGATCGAGGGAGGCGAACTCTTTTTCTGACAGATCGGGACCGAGGGGCTTGAAGCCTGACTCGGTCTGACTACCTAAGCTATCTAGAGCTACAGAGTCAGCATTCTCTGCTGGACTGGGGTCGCCCTTAAATCGGCGGGTAATGGCATTATCGGTCAGGTGCTGGATGGCCTCAGGTGACGTGACTAGGTAGCCAAAGCCAGCGCTGGTTACCAGCAGTAGCAGCAGAGCGCCGACCCCCAAGGGAGTGGTTAACTGGCGTCTTAGAGAGGGCGTATAGTCTGGCTCGCGATCGCGGGGGGCAGCGGTGGGCCAGCTGCCCAACAGCGCCTCAGTGCTTTCTAAATAGTCTTCTGGGGACGGGCGATAGGTGGTTAGGGTGCCGCCGTGGCTCATGCGCACCTGGTGGACGGAGGCCTGTGGTGGGTAGGTCTGCGCGTTGGGTGCTGGCGACTGCCCAAAAATTTCTTGCAGACGGGCATTGGGGGGCGGGGGTGGAGCCGCCGCTGCCGCTGGCGCTGCTGCCGCTGTGGATTTAACCGTGATGAGATCGATGGGCTTACGGGGAGGAGTCCGTAGCTGTAGGCGAGCTGGGGTAGGGGTAGCCTGACCCGATCGCGCTTGTCGGTAGCGGTGCAGCTCGTCATCCAGGTTGAGGTTGAGACTTTCTACCGCCCGCTGCAGGCGAAGGTTTGACTCGCTGGCGGGGGCAAAAGTCTCGGGTCTGGTGAATAGACCAGAGGGCAATTGCGTCATGGTTCTCATCTCCCTGGATGTAGCACTGATTAATACTACTGATTTCTCAAAAGTTGGCAACTAAAAATCGAGAAAAGCAAACTACAAGATTTTCTGGCGTTGCTGAATTGAGGAATGAATCTGCAAAAGCAACGGTTGATGCATCGGCCCCCCAATTTTGGGGGACTTTGAGGTTGTCTGGTTCCCCCCAGAATTGGGGGGTTAGGGGGGCAAATCATACTGCTGATCAGCAACGCCGATTTTCTATGTTCAAAGGGATAGCTCGATCTAGGAGCCATTTAGCGTCTGGCAGGCTGGGAGTCAGGCGTTGGGTTCGGGCTTTCTAAAGGTAACAACTGGGTGCAGGGTGCAGAGAGTTTTCTATGGGCGGAATTGCGGGATCGCTGGGGGCTGGCGCATACTGCGTTGGGCTACTTTGGGTCAGTCTTTGGGTGCGTCATCTGGGGCTGAACCTCTGGGTTGGGGTAGCTGTGGCTGGGGGCGGGGCGATCGCAGCAGCAGGTTTGGCGGCGGTCATACTTCCGGGTCGCTGGCGGCGTGGGCCGACGGCGGCTCTGTGGTTGGGAGCGGGGGCGATCGCCCTGCTGGCGACTCTTAACTACGGCCTGCGCTACCCAGTTCCTGGCCCGCTCGATATCAGTTCCCTGCTGAGCCAGGGCGAGGCGGCTGGAGCGCAGCAGATCGTCTGGGGCGAGGTGCAAACGTTGCCGCGCCTAAGCCGCAGTGGTCGAGGGCAGTTTTGGTTAACCACCAATCAAGTGCGCCGGTTAGATACCGAAAATAATCCCCTGGGTATCCCCAGTTTGGTTCGAGGCAAGCTCTACGTCACCGTGCCGGTGGAGCAAAGTGAGAGCCTGTTTCCGGGGCAGCGGGTGCAGGTGCAGGGCAAGCTCTACGAACCAACCCTGCCTAAAAACCCCAACGGGTTTAACTTTCGGCAGTATTTAGCTAGCCAGCGCTGTTTTGCCGGGTTGGCGGGCAATAAAGTCATACCTGAGAAAGGCCAATCGCCGCCGCTTTTAGCACTGTGGAAACTGCGACAGCGCATCGCCCGCGCCCAAGCAGAGCGGCTGGGCAGCCCAGTCGGGCCGTTGGTTAGCGCTATGGCCCTGGGTCGCCAGGCGGTGAATATACCCTATGCCACTCAAGATATGTTTATGCAAGCTGGTATGGCCCATACCCTGGCGGCCAGCGGATTTCAGGTGTCGCTGATCCTGGGAGTGGTGCTAGCGATCATGGGCCAGCGGGCGATCGCATCCCGCCTGCCCTACCCGGTGACAACTAAGGTGATCGCCGGGGCAATCGCGCTGGGGGTGTTTGTGCTGCTGACTGGCGTACAGCCCAGCGTCATGCGGGCGGCGGTGATGGGAGCGGCGGTGTTGGCGGGCATTGCCCTAGAGCGCAGCATCAAACCCCTGGGCTGTCTGCTGCTGGCGGTCACCCTGCTGCTGCTGGTCAACCCGACGTGGATCGATGACATTGGCTTTCGCCTTAGCGTCATGGCCACCCTGGGGCTGATGGTGGCGGTGACGCCGATTACCGAAAAGCTGGAGTGGCTGCCGACCACGCTGGCGGCAGTGGCGGCGGTGCCCCTGGCCGCCTACCTGTGGACGATTCCCCTGGCGCTCTTTTACTTCAACACCCTCACCACCTACAGCATTCTGCTCAATATCGTAGCCACCCCCCTAGTCATGGTGATCAGCCTGGGCGGCATGGCCAGCGGACTAGCAGCGGCGGTGTGGCCCTGGCTGGGTAGCCTACTAGCCTGGCCGCTGTGGCTGCCCACCCAGATTCTCATTGCTTTGGTGCGGTGGGAAGTGAGCTTACCTGGCAGTGCCCTGGCAACGGGCCACATTTCTTTAATACAAATGGTTGGGCTCTACGGGCTTTTCTGGATTTGGGGATGGGGCGCGGTGCGGCGGCGAGGGCTGGTTGCCCTGCTGATTGTGGTGGTGGCCCTGGGGCCGCTGCTCTACCGAGGGGCAACGCTAGCTCAGGTGACGGTGCTAGCAGCGGGCAACGATGCGGTGATGGTAGTGCAGGACGGGCGATCGCCCTTAGTCATCAACAGCGGCACCGACGACACCGCCTTCTATACTGTGGTGCCCTTTTTGCGGCAGGCGGGCATCAACCAGCTCACCAGCGCTATTCACGGCGACGACAGCGATCGCGACAACTGGCGCACCATTGCTGAGAAAACTCCCATTGGCAATTTCTACGGAGCCAGTTCCGCTCTGGCGGCAGCCCCGGCAGTCAAACAGTTTCACCCCCTGACCGCAGGCCAGGTGCAGTCCGTGAACCGCCAGCGGGTGCAATATTTACAAGATGGGGCGCGGGGGCTGCGGTTAGACCTGTTGAATCGGCAGAACTGGCTGCTGTTGCCCGAACTATCCCCTGAGCAGCAAATGCCCTGGGTAGCGGCGCACCCTGGCCTGCAAAGCGAGGTGCTGTGGTGGCATGGGGAGGCGCTGGCGGAGGAGGTAATCGCGGCGATCGGGCCAAAGGTGGCGATCGCGTCAGCTCCCACCATTGACCCCGCTACGGAAGAAAACCTCAAGCGGCGGGGGATTGAGGTTTTCTGCACCGAGCGCGACGGGGCCGTTACCTGGAGCCCCCGCCAGGGTTACCAAGCTTACCTGGCAGCCCGACAGCATCCCGCAGCGGCACTTGAATAGAGGTTTACCAGGCTCTGTCTCAAGCTATCGATCGCACCTACTGCACCAGCAAATTGAGCTGATAGTTGATGCGGCCAGTGCCGCCGGTCTGCTGCTGTACGACTGTATTGGGGCCGTTAAAGGCGATCGCCACGGAAGCTGAGGCGGGCGAATAGCTGCCCACGATGGTGACGCGGGTAATCGACTCGCTCAGGTAGGGGCTGACATCAACAAATTCTGAATTGGTGCCCAGGGGCACTCGGGTGTGGCCATCGATTTCGATATAGCCCTGGAGCGATGCGCCCCCCGGCACGCTGACCGAGAGCAGATGGGGTTCGTCTAGATTGGCGCGATCGAGGCTAATCGTATTGGTTTGGCGTTGGTATGAATCCATAACATCCTTAGCGCTGGCCCGAGACAAGATGGCGCTGAGAGCCTGATAGGAGACCCCAAACGACTGATTACCATTGGCTGAGGAAGGCCCCACCGCCGCAGTAACCGCCACCAAAATCAACAGAGCAACCCCAAGGGCTGACGGATGTTTCATCACAATGACATCTCCAGGAAAAGGGGAAAGCCGTACCAGGACTAGCCATAGCAGCGGTTGCTCGGCCAGGGTAGCACGGCCAGAAACGAGCGATATAGCCTCTAGAAATTGGTGCCCATACCCTCTGACCAAGTCAGGCTAGATAGACACCGTCTCGGGCTAGCAGGTTCCCTCCCCCAGACTCTACTACCGCCGCAGGCGATCGGCAGGGTTATACACATCCACCTGGACATTGACGGGCACAGCCACCGTTGGCCCGGAGGCAGCGGCGGCACCCGTCCGCTCAGAGCCGCGCAGCTGGTGGCGGCTTTGGCGAGTCTGACGCACGTCGCCCGTGCCCCCCACCTGAATTTGGCGGTTGGTACTGACGCTGGTGTTGCCCACGCAGTTGTCTTCGGCGTCAATGGCGACATCGTTGACCTGCTCAGCGGGTCTGCTGCCGCCGTGGATGGCCGCCTGGATTGACACATCGGCAACGACACACTGGGCCGAGGCCCCTGGGGCAAACGACCCTAGGGCCCCAGCACAGAGGAGCCCCAGGAAGTACTGAGGTTTAATCATAGTTACGGCACGATATAGAGGGTTTGAACGGGGCCGGGGCTACTGGCACACCCGCGTGGTGCTGCGGTTTTCGCTGTAGACCACGTTGCCTCCCGGTGTAGACCGAGTGACGCGGGAATTGTGCGATCGCGCAGTGCAGCCCGGCGCAAAGTTAGCCCGAGGCAGCGGCGCTGAGTCGGACTGGGGGGCGATCGCCGCTGGACGCGGCAGATTTAGCGGGCCGTCATTGTCAGCCAAGGTGCGAATGTAGACCTGGCCGTTGTTGCCCACCTGAAGCTGCACCCGGCCGGTATTAATCGACACCGAGCTAGCCAGGGCGGCGGGGGTGAGGGTAGCAAGGGCGATCGCCCCCACCAATCCCACCTTGAGCGTTGAAATCATCATGGTCGTCTCCTTGCAATAGCAGGAAAAATACGGTGGGGCCACCGCCCCCAGATGAGACTCTGGGAGCGGTGGCCCATTAAGGGCTAGTTCCGAACGTCGATACGGGCACCGCCACGGCCATGACCGCGACCGTGACCACGGTTGTCAGGACGGCTTTCGCGGATAACGTTGACCTGGTTGCTCTCCTGGTAAGCGGCGTTGTCGTCACCCACCACGGTGCCGGTCTGGTAGATGTCTTGCACAATGCCCGTGCTTTCTACCCGGCGGCCAGCGGGGCCACGGGTCTCAACGCGGTTGACCTGCTGGCTGCGCTGCACCGTGGCGTTGCCATCCCCTTGGATATAGATATCTTGGGTGCCTTGCTGTACTACGGCGGTATCAGCGCTGGCGGGCATGGCCACAAAACCCAGAGCAGCAAAACCCAGTAGACCCAGAGTAGAGATGTGCTTCAACATTGAAACGTCCTCAAAGATTAAGTGTGCAAATGAGTGAACTCGTGAATTCAACTATTAAGGAGTCAATCTTAAGAGCAGCTTTCTGTGCTTCTTAAACAGCATCCTTTTTCATCGATTCACACCTCCTATGACCCGTGGAATTACGCAAAGGTTCCGGAAAATAAAAAATAAAGTTTTGTGATTTTGTGGACAACAAAAATCCCCAAAGGCGCAAAAACCTTTGGGGATTAAAGTCAACCCCAGGAGAGAATTCAAGTTTTTAAATCGCCATTTTTCTAAGTCTTCTAGACTTAGAAAAATGGCAATAGTCTATGGCTAAAAATTCTAGCTTTCTCCGCTTTTCCGTTGTGAACTGGTTGCGCCAGCAGCAAAAAGCGATCGCAAACCGAGTCTCTCAATTACGGGGAATAGATCGAGGGCAGTTTAGAGACCCCTGACTTAGCAGCCCATAACTGACGCGGTTCTTCCCTTTAGTCAGCAGGGGGCAGGGAGATCTGCTTGACGCCTTGACAACTCTGGGAACTGCCAAGGCGGGCTAAGTGGCTAGCTACCCAGCCGTTTAATCATCGCGATCGCGGTCATGTCCCCGCTGCTGACCCCGGCCATTGCCCCGCCCTGGTTCGGCGCGGCCCGATGTCCGTTGCTGATTAATTTGATTGGTTTCTTGGTAGACGCTATTGCCATTGCCATCAACAGTGGCGCTCTGGGAACTGTCTTGCACAGTGCCCTGTACCGTGCCCCGGCGATCGTTATTACCCAAACCTCGCCCCAGGCCAGGATGGCTGATATTGACTTGATTAATAACTTGAATCACTTGGTTATTGCTGCCATCAATAGTTGCAGACTGTGTGCCAGTTTGCTGAGTGTCAGTGTTGGCAAAAACAGGTAGCGCCAGCGTGCTAATGGCCGCTGCTCCTAATAGACTAAACGCCCCATGTCGCTGTTTCATTGTGGTGTAATCCATAGGCAAACGAGTCACATTAATAGACCCCTACTGACGGCCCTAAGGTTCCAAATACTACGTAAAGCTTGAGTGAAGCTAATTATTTCTACTGTGAAATTACTGAATTATTGAAAATGCTGTTGTGCGTATATTCCGCTTTTATGCACGCTGTTGTAGAGACACAAGCTACTGTGCCCCCCCAACAGGCAAATATCTAAACAGGATTTGGGATTAGAGGTTAGCTATGAGTTTCAGCGAAACCGCTTCGCCAGGTGAGCCATCGGCTGAAATAAACTAGCGGGTATGGCCAAAGCAATTAGCGACGAGAGCTGAAAATTGCCGTGCGTAACGCAGTTCAGCAGGGCACAGCGATGACAACGAATTTCTTCCGTCTGATTGCTCCACTTACTGCCCAGCAGCAGCAGTTCGTGAGCCCGATATTCCAATCCATTCTGGCGATAGACCTCAAAATGCTTTTGAGCTACGCGATACCACGACATGGGGTTGACTTTGCGGCTGTTGCTGCCTAAGTATTTACGCCAGATGTAAATTACGGCTGGGGTACCGTAGTAGCCGCAGGGCAGCGCCATCGCCCGCACCCAAAACTCCAGATCGTGCAGATCTTCGGTACCGAGTTCGGGGTCGCTGTGGCCTACCGCCTCCCACAGCGACTTGCGCAGCGGGGCGGTGCCAATCAGCGTCCAGTTCGTACTTAGCGAAAACCGTCTGGCCCGCAGCAGCGAGTTGAGAGAAATCGGCGCGGCTCTGACTGTGTGGGTGTCACCAGGGTGGCGCTGGCACAGATAGCTGCCGTAGATAAACCCGGCATCGGGATGAGCGATAAACGCTTGCTGAATGTGGCTTAAGGCGTCGGTAGGCAGCAGGTCATCGGCATCGAGGGGCACCAAAATTTCTCCCTGGGCGGCGGCGAACCCGGCGTTGCGGGCTACCGAGGGGCCACCATTGATGGCCTGCCACACCAGGGTAATGTCGGGCTCAGCCTCAAGCTGGTGGCAGATTTGGTTGGTGCGATCGCACGGCGAAGCGTCGTTGACAATCACAATCTCTAGGGGCGGCTGGGTCTGCTGCCGCACGCTGGCTACCGCCTCTAGCAACAGGTCGCCCTCGCGGTAGCAGGTGATGACAACGCTTAGGGGAAGGGACATAGTTCACAACTAGAAGCACAATGCGTTATGGAAGATTTGGTTAGGGATTAGCCGATCGCGCCTTAGCTTCAACGATGATATCCAGCAGGCGGCGGGCCAAATTTTTGCGGGTGTACTGCTGGATCTTGTCGTGGTGAGGGGTGTAGGGCAGGGCATGACCGGCCAGTAGGGGACTGAGCAGGGCGGCGATCGCCGCTGGGTCGTTGCCTACAGGATGTCCAATACCCAGGTCGAGCATAAGGCGACCGGCGGCGGTAGCGGGGGTAGCGCCAATGCCCAGAATGGGCTTGCCCGCAAATATGTACTCAAATAGTTTGCCAGTCAAAATGCCCTTGGCAGTTGGGTCTTGCCAATCTAAGAAAATTAGCGCGTCGGCCCTGCCCTGCATGGCCAATATCTGCGATCGCGGCAGCGCCCCCCCCAGTCTCACTATGCTGCTCAGGTTGTGTGCTTCCGCCTCCGCCCCCAAATGGTCAAGGTTCCAACCGTAGAACAAAACCTCCAGCTTTTGATTGAGATTGGGGTGGTTGCTGCGAAGCAGATCCAGAGCAGCAAACAGAGGCACAGCACTTTGCTTACTGGGATAGACTGTGCCTGTGTAGAGCAGACGCACTTTGCCGTCAGGCCAGCGATAGAGTTCTACACCGGTCAAATCATCGGTGTCAAAGCCATTTTCGACTGTAGTGACAGGGGTTTGTAATTTAGCAGTTAGGGCTTCTGCTAAACCATCTGATACAGCAGTGACCAGATTGGCCCGCCCTAAGCAACGGCGTTCCCGCCAGTCTTCTAATCGACCTAGGGCCGCATTAGTGGGTACGTAACTGTTGCCATGCCAGAGATCGCGGTAGTCGGCCACCCAAAACAGCCCGGTTTTTTGCTTTAGCCGAGCAGCGATCGCATGATTAGCTGGGGGGCCGTAGGTGCTTATCACCAGGTCAAAGTTGATCTGGCGGTGCAGGCTGAACGCCTTGGCGTAGGCTGGCGCTTGCCAGAAGTCGCTGGTTTGAAAAAAGCTACCCAATTTCAAACCCTGGCGGGTGGTCTGGAGCAGCGATCGCAACCCGCTCAACACCTTGGATTTAAGAGACTTGATGGTGCTAGGTGCCGCCGCACTATCTACTAGAACTGTTGGTATCGCCATAATAGGCCTGGAAGGCCAATAGGGTACCCCTACCACCCTAGGGTTAGGGCTAGATGGGTGGCGATCTGCCCGGTAGGCAGTAATTACATAGATTTGATGACCCAACTGCGACCAATATTTGGCCCAGGCGTAGGGTCGCAGTGAGGCAATTTTGGCCCAACTGTCCTCGGGGGGGTAGTAGAAGGCAATAATCAGGATTTTCATAACTGCAACTGATGCAGAATGGCCACGATGTGATGAGCCGCCCTACCATCGCCATAGAGCAAGGGCAGGGTAGGGGGAAAATAATCGCCCCTGAGGTGGTCTAAAATTCCCGCCAGCATTTCATCGCGGGTGGTAGGCGGCACCAGGCGGTTGCAGCCAAGATCAATTAGCTCTGTCCACTCAGTTTCGTCCCGCAGCACAACGCAGGGCACCCGAAAGAAAAATGCCTCCTTTTGCACGCCGCCCGAGTCGGTCAAAATTAGCCTAGCCTGCCGCTCTAGGGCGATCATATCCAGATAACCCACCGGATCGATGATACGCAGGGATGCCTGCACCTGATCTAATAACTGCATCTTCCCCAGAGCCTTGCGAGTGCGAGGGTGCAGGGGCAGCACCACGGTGATGTCCTGGCCCAGCCGAGTTAAGGAACTAAAAATATTGGCCAACCGCTGAGGGTCGTCAGTGTTTTCGGCTCGGTGAATGGTGGCCAGGCAGTACTGTTTTGGCCCCAGTGCCAGATGCTCCAGAATCGTACTTTCGCCTTCGGCTCTGGCGGCAAAGTATAGAGAAGCGTCGTACATCACATCGCCGCAGCGGTAGATGGCTGCTGGGGTAATGCCTTCAGCCAGGAGATGATCGACGGCTACCTGAGTGGGTGCAAACAGCAGGTCAGCCGCGTGATCGGTCAACACCCGGTTTATTTCTTCGGGCATGCTGCGGTTAAAGGATCGCAGCCCTGCTTCGACGTGGGCGATGGGGATGTGCAGCTTGGCGGCGGCCAATGCCCCAGCCAGAGTAGAGTTGGTGTCGCCGTAAACCAGCACTATGTCGGGCTGTTCCTGGAGTAGAACCTGCTCCACCGCCGCTAACATTTGGCCTGTCTGCTGTCCGTGGGAACCAGAACCAATGCCCAAATTGTATTGAGGTTGGGGGATAGCCAGTTCAGCGAAAAACACGTCAGACATAGCGCGATCGTAGTGCTGCCCGGTGTGAAGGATAATCTCTTTGATACATGGGGACTGCGCCACAACTCTAGATACTGTTGATGCTTTAATAAACTGTGGTCTAGCTCCCACGATTGTCAAAAGCTTAAGCATACGAAGATGCCCTAGTATTTCTACGTAATTTGCTTAGCCGTTTGAGGAGTGCGTGTTGTCAGCTATAAGAACCCTCACAATCTAATGATTTCAAAATACCTATTTATTTCTTTAATTCTTCATAAAACTAATGATTGCACTAATGCTTTTAATTTTTCTCCTTCATGCTCCCAACTTAATTCCCTGGCGGCAGCATTACTCCTTAGCTTGTATTGCGATATGTCTGCTGCGGTGAGCACATTTAGCAACTCTGCCATGGAGGCAGGTGTAAAGTCATGGGCTACAATGCCGCACTTATATTGAGCGACCAAGTTAGCCATGGCTGGAGAAGGGCCAATAGCCAACATGAGTCGAGCCTGAATGAATTCAAAAAACTTGTTAGGTAGAGAATGTCTAGTATTGAAATTAGTGGGTTTTAGCAAATAGAATCCGATATCATAGGCATTCAACATCGCTACAATCTCTGCAAAATTGACTGGTTTTTGGAAAACAACACGAGGATTGTGGCTGGCTAACTGTGTAAGACGGGTGATATATCTAGGATTGCCAGTCAGATAAAGATCTAAAGAAAAACGATCGTCTAAATAATCCATAGTATCAATTATATTTTCAAGACGGCGATCTGGGTTAGCAGCACCGTGGTGTACCAGTCGAATACGATTTTCTAAGACTGGAGAAGGTGCTAGGTCTATAGCCTTAGGCGTGCTCATAATCAACGCTGGATAGATGCAAAATTTACGGTCATACTCTTGGGCTATCCCAGGCGATACAGTAATGACCTGATCGCAAGCTTTTAGATAGCGATCGCATAAAAATCTCATTAAAGGTGCATTAATTAGCTTGAATTTTAGGCTGTTACCAAATTCTAGGGGATAGTATTCGCGAGCATCCAAAAGGACTTTAGCGTTTTTTTTGCGTCTTAGAGCCAGTGGGAGTATCTCTATATTCTCAACTACCATCAGATCATAGTCAGCGATCGCCAGTGCTCGATCTAAGGTAACTAAATTAAAGCGTCGTAATAGAATTGACTCAAAGTAACTAATAGGTATGGGTAGATAAATAATCGCCAGGTTGATGACGGCCAAGCAGCGCTTGGTAAAACGATGTAAAAATCCTGCCAATCCTTTTGATATTTCATAGTAGCGCTGAGGGCTTAAGTCCTCCTTCATAGAAAAGCTAGCTATGTCTACGATATACCCCATAGATGTTAAAAGCTCAAAAGCTCTTCGGGGGCGAGGGTTGCTACTGAGATCAGCTAGGGTTAATACCAAACATCTTGTTTTCATGGCTGATGATTCTATCTCAAGGCATCTAGACGTCTAAATACAGTTTGAAAATTGAACATTGAAAATCTGCGCCCATCGACAGTAATTGATTAACCGCCATGCCTGCCAATTCAGATCGTCATCTCCATCCAAAATACTGTTGATCTGCTTCTGGCACAGATCGGCGTTAAGAAAAGGAAGAGAAGGGGCGATCGCCATCCAATCTGAAATGTGAGGGCGCAGCGCATTTAACCACTGTCGTTCTGGGGTTTGAAACCCAATCTTGTCACGCCGATCTAAGATGGTGTTAGGAACAATCCCTCGCATTGCCATCTTAAAGATGCGCTTGGTTTCGCCCTGGTTAGAGAGTAGATAGTCTTCTGGTAAAGTCAGCACAAACTCGGCTAGATCTGTGGTGAGAAAGGGAACCCGGCTTTCGATAGACCAGCGCATGGAGTTGCGATCACCATGGCGTAGAAGCGGCTGTAGCCCCTGCCCCGTCAGCGCCGATCGCAACTGTTCCACTAATCGGCGACGCTTGCCCTCTGAGGTGCGATCGATCGACGGTGCACGCAACCCAACACCCTGGTTAGCTAAGACATCTAGCCTAAGCCAAGGGGGGTGGAAGTCTTGCCCAACCCAACCACGGGCCCAGCGGCGCAGCGGGCTAGGCAAGAGTATCGACCCGAGGGCGACAATCGCCTGGCGATAAGAACGACCTGGCCAAGCAGGCCAACGATACATAAAGGCAGTGAGTTCGGCAGCTGATCCTTGCTCCACCAGGCTCCGCATGCGAGCAGCGGGGTATCCGTGATATCCAGCTAAAAGTTCGTCCGCTCCCTGGCCATCTAGCATTACTGTGATACCCTTCTCCCTGGCAGCGCGAAATACTCGATATTGGGCATAGATGCTGGTGCTACCAAAGGGTTCCCCTTGGGAGAGCACCATGTCGTCGAGATCGAGAGCTAGTTCCCCTGGGTCAATCACAATTTTGTGGGCAGTGGCATTGACAGCACCATTGACCAAGTCTACCCAGGGTTCTTCACTGACCGATGTGCCAGGAGCAATAAAGCTAAAGGTGTGGATAGGGAGGTCAGGATACAGGTATCGAGCGGCACACACCACCGCCGAAGAATCGACGCCGCCGGAGAGAGCAAACCCCAAAGCCACATCGCTTCGCAGATGCAGGCTAATATTGTGCAGGAAAATCTCCCGCAGGCGCTCGGCTGCTGCCTCACAGGACCAGTTGCTCTGCTCGGCGATACTGGGCCACCACCAGCGCTTGATGGTAGAGCGGTCTGTGCCTAGGGAGATAGTGAGGCTGTGCCCCGGCATCAGCCCGTAGACGTTCTGAAAAAAAGTGGTTTCTCGATCGTCGTAGTAGCCAAACACCAAGTACTCATAAGCCTTTTGAAGATTGGGTATTGGGTCTTGCCCCAGCAGCTTAAAGAGAGCAGGTAACTCCGAGGCAAAGATAAACCTATCTCCATCGCATTGGTAAAAAAGTGGCTTGATGCCAAAAGCATCGCGGACGCAGGTTAGGGTTTGGCGATCGCGATCCAAAATGGCAAAGGCAAACATGCCCTGTAAACGAGGCAGGCAGTCCTCCCCCCAGGCTTCCCAACAAGTCAGCAGCACTTCTGTATCGGAGTCGGTGCTAAAGCAATAGCCCAATGCTTGGAGCTCGTCGCGCAGCTCCCGATAGTTGTAGATCTCGCCATTGAAGACAATTGTGAATCGCTGGCCTGCCCCATGCATGGGCTGGTGGCCCCTAGGAGAGAGGTCAATAATGGCTAAGCGAGTGTGGCCCAGGCAGAGGGTACCATTGGCGACAGCATCTACAAGTTGACCGCGATCGTCTGGCCCTCGATGGGCCAGGGCATCTAGAGCTGCACCGAGACGCCCTGATGCATCGGGAGCAGATGGTGGCGTATAGATGCCAAGAATGCCGCACATTAGAGCTTGCCACCCTGGATCAGAGCCTGTTCATAGTCTGTTTTTATCCGCTGGGCAATAGCGATCGGGTCATGCCACTTTTCCACAAAGGCACGGCTTTTTTGAGCGAGCTCATAAAGCTCCTGTCTAGGCATTTCGAGTGCCATTTTTAGCCTCGACTCTAGACTGCTGGCGTCAACTTGTATAAAGGGCAATTCTTGCCTCATATCTGGGGGAATGAAGTTCAGATCGTTGTCACGAATATAGACTAAAACTGGTTTGCCAAGAGCCATGGCCTCAACTGCCAACCCGCCATACCAGCCTGCAAATAGCTGATCGACTAAAATATCGATCTCTTGGTAGCAGCGCATGGCCTCAGCATGGTGCTTATTCTCAACTAATATAAGTTCAAAGTCATAGCCCTGATTGCTCAAATTATTCAGAGCGTTGATTAAAACATCTGTACCCTTAGCCTGGCGATGACTAGGCGCGTGACCTATCCGCAGGGGTCTGTTCTCAAGCTGATTATAGACAGGAATCCACTCCTGGAGAGAAATGTGAGAATAAGGTATAAACTCTGCTTGGGGGGGCAGCACGTATAGAAGATCTGGATTTAGGGCGTAAATTTTGCTGCAAAAATGACTGAGTCGCTGAATCTGCCAGCGCTTGTAGTCATCTGACCTGCGGTTGTAGTAAGATTCATCGACCTGCTTGGCAATAGTAATGTCAAAATGCTTGCGACAAAAGTCTCCCTGTCGAGCGTCGTCTCCCTGATAATGGACGAAAATTGGCACTTTGCGAAATCTGAGGATGCTGAATTCTAGCCACTGAGCCACGTTGGCTAAGAGGGATTGAATTCTCCCTACCCACGAACTCTGGCGATGTAGGGGTAGGCCTGGACTTAATAGAGTTTGGCCAAAGTTAAAGTGAATGACGTCGTAATCTTGAAAAATGTAACGAAGGGCTAACAGCTTTTTTAGACGGCACAAAACCCTAGAGTCGGTTGGCTGTAGAATTACTCTGTCCGCAGGATAACCGAAGGTGTTTTGAGTGAGAGTCCACGTTTCGCTCTCGACCCCGAGCTCTTGCAGGTGACGACTCAGCCCTTGAGGATTGCCGCCTACGGTGGTTGGTAAGTGAAGCACTTTCATGCTGGGTGTACTCACAAGATTTACAGGGTCAACTTCATGGCTCAGGAATACTTTATGGATGTACTGTAGCTGTCTCAAGTTAGAGCTTGAGAGTACAGGTGGCAACATCAGTAGAGATAGCTAGAGCTGCAAGCGGTGCCATCATACTTCGACATCTGTGAGGGAGTCTTTCATGTGTCGAGTGGGAGCTACTAGGGTAGTTTTCATAGCTGTATTATCCCCAATCAGGTCATGGGGTTCTTGATCGATGGTGTCAAAGCAGGGCGGCATTTTAAGAAACTCTCCCATTGCTTCAACAATTTGCCTCAGGGAGAGGACGTCAGGGCCTGCAATGTTGAACGTTGCGCTCTCGGGGATGGTCATGGCGGCGACGGTAGCAGCGGCAGCATCTTCGACATGCACGGGATTGAGGTGCAGACCCTCTGGGCCTTGTAGGATGACCGGACGGCCCTGCTTAACGCTGTCCATCAGTCTTGGGATGAGCATGGAACGCTTTTGGCTAGGGCCATACATAAAGAAGAAGCGGAGGACAATCACCTGAAAATAGGCGGCATAGCTCTGGACGAGCACTTCGCCACAGAGTTTGCTGCCCAGGTAGTAGCTGAGTTGACCAGGGGGAATGATGGGTGAGTTTTCGTGTAGGGGGTGGTGACTGTTGCTATAAACGCCGCCAGAGGAAGCATATATGAAAGTTTTTACTCCTGATTTGCGAGCATAGTCCAGTAAACGAGCGGTGGAGGCGATATTGACCTGAAAGATATCTGGTGCTTTGTCAGGAAAGTCTCTGAAATGATCAGATTGTGCCAAATGGATAACGGTATCTACCTGCTTGGGCAGCGTGGACTGAGACCAATCAATACTCAAATCGATGGTGTGGTAGGCGACTTGGGGATTTAAATGCTTAGGCTGCGATCGCACTATCCCATGAATGTTTGCCCCCGTAGCCGCGAGGTGCCGAATGAGGTGGCGACCTAGCAGCCCGGTTGTGCCTGTCAGCAATAGCGAGGATGGCATATTATGGCATACCTCCATAGCTAAGGGTTTTAGTGGGGAGCAGCATCCACAGAAGCACAGTACTCGTGAGCAACATCATTAGTTTGAATACTATGGTTGTCCAGATGATGGCGCTGGCCAGGAAATAGAGAGACACTACTGCTATGGCTACGCCAACCATGGTTAGCAGCACCAGCCTCCCCCACTGAATTGGCAGGGGGTGTAGGCGCTGGGTAAACAGCAGGTAGCTACCTGTCAAGGTGAAATAGGAAATAGCGGTGGCCCAGGCCGCACCAGCAGCACCGTACTGAGGAATCCAAACCCAATTGAGGGCGAGGTTGATACCTGCGGTTAGCCAGGTGAGGTTGGCAAAGAGAGAAGTTTTCTTTTCTAGGGCAATACCAATGGCCGTGATCTGCTGGGTGGACTGAAGGACGATGCCAAAGCAGAGGATGGCTAAGGGAAGGGCGCTATGGGCATACTCCGGAGGCATCAATACAACAATAATTTCTCCGGCAAAGAGCGATAGTCCACCGCCAATAACGAGCATGATTGCCAGCAGCAGCAATAGGGTTTGGGCGTAGATAGTGCGATATTGGGCGGGGTGATCGGTGCGGACTTTGATAGCTATGGGGCTCCAGGCCTGACCAAAGGCAGTGGAGATGAACAACACCATGGAGGCAAATCGAAAGGCAACGGAGTAGATGCCTGTCTCGGTGACGGAACTCATGGAGGCTAACATCCAGCGATCCATGGAACCAAACAGCCAGTAGCCCAGGCTGGCAAAAATGAAGGGGTAGCCGAAGTGAACCAGCTCTCGCACCCAGACGGGGTCGATGGCTAGGGTGATGTCTTTGCGAACCATCCACAGAGCGAGGGGCAGCGCCGCAAAGGCCACTACGGCCTGGGCCATCAGCAGCCCGTCCACTCCGCCATGCCATTTGACCACTACCAGCAGAGCCAACAAAACGCTACAGATGCGGCTGAGGAAGGTAACGATGAGAAACTGCACAGCCGCGAAGTGGAGGCGCAGTACATCGAGGTTGAACTGAAGCCACTGAGACGCCACCATGAACAGCAGGGCGGCTACCAGCCCCACCCAGCTGAGGGGCAGGCTTGCCTGGTGAACCTGTTGTAGAGCCCAGGGCAGGAGCGAGAGTCCGAGACCCAGGGTGGCCAAGCCAAAGACGATTTGGGCCGTCAAACCCGAGGAGACTAGGGTGGGGCGCTGGTTTTCGGGGGTGTCTTGATCCCAGTAGTAGCGGTGGATGGCGTTGTTGAGGCCGCAGTTCATGAATAGCCCTAGAAGGGTGGTGCTAGTGCCAATAAGCTCTAGGGTGCCAAAGGCGAGGGGGGAGAGCACTGCAGCAATGATGGGGAAGGAAATAAAGCTGACAATCTTGCCTGCAAAATCTGCTCCCCCGTAGATAGCTGTGTCTTTGGCAAGCTGGCGGAATATCATTAATCTACGATCCGATTATTCACTAACGGATGCTGAATAGGGGGCTTTCGCTTAGGATATTCGCCTAGTAGTGGGTGATAGAGATTCATCAAAGATTCTTTACGGCCATAGACATAATCGATGACATTATTGAAAAGATATTGGGCTGAATCTAGACCGTGATATTTTTCTACATATTCGCGCCCCGCTCGTCCTAATTGTGCCCGCAATTTTGGGCGAGTTATCAGTTTGCGAAGTACGTCAGTTAGGTTTTCTGGAGTTGCTGAGGCAATGGGACACTCACCAAAATAAGTCCAGCGGCGAAACGGCAGGATGTAGGCTTCGTCTTCGAGGTTAGAAATGACAGGTATACCTGATGCCAAGCCTTCCAAGGCATTTAAGGCATGTCCAGTAGCTATAACTTGATCGACAAGAATATCCGTATGATGCCTAAGTTGTTCGCGGATTTTAGAATTTTGAACTTTTTCCAACAAGATCAGCTTAACAAGTA
Organism: Phormidium tenue FACHB-1052; assembly: GCF_014696675.1. Taxonomy (GTDB): domain Bacteria; phylum Cyanobacteriota; class Cyanobacteriia; order Phormidesmidales; family Phormidesmidaceae; genus Nodosilinea; species Nodosilinea tenuis_A. The sequence goes on from NZ_JACJQN010000003.1 coordinate 122,069, forward strand.
ATCCCTCTTGCTTGAGCCTGTTAACCGCATCAATAATAAATTCTGTACCTTTGAATCCTCTGTGGTTGGGCGCATGGACAATTGTCACCCAACCCATCTTGCCATCAGCATCATTCACTCGATCTGAGGCTTGCCACAGATCGAGATCGATATAGAGATTTGAAGGCAGAAGCACATCCCAACGGCCAAACCCATCAGGCCCCATCAAACCAGTAATGACCGCATCGGCGTGTTTGCACCAGTAGTCTACGCGCTTGGCTATCCTTTCCTGATCTCGGGCTGGTAGGGGGTATGACATCAGCAGCCCATGCAGCAACCCCGTAGATTTGATGCGTTGATAAACGTAGGCATCACTGCCGTAGGGTATCACCACAATTTTCTTGCCCGCCAGCTTTAGAAAGGGTGCCTGCATCCACCACAGAGGAGTATTGCCAATGAAAAAGCCGTCGAATGAGATAAAAAAAACATCATAGCGGAGCAGAGCATCTAAAAAAGCCAGAAAGGGCTTCACAAAATCAGGCAAAAATCTATACTCCTCTGTCAGCACCCTATCCCAATCTTCTCTGCGATTGATGGCGGAATAAAAGTCATGGGTAAAGGTTTGGCTGTCATAGCCTGTGGCCTGCATTGCCCGAGACCAATAGCTGTTGTTAAGGATTGGTGTGCTACCCCAAACCAGAGAGAAATCAGTTTTTTTTCTTGAGAATCCTGAAAAATACGCAACAACAAATCCGGTTAAAGGATAAAACACAATAATAATTAAGTAGAGAGTTGTTTTTACTAGCTCTTTAAAGAAAATCACAATCAAGCCTTGTCGTTTCTAGTAGTTTTTCGGAGCTGGCCATTCAAGCATTTTGTGATTCAATTCAGGTTTTTCATGAATTTGATGACAAAAGGAAGCTTTCGCACCACTGCTCTATATTTAGCAAAGACCAGATCAGAAGTCTTCTGTTTTCCGTGCCTTGTAAATGATCGTCAATCAAACGGGTGACTGATTCTCTGTCTACTATCTGATAGATTCTGGCTTCGTTATCTAAGAGCGTTCGCTTGACAAATTCGATGCTTTCGCCTTTGAACCAACTGGCGTCGGGCGAAGAAAACCCTTGCTTAGTTGCTTTAATAATTTCCTTTGGCACATAACGACTCATCACATCTCTTAAAATTTGCTTGCCGTCGTTAGTCTTTTGGAAATATTTGGCGCGTTTGCCCCCCGGCTCATTTTCATTGATTCGGATTGCCTCTGTCAGATTGTTAAGCTTTAACCCCACCGGGCACTGCATAGCAAAATCCACCAGGTCATTGTCCATAAATGGCACCCGACTCTCTAGCCCGTGAGCCATGCTCAACTTGTCTTCTACTACAAATAGCCCGTGCAAAAACGTCTTAGCTTCCAAGTATAGCGAGTGGTTAATGTAGTCCTCTGGGCGATCTAGGGCATTGTCGTGGGTGGCAAACACATCGCGAAAAATATCCCTTGTCCATACATGTTCCACCTCAGGCCAGACAGGGGCAAACATGCGTTTTAGCTCTGAGTTGTTAACCAGGCGCTGCCAGTATAGATAGTACTGGTCGATGTAGTGCTCAAAATCTTGGTTGACCGCCGCCCGGTAGTATCGCCATGGATAGCCACCAAATAGCTCATCCCCACCGCTGCCCGACAGCACTACCTTGACAAACTTGCTGGCCAACTGGGCCACATAGTAGTTGGGATAGCTCTGGCCAACCCTGGGTTCCTCCAGGTGCCAGGCCAGCTTGGGCAGGCAGCGCTCCATATCTCCCGCCTTGAGCACCATTTCGTAGTGCTCAGTTTTGAACCGGGCCGACATGGCCTCAGCTTTGATCCGTTCGTCAAAGCCTAGCTCTATCCCCGATGCAGAACTGAGATCAAACCCACAAGTAAAGGTTTTGATGTAAGGCATTTCCCTGGCCGCCAGCGCCGTCAGCGTGCCCGAGTCCATTCCCCCCGAGAGGTAGGCACCCATTTCCACATCGGCCACTAGCTGTCGGTTTACCGCCTGTTGCAGCAGTCGGTCTAGCTCTTCGCGATAGGCCTGGGCGTCTACTTTTCCCTCGGGTTCGCGAAAGCGGTAGTCCCAATAGCGCGTTAGGTCTAGGGTAGCGGCGGCACCTGCGTTGAGATTAAGCACCCCGTAGTGCCCAGCAGGTAAAAGTTTGACGTTTTGGAGCAGGGTGCTATCTGTAAAGATATTTTGGAAGGTGAAATATTCCAGCAGTGCTGCTTTGTCGAGTTGCCGTTCGGCATCGGGGTGGGCAAGAATGGCCTTCTGCTCAGACCCAAAGAGAAACGTGCTGCCAAAGGTGGCGTAGTAGATAGGTTTGATGCCATAGCGATCGCGCCCTAGCAGCAACGTTCTTTCTTTGCGATCCCACAGGGCTAGGGCAAACATGCCATTGAATCGGTCAAATGCCTTGACTCCCCATTCAATCAGTGCGTACAGCACCACCTCAGTATCAGTCTTGGAACGAAACCAGTAGCCCGCTCGCTCTAGCTCCGATCGCAGCTGTAGGAAGTTATAGACCTCGCCGTTGTAGCTCAGCACATAGCGGTAGTCGGCGCTGATCATAGGCTGTTGCCCCGCCGCCGACAGGTCGATGATGGCCAACCGGCGATGGCCAAGGCCCACGTTATCCTCCACCCACTGCCCCTCGCCATCAGTGCCGCGATGGGCGATCGCATCAGTCATGGCCTGCACCAGTCCAGAGGGTACAGGCTCTCCCCGCAGATTGATCACACCGGCTACACCACACATAGATAGGCTAGGCTCACAACGCTATTCACCACATAGTCGTAGTCCGGTTGATCCATCAGTATTGCCCTCTGTGGGTGTCACGCCAGTGGATTAAGCTTAGCAATCCCTCTCGGAGGGAGTCTTGGTAGGTAAACCCCAGATCGCGCGTCGCTTTTTGAGGACAGCCAATGCGATTTTGTACGAGTCGTCGCGCGTCGTCTTCGCTGTAGGGACGGTAGGTGACCTCTAGATCTGACTGCTTCAGTTCCAAAATCAGATTGCACAGATCGCGAATACTTGTTTGCACACCGGTGCCAACGTTATAAAACTCATCGGTGACTTCAGCTTTGAGGGCTAAGACGTTGCAGCGAGCCACATCTTGCACAGAAATAAAGTCATAGGCCTGGCTACCATCACCGTTGATGATGGGTGCATCGTGGGCATCGATTTTATTGAGCATGATGGGAATAACCCCAGTGTAGGCAGCGGTTTGATCTTGATGAGGGCCATACACATTCATGTAGCGCAGACCCACGTAGCTCAATCCGTAGCGATCGGCAAAGGCTCGACACATAGCCTCCCCAGCAATTTTAGTTGCCCCATAAAAGTTGCGGTTATTGAAGGGGTGTGCCTCTGTCATCGGCACCTCGACAGCATCTCCATAGACCGAGGCTGAGGAAGAATAGACCAGCCTTTCAATATTATTTTTGACGCAGGCTTCTAAGACATTAAAGGTGCCTTCGATATTTACATGGAAAGCAGTACGGGGGAAATCCTTACAGTGGAGTAGCCACATGGCGGCGAGATGACAAACTCCATCGACCCCCTGCATGGCGTCGTTGAGCACGTCGATGTCTCGAATATCTCCACCGTTGGGATAAATCATGCAACGATCATCCTTTAGGTAGGGTTCTACATTGCTGTATTTCCCTCGGGTAAAGTTGTCATAAACAACCACCTGCCCGACGCTGGTTTTTAGTAGTTCTGCAACCACATGGCTGCCAATAAACCCCGCACCGCCAATCACTAAAATCTTCTTGCCTGTCAAATCCATATCAGCGCATCTCCACGGTTACGGCATCAATTTGCTGATATCGGGTTCCAGTTGAATCTACGGCAAAACCCTCAGCATCGAACTCCAGCACGTCGCCGTAGGCGCTCATCCAGCCGATGAGCCTAGCGGGCACCCCCCCCACCATCGCATAGGCGGGCACATCCTTTGTCACCACCGCCCCTGCCGCCACAAAGGCGCACTCGTGCAGCGTCACCCCGCAGACAATGGTCGCATTGGCCCCAATGCTGGCGCCTCGCTTAACCAATGTAGTGAGATAGGCATCTGACGTGTTGCGCGGGAACTCACAACGAGGAGTTTTCACATTGGTAAACACCATGCTGGGGCCACAAAACACATAGTCCTCCAAGATCACCCCCTCGTAGAGGGAGACATTGTTTTGAATTTTGCAGCCATCCCCAATGGTGACCTGGTTAGCCACATAGACGTTTTGCCCCAGAGAACAGTTTTGGCCAATGGTGGCCCTGGCCATGACATGGCTAAAATGCCAAATTTTAGTGCCCTCGCCGATACTGGCCCCGGCGTCGATAACAGCAGTGGGGTGAGCAAAAAAGTTATCCATGGATCGCTGCCTCCACCCGTTCTAAAATCTCCACCACCGCCACCCCATTCCACCCGTCTGAGTGAGGGCGTTGACGGCTAGCCACACAAGCTAAAAAGTGTTCGCACTCCAGTTTAAGGGGCTGGGCATCGGCAATATCAATGGTTTGGGTGCCCTCATCCACAGCATTGAGATGGCTGTCGAATTGCTTGTGGTGCACCGTGACCACCTGCTCAATTTCGTCGTATACCAGCATTTTACGGTCGGCAACCACCACAGTGCCCCGCTGCTTGAGGGGCCACTGCCAAGAGCAGTGGAGATGGGCGGTTTGCCCGGTGGCAAAGGCAAGATCTACCTGCACCTCATCGGCGATCGCAGACTGTAGACGGGCGTGCCCTACTGCCTGCACCGCCTCAAGGGCAGGCGACCCCAGCAAGTCGAGAATAATAGAGATATCGTGGGGGGCTAGCGACCACCACACATTTTCGGTAGAGCGAACTTTGCCGAGGTTGAGGCGCTGGGTGGCAACGTGGTGTACAGCCCCAGCTTCCCCCGATCGCAGGTAGTGACGCATCCAGGCAATGGCGGGCTGGTATAGCAGCAGATGCCCCACCATTAAAATGCGATCGTGGGCGTCAGCATACTCCGCTAGCTGCCGCGCTTCGGCAGCCCGCAGGGTCATGGGTTTTTCTACAAATACGTCCTTGCCCGCCTTCAGCGCCGCTAGGGTCAGCTCAAAGTGGGTGGGTGCTGGGGTGGCCAATACGATCGCGGGGGCAGCACTGGCAAGGGCGGCATCAAAGCTATCGTAGACTGTGGCCTTGGGGTGGTTGGTTTGCAGGCGCTGGCGCAGGGCGGCATCGACCTCCACTACCCCTGCGAGGTGGCCAAGCTGCTCGAAGTTGCGCACCAGGTTTTGGCCCCAGTGACCGCTGCCGACCACAATTACATCGCTCATAACAAGGTCACCTTATGGTTGGGGTCGGGCAGGCGTCGGGTGGCTCCTCGAGTGTCGAGAATGGCCTTGGCCTGGTGCAGCACTCGCTCGAAGTCAATAGAACTGTGCTCGGTGGTGACGATCACCAGGTCGGCGCTGGCTAACACTTCATCGGTGAGGGCCACGCTCTCTAACCAGTGGCCCCCCACCTGGAGGCTAGGCACGTAGGGGTCGTGGTAGTGCAAGGTGGCCCCTTCCGCCGCCAGCGACTCCATCACCGCTAGAGCGGGGGACTCGCGCCAGTCGGCCAGGTCTTTTTTGTAGGTGACGCCGAGGATGAGGATTTGCGATCGCGAGGGGGCAATACCCAACTGGTTTAGCACCCGAAACGCCTTACTGCGCACAAAGGACGGCATGCGGCGATTGATCTCCCCGGCCAGGGCAATGAACCGGGTGTTGAAGTTGACCTCTTTGGCCTTCCACTCCAGGTAGTGGGGGTCGATGGGGATGCAGTGTCCGCCCACGCCGGGGCCGGGGTAGAAGGGCATGATGCCAAAGGGCTTGGTGTTGGCGGCGTCGAGCACCTCCCACACGTCAATGTCGATGCGATCGCACAGCAGCGCCAGCTCATTCACCAGGGCAATGTTTACTGCCCGAAAGGTATTCTCAAAGATCTTCACCAGCTCCGCCGCCTTGGCGCTGCTCACCGGTACCACGTGGTCAATGGTCTGCTGGTAAAACAGCGTGGCCACCTCCAGTGACAGCGTGTCCGACGCCCCCACCACCTTATTGGTGTTCTTCGTGGTGTAGCGCTGGTTGCCAGGATCCACCCGCTCCGGCGAGTGCGACAGGAAAAAATCGCGCCCCTGCTTCAGGCCGCTGATGCTCTCCAGAATGGGCCGCATCACCTCGTCAGTCGTGCCCGGATAGGTGGTGGACTCTAGGGAAATTAGCTGGCCGGGGCGCAGGTGGTGGGCAATGGCGGTGGTCACGCCCTCAATATAAGACAGGTCGGGAGTGAGGTTTTTAGTCAGGGGCGTGGGCACGCAGATCACTACCACGTCGGCGTCAATGATGCGATCAAAGCCGGTGAATGCCCGGATGTTGCCCGCCTCCACCAGCGCCTTCAGCTCCGTGTCGTCCACATCGCTGATGTAGTTGTCGGCACGGTTGACGCGATCGGCCCGCTTGGGGTTTTGCTCAATGCCAATCACCTGAAAACCTACTTTGGCTTTTTCAACCGCAAAGGGCAGACCGACATAGCCCAGACCCACCACGGCGACTTGAGCGGTGTGGGTGGTGATGCGATTTTTTAGCTGGGCAAAGCAGGAGGGAGGCGAGTTTGAAACAACGCTAGGGGAAGATGACATGGTGGGGGCAAAGATTTAAACCACAATCGGGCACAGGCCAAGCAGAGAGTGCGTACTGATCTATCGTTCTAGCACCTCCGCCATTGTGCTCATTGTGCCCGCTGGTTTCATGAAAATTGCACATCCACACACTTAGTTACCCAGGCCTACAACCCAGTTTGACCGTGCGCCAGAAGATGCATGGCTATACTCAGTAACCATTCTTTAGATGCGAGTGGCTGTCTAGCCCTCTATAGCCTCTTCTGGGGCGATCGCCTGAGCGGGCACTGCCGGATAGCTCGCCACCATCTGTTTGAGTCATCCAAATCAACCCAATCAAAAAACTCGTCAGATAGCTGGTCTAGCTGCACCAGCGATAATGCCCCTCACGGCCTTCGGCTAAGATCTCTTGATAGAAGCGGGTTTGTCGGATGTCAGCCGTTTTGATGTGAAACCCCTAATTCAAAGTAGGCACCTCGTAGGGGCATTACATGCAATGCTCCTACCAATTGGGTTAGCCAGATGGAATCCCTAACTTTTTATGCCCTTGGCATGGCCCGCTACCCCGCCACCACAAAGTTGACCAGCTTGCCCGGCACCACAATCACCTTCTTGATCTCCTTGCCTTCCAGGTAGCGCTGGGCCGCTTCCGACTCACGGGCGTACCGCTCCAGGGCGGCTTTGTCGGAGTCGGCGGGCACCTCCAGGGTGCCGCGCGTTTTGCCCATAATTTGAATAACGAGCGTGATCTCATCCACTACCAGGGCAGTGGGGTCAAACACTGGCCAAGGGGCGCGGTGAACCGAGTCGGGGTTACCCAACTGGTGCCACAGCTCATCGGCCATGTGGGGGGCAAAGGGGGCCAGCAGCAGCACCAGGGCGCGCACACCCTCGGCATAAACGGGGGAATCTTTAGCGGCAGAATCAGTGAGCGCGTTGCTGAGCTTCATCAGTTCTGACACGGCGGTGTTGAACTGGTAGTCGCCGTCGATGTCTTCGGTGATCGCCTGAATGGCGGTGTGGATAGCGCGGCGCAGGGTTTTCTCATCTTTGGAGAGATCGGCGGCGGTGTCTCCGGAGGGCGAACCACCGTTCGCCCCTACAGTGGTGATATATTCGGTGACCAGTCGCCAGACGCGGTTGAGAAAGCGGAACTGGCCTTCTACATCGGCGTCATCCCACTCTAGGTCTTTTTCGGGGGGTGCTTTGAAGAGAATAAACATGCGAGCGGTGTCGGCCCCGTACTTCGCCAGCACCGATTTGGGGTCTACGCCGTTGTACTTCGACTTCGACATTTTTTCGTAGAACACCTCCAGGGGCTCGCCCGTTTGAGGATCGACGGGGTTTGCCGGATCGGCCACCTCCTCAGGGGCGACGTACTTGCCAGTTTTGGGATTCTTATAGGCGGTGTTTTGCACCATGCCCTGGGTCAGCAGCCGCTCAAAGGGTTCATCGCAGGAGACTAGGCCGCGATCGCGCAGCACCTTGGTAATAAAGCGTGAGTACAGCAGGTGCAAAATGGCGTGCTCAATACCACCCACGTACTGATCCACCGGCATCCAGCCGTTAGCCTGGGCCTGGGCAAAGGCCGATGCGGGGTTTTTCGCATCGGTGTAGCGCAAAAAGTACCAGGACGAATCGATAAAGGTGTCCATGGTGTCGGTTTCGCGCCGGGCGGGGCGGTTGCAGGTGGGGCAGGGCACATTCACCCAGTGCTCTAGCTGCGCCAGGGGCGACGCGCCGCGACCGGAGAACTCCACATCCTCGGGTAGCGTCACCGGCAGTTGCTCGTCGGGCACCGGCACAATGCCGCACTCGGGGCAGTGCACCACCGGAATCGGCACACCCCAGTAGCGCTGGCGGGAAATTAGCCAGTCGCGCAGGCGGTAGTTTGACTCACCTTTGCCCTTTTGGTTGGTTTCAAGCCAGTGAATGGCTGCTGGGACGCTCTCGGCCTCGCCCTTACCTGCTGGAATATCATTCAGCGGGCCAGAGTTGACCATGACGCCTTCTCCAGGCCAGGCTTTAGTCAAGGTATCGCCATCGAAGGATTCTTCCTCGGGCTGTACCACCACTTTGACGGGCAGGCCAAACTTGCGGGCAAACTCAAAGTCACGCTGGTCGTGGGCTGGTACGGCCATGATCGCCCCGGTGCCGTAGCCCATCAGCACATAGTCAGCGATCCAGATCGGGATTTTTGCATCGTTCACCGGGTTCAGGGCGTAGCTGCCCGTCCACACCCCCGTTTTTTCGCGGTCTTCGGCGGTGCGATCGATCTCGCTTTTAGCGGCGGCGGCCTTGCGGTAGTCGTCTATAGCTGCGACGCGATCGGGCGCAGTCAGCTTTTCCACCAGGGGATGCTCCGGCGACAGCACCATGAAGGTGGCTCCCCACAGGGTGTCGGGCCGGGTAGTAAACACCGGTAGCGCATCCCCCGCCTCGGTCTTAAATACGACTTGAGCCCCGGTGGATTTGCCAATCCAGTTGGCCTGCATGGTGCGCACCCGCTCGGGCCAGCCGGGCAGCTTATCCAAGTCTTGTAGCAGTTCCTCGGCGTAGTCGGTAATTTTGAGGAACCACTGACGCAGCAGCTTTTTCTCGACGATCGCCCCCGATCGCCAGGATTTCCCCTCGCTATCGACCTGCTCGTTGGCCAGCACCGTCTGGTCGATGGGATCCCAGTTAACCGCCGCCTCTTTTTGGTAGGCCAGCCCCATTTGCAGCATCTGGATGAAAATCCACTGGGTCCAGCGGTAGTAGTCGGGGGCGCAGGTCGCCACCTCCCGCTCCCAGTCGTAGGAGAGGCCCAGTTCTTGCAGCTGGGCGCGCATCTGGTCAATGTTGGCGTAGGTCCACTGGGCGGGGTGAACGCCGCGATCGATCGCCGCATTTTCCGCCGGTAGGCCAAAGGCATCCCAGCCCATGGGGTGCAGCACCCGATAGCCCTGCATGCGCCGCACCCGCGCCACCACGTCGGTAATGGTGTAGTTACGCACATGGCCCATGTGCAGGTTCCCCGACGGGTACGGAAACATCGACAGCGCATAGAACTTAGGCTGGTCGGGGTTCTCGATCGCCCGATCTAGCCCTTGCTCGGCCCAAGTCTGCTGCCACTTCTTCTCGATGTCTGCGGGGTTGTATTTGGACTCCACGTCCTTGACTCCTAATGCTGCACTGGTGCGATGTTCCCCATCATAGCGATCAGTGGCGGCGGGGAGGCAAGTTGGCGTGATGGAGTAGGGAGTAAGGGAGTGGAGAGTTTTGAATGTTGAATTTTGAGTTTTGAATTATTGCTCTGCCGCAAACACTCAGAGCTAAGCACTCAAAACTCAAAACTTCCCATTGCTATCCCTTCACTTCATCGGCAAAGCTCGCTCGCCGCTTAAACTCAAACGGCCCCGCCAGCGACCCCCACAGGTGCTCGTGGGTCTCTGGGTCGCGGCCCCGGTCCCAGCTAACGAATTGGTCAGCGTCGATTTCAAACTCGCTGTCTAGATAGGTGGTCTTGCCGTTGCGCTCGACCATGCAGGCTTTGCCGGGTTCGACGGCTCCTTTAAAGCTGTGGCCTGTCCAGTGGACGATCATGTCGCAGCCGGGGGTTTTTTCAAAATGGTCAGCGGTGAGTTTTGAGAGCTGGTCGAGGTTGCGAGAGGCTCCGTAAAAGGCTTCAGCGTCCTTGAGGGTGTAGTTCTCAATCAAAATGTGATCGCCTTGGGGAATAAGCTTCATGCCTCGGGCGCGGTAGGGCTGCTGGATCATAAAGTCGTAGGCCTGCTCAATGTAAAACCCTAGGCCACCAAGGGTTTCGGTGGGCAGGGGGCGCATGCAGACGCGAATGTGGGCAAACAGCGGCGGGTTTTCGAAAGCCTGCTGCTGGTTGCTAAAGTCTGCCGCCATCCAGCGGGCCAGGGTGTGAATGTCGGTGACGTGGGTCATGGATGGGTTTAGAAATCATCGTGGTAAGGTTGACCCTAGTTTACAGGTTTGACGAAAGACCGTCAGAAAAGACCACGATGAAAAAGCTCCACCTAGCGCTCTCATCTAGTGATATTGCTGCCTCCGTAGCCGATTATTCTGCCCGGTTGGGATGCAGTCCAGCGCTGGTGATTGAGGGTGCCTATGCCCTGTGGCGTACGGAGACGCTAAATCTTTCCATTCGCCACGCCCCTGAAGTGGCACCAGGGCAGCTGCGCCACCTGGGCTGGGAAGACAACGAGGCCGAGACATTTACCACCGAGGTGGACGTTAACGGTATTACCTGGGAGCGCTTCGCCGCCCGCCACCAGGCTGAGGAGATTCAGGCCGCTTGGCCGGAGACGGATTATCGAGTCGAGGGCAGTAAGGAAACCAATGGACACCATGGAAACTGACTTGACTGCTGAAACCTACCACCTATATGTCGAACTGCTCGACAGCGACCCCTACATCTGGCGACAGGTTTGTGTGCGGGGCAATATATCCCTGGCGGAGTTCCACCGCGTGTTGGCGGCGGTGATGGGATGGTCGGGGGAGGCTGACCATGTGTTTAAGGGACAGGGTGAAGTTTTACAGGCTGGGGAAGAACGGGTGCTCTCTGCCCTCCTCACCCAGCCCGGCGAAGCGCTGATTTACAACTATGCTCCTGACCAGGGTTGGCTGCACAAAATCACGCTAGAGGCGATCGCCCCCGTTGACCATCCCCTACCCCACTGCACTGCCGGGGAACGGCAATGCCCACCAGAGTTTTGCAACGGCGTGTGGGACTACGTTGACCTGATCGATCGCCTGGGCGATGGCGATGACCCTGAGGAAATCGATGCTCTCTGGCAAAAAGTCGGCTACGATTTCGACCCCGAACGGTTTGATTTAGCCGCCGCCAACCGGCGATTGCAGGCTTTAGCGGAATCAGCACACTGCATCCCGGATGTCTGCAACTAGCTCATCAATCGCTTCAATGGTCGTGTTCCAGCCACACATTAACCGCGCCCCGTCACTGCCGATGAAGGTGTAAAACTTCCAGCCCCGACGGTAAAGCTCATCAATCAGGAGCTGCGGCATTTGCACAAACACCCCATTGGCCTGGCGCGGAAACAAAATCTTCAGCTCAGGAATTTGCCCTAGCTGCTGCTCTAGATAGGCAGCCATGCGGTTGGCGTGCTCCGCGTTGCGTAGCCACGCGCCCGTTTCGAGCAACCCCAGCCACGGGGCCGAGATAAAGCGCATCTTTGAGCACAGCTGCCCCGCCTGCTTACAGCGGTAGGCAAAGTCTGCGGCCAGGGCTTTGTCAAAAAAGAGAATCGCCTCACCAATGCCCATGCCGTTTTTAGTGCCACAGCAGCACAGCACGTCAACGCCTGCTTGCCAGGTCAGCTCGGCGGGGGTTTTGCCAGAGGCCACCAGGGCATTGGCAAAGCGAGCCCCATCCATATGCACCTTGAGCCCGTGGTGGCGCGCCAGACCACTGAGGGCCGCTAGCTCGTCGGTGGTGTAGAGCGTACCCACCTCCGTTGCCTGGGTCAGGCTAATCACCTTGGGTTTGGGGTAGTGAATATCGGTGCGCTTGGTAATCAGGCGCTCCACATCGGCGGGATCGAGTTTGCCGTTGTCGCCCTGGGCTAGCAACAGCTTAGAGCCATTGCTGGCAAACTCAGGGGCACCGCACTCATCGGTTTCTACATGGGCCAGCTCATGGCAAATCACGCTGTGGTACGACTGGCACAGCGACGCCAGGGTCAAGGAGTTGGCTGCGGTGCCGTTGAAGACAAAAAATACTTCGCAGTCGATTTCAAAGATATTGCGAAAGGCATCTGAAGCCTTTTGAGTCCATTCATCGTCGCCGTAGGCAGGCACATCTCCCTGATTGGCTTTGAGGAAATAATCTAGGGCCTCGGGACAGATGCCGGAGTAGTTGTCGCTGGCGAACTGGAGGGGGCGGGTGGGTGGTGGGGCGGTGAACATGGCGGGGGGTGGGGTGTTTTGAGGGTAGCGTGGGGGGCGATGGGGTAGACAGCGAGGGGAGTGGACTAGGGGAGGGACGTGAGAAGAAAGGGGATGCAGTAAGATTGGGGGCTATGGAAGCATTAAACCGCAACAGAACTGGGTATTGGGCTATGGTGCGTAGGTCTCGCTGGATTTGGATAGTAGCAGCGGTGGCTGGGGCCTCGGTAGCCCTAGATGGGGGTGCACTGGCTCCGTTGGGAGGAGCACCGGCCCAGGCCCAGGATGGCGGCACCATTACCCTGCGCTCAGACATCCAAGAAGCCAATGCGGCTACGGGTATCATTACCGCTCGGGGCAATGTGCAGATCGATTACCCATCTCGCGGCATTCAAGCTACGTCGGCCCAGGCCGATTATTTCAGCAATGAAGATCGCATTGTGCTCAGCGGCAACGTTGTTGTCACTCAGCAGGGCAACACGCTGCGGGCCGAGGTCGTCACTTACCTGATTGAAGAAGATCGCTTTGTGGCTACCCCTCGCCCCAATGACCAGGTGGAAGCGGTTTATATTCTGCCGGAGTCGCCGCCTGCGCCGACATCTAGCGGTGGAACGGGCGATCGCGCTCCGGCCCCACGACCCCCAGTGGTGCTAGATGTCAGCCCCGTTGACGGCGAGACTCAGCCTGCCAACCCCAGTCGATAAAGGCTGTTTCTCAACGCCCAAACAACTTTTTAGAAAGTATAAAGCGCTACTGAAAAGTTATGTCTAGGTGGGTGAGGGGTCTGACCCACTTGACGCAAACAAGCATAATGTTACGCTCGATAGGCTGTTTAAAGTTGGTTTTAACTACCAACGACTTACTATCGCAGAGCGTTTTTTGGGGCTGCACTTTATCAAGTTCTTATGAATCAAGGATGGTTTAAGAAGTCTTTTCCTGCGATCGCAAGTTATTGTCCCAAGTCTAGCTAGCATAGGTTGAGCACACGCAGTAGCAAAGCGGTATTACAGATCGGTATTGATATTCAAAGTTGGCTACGCGTTGGATGTTCCCTGTATGACTAGAGACTGCTCGACAATTAACAAAGCCGTGTTGCTTCCTCCAGAATAAACCGCTGACTAGGTTTTGTGGGTTAACAAATGGTTGTGATTTCTAGACCTTTGGGTTCCTGAGATTGCAATACTATCTCGACGCTAAATCTACCTTTAGTGTCGGCTGGCTTGCGGTGTCTCGACACTTTTTTAAGAATAATGCAGTCTTATTTCTCTAGGTCTTTATAGATGTCCTGGAGGCGACTTTGTTGTTTGTCAGTGGTTAGGGGTTTGCCTTACTCCCAGGAAACGTTGCGAATAGCATTTTTTAGTTAAATCAACATGCTTACCCATTTTTCTCGCGTTCCTTTTTTGTCAGAAGAGACTCCTGCCGTTAAGTTAGTGCAACGATCGACTAAAAAAATAGGGTCTATGCTGCGGCTCCTGTGGGGCGATCCTCGGTTTTTAGTCATGAGCTGGCTGGCTCGATTTATTCCAATTCGGGAGTGGGTCGCCTGTCGCGGCAACTATATTTCTCCAGCAGTAATTGATTCAACAGTTATTCACGAAACGGAGGGGACCTGTCCCCTGATGAGCCCAGATCAGGTAGCGCGGCTCATGCATGCCAACGGCTACTATGTTGGGTTTTCGCTTCGGCCCAGTATTTTGCAAGAGTTGTTGACCTTTGCCAAGACAACGCCTTGCTATGCCAACCGCAACCCCTCTCAGCCGTTTTACATCCAGCACAAAGACAAACTAGAGCAAGAGTTGGGCACTCCGCTGCTGGTGGCTGGCTATTTAGACGACCATGAATCGTGCCGAGCCTATCAACATATTAAGCATGATCCTTACCTGTTAGCGATCGCAAGTCAGTACCTCAACCACCCGGCGGTGTACCTGCGGGGCGAGCTAGCCTGGGGATTTCCTGCGCCTAATACCCTGGATGACAAAATCAAAACGGCGCGGGTCTATCACTGCGATATCAACGATTTCAAAACGATCAAATTTTTCTTTTACCTTACCGAAGTGGGTGAGGGCGAAGGCCCCCACGTCTATATGAGGGGCACCCACCGCACGCGAACATTTGATCACCAGCGCATGGGTCAGGGCTGCGCGGCGATCGCCGACGAAACCCTGGTACAAACCTATGGCCGCGATCGCGTTCAGGTGGTTACCGGTGCCGCCGGACTAGGGTTTGCAGGCGATCCGTACTGCCTACACAAAGGCACTGTACCTACCAACCAGGCTCGATTGCTCCTACAGCTAGAATTTGGCATTACCCCCTATCGGGTTTGGTATTTCTAGGATTTGTAATGTTTGAACGCTTAAGCAATTTTGTTCGTAGAAGCCTGGCCCATTGTATTCCCAACCCATATTCAGAATACGGGCCTTCAAAAAATGGAGTTGGCTACACCCTGTTTACCCGCCCTGTTCAAGGCGTATCTGCTAGGAATAAATAGAAATGTCGATCGCTCAACTTGACGCTACTGAGCAGGTGCCTAAAACAATAGCCTACCTGACTAATCAGTACCCTAAGGTTAGCCATAGTTTTATTCGCCGTGAAATTGCGGCCCTAGAGGCCCAGGGGATAACGGTCGCTCGGTTTTCGATTCGCTCCTGTGCCCATGAGCTAGTAGATGCCGACGATATTGACGAGCTAGACAAAACTCAAGTTGTTTTAGACCAGCGCTGGATCAATTTGCTGGCTGGGGCTGGGCGCGTTGTGGTGCAGCGACCGCTAGCCTTTTTGATGGCTCTCGGTTTGGCCTTGAGGCTCGGCTTTAAAAACGAAAATGGGACGGTTTATCACCTGGCTTACCTGGCCGAAGCCTGCGTGCTGCTGGGCTGGTTTGAGTCAGCCGGCATCGACCATGTACATGCCCACTTTGGTACCAATTCAACGACGGTGGCGATGCTGTGCCAAGCCCTGGGTGGCCCGCCCTACAGCTTTACCGTCCACGGCCCTGAGGAGTTTGATCGGGTACGCGCCATCTCCTTAACTGAAAAAATCAAGCGGGCCGAGTTTGTGGTGGCCATTAGCTCCTTTGGGAAAAGTCAGCTCTATCGCTGGTCTGCGCTAGAAGACTGGCCCAAAATTCACGTGGTGCGCTGCGGGCTAGATCAGACCTATCTGGCCCAAGAGTTTAGGCCCATCCCCAAAAAATCTCACTTTGTCTGCGTGGCACGACTCAGCGAGCAAAAGGGTCACTTGCTGTTGCTAGAGGCCGTCCGGCAGTTGTTGCAGAAGGGGTACAACTTTACGGTGGCGCTGGTGGGCGATGGCGAGATGCGATCGCAAATTGAGCAGATTGTAACCACCTACGAGCTGCAAAACTGCGTCTCGATTACTGGGTGGGCCTCTAGTGATGCGGTTAAGGCTGAGCTACTGCGGGCTCAAGCGCTAGTGCTGCCCAGTTTTGCCGAGGGTCTGCCGGTGGTGATCATGGAGGCGCTAGCTCTGGGCAGACCGGTGATCACGACCACCATTGCCGGCATTCCTGAGTTGGTGGAGACCGGAGTAAACGGCTGGCTAGTGGTGCCCGGCTCGGTAGAGTCTCTAGTTGAGGCCATGGGCGCGGCCCTGACCACGACAGCGCCTTCCCTTGAGGCTATGGGGCAGGCAGGGCTTAAAAAAGTGGCCCAGCAGCACAGTGCTGACCGTGAGGCGCATAGTCTAGCCCGGCTGTTCGCCGCCAGTGGCCACTCCCAACGCCTCAGCCAGCCCCGCCAGAGGTCTTGGGCCACCCTCCTGATGCAGCGGCGACAGGTCTCTGTGAAGTCAACCTGAGTGCCCCGGCTGAGCAGCGCTGACCTCTAGACTGAGTAAGAGCTTTGATACAATTTGCTAAGCTCAGTAGCACTACCTCGGCCCAGGCGCGCCCTTGAAAATCGTACTTGACAACGTTCAAAAGACCTACGGCAAACGCCAGGTGGTAAACCGGGTGAGCTTGTCAGTGGCCCAGGGCGAAATCGTTGGCCTGCTGGGCCCCAACGGCGCAGGCAAAACCACTACCTTTTATATGGCGACCGGCCTAGAGCGACCCGACGCAGGCAAGGTTTGCCTCGACCAGATTGACATTACCGATCTGCCCATGCACCAGCGAGCGCGGCTGGGCATTGGCTACTTGGCCCAGGAGCCGAGCATTTTTCGCAATCTGTCGGTGGCTGACAACATTTTGCTGGTGATGCAGCAGACGCGGGTGCCCCCCGACGAATACGGCGATCGCCTCCAAGACTTGCTAAAAGAATTTCGCCTAGAGAAAGTAGCCAACACCCTGGGCATTCAGGTGTCAGGAGGAGAGCGGCGGCGCACCGAACTGGCCCGCTCCCTGGCCTCTGGGCCCGAAGGCCCCAGCTTTTTATTTTTGGATGAACCCTTTGCCGGGGTAGACCCGATCGCCGTCAACGAAATTCAGGAAATTGTGGCTAAGCTGCGCGATCGCGACATGGGCATCCTGATCACCGACCACAATGTCCGCGAAACCCTGCGGATTATCGATCGCGCCTACATCATGAGCGACGGTCAAATTCTCGCCTCGGGCAACGCTGACGATCTCTCCAGCAATCCGCTAGTGCGCGAGCACTACCTGGGCAAAGACTTCGCCATCTAGCTATCCTGGGGCCAACTCTCCCAGCGTTGCAGCCACCAACATCTTCCCCAGCCTTCCCCATCTCCCCTAACGCCCCTACCCCTCCACACCCCCACCCCATGGCCTCAGCCTCCACCACTCCCGTTCGCCCTCGCCTCGGTACCCCACTGCTAACGGTGATGGATCGCTACATTGCCAAAGAGCTGACCATGCCCTTTTTGTTTGGGGTAGGGGCCTTCTCCTCCATTGGGATATCGATTGGGGCGCTGTTTGAGCTGATTCGCCGCATCACCGAGTCGGGGTTGGCCATTACCCTGGCGGCGCAGATCTTTCTGCTCAAGTTGCCCGAGTTCATCGTGCTGGCCTTTCCCATGTCCACCCTGCTAGCCACCATGATGACCTACAGCCGCTTCTCCAGCGACAGTGAGCTGATTGCCCTGCGGGGGGTGGGGGTGAGCATTCGCCGCATCATTACCCCCGCCGTGGTGCTCAGTCTGCTGGTGACGGGGCTGACCTTTGTGTTTAACGAGCTGATTACCCCCGCCGCCAACTACCGGGCCGCCATTACCCTAGAGCAGGCGCTAAAGTCGGAGCGGCCCCCGTTTCAGGAGCGCAACATCTTTTACCAAGAATTTCAGCCCGCCAGCGACGACCCCGCCGCTCAGGAGCTGAAGCGCCAGTTCTATGCTCGCCGCTTCGACGGCACTACCATGCACGGGCTGACAATCCTCGACTTTTCCCAGAAGGGGCTCAACCAGGTGGTCAGCGCCGAGTCAGCCAATTGGGACGTGGAGAGCAACGCCTGGACGTTTTACAACGGCACTATCTACGTGGTGGCCCCCGACGGCTCCTTCCGCAATATCATCACCTTTGAAACCCAGGAGTTACAGCTGCCTCGCACCCCCCTCGACCTAGCGAGCCGCACCAAAAACGACACCGAGATGAACATTGCCGAGGCCACCCAGCAGCTAGAGCTGGTGCGCCAGAGCGGCGACGAAAAGATGATTCGCCGCTGGCAAATTCGCATCATGCAGAAGTACGCGCTGCCCTTCGTGTGCGTGGTGTTTGGCCTGGTGGGAGCCTCCATTGGCGTGCTGCCCCAGCGCACTAGCCGCGCTACCAGCTTTGGCATCAGCATTGTGATTATTTTTGGCTATTACCTGCTGTCGTTTATCACCAACGCCATGGGCGAGGTAGGGGTGCTGTCGCCGTTTATGTCGGCCTGGCTACCGACACTGCTGGGGTTGGCGATTGGCCTATATCTACTGTTTCGGGCGTCTAAATAGGGATGGTAGGGGCACAGCATGCTGTGCCCCTACGGAGTTGATGGCTAACGCAAGGGTCTACAGAACCTAGAAGAAAAACCCGTCCTGCTCGATTTCTTCGATGGTTTGCAGGCCTCGGGTATCACCCACCTTGAGTAGGGCGGTGCGGGCGTCTTCACGCACGCCGAGATCGTCCTCTTCGGCGAAGCTTTCGATTAGGGCATCGATCGCCGTGTGATAGACCACGTTAGAGGGCAGCTCGCGGCAGAGCTGCCCTACAGTCCAGGCGCAGTTGCTGCGCACCGCTGGCACTGGGTCGCGGCGCAGCCCTTCGATCAGGGGGGGAATGGCGGCAATCACCGACTCGTAGTTAACCTGGGCCATTTGGGCTAGGGCGCTGGCCGCCCATAACCGCACAGCGGCGATATCGGTACGCAGGGCTTCGATTAGGGGCAGCAGCGATCGCGCATCGTGGGCGTTGCCCAAAGCCCACACCAGGCCCTTGCGCACGTAGCCATTCCAGTCGGTGTCTAGCTGGGCAATGATCGGTTCTACCGCCGAGCGATCGGGGTTGCGGCCCAGGGCGTAGGCGGCGCTGACCCGCACCAGGGGGCAGGGATCGCTGAGCAGCGCCGTCAGGGGAACCACCGCCCGCTCGTCTTCTACCTCACAAAAGGCCCGCGCCGCCAGCATGCGATGCTGCGGGTCAGCGGAGGTTAGCAGGGGCAGCATCGCCTCGGGGTCGAACTGGGGAGCTTGTTCCTCGTCTACGGGGCCCAGGGCATCGAGGGGGTCGGCAAACTCCAGGTCGGGGTTTAGGGTGGAGAGATCGTCGTCATACATAGGGCTACTTTATCCGGTTACGCGGCACTTTTAGCGCTGGCAAGGGCACCCTGCAAACTTTCGTTAAGCAGGGCAAAGGGCCATCGCCTAAGGGATGGGCAGCGGTAGGGGATGGCGATCGCCACTCATCCTCCCGGTCTGGCTCAGCCTGGCTCAATTTTTCTGGCCGCTACGTGCAAAACCGTATCGAGCGGACTGTGGGCGACATTCCAGAGGCGGTAGACAAAGAGGGTTCCTTGCCGGGGATAGGGACAATAACCTACCCCAGAGCAGATTTGTCAGATTCAATTTCCGAAGAATATCGGTAGATACCGGTGGCCCAAACCAGGCAGCCGCTAGGATAAAGCCATCACGCTGGGGCTGATTATCAGGAGCATTGGCAACGCTTCATCCCCTTGGCAGAGCACGCTGTGCCAGGTGATCAATGCCGGGTTAGACCCCAAAAAGCCCCCGCCAACATCATTAGGAATCTCCCCGCTATGGCATCCCAAGACCAAGTTAGAAATTTTTTAGCCCACTGGTTTCAGCTAGGCAAACCAGTAGTGCTGGCCGAAGGGCGAGGCGAATGTCTGCCTGACCCAATTTTTCAAAACGGGCGCTATAGCCCAGCTTTTGAAGACTGCTGGCACCGCATTATGGTGACCAGCGGCCAAGACTGCCATCTCAAAGGCACCAGCCAGAGCATTGCTGTAATGCTGTCGCCCGCCTGGGATGTGGCCCCCTGCGCCCGCTGTGACATGCCCATCGTCATTCCCACCGCCGGTACGATGACGGAGCTCTGCCCCTGCAATGACCTAGCTACCTGGCCTAGCACAGAGGTACCTATGCCCCGCACAGCTGTGGATAACCAGCACCATTTGACAGAGCTAAGGCAGCGGTTAACCATGGCACCAGGCAAACCCGCCGCTAACCGCTAGACCTACCCCTCGTTAGACCTAAACCGAAGCAGATGCCAGCACCTTATCGTCTTGGCGCGGAATGTCGTAGATCATAAAGTCGTGGGCCATAGCGGTATTCGGGAAAATGGCCCGAGCCTCGGCCAGCAGATCGCTTAGCTGAATGTCGTTGCCGGGAGCGTAGCGAGGGCTAAAGTGGGTCATGATTAGCTGCTTGGCCTGGGCGCTGAGGGCTACCTGGGCCGCCATGGTCGAGGTGGAGTGCAGCCGTTGGTAGGCCAGATCGGCATCGCGGTGGGAAAAGGTGGCCTCGTGGATCAGCACGTCGGCATTGGCGGCGAGGTCTACGGCGCGATCGCAGTAGATCGTATCGGTGCAATACACCAGCTTGCGCCCCACCAGGTCTGGCCCGCAGAGGTCGGCCCCATTAATCGTGCGACCGTCATCGAGCTTGACCCGCTGCCCCTGCTTCAGCCGCCCGTAGATGGGGCCAGAGGGAATGCCTAGGGCTTGGGCGCGCTTCACGTCGAAATGGCCGGGGCGATCGCGCTCCTCAATGCGATAGCCGTAGGCGGGCACTCGGTGCTCTAGCAGATCGCAAAACACGCGAAAGTCGTCATCTTCAAACACCAGTCCCGGCTCGACGGTGTGAATTTTAATTGGCAGCGAAAAATGGGTTTGGGAGTAGCGGCGGCTGGCTTGCAGGTAGTCGTTGAGGGGCTTCGGGCCATAGATATCGATGCGCTGCTGCCGATTGCCCGCCAGGCCACAGCTAGCCAGCAGCCCCATCAGACCAAAAATGTGGTCGCCGTGCATGTGGGTAATGAAGATGCGGCGAATCTGGCTCGACTTAAACTCGCTGCGCAAAAACTGGTGCTGGGTGCCCTCACCGCAGTCGAACAGCCACACCTCAGCTCGTTGGGGCAGCCGTAGAGCCACACTCGACACATTGCGGGCGCGGGTTGGCACGCCAGAACTGGTACCCAAAAATGTAATCTGCAAAGAAACCGCCTCTGGGAAACGCAACGAGCCAGGGGGCAAGCCACAGCCCCAAGCCTACCCACCTATCTTGCCACGCCTCAGAGCCAATAGCCGGAGCCAACGATAGAAACTAAAGCCACGCAGTATCATCGACACAGGGCGATGATCTCTGCTCCAAGCCATCCACCACAGCCGCAGCGATGAGGAAACACCAATGATCTCAATGACCTACTTGCTGACGGCGTTGCTGACCGGGCTGGGGCTGATGGCAACAACTTCCGTTGCCCAGGCGGCTCCGCCCGGCGTGCACTACGCCTGGCAAGTTTTGGGCATCAATACCGCCCAATGCCTAGGCCAGGCCCGTCAGGCGCTAGAGTCCCAGGGGCTAGAGCCGATGCAAAACGATGCCACCAGCGTGGCCGGGCGCTCTGAGACAGTGACAGCGATGTTTGTGTGTCTCGAGAGCCAACCCGCCACCACCACGGTGATGGTGGTCGTAGCCAGTGACGACGACGAACAGGCCTTGGCCCTGCGGGAAGCGCTGAAGCAGGCATTCTAGGCCATGCGCATCGTCGCCTACCGCTACCGAGAGGTCAATGGCTCCACCACCCCTGCCCCTGACGCATTGGGGGAGGAGATGCTGGCAGCGGTGGAACGGGTCTACACCGATGTCGCCCTGCCGACGGAGCCGGGGTATCGGCCAGAGCGCGATCGCCTACTAGCCGACCTACGAACCCATCCCGCCGATCGGGTTTTGGTGGATAGCCTCGCTACCTTGGGCAACGACTCCGAAGATATTCGCCACTGGGTACAGGCGTTCGCATCGGTTGGGGTTGAAGTAGTCGCTCTAACGAATGACGCGATTGACTTAGACAGCATTTTGCAGGGTGCTGACCTGGCTAACGATCAGCGTCGCCGCCGCCTGCGCGAGGGCCACGCCCGCAGCCGCTTGCAGGCGCTACCGCCCCCCGGCAAGCCCCCCTATGGCTACCGGCGAGGACAGGGCCGCTACTTGATCGATCGCGCCACGGCCCCAGTCGTCACCGCCTTTGTCAACGAATTTTTGCTCTACGGCTCGCTGCGGGGGGCGGTGCGGTTCATCGAGGGCAAACTGGGCAAGCGAATTTCGGTGTCTACCGGGCGGCGCTGGCTCACCCACCCGGTGTATCGGGGCGACCTGCAATACCAGGATGGCAACGTTCTGCGCGACACCCATGCCGCTATCATCAGCCGCGATGAGGCTGCTCAAATCGATCGCCTGCTGCGCCGCAATCGGCCCCTGCCGCCCAGAACAGCGGGAGCACCGCGATCGCTAGCCGGTCTCGTCACCTGTCAGGCGTGCTCTCAACCCCTAACCATCTCAAAAACCGCCCCTCGGGGTCAGGCCAAAAGCTATCTTTACCTGCGGCCTAGCGGCTGCCCTAAAGCTCCCCGCTGCCCCGCCATTCCCTACGACGACGCGCTACATCGCATTGTGAGTCAGATTTGTCAGGAGTTGCCCCCGGCGGTGGCTCAATTCACAGCGAAAATCCCCCCCGGTGCCCCTACTCCCGCCGCCGGTTTGCAGGGTGCGATCGCCGCCAAAGAAGCCGCGATCGCCCAGCTCCCCACCCTAGAAGACTCTGGCATTCTCGATGCCGAAACCGCCGCTCTACGCCGCTACAAGCTGAGGGGCGAAATCTCGGCCCTGCACCAGCAGCTCGCTCAGCTACCCCCGGTGAACCTGCAAGAGCTGTCCCAGTCGGTGTCAATTCCCCAATTTTGGCTCGACCTGTCTGAGGCCGAGCGGCGCTTTTTCTTCCGCGAATTCATCCGCGACATCCAAATCGTGAGACAGGATAAGGACTGGTGTATAGAGCTAGTCTTGGTGTTTTAAGGTGACCAATTGCCTTAAGAATCCTCTGACTCAGCCGGTTTTATCAAAGCCTCCAAGGCACTAAAACTCGATGCTGTCGGGGGTGCGGGGGAAGGGGATGACATCGCGGATGTTGCCCATGCCGGTCATAAACTGCACCAGGCGCTCAAAGCCGAGGCCAAAGCCCGCGTGGGGCACGGTGCCAAAGCGGCGCAGATCGAGATACCACCAGTAGTCTTCTAAGGGCAAACCGGCCTCCTGAATGCGGCGCTCCAGCACATCTAGCCGCTCTTCCCGCTGGGAGCCGCCGATGATTTCGCCCACCTTGGGGGCTAGCACGTCCATAGCCGCTACCGTCTCGCCGCCGTCGTTGAGGCGCATGTAGAAGGCTTTGATGCCAGTGGGATAGTCGGTGACAATCACCGGCTTTTTGAACAGATCCTCCGCCAGGTAGCGCTCGTGCTCCGATTGCAGATCGATGCCCCACTCGACCGGAAATTCGAACTTTCGGTCTGTCTTTTCTAGCAGCTTCACCGCATCGGTGTAGGTAATGCGCTCGAAGGTGTTGTTGATAATGTTGTCGGCGGTAGCCAGCACCGAGTTGTCAATGCGATCGTTAAAGAAGGCCATGTCTTCCGGGCAATGCTCTAGCACTGAGTGGAAGATGTATTTGAGAAATTCTTCGGCCAAATCCATGTTGCCGGTTAGATCGCAGAAGGCCATCTCCGGTTCCACCATCCAAAACTCGGCCAGGTGGCGGGAGGTGTTGGAGTTCTCAGCCCGAAAGGTGGGGCCAAAAGTATAGACATTGCTAAAGGCCATCGCCATGATCTCGGCTTCGAGCTGGCCGCTGACGGTAAGGTAGGCGGGCTTGCCAAAGAAATCTTGGCTGTAGTCCACCGCACCCTCTTTGGTCTTGGGTGGGTTGGCCAGATCTAACCCCGTAACGGCAAACATTTCCCCCGCCCCCTCACAGTCGCTGGCGGTGATGATCGGGGTGTGCATCCACAAAAAGCCGCGCTCATTAAAAAACTGGTGAATCGCCTGGGCGCAGGCGTTGCGTACCCGAAAGACCGCGCCGAGGGTGTTAGTGCGCGACCTGAGATGCCCCAGCGATCGCAGATACTCAAAGGAATGCCGTTTTTTCTGAAGCGGATAGGTCTCGCCGTCCGCCGTGCCATAGACCGTAATGGATTCGCCCTGCAATTCTACGCGCTGGCCTTTGCCGGGTGACTCCACCAGGGTGCCGCCAATCTCGACCGATGAGCCGGTGGTTAGGTCTTTAACCACTGCGTCGTAGCCCGCCAGGTCGGCACTCAGTACCACCTGCAAGCCCGCCATCGAGGAGCCGTCATTGACCTCCACAAAGGTGATGCCCTTGGCCTCGCGCTTGGTACGCACCCAGCCCTGGATGGTGGTGCTCTGGCCCGGTTCGCCAGCGTGCAGAATGTCTCGAATGCGGGGCATAGCTCTGCTCAGTCTGTAGTAGGTTTATGCGGAATATTAACTATTCTGACCCACAGCGGCCCTGAAAGGGGGCTCAGCACCGACAAAACGGCTGCCTCTAAACCAATTTGAGGGCTAGGCCCGATCAGACAACAAGTCTTAGGGAATCTGAATTAGCGGGTAAAAGTATTGATAGCTACAAAAGCCCCCTGACTTTGCCTCTACTATCCATAATGGAAATTTCTATGGGTGCTTAGGACTGATCGCTGGCAAAAGCTAACGGGTGGCAGTGGTGTCTTTTGGCTTACTCTCAGGGCACCAATTCTCCAGGCTAAGCGGGGCTAGAAAGGTGAATATGTTTGGTTAGATTCTAGTTAAATATTCAGGTTTTAATTCCTCAGAACCGATTGAGGATGATAGCGTTAGCCGTGGTTCAAAGGCATTAGATATAGGCCCACGATCCATCTACCCTCAGCACTTTTCTTTTGAGGCCTTCATCATTGTCTGAGAGATTTTTTTGGGCTACTGAGACGATAAGTATTGTAGACAGAAACTCCCTATGCTTGGGGTTGCCGGTTTTTGGTTTAGCCATGGGGTTTTTCTAAGCATGTCTAACAGCTAAGTCTCCCAGGCTTTTCTCGTGGGGAAGGCGATCGCGATCGCCCCAGGCGCTAATCTTATTCATTACGGGTCTTTCTGATGCTGGCGGCTTTAGAGTTGCCCCGTGCCAGTGACAGCTTTGCTTAACTTCCCATTTAACCAGGAGACTTCTATGAGCGGAAACGAATTGCGGGCCCAGGCGATCGCCAGTATTGCCTGTCGTCCTAAGGTGGCGGTGACCGCTCCCGGACGGCTCGAAGACCTATGGGCTAAAGACGTCTTTGGCCTCAGCAAGATGCAGGAGTGCCTGCCCAAGTCGGTATTTAAATCGGTGCAAAAAACCATCACCACTGGCGCACCGCTGGATGTGTCGGTGGCCGATGTCGTGGCCGTGGCCATGAAAGACTGGGCTACTTCTAAGGGAGCACTCTATTACTCCCACATGTTTTACCCCCTGACCAACGCCACCGCCGAAAAGCACGATGGTTTTATCTCGGTGCAGAGCGACGGGTCGGTGATTTCAGAATTTTCTGGCAAGGTGCTGGTGCAGGGCGAGCCCGACGGTTCCTCCTTTCCCAACGGCGGCATTCGCTCCACCTTTGAGGCCCGGGGCTACACCGCCTGGGATGTAACCAGCCCTGCCTTCGTGATGGAAACCGAGAACGGCGTTACCCTCTGCATTCCCACGGTGTTCGTCTCTTGGACTGGCGAAGCGCTCGACAAAAAAACCCCGCTGCTGCGCTCCAACGCCGCCATGAGCAAAGCCGCCACCCGCGTGCTCAAGCTGTTGGGCCATAGCGAGGTCGCTCCGGTCAACTCTAGCTGCGGCGCTGAACAAGAGTACTTCTTGGTAGATGCTAGCTTTGCCAACATCCGTCCCGACCTGCTGCTGGCGGGCCGTACCCTGTTTGGCAAAGCTCCGGCCAAGGGCCAGCAGTTCGACGACCACTACTTTGGGGCCATTCCCGAGCGAGTCCAAATTTTCATGCAGGATGTGGAGGAAAAGCTCTACCGCCTTGGCATTCCGGCCAAAACCCGCCACAACGAGGTGGCCCCAGGCCAGTTTGAGATCGCTCCCTTCTTTGAAGCGGCCAACGTCGCCAGCGACCACCAGCAGCTCATCATGACGGTGCTGCGCAACACCGCCAAAAAGCACGGATTCCTCTGCCTGCTCCACGAAAAGCCTTTCGCGGGCATCAATGGCTCGGGCAAACACGTCAACTGGTCGGTGGGCAACGCCACCCAGGGCAACCTGCTTGACCCCGGCGATACACCTCACTCCAACGCGCAGTTTTTGGTGTTCTGCGGTGCAGTGATTCGCGGCGTGCACAAGTATGGGCCGCTGATGCGGGCGGTGATCGCCAGCGCCAGCAACGACCACCGACTGGGGGCCAACGAAGCGCCGCCAGCCATTATCTCGATTTACCTGGGCAGCCAGCTCCAGGATGTGTTTGACCAAATTGCCTCGGGCGAGGTGACCGGCTCTCAGTCAAAGGGCGATATGGATCTGGGCGTGCCCACCCTGCCAGTGTTCCCCAAGGATGCGGGCGATCGCAACCGCACCTCCCCCTTTGCCTTTACCGGCAACCGCTTTGAGTTTCGCGCCGTGGGCTCGGGCCAGTCAGTCTCGGGGCCGCTGGTGGCGATGAACACGATTCTGGCCGACTCCCTCGACTGGATGGCTGACCAGCTTGAGGCCAAACTGGGCAGCGGCGTCGAACTCAACGTCGCCATCCACGACATTCTGCGCGACGTGATTCGCGACCACGGGGCCGTGGTGTTTAACGGCAACGGCTACTCCACCGAGTGGCACGAAATGGCCGTCAACGAGCGGGGGCTGCTCAACCTGCGCACCACCGCCGATGCTCTGCCCGTGCTGCGCGAGCAGTACATCGAAGACCTGTTTGCCAAAGAGAATGTACTCACCCCAGTGGAGCTGGGTAGCCGCTTTGAGGCCTACTCTGAGCAGTACATCCAGCACATTGAGGTCGAAGCCAAGCTGGTGCTCAGCATGGCCAAGACCATCATTTACCCCGCCGCCGTGCGCTACCTAGGCGAACTGGCCAAGACCATCGACAGCCTCGATGAGATCGGCATTGAGTTTGACAAAGACAGCGTCGTCAAAGTGGCCGAGCTGACCAAGGCAATGATGGCCTCAGTGGGCGAGCTGAGCGACATGCTAACCAAGCACTTCATGTCGGTGGAAGAGCACATGCAGTTCTGTGCCCAAACCATTCGCCCCCTAATGGATCAGGTGCGCGAGTATGCCGATGCCCTAGAGGGCGAAGTGGCCGATGACCTCTGGCCGCTGCCCACCTACCAGGAGATGCTGTTCATCAAGTAGGGGCAAAGAAGTTAATGAAAAGGGTTTAAGGTATCAGGTTTACGGTTTAGGGCACACCCCCCTGAACCTGATACCTTTTACCTTAAGCCCTTTTTTATTTGACGTTTCAAAGTCTTCCCGTCATCCCGTGAGCAAGACCAACGCCGCCCGCATTCTCGATCGCCTCAAGCTGCCCTACCAAATTCTGGAGTACGAGGTAGATCCCGACGACCTGGCCGCTGAGAGCACCGCCGAGAAGCTGGGCCTGCCGCCCGAACAGGTGTTTAAGACTTTGGTGGCCAAGGGCGATCGCACGGGCATCTGCCTCGCCGTCATTCCTGGCAGCGCCCAGCTCGATCTAAAGGCTTTGGCAGTACTGGCGGGCGATCGCAAAACCGACACCGTGCCCCTCAAAGACGTACAGCCTCTCACTGGCTACATTCGCGGCGGCGTCACGGCCCTGGGCACCAAAAAGGCCTATCCAGTCTATGTAGATGAATCGATCCTCACCTTTGAAACTGTGGCCGTATCGGCGGGCAAACGGGGCCTGATGCTGTGGTTGGCCCCAAACGATTACCTGACTGCGACTCAGGGAACCTTGGGGGCTTTGGTCAAAAAAACGACGCCTTAGCCTAGCTGTGAACAGGACTCAGCTCGTGAATCCCCTACTTAACCTCCGATCACGTCCCTAAATAAATTATTTTGCAGCAGCCCATGGGGGCGATCGCCCCTCATACCGAGACAGAGGGCAGATTTTGGGCACTGCTGCAAAAAGATCGCAAAGAAAAGGACACCCCCTTGGGGATGTCCCTCACTGCTCCAGCTACAGCAAAAAGCGGAGTTGCGAATGCAAAGCCTAGACCACTTGGTGCAGTTCGGCCTCAAGCTGCTTCAGCAGTTGATCGTTGCCTTGGGCACGGGCCACTTCAATGCGATGCTGAATCGACTGCTGAATGTTAGTGCGATGAGCTTCAGCCGCTTCTTGCAGCAGGTGCCGCCGGGCAGGTAGCCCTTTAGCTACCGCAACTCGCTCAGACTGAAGCACAGGCTGGCGATCGGAAGCCACAGTCGAAGCCTGCACTTGCCCATGGCAATTGGTGCTATAGCTAACTCCACGATAGGTGTAGTTGCCAATGGGCTGGGTTACCGGTAGATGCCTAACGTAGGAAAATTTCATCGGACGGCCCCGATAGCATCCGGTCAGCTCACTTTCACGCACTTCTAGAGAAGGCGGGTTGTAATCGTAATCTACGCCGCGATAGCAAAGTTTCATGTCACGCCTCTTGTTGACAAAGGATTTAACAAACTGCCTAAGCAGGGTGCGTTCCTTCGGGAGCCAATCTCCTTACTTCCGTCTAGGGCGTAGTGGAGTAGTCTCCAGGGTGCCTCAGATGAACGTCAACGTACTTTCTGTATTCAATTTTACTAAATCCTTTCGATGTCAACAAGCCATGTCATTTAATTTAAAGGAAGATCTATCTCAGGGAATAGCCTGCCAGCTAAGGATTTGAGGGACTGGGAGGGCAATGGGGTTACCGCAAATCTTTACTGTTTCTTTGCAGCGATCGCCCGCCCGTGCCGACTCCGCAACGGCAAGCAATTTACACTATGCTGAGTATGTAACGGTTGCTTAACGTAACCATCGCCTCCCGCAGGGGTTCGCAGCTCTATGAAATGCATTATCAATCGCCGGGCGCAGTTTTCAGCCAGCCACCGCTACTGGCTGAGCGAGCTGAGTGATGCCGAAAACATCCAGCGGTTTGGCCCCTGCATCAACTTCCCCGGTCACGGTCACAACTACGTGCTCTACGTAGCCATGGAAGGTGACCTAGACGAGTACGGCATGGTGCTCAACCTGTCCGATGTGAAACACATGATTAAGCAAGAAGTCACCGCCCAGCTCGACTTTGCTTACCTCAACGAAGTCTGGCCCGAATTTCAGCACACCTTGCCCACCACCGAATACGTAGCCAAGGTGATCTGGGATCGCCTCGCACCCCACCTGCCCATCGTCAACATTCAGCTTTTCGAACATCCCGAACTCTGGTCCGACTACTCAGGTAACGCCATGGAAGCCTTTCTCACCGTCAGCACTCACTTTAGCGCCGCCCACCGCTTGGCCTCACCTCGTCTCAGCTATGAAGAAAACTGCGAAATTTACGGCAAGTGCGCCCGCCCTCACGGCCACGGTCATAACTACCACCTAGAAGTCACTGTCAAAGGAGAAATCGATCCTCGCACTGGCATGCTGGTCGATTTAGCCGCGCTCCAGGCAGTTATTGACGAGTACGTAGTAGAACCGTTCGACCACACCTTCCTCAACAAAGACATCCCCTACTTTGCCGAAGTAGTGCCCACGGCGGAGAACATCGCTGTCCACATTCGCGACCTGCTGCAAGGCCCGATCGCTGACTTGGGTGCCAGCCTTCACAAGGTCAAGCTGATCGAGAGTCCCAACAATTCTGCGGAAGTTTATGCCTCGGTGCCGACAGATGATGCTGTGGCTGCGGCTGCACCAGAGTTCGCTACTGTCTAATGGCTTGGGCTACTTAGGCCAGCATTTCTAATCAAGGACTCTCGCCTGCTAGTGGTTTTGGAGCAGGGAGAGTCTTTGGTTTTTGGGGCGATCGCCAACCAACAACCCATTCAAGAGCTGGAGTACTGGCATCTACTGACGTTTTTTTGATCCTTGTCTTTTCGATTGTTGGCTGTCTGCCTTTATCCATCAAGTGAGTGAGTGAAGAACGAGGAGGCTATCGCGATCGATTCTCTCGCTTTGTCACCCGGCTCTCATAGGTTTCATAGGCGGCTACAATGCGCTGCACCAGCGGATGACGCACCACATCCGCCTGGTTGAGCTGACAAAAGGCAATTCCGTTTACCCCTTTGAGAATCTGCTGAGCTACGGCCAGGCCCGAGGTCTGGTCGGCTGGCAAGTCGGTTTGGGTAACATCGCCCGTTACCACCATGCGCGACTTAAAGCCCAGGCGGGTCAGCACCATCTTCATCTGAGCCGGAGTGGTGTTCTGGGCTTCATCCATAATCACAAAGGCGTTGTTGAGGGTGCGCCCCCGCATGTAGGCCAGGGGGGCCACCTCGATAATGTTGCGCTCCATCAGGTTGGCGACTTTCTCCGGGTCT
Source organism: Phormidium tenue FACHB-1052 (assembly GCF_014696675.1). GTDB lineage: Bacteria > Cyanobacteriota > Cyanobacteriia > Phormidesmidales > Phormidesmidaceae > Nodosilinea > Nodosilinea tenuis_A. The sequence goes on from NZ_JACJQN010000003.1 coordinate 152,605, forward strand.
ACCAACTCGTGGAGGGCATCGTAGAGGGGCCGCAGGTAGGGATTGACCTTTTGCTGCAAATCCCCCGGCAAAAAGCCCAGCCGTTCCCCCGCTTCGACCGCCGGACGAGTCAGAATCAGGCGTTCAAATTCGTTGTTGAGCAGTGCCTGAATACCTACTAGGGTCGCCAGAAAGGTCTTGCCGGTGCCCGCCGGGCCGATGCAAAACACCATGTCCTGACTGCGCAGGGCCTTGACATACTGCTTTTGGCGAAAGGTTTTGGCCCGCACCACCTCACCTCGTCGAGTGCGAGCCACCACATCCTGGTGAATGGCTTGAAGCTCGTCGATGCGATCGGTGTCGAGGGCTTGGCGAGCCGTCATAATGTCGGCGGTAGTGACTGGCTGCCCTTGGCTCCACAGAGGCTCTAGAGCCATAACCAACCGCTGGGCTAGAGCAGCACCGTTGTCAGTACCCGAAATAAACAACTCCTGGCCGCGCAGTACTAGAGATGCTCCAGTTTGGCTGGCCAGGAGTTTAATATTTTCGTCTCGGTAGCCTGCCAGGGCCACAGCGCCCTCTGAGGTAGGCAGTTCAATCCGCAGGGGAGAATCCATCTATAAAGATTGCCAGAATAATTCGGGCCTAGAGTGCGTATGCCTAAACCCTACACTTTTGGCCGAAGCTGGGGCTTAGGCTTGCCCGACGATCGCTGAGAAGGGCCACTGTGAGACCTATGATCAGTCCCAGTTTCCTGCTCTGAGGCTCCGTAGACATCTACATAGGCCGACCAACCCGACAACGCTGCCGTAGCCCGCACAACAGTGCGAATGGCTTGAATATTGCGCCCGCCCCGGCCAAACACCTTGCCCCGCTCATCACCCTTAAAGGCAATTCGGATCCAAACCTTAGACAGCGCAGCATTCTCTTCGCAATCGATACGCAAAGAAGCGGGCGAGTCTAAGAAAGGCTCTACCAAAAACCGAACCAGTCCTGGGAAATCAGGGCTATTCATGGTGGGGGCAAGGGCTAAAAGCAATGGGTGAGCTAGGCTTCAGCCTTAACTTCGGTCTTGAAGTTGGTCTTACGCTTTTCAAGCAGATTGGCTTTTTCGAGAATGTGCCGCACGGTCTGGGTAGGCTGCGCACCCTGTTCTAAGCGACGCGTAATGGCGTCAACGTCGAGTCGAGTTTCGTCGGTGCGAGGGTTGTAGAAGCCAACTTCTTCTAGAGGGCGGCCGTCGCGACGGGCATCGCTATTGATGGCTACGATGCGGTAGCTGACTTCCCGCTTTTTGCCGAAACGCTTGAGTCGAAGCTTAATCATAGGGTTTAGAGCAACGTCGTTGAGGTTGAAAGGTTTAGACCTGTACGGATTGCGGCAGGACAGCCAGAATAAATCCACAGGTTTCTAATCCTACCACTAGAGACCTTTGGAATCAATAATTTTGGCCCAAAAGCTTGAGGCTATTAGGGCGATGTCTCTAAAAACTTGGGGCATCGCCCTGAGAAACCCTAGTCTTCGTGGTCATCAAAGGGGTCAGCCAACTGCTTGGACGGGGGGCCAAAGGACATGTACACTGAGTAACCAGTCACGGCTACCACCACGGCAGCCACGGAAATGATAAGAACTGTTGCAGGTTCCATGGGGTTTATGAGAATAGGAAACCACCCCATCCTATAATATTACGAACTATAAAGTGTTGATTGTGGAAGGATCCATGGCACAACGGACTAGGTTAGGAGACGTGTTAAAGCCCCTCAACTCCGAGTACGGTAAGGTCGCTCCCGGCTGGGGCACTACCCCGGTGATGGCGGTCTTTATCGGTCTGTTCTTCGTGTTTCTGCTGATTATTTTGCAGCTTTATAATTCTTCCATCGTGCTGGAAAGCTTTGATGTGGACTGGCGCAGCGTAGGGCTCTAGGGAGTTTTGGGATCAATCCATCACAGGTTGATTTCAAATTTGGCCAGCATAAGTTTGGATACGGCATCCAAAATTTACTAATCTGAGGCTGGGTAGACCCTTGACTACCCAGCCTCTTTTGCCGTTTGATGCACGCATAGTTGATGCACCGCAGCCTGTAGTTTGCACAGCCGTCGTTACTCGGGAGTTGACCTATGAACGTATTTGGTGTGGGTTTGCCAGAGATGGCGCTAATCATGGTGCTAGCGCTGCTGGTTTTTGGCCCAAAAAAGCTGCCCGAAATTGGCCGCAGCATGGGAAAAGCCATCAAGGGCTTTCAAGAGGCTTCTCGGGAGTTTGAAGAGGAGTTCAAGAAGGAAGCCCAACAAATTGAAAAGTCTGTGGCTGCGCCGATGAAGGCGACCCTAGAACCTGAAGCGCCCAAAGTGCTAACACCCCCTGAGGCCATCGCGGAGGTTGAACCCGAAATGGCGTCGCTGGAATCCAGTGGTGCCAATGGCAGCGGCCCTGCGGCTGAGCCTGCTGAAACCGATTCTCCTGCTTAAGGTGATAGGGCTGTTGACCTATGGCTGACGCAGTATCACCTGCACTACCCTGCTTGATTGTGGGGTTGGGCAACCCAGGAGACAAATATGCAGGCACCCGCCACAACATTGGCTTTGAGGTAATCGATCGCCTCTCTAAGTCCTGGGCTGTTTCTCTCAAAGAGGAGCGGCGGTTTCAGGGCGAGTATGGAGCAGGGTTTGGGCCAACTCGCCAGAAAGTGTATTTGCTCAAGCCGCTGACCTACATGAACCGCTCAGGTCAGTCGATGCGGGCGGTGCTCGACTGGCTGAAGCTGGAGCCGAGTCAGGTGCTGGTGGTCTACGACGATATGGATTTGCCAGTGGGGCGGCTGCGGCTGCGGCTGTCGGGCTCTGCTGGGGGGCACAACGGGATGAAGTCGGCGATCGCTCACCTCGGTACCCAAGAGTTTCCCCGGCTGCGGATTGGTATTGGGGCGAGCGACCGAACTGGGGATCAGGCAGTGGTTTCCCACGTGCTGGGCAACTTTTCTAAAGCTGAACGCAGCACGCTGGATGGGGTGGTTGACACGACTCTGCGCACAATTGAAAAAGCCCTCACCGACGGGGTCGAAAAAGCCATGAGTCTCTACAACAGCGTAGATTTGAGTGGCGGCTAAGCTGTCTATTCCTTAACTCACTCCTTAAAATGCCGAAAAACGCCGATTTTTTGGACTAAGTTTTAGGCAGCCGTATGTTCAGCAATTAAATTTTGATAGGTTTGTACTAGGTTGGGATCGCTCAGAAACAGCTCTAAACGAACGTGGCTGCACTGGTTGAAAAGCACCTTGTCTAACCGAGAAAGCTTTTGAATAGCGGTCTGGGGGGTTTCAAACTCGTAGATAGTTCCTTTAAGGCCATTTTTGCCGTCGAGGAGAATCGCTACTCTAATTTTCTCGCAGTGGAGTTCTGGTCTTTGTTCAGTGATGCCAAGAAAAGACATCGCGTCTTGAATCGTTTCGAAGATGCCGCTAGCAGTTGCATCTCGATTGCCGTCGGGCTGAACCGCAACTTCATGACCTAGAATCTGAGTTTCGCCTAGGCTCACCTCAATGGGGGGAGTGTTGCTACCAATATTTTCAATCACGAGCTTTTCTCGCCGCACGGGAATCTCTACCATCTCGGTTTCGACTACTCGGCGGACGCTAACCTCGCCTACCTTGACGCGCTTGCGGTTGACGACTAAACGCTCTTCAACTAGCTGAATAGCCTGACCAGCATTGGGGGAAAATTCACGCTGATCCCGATCGATATAAATGGTCTTCGTTTCGGAATCTATAGTTGAGATGGAGGCGCTGGGAATAGTGGCTTGACTAGTTTCGCCATCACGGCCTATGAGCTGCACAATAAGAGAAAAATCGGTGGCTGTCGAAGGCTGAACTCTAACCACATTGCCGATTAGATATCCTGAGCGATCGAAGACGTCACTGTTAATGAGGTGTTGTTGAGACATTTTGAGACGCAGGTAAGCTAATGACTAATATTTGCCATAGATATTAAGAGGACGCAGCCGTAGCTACGCCCTCTTAGGTTAAACGGAGATACTAACGTTTATCTCCTAGTTCAAACCCTATCGATCGATTCTAGGGTTACCGTCGGTGTTGATATCTAGCTCTTCACGACGGATCTCTTCACGCGATCGGATGAGCTCACGGTCAGTTTCCTTGTGGACGTCGACTTCTTCGCGAACGAAGGCCTCTTTCTCGACATTTACCTGCTCTTCGTAGACTTCCATGCGAGCCACTTCTTTGTTCTCAAAAACGTGGTCGGTGCCTACGGCGGGCTGACCGGTAACTTCGCGTCTTTCGATCACAACGCGTTCTTTCTCAATCGGCTCAGAGACTTCAGCAGTTTGAGTTTCAACGCGTTTGCCCACGGTTACATCGCCCACTTTGGCGCGGTTGCGGTGAGCAACTAGGCGCTCTTCATACAGCCGCAGCGGACCGTGGTTGTCTTCATCGCTTAAGCCATAGAAGCTGGGTTCGCGATCGTACGGCGTAGGCGTTGTCTGGTCAACGTTCTGATTAGCCATGGTTTCGCGAATCTTGTTAACTCCTTGGGTGTTGCCAACAGTGGTTTTGGTGCGCTGCTGGTCTACCTCTAGAGGATTCATGCGGTCAGAATCTAGGGGATTCATGTTGGTGGCGTCATTAGGCGCAACATAGGTGTTACCTAGAAACTGACGACTAGAGCGTCTCTGAGCCATGGGCCGATACTGACCGCGAACTTGCTCTTCATAGCGCTCGTCTACTACGGTATCGTCTTTATATTCAGGCAGGTTTTCAACCTGACTTTTAGACAGACCATTCACATAGACGCGATTTTTATCGTAATCAAACCGGGCCACACCAACGGGAACTAAAACATTTTTGCCAAAGATCCACGGGCCGGTGTCAACAACTAGATAACGAAAGCGACCCGATTCGTCTACAAGCAGATCTTTTGCGGTGCCAACTTTGTCTTCACCCTGGGCATAAACAGAGTAGGAATCAATGTCTCCCATTTGCCCGTCAGCTAGGGTTTCTTTGTAGTTCGGGTAGTAATCTTTGAGATGGTACAAAGCCATATTTAAGTCCTCCTGAAAATTTGTCTTGGTGTCATACTAGAACCCAGATTCATTTGTCTTATCGGTCAATGGAAAGACGCTTGCATTCTCAATAGGCATACTTCTTCTTCTGTTTTTGGCAGCTCACCCCATTCAGGGGTTTATCTTTCGGCAGCTGCTAAATCAACAGCGGCAGAAGGTCTGTAGCTTTGAGATCGCCTCAGCAATGGCTCCTCTATTCCTGCCAGGGGCTTTCGTTCTGTGCTGAGTTAAGCGGTAAGCTACTGAGTCTGTTTTAATTTGAGAACCAAGGTGGCTGTTAAACCCAAGTATTTTCCGCTCTCTGCTCTAATGCCTGGGTTAGCGCGCCTGCGTCATTACCCGAATGCCTGGCTGCGCCAAGACAGCCTGGCGGGGGTCACTGTGGCCGCCTATCTCATTCCCCAGTGCATGGCCTACGGAGAATTGGCGGGGGTGGGGCCAGTGCAAGGGCTATGGGCAATTTTACCGGCGCTGCTGTTGTACACCTTGGTGGGCACGTCGCCCCAGCTTTCGGTAGGGCCAGAGTCGAGCACGGCGGTGATGACAGCGGTGGCGATCGCCCCCCTAGCCGCGACCTCTGCCACCAGCTACCCCATGTTGGCCTCACTGTTGGCCTGTGCGGTGGGGATATTGTGTCTGGTGGGGTATGCGGCCCGGCTGGGGTTTTTGGCCGATTTGCTCTCTAAGCCAATTTTGATTGGTTATATGGCTGGGGTGGCCGTCATTATGATTGCCGGGCAGCTCAGCCGCGTGAGCGGGGTGCCGGTTGAAGCGGAGTCGGTGGTGGGGCAGCTGGGGGAGTTTGGAAGTCACCTGGGTCTGGCCCACGGGCCCACGGTGGCGGTGGCGGGCTTTGTTCTGGTGTTTTTGTTTGCGGTACAGGCCTGGTTTCCTCGGGTGCCGGGGCCGCTGCTAGCGGTCTTGTTGGCCACGGCCCTGGTGGCATGGCTGGGGCTAGACCAGCAGGGAGTCAGGGTGGTGGGCGAAATTCCGGCGGGACTGCCCCGGTTTGTGGTGCCGTTGGCCTCTCGCCAAGAGATGCTACAGATTTTGACGGCGGCGGTGGGGATTGCGATCGTGGGCTATTCAGACAATGTGCTGACGGCGCGGGCGTTGGCGGCCCGCCAACACCAGACGATTGACGCCAACCAGGAGCTATTTGCTCTCGGGGTGGCCAACTTGGGCGGCGGGCTGATGCAGGGCTTTCCGGTAAGCAGCAGCGCCAGCCGAGCGGCCATTGGCGACTCCATGGGCAGCAAGAGCCAGGTCTATTCGCTGGCGGCCTTTGGGGTGGTGCTGGGGGTGCTGTTGTTTTTGCGGCCCCTGTTGGCGATGTTTCCGACGGCGGCGTTGGGGGCGCTGGTGATCTTTGCCGCCACTAAGCTGGTGGATATTCCCGAGTTTGTGCGGCTGAGGGCTTTTCGTCAGGGAGATTTTGCCCTGGCGCTGGCCACAACGGTGGGGGTACTAGCAACAGATCTGCTGATGGGAGTAGCGATCGCCGTTGGCCTCTCTGTAATCGAACTCTTTGCCCGCATTGCCCGCCCCCACGATGCGGTGATGGGTAGGGTACCCAATATTGCTGGGCTGCACGATGTGACGGACTGGCCGGGAGCCACCACAATTCCAGGGTTGGTGATCTATCGCTACGATGCCCCCCTGTTTTTTGCCAATGCGGCAAATTTCCAGCGCCGCGCCCTAGCGGTGATTGAGGCCGAAGCCGCGCCAGTGGAGTGGTTTGTGATCAACACCGAAGCCATGGTCGAGATCGACATTACCGCTGCCGATATGCTGGTGGAGCTGTACGAAACGCTGAGGAAGCAAGGCATTACCCTGGCCTTAGCGCGGGTCAAACAAGATCTCTACGCCCAGCTTAAGCGCAGCGGGCTGCTAGAGCTGATCGGTACCGAGCATATTTTCTTTACGCTGCCGAGTGCGATCGATGGGTTTCACCAGCGCCACCGCCCAAGCGAAAATCCTTAAGCTCAAAAAGAACCCAGAGTTTTTACAAAAACCCTGGGTTCTAGTCTGTTTAGGGGCAGGCTCTAAGCAGCTATCAAGCCGCGATGGCGGAGCAGCGCTTGGGTGCTGGGTTCACGACCCCGGAAGGCTTTGAACACCTCCATCGGATGGCGACTGCCGCCCAGGGCCAGCACAGTGTCGCGGAAGCGGCGACCGGTGGCGGCGATCGCACCCTCATCATTCAGCCCGGCCTCCTCAAAGGCGGCAAAGGCGTCGGCGCTCAGCACTTCGGCCCAGAAGTAGCTGTAGTAGCCCGCCGCGTAGCCCCCCGCAAAGATATGGGTGAAGGCGCAGAGAAAGGCATCCTCAGGCAGGGGCTTGAGAATAGAAGACTGCTCGGCAATCCGCTGGCTAACGGTGGTCACCGTTTCGCCGCTGCTGGGGCGGTAGCGGTGGTGCAGCTCAATATCAGTCCAGCCAAAGCGCACCTGACGCAGAATAGCGCTGCCAGTCATGAAGGTGCGGGCCGCAACAATCTTTTGGTACAGGTCTTCGGGTAGGGGCGCGCCCGTATCGACATGGCGAGCCAGGGTGAGCAACGTGTCGCGGTGGTAGCACCAATTCTCCATAAACTGGCTGGGCAGCTCGACGGCGTCCCACTCCACATTGTTGATGCCTGCCGCTCCGGTGAAGTCAACCTGGGTCAGCATGTGCTGAAGACCATGGCCAAACTCATGGAACAGGGTTTCCACGTCACGGAAAGTCATCAGGCTGGGCTTGCCATCCACCGGGGAAGCCTGGTTGCAGACCAGGTAGGCCACAGGTAGCCGTACCTGATCATTGCGCTTGCTCCGGTTGATGCAGTCATCCATCCAAGCGCCGCCGCGCTTTTCAGCAGGGCGGCTGTAGGGGTCAAGGTAGAAGTGGGCAATGGGGTCGCCAGCGCCATTCAGCACCTGGAAATAGCGCACGTCGGGGTGCCACACCGGAGCCTCACCGTCGGCAGGGGCAATGGTGACGTCAAAAATGCGGTGGGCCAGGGCAAACAGGCCGTCGAGCACCTGGGGCAGCGGAAAGTAGGGGCGCAGCTCTTCGTCGTTGAGGCCGTACTTTTCTTCGCGAATGCGCTCGGCCCAAAAGGCGGTATCCCAGTGGGTGAGGCTGTCGGCCTCGGCAGCTCCCTTAGCTTGAGCAAAGGCTTTGAGTTCTTCCAGCTCTTTCACGGCGGTGTCGTAGCTGGCGACGCGCAGCTCACCCATCAGCTTTTCGATCGCCTCTACAGAAGGGGCCATCTTGCGGGCCAGGCTGAGGTCAGCGTAGGTGGCATAACCCAGCAGGTTGGCCATTTCGTGGCGCAGCTCAAGAATTTTCTCAATGTTGGGGCTATTGTCGAGATCGCCCTCAGAGGCGCGGGTGACAAAGGCGCGGTAGAGCTGCTCACGCAGGTCGCGGCGGCGGCTGTGCTGCATAAACGGACCAAAGCTGGGGTAATCCAGCGTAATTCGCCAGGGGCCAGCGGCGGCGGTGGCGCTTTCGTCGCCAGCGTCACGGGCGGCTTGAGCCGCTTGGGCCAGCAGGCTGGGGGGCAGCCCGTCAATGTCTTCAGCGGTGGTCAAGGTGAGGCTAAAAGCCTTAGTGGCGTCTAGCACGTTGTTGGAGAACTTGTTGGTGAGTTCAGCTAGAGACTGCTGAATCTCGTTGAAGCGGTCTTTTTCGGCCCCCTCTAGGCCTACCCCCGACAGCTCGGCCTCGCGAATCGAAGACTCGACAATGCGCTGCTGGGCCGGGTCAAAGCTGGCCCACTGATCGCTGGCGCGGAGCTGTTTGAAGGCTTCGTAGATCGGCTTACTCTGGCCCAGACGGGTGGCGAACTGCACCAAGGGCGGCTGCACCTCTTCGTAGGCAGCGCGCAGCTCGGGGCTATTTTTTACCCCCATCAGGTGGCTGACGATGCCCCAGCTCCAGCCCAGACGCTCTTCGATGCGGGTGAGAGGCTCCACCAGGCCGTCCCAGGTGGGGATGACCTGGGCTTCTAAAGTTTCTAGGGCGGCGGCGAGGTCGTCAATTAGGGTAGTGATGCCCGGCACGATGTGGGCAGTGTCGATGCTGTCGAAGGGAGGTAGACCGGCACCAATTAGCAGGGGGTTTTGCAAGACGGTAGCTGTCATAGTCGCAGAATCAATGGAGGTAGGAGGGACAAAAACGATAAAACTGACTGGGCCGGGACGATTCTCCGCCGGAGAGGCTTTGCCAACGCCCCAAAGCCCATAGGGCCGCCATTTAAACGGCAAACATTTTAGTAGGTAGTGGGTTTAGTCGAAGTCATTATGAGTTTGTTTTATAGTGTATCTCAGTTTGCTATGTGCCGCACTCTTTGAGGGGCAGACTGTCAATTACCATAGCCTTTATTTGAGAACTGATCCGATTTCTGTCGAGGCCTGAGCCCTGTCTGAGGTGTTGATGCCAAATAGCTCGTTTCGGCGGATTGTTGCGGGAATTATCTTCTTCTCGCTGACGGTGGTGGGGGCGGTAATCGGCTACATGGTGGCGGGCTGGAACTTCCTCGACGCCATCTATATGGTAGTGATCACTATCTTTGGGGTGGGCTATGGAGAAGTGCAGCCCCTAAGCTCACCACCGCTCAAGGTATTTACGATTTTTGTGATTATCGCGGGAGCCTTGTCGGTGGCCTACACCGTGTCGGGCTTCGTGCAGATGATTACTGAAGGGGAGATTCATCGAGCCCTGAATGTGAAGCGTATGACTAACGAGATTGCCAGCCTGGAAGACCACGTGATTATCTGCGGCTTTGGCCGCATCGGCCAGCTAGTGGCCCGCAAGCTGAAGCGCGATCGCCAGCCCTTTATCATTGTTGACAACGACCCTGAGCGAGTGGCCCTGGCCCAAGAGCAGGGCTACTTAATGTATCAGGGCAACGCCACCGACGAAGCCGCCCTGGAAGCGGCAGGCATTCACCGAGCCAAGTCACTGGCCACGGTGCTACCCAACGACGCCGCCAACGTATTTATTACCCTCACAGCGCGGGAGATGAACCCAGCCCTAATGATTTTGGCTCGGGGTGAAATGCCCTCCACCGAGAAAAAGCTGCGGCTGGCCGGGGCCAACCATGTGGTGCTGCCCGCCAGCATTAGCGCCCTGCGGATGGCCCACTTGATCAGCCACCCCTCAGCGGTGGACTTTTTATCGCAGACCGACGGCCAGCACGGGCTGAATGAGTTTTTGGCGGAGCTAGATATTCAGCTCAACGAACTGGTGATTGATGCCACCTCACCGCTCATTGGCGGCACCATTGGCGACATTGAGGTCAAGGGCCAAGGCACGTTTATCACCGTGGCCCTGCGCCGAGCCGATGGTGAGGTGATCATTCACCCCAGTCGGGCGACCTATCTGACCCTGGGCGACTCGATTATTCTGATGGGTCACCAGGGGGATATGCCCAACTTTGCCCAGCAGAACGCGATCAAGAAGGAGATGCGGTACCGGGGGGCGAGGCTGCGGTAGGGAGTGGATGGGTAGGGGGTAGGGGGTAAGGGGTAGGGGGCGGATGGTGCTTCCTTACTCCTCACCCCTCACCCCTTACCCTTCACCCCTCACCCTTCACTCACAGGGATTGATACCGTGACGGCGGCGATCGCAACATACATATCGTCGTTCTTATCATCGAATTCGGGAATAGCGCGCCCAGCCACCACCATGCCGCCTTCCTTGAGCACCAGGGTCTTTTGGCCAAAGGGCAGCACGGCTAGCACATCCTCTTGCCGCACCTGGTCGGGAAAGGGGACGGCGACCTGCACTTCAACCAGCATCTCGTTGGGGTGGCTGAGTCCCGCGACTTCCCAAACGCCGGGGAGGGCGTTGTGGGCGATCGCATTGCGCACGGCTCGCGCTGCCGCCACGGTAGGGTCTTGACCGTGCTGATCGACGCCCATACCCATTTCAATAATCAGTCGTTTGGGGGCCACAACGCTTCCTCAGAGGTAATTTGACACCCTTGATTTTAGGGGCTAGTGCCTATTTTGGGATGGTGACTGGGAGGGCGCGATCGCCTACTCAACCCGAGTGAGGCTAGACACAAACCATCTGTTTACTCCTATAACTTTCCTATAGGATTCTTTTACTCTTATTTTCAAGTCATCTCAATTTCCTATGCTTGGAAAGCAATCTATTCCAAGCGTAGGGCGTTCCTTCTTAGGGAAGCTAAAGGGGCGAGCTATGCCCAGCAATTCAATCCTTTTAATTGAGAACGAAGCCAGTCTTCGAGACGTTTTAGGTGATTGCCTTAGGGAGCTGGGTGGCTGGGAGATTAGGCTATCGGGGTCTGTTCAAGAAGGCATTAAACTATGCGAGGAAAAACGGCCAGATGTAATTTTGATCGACGCATCTATTTCTGAAAATGATTCGATACTTCTGGTTGAGCAGCTAAAGCAGTATTCCTCAAGGCAATCAGTATCTCTTTTGCTGATTAGCTCTAAGGCCAATTGGTTCACCCTAAAGGAGTTTCATCAAATGGGATTTTCTGGAACAATTAGCAAACCTTTCAACCCATCCATCCTGTCATCTCAGGTATATCGCCTCACGGCCTCAGAAAACCCTAATACTTGATCTGCTGTGTCAGGATTTCACTTTAGATTTTGACTGAAAGGTCTGTCATTTACTACTGATTAGTTAGCCCTTGACTGAGAAGAGTCAAGGGGATTTCTGCGTACTTTTTTCCAATCAATGAACAGTATTTAGGAGAATATCTATGTCTACATTGACGGTTTGGAAATTTAACACCCCTGAGGGGGCCGAAAAGGCACTGGCCAAGCTGGGCGATCTGCAAAAGCAGGAAATTGTTAAGGTGCTAGACGCAGCGATCGTGTCTTGGCCCGTAGGGCGCAGCAAGCCAAAGACGAACCAGGCCGTGAGCACCGTAGGTGTCGGTGCCTTGGGCGGCGCGTTTTGGGGCATGTTGTTTGGCCTGATTTTCTTGGTGCCGCTGTTTGGCCTGCTGGTAGGCGCGGCGGCGGGGGCGCTGTCGGGCAAATTTACCGACTACGGCATCAACGACGACTTTATTAAAGATCTGCGCGACAAGGTGACTGAGGGCACCTCGGCCCTGTTTTTGCTCACCGGCCAGGTGACGGTGGATAAGGTCAGTGAGGCTTTTGCGCCCGACGAGGTGGGGGAATTGATTCAGTCGAACCTGAGCGCTGAGCAGGAGGCTAAACTGCGTGAAGACTTTGGCGCTGAGCTTTAACGGCACAGCCCCTCTGTAGCAGATGAGATGCCGCCTCGCTGACTGCCCGGCATCTCATCGTTAATCATCTCGCAAGGATAGAAACCGGTCAGCCCAATGTTTAAGCACAGAAATTTACTGATTGGATTGTTGGATTAATTGGTGTTGTCACCGTTGTCGGTCTGGCGTGGCCCCAGGCTATAGCTCAACCCACCATTCCTACGCCCTCTCGCCCGGCTGCGACCCCAGTGTTTCAGGGGCGGGGAGTAGCCCAGGGGGCGGCCTTTAACCGAGGCCGTAACGCCAATGTAGCGCTGACCTTTGACGGCAAAAACTTTGGGTTGGAGCTGACCGAAATTCAGCCCTCGAACTGCTGGTGATTGTGTTTTCCCAGCGACGGCCTGGCTATGTCCCCGACGAAGTGCCGTATCCGACTAAACGCTGTTCTCCCGTCGGTGCCTGGAGGGGATCATTCCAGCTCCAGCCCCCTAGTCCTTGTCACCGTTTTCTCGTAAGACTCAGCCAATGGGTATAGCATGACCAGCCCATCCATCTGAGATGCTTGAAATACTGTAACAACAGACACTTTAAGGAATTATCACCATGGGTAACGAACAACAGCTGGGCGCACTGGTCATCATTGGCGGCGCAGAGGATAAAGAAGGCGACTGCGTCGTCCTGCGGGAATTTATCCGGGCCGCTGGCGGGGTTGAAGCCGAGATTGCCGTGATGACCGCCGCCACCAGCCTGCCCGGAGAAGTGGGCGATGAGTACATTCGTGTGTTTGAGCGACTGGGGGCTAAGCGCGTCGATGTAGTGCACACCGATCGCCGCGAAGATTCTGACCGCGAGGACAATTTAGAAAAAGTTAAAGCGGCCACCGGCATCTTCTTTACCGGCGGTGACCAGTCTCGCATTGTTGAATATATTAAAGGCACCCCCCTAGACGACGCGATTCACCAACGCCATCGGGAAGGGGCCGTGATCGGCGGCACCAGCGCCGGGGCCGCGATGATGCCCGACGAGATGATTATAGAAGGCGCTTCGGTGTCAAACCCCAGTGTCGATGCGGTGGAAATGGGGCCGGGTATGGGTTTCCTGCCGGGTATTGTGGTCGACCAGCACTTTGCTCAACGGGGACGACTGGGTCGGCTGTTGGCGGCCCTCGTGCTGCAGCCCGCCGTCCTCGGCCTGGGCATTGATGAGAACACGGCTATTATCGTCACTGGCGATGAGTTTCAAGTCGTGGGGGCAGGCACCATCACCGTGGTCGATGAAACCACCGCCACCCACAACAACCTGGAAGGGTTGCTCAAGGATGAACCCATTGCCCTATGTGACGTCAAGCTGCACATTTTGCCCCACGGCTACCGCTATAACCTTAAGACCCAGACTCCGCTCGTGTAGTTACTCGCACCATCGATGGCCCAGTGCAGGTTTAGCGGAAACTCTGGCACTGCCGATGTCGTCGCCTGATGTCTTGTGACGGCATAGACAGCATGCTTCACGCCCTGTGGACTATCATTAGGGCCGTGAACTTTGGCACCATCATGGAAGGGTTTGGGATGCTGACCAAACTGATTAACCCAGTGCGGCTGCGGGCGACCAGTACATGGCCCTGGCTCTGCCCGCCCGTAGGTTTCGCATCGAGTTTCAACGGGGGGTGCAGCCCCAAAACCTGTCGCGTCTGGCCGCCGAAGCGGGTACTGTTACCTCAGCCCCGATACCGTGGAATTGTTGCGGTGCGTTTATGGCGGTGACGCTGGGAGTCTCTACGTTTGTATTTTCCCTTTGCGGTTTTTAACATCGCCAGCCCCATTCCGTCGCTGTTCTACAGCATTACGGGCTTCAAAATTGACAAGCTGCCCACTGCTTCCGGCCCTGCCGAGGCGCGTTAGGTCAAGGCAGTTATGCAACCGCTGGTGTCCATAAATTCCGCTGAGCCATTATGACGACTCTCATCAACCCAGGTTCCGTCTCCGACGTTGCTAAGACCATCTATACCGGCGATGTCCTCCAGGGAGTGCCGGTGATTAGCCACCTGGGGGTGGGCGATCTGACTCCAGGGCACAGCCATCGGTTTTTCTTTGAGGGAGTGCAGATGGCGACGGGCCAGCACTGGTATGTGCCGGTGGTGGTGGCCAAGGGCAGCCGTCCCGGCCCCTGCGTCGGTCTGGTGGCGGGCATCCATGGGGACGAGGTGAGCGGCATTGATGCAGCCCAGCGGGTGATGGCTCAGCTCGACCCAGCGGCGATGGCGGGCAGTGTGGTGGCGGTGCTAGGGGTGTCGCGCCCGGCGGTGGAGTATACGCGATCGCACTGGCTGACGGCCCAGGGCGGTGGCTCCCAGGTCGATATGAATCGGGTTTGGCCGGGGGATGAAACCGGCGTCAATGCCGCCACCCGCCATGCCGGGCTGCTGTGGAATCGCTTGCTGATTACCAATGTCGATATGGTGATCGACTACCACACGGTGACGACGGGCAGCGACTTTACCTTGTTTCTGTTTGCCGACCTGCGGCAGCCCACGGTACGGCAAATGGCCGAACTGTTTCCGGTCGAGCAAATCCAAAATGATCCAGGGCTGGTCGGTACCCTCGAAACAGCCCTGGTAGCGGCAGACGTTCCGGCCATGACGGTGGAAATTGGCGGCCCCAGACGGTTTGATGCCAGCAAAATTGCCTTGGCGGTGGAGGGTACCTGCAACGTGCTCAAGCACTACGGCTTAGTCGATGGCCCCCTGGGGCGCACTGCCGCCGACGTAGGCACGGTCTATGGCGATGCGCTGGAAACCATTCGCGCCACCACGGGCGGCTTTTTGGAGCTGCTGGTAGATCTGCGCGATCGCGTCATCCCTGACCAATCCGTAGCGATTCAGCGCAACGCCTTTGGGGATGTGGTAGCCGAGTATCGGGCTAGCGTGGCTGGCGAAGTCGCTGTCGTCGCCCGCGACGCCCTCTGCGAACCCGGTTCGCGCGTGATGCAGATTCTCTACAGCCGCAGTGAGGCGGAGTAGGGTTGTCTCTGGCGATGCTGTTTACCGGGGCAATAGAGCCGCCAGATCAACTCTGGCGGCGGCGGCGAGCAGCGACCCAGAGAATCAGGGCGATCGCACAGCTAATCAGCACAATCTTACTGACTGGGCCAAGCAACACCTGCACCCGCTCAAACTGAGCGCCCAAAATGTAGCCCGCCACCGCCAGTGCCCCTGTCCACAGCAGAGTGCCCAGGGCAGAGTAGCCCAGGTAGGGCAGCAGCGGCATGTGGCTCAGCCCCGCTGGCACCGACACATAGGTGCGCACCCCCGGCACCATGCGGCCTGCCCCTACGATCCAGCCGCCGCCACTCTTGTGAAAAAAATCCATCGCCTTGTCAATATCCCTCGGCTTGAGCGTCAGCCAGCGACCGTAGCGTCTTACCCAGCCCATCATCTGCTCATGGCTGATCAACTGACCCGCCACATACCACGCTGATGCCCCAATTAAAGAGCCAAGGGATCCCGATAAAATCACCCCAACCAGGTTCATATTCGAGCTGTTGCGGCTGACGAACCCCGCCAGCGGCATCACCAACTCCGACGGAATGGGCGGAAACAGATGCTCTAGCACCATCAGTCCGAAGATGCCGACATAGCCAAGCGACTCAATCCAGGTCGTGATCCAGTTGAACATGGAGAAGAAGGATGGTTAAACCAGTTAGGGGTTGGGCCTGAGATTTAGCGTTCAAGAAAGACAGGGAAGCGACCTGGCGTACGATAAGATCCCGCGCCGTCAAGGTAACTGTTACGGCTATCGTGCTGCCAAGCCAACAGACTGGTCGGCTCAATCAAGCGACCTACCACTGCTCTCAAATCCTGCCTAAAAGAATTACGTTTCCCAAACCTACGCAGGGTTAATTTTTTAGTCCTCTATCTGGGTATAGACTGTTAACCACACACTGCACTTTTCCCTCCTTTGAAAGAGGGCGCTATCAGCCGAATTATTTAGAGTGAGAGTCTCAAATCAGCGATCGGTTTGTCACTATGCCCAATGGTTTTTTGCTCAGCCGCGCTCTACTTAAGTTTCAATCTGACAACGACGATCTACTAGCTGAGCTATCTGCTGTGACCCGCACCCCCGATGGGCATCTCTGGCTCGGTTCTGATGAATTCACTACCCTAGAGCGGCTGACTCCCATGGGGAATGGGGTCTATGGCAACCACAAAACCTTTCACCTCCAAGACTTTATTCAGCTCTTTGATGACGAGTCTGAAATCGACATTGAAGGCCTCGACTACTGTGACGGATATCTTTGGGTAGTGGGTTCCCACAGCTTTAAACGCACCCAGGCCAAGGGCAAAAAGCAGCACAAAGACATTCAGCGGCTCTCCGAAATTGAGCATGACCCCAACCGATCGCTGCTGGCTCGTCTACCCGTTCTTAACGGCGAAATTGTGCAAACCTACGCCCGTAACAACGAAGGCGATACCTTGACCGCAGCCAGCCTAAAGCATGTGAGTGGCCACAATCTGCTGCTAGAGGCTCTCGCCGAAGACGAACATCTGGGGCTATTTCTCAAGATGCAGCTGCCCTCTAAAGACAACGGCTTTGATGTCGAGGGCCTCGCCGTTAGCGGCAGCAAAATCTTTTTGGGCCTGCGCGGCCCAGTGTTGCGCGGGTGGGCCATTATTCTTGAAATTGAAGTAGAGGACGGCGAACCCGGTGTGCTCACGCTCAAAGATTTGGGTGAGGGTTGTCTCTACCGCAAACACTTTCTTGACCTCAACGGGCAGGGCATTCGCGAACTGTGTCTGCATGAGGGCGATCTGCTGCTGCTAGCTGGCCCAACGATGGAGTTAGAGGGTGCCATGCAGATGTTCCGCCTTGAGGACGTGCTTGAGCACACCAACGATACGCTGTGGAGCCAAGACTCTGGTCGGCTCAAGGTTTTGTTTGACCTACCGTTTACCATCGGCTCTGACCATGCCGAAGGCTTGGCGCTGGTGCCTTGTCTAGGCTACGACGATGGGCTGATGATAGTCTACGACTCGCCCGACGATACGCGCCGCCCCGGCCCCAAGGCGATATTTGCTGATATCTTTCGCCTACCTGGCCAAGCTGGGGTCGGAGAAACCGATTAAGGGTATTTCTACAGCATTCGTTCTTCTATGGAGCCAGCGCTGTATTTCTAAGACTAACTCGAACACAAAAACTCATTCTGCCAATAGCTGTGAATACGCTTGATGAATGTTTTGGGCTTCTCGCTGTAGAGTTTGTTGCCTAAATTCTTGGCCTGCCGGTGCAGCTTGTCTTGGCGATGAACCAACAGGGGCACGAGCACCTGCGAGGGAGTATCGCTAAGCGCCACTTCTGAAGGACAATGCTGTAAAAAGTGTTTTAGAACGGCGATGTCATGACCGTCGCCCAGCAGTTCAGAGAGGTACTGCGCTTCTGAGCCCAAGGCCTCCATAACGGGGGGCCAAATCTGCTTTAGCAAACAGGAGTTGTACCATAGATCTTTGGCCCGCTTACGCCAGTCGTGAAACGCTTCGTCGCTGCCGTCTTTGTAGGCAGCATGGAATCGATCCTGGCCCTGACGATAGATGTGTTCTAAACTTTTTGAGATGGCTTTCCATCCTGTCTGATGGAGGGTAAGCTGGCTGAGCCGAGCCTGACTCGCTTCTAAATCAACCAGAATGGGTGCGATCGCGTTATCGCGCTCGAGCAGTGCCTTGAGTTCAGATTTATAGAGATTTGTCAGGCTGTCTTTCAGCTCAGAAATGCCCTTATTTTCAAGCGATACGCCGTAGACGTTGATTAAGTCAGCCAAGGTTTTTTGATAGACAGCACCATCGCGGGCTGGGGCAAGAGCTTGACCAATACGTCTTAGCTGATCGTTCTCTCGTCGGTAGGTTTTTTCGCCGATGGACTTTCGTACCAATCGCAGCAGCGATCGCCCCTTTTTTAGCCGCTTGCGAGTATTGTGGATCGCTTGCTCAGGGGCATCTTCCAGGCCTTCGCTCAGCTCTTGGATTGCTTTCTCGATCTGCTCGTTGAGAATGCGTTGAACATTGGCCTCTACGGTGCTGTCGGCGAAAAAACGATAGGGCATAGCTGCTAATTAAGACTCAGGATCCTTAGAGTCTGGATCGAGTTCAAACCGCTGGTCATCCCGCCGATTCATTTCGTTGAGGACACCGACGGGGTGCTCGGGCTGAGTGCTAATGCCCACAGCGTCAGCAAGGGCGTCAACATCATTTTGCTCTGGGGTTGGTGTCGTGCCACCTACGGCCTCTTCCCCCACCGTTTCGGCTCGCCCGGCATCGGCATCGGGGTCACCCCCCGTCACGGGACTCGTCGTTGCCATAGTGTCGGTGGTCACTTCGGCCCCAAGGTGTGCACTGTCGTAGCTCTGTCCAACGCGAGCATCTTCAACCTCGGCCTGGCTGGGCGGCAGGTGGATGACGGGCTCGTTGGACGGCGGTGGTGCTGCATCTATCTCATGGGGGAGAAGTTTTTCAGCGAGATTAGGTCGTTGTGAGTTCATCGAGTTATCGTTAGCCATAAATTCGAGGTCACATCATACCGCTGCGATCGCAAAGACCATGCTCGACATGAAAGCAAAAACGCTTATGGTCAAGTATTGTCGCTGCTGTTGCTGTTAACCCTGAGGAATTAATCCAAGTTAGCAATCTTGCCTGCAAAAATTTATCATCCTATAGATGGATTTTAAGGGGCTTACTTATTCTCAACACTAGCAAAAATCGCGGTTTCGCTATAAATATTCATTTAAGATGGGGAGATTAAGGTTACTACGTACGGCTTTCACATCTATCCAAGAAGTGGGGAAACGGGGAGTCACGACTGCTCGGGCGATGGCTCTCGCTGAACGGCATATTGATTAGGCTTGATCTGAGAGCCAAAGCGACGGCTATAGACCTGGGTCAGTTCGGCTCCGTAAAATAAAATTTGGGCTGAATAAAATACCCAAACCAGCAAAATGATTACCGACCCTGCCGCGCCGTAGGATGAGCCAAAACTGCTGTTGCCCAAGTAGAGACCAATCAAATATTTGCCGATCGAAAATAAAATCGCGGTGGCAGCGGCCCCAAACCAAACATCGCGCCAGGCAATGATAGCGTCGGGCAAATATTTAAACATCATGGCAAAGAGCAGAGTGGTCAGACCAAAAGCCAGCAGAAAATTGGACAGCTGAACCAGCGCATCTAGACCCGGCATTAGCCTGTTGAGATAGCCTGAGAACCCAGAGATCGCCGAACTGGCAATCAGCGACACCAGCAGCAAAAAGCCAATAACGATTACCATCCCCAACGACAGCAGTCGCTTGCGAAGCTGAGTGATTAGACTAATCCCAGGGCGAGCCTCTAAATTCCAAATTGTGTTGAGCGACAGTTGTAGTTGAGAAAGCACTCCCGTAGCGCCCACTAACAGCAGCACAACGCTAATGGCTGAGGCCAGCCAGCCAGAGCTTTCTCCGGGACGGTTGGCGTTGTCGAGTACGGTGCGAACAAAGTCGGCGCTGGCTCCACCCATCAGAGATTCGACCTGACCCATGAGTTGGTCGCGCACGGCACCGTTATCAAAAAATAGGCTGGCGATCGCGATCGCTAAAATCAGCAGAGGCGCTAGAGAAAACAGAGTGTAGTAGGCCAGCGCAGCGGCTAGCTGTGACGCTTTGTCTTGGTTCCACTCTTGAAAGGCTTGCTTGAGCAGTCGCCAAACCTGTTTTGGACTCATTTTTATCGCTCTGTTTTTTAGTTTCGTTATGGTTACAAATACATCCGATCAGCAACTCACTTGCTGACGCTTTATTTTTCTGTTTAGACAGTAGAGATAGCTCCCTCTACTGTCTAAACTTTTACAGGAGGGAAACAATAGTATTATCCTTAGTTAATTCATAGATATCTAGGTAGCAGGTTAGTTCTGCTGATGCTTACCTAACCTGCGCAAGAGAAGATCAATGACTTTGTTAGTGAGTTGCAATTTGCAATAGCTCGACCTCAGTTTTGAGGAAGTAAAATCCTCTAATCATCACCTCCGCCCTCTTCTCCACCCTCTTCCTCTTCCTCGCCTTCGCCAGTCTCAAGCCCATTCGTCTCTGTTTCTAGCTCCTCTTCAGTTTCTGTATTGCCTGCAGTGTCACAGGCAACAGTTAGAGAAGAAAGGCCAAGCACCAACGGTAAAACCATCCAGTTCGCTTTCATGGTGTTTGCTCTATATTATAACTAGAGTTAAATTATAGCTTGGAGCCAAAGATCATCGTCTGCCGCAAGGTATAAATTTTTTAGCCTAAATGTATAGATTTTCGCCGAGATAGTGAATAGAGATAATGCGGCGTAAAATCTAGTTCAAAATGTTTTGGTCTAAGTTTAAATAAATTCTCAGTCAAATCTCAAAGAATTGACAGATTCTATCGTCACTGTTTTTTCTAACTCAGGTGTGCCACAAATCTTTGAGGTTTTTAACGGCGATCGCGCTGCTATTTTGTATGGCTAAAACTAGTGAGCTGCTGTGTCTGCGATCGCAAAACTTCCTTAATGCATCGTCAATTAAGCAAATTTGAGTTGGCCAGCCACAGGTTTACTGGCCCGGATTCAGCTTTGTCATCTGCCAGGTGATCAGTGTTCCTACCGGGCTCCACAGCAGGAAGGGGAGCAACAAGAAGAAGGCTTTGGCGTCTACCTGCGTGACTAGCAAAGCCAGCAGTAACCCAAACACAAACCCCGCTGCCCCGATCGCCGTGCCCGCTCGCAAATTCTGCAACTTGCACATGACTGGGGTGTAGCTCACGATTAGCAGCTCTAGCACGATGTACCCCGCCATGAACCACCAGCTCTGGGTTTGCTTCCAGACAATGTAGGCCGACCAGCCACCGCAGATAAACACTACCGTCCATACGATAGGAATGGCAAACTCAAAGGTCAGCCAATCGGGGCGACGCTGGCGCTTAAACCATTTGATATCGCGAGAACCGAGCAGACTGGAGGCAGAGGCGATCGCCGCCCCCACCACCGCGATGACTAACCAAGTTGGAAACATCATCCACCTCATAGGGTTTGATTAAACTAAACCAGACCAGAGCCGCTACGACATCTTACCCATGGCACAACTTAAAAAAATGGCGCAATAGGGGTGTCAGCCTGCCATCAGCCTTTCAATGGTGTGGAGGTCTGGTGGCGTGTGATGGCTGAGGGGAAGAGTTGGCGATCGGGGAGTCATGGGTGAGAGCATTGAGGGCGTGGTGGGCAGTATCCACCCTACTTTTGAGCCTAACTAGCGCTATAGAGGTTGAAATAGTTTTAACGAATGAAACAATTAGGCGTTAATCATCTACTGTCTGCTGATAATTTCTAAAGCCACGTTCCCTTTCATTGACCTATCTGGTGTCGGATGACCGCTCTCAAATTGCTTCGCTCCATTGCTCTTTCAGCAACCGCAACTGTCACCTGGGCTTTAGCCGCTTCTAGCGGCCTTGCTTTTTCAGATACCCAATCTCACTGGGCCGCCACCTGTATTGACCAATTAGCGGCGCAACGTCGGGTGAGTGGATATCCCGAGGGTACCTTTCGCCCCCAGGCCACCCTGACTCGCACTGAATTCGCTGTGCTCATGCTCAATTCGTTTGGTGAGGTTGAGCCGACTCGCAGTGCGCCAACGTTTCGAGATGTGCCCGCTAGCTTCTGGGGCTATCGAGCGATTCGAGACGCCTACGCGCGCGAATTTTTCTCAGGCTATCCCGATGGCACCTTTCGACCGACAGAAGCCATTCCCCGCGTGCAGGCGATCGCAATTTTGGCGAATGCCACCCACATGAGCAGCCCAGAAGCAGCGGAAACCGTCTTGCAGCGATATTTTGACGATGCCCAGCAGGTGCCAGCCTACGCTAGAACTGCGATCGCCGCCGGAACGGCGGGGCGTTTGGTGGTGAACCATCCAAACGTGCGGCAATTGCAGCCCAATCGAGCTATCACTCGGGGCGAGGTAGCGGCCTTGATCTGCCAGTCCCTCAACCTCGCTCGAACGGTGCCTGTGCAATATGTGGCAGGCGATCGCACAGTATTTACGATTCCGCCTGAGCTGGGAGGGTTTGAGCGCTTTTCAGAGGGGCTGGTGCCCTTCTTGGTCAATGGAAAAGTTGGCTATATGAACGAACAGGGGGCAACGGTAATTGCGCCGCAGTTTGACGAGGGGGGAGCATTTTCAGACGGGTTAGCGGCGGTGCGGGTCGGGGCTGAATGGGGCTTTATCGATCGCACCGGAGCCTACGTCATTCCCTTGCAATTTGCGACTCGCCCTGATGACTTCTCTGATGGCCTGTCCGCCATTCGCACTGTGGATGGACTGACCAGATTCATGACTAAAACGGGGGCGATCGCAATTCAGCCGCAGCCCTATTACGCGACCTCTTTTACGGAAGGGCTCGCCGCGATCTCGGTCAATGGTCAATCTGGCTTTATCGACAAAACGGGTGCGATCGCGATTCAGCCTCGGTTTGAGCAAGTCAGAGCGTTTTCCGACGGGTTGGCGGCTGTGAAAGTGCGTCATTCTCCCACGGCTAATGCGTTGTGGGGCTATATCGATCGCACCGGAGCCTTCGTCATCGAGCCTCAGTACACCGATGCCGAGCCGTTTTCTGAAGGATTGGCTGCCGTTCTCGGTCTCAATGGTGACGGACGCACCTGGGGCTATATCAACCGCGCTGGTGAAACGGCAATTCAACCGCAATTCTTTGCCCATGCAGAGTATCAAGGCCCGGTGACGACTCCCTTTTCGGGGGGCATTGCGATGGTGCGTCGGGGTGAACAGGCCGGGTTTATTGACCGCACGGGGCGCTATGCGATCGCAACTCAGTTTGTCGATGCCGATCGGGTCTCAAATGGCATGGCACGGGTCAATGTGGGCGGCACCTGGACGCGGGTGCAAACGGGCTGTACCCAAAGCGACGGCTGCTTTTATTCCAGCCAGCTCCGGGGTGGCAAGTGGGGCTACATTCAAATGCCGCGCACCGCCAATCCATAAGCAAAGCACCTGTGGGGTAGGCACTGGCCCGCCCTACTTTTACAAATGCACCAGCTAACTTTCAGTACTGCCTTAACTTTCAGTAGGTTAAATGCTGCTAGAAGAAACTGCGAACAACAACTGAAATTAGGCTGCTTCCAATTTGATGGAATCGCCTTTTTTTAACACTCCTTCGACTAACACTGCACAATAAAGCCCAGCGAAGTTGTCGTTTGCTTGGGCAACTTTCTGTGAAACTTCTGGATTATGCTCCCCTGTGTCTGGATCGAGCGAAATCATCTTGCAACGCGGGTCGCGCTCCAGCACCATGACCGTCGCGGTCGAACCGATCCGTAGGCGGCGACCGACAAAATTATCTTCAGCAAATCCGCTTTCGTCGGATACAAAGTCGAAGTAGACGTTTGCTCGAAAACGCCGCTTGTCAATTGGGATTGAGCATTCAGATTCAATTTGTCGAATCGTGGATAGGCTGATCAACGAAATCGGGCGACAATCGGTTAAAGCCCGGTCTGAACGCACGAGTTTTAGCTGGGTCTTTTCGTCGAGTCCTTCACTTAGCAGTTGGATCAGTTCTGGGTCATCGACAGAAATAGTTTTGCCTGCCGGAGTGACAACATCTAAAAGCATGTCTTCTGGGTCGCTGTTAGCCGGTGTCACCCCAGGGGCTATGCTTGCTGCTTCAGTTAGATTTGGCGGTTTTGAGGCTCGTTCTGGGTAGCGATATTGCGGACTACACTGCAACATTTTTTGTTGCACGTTCGCGTTCAAATAGGGAAAGCCTTTGCGGGCAGTGGAGCTTTTGAAGGCATAGCAGCGATCGCCGTAGATGCCAGAAAACCCCATGAAAATCTCGGGCATTTCCACACCGCGCATGCTTTTGACTGGGTAGCACCACAGGCTCTCGACGGTTCCGATAGTTGTCATATCAAAACTGAAAATCTCGTTTTAGCTGGCTACTGCTAATTGATTGAGATTATAGGCTCGAATGAGACTGATGCGCCAAGCCATTAGCCAACTTTTTCTGGGGAAGAAGCTGTATGTATTGATATTGGTGTAGATGGGCTTTCTCCTTAGCGGTAGATAAAGTCGCAATGATCGCCTCCAAAACAGACGCGGGCAAACCCATCAGAAAAGGAATAGGCATCATCATACACAGGGCGAATTGCCCAACGACCTTGGCGATCGATGAATCCCCAGTGACCTGAAAACCCCTGCTCATCTGCATCGACCCATACCGCCGCCAGCCCTAACCGAAACTCCATGGCACCATCAAATCGCGGTTTGATGACCCATTTCCCAGTTTTATCGATGTAGCCAGATTTTTCGGAGTCTACAACCGCAATGCCGTCAGAAAAGGCCATCGTCCGGGCGGGGCGAGGAGCAATACGCCAGGCTCCTGTGGTGTCGATATAGCCTCCGCCTTCGTCAGTCGCCACAGCGGCCAACCCTTCGGAAAATGCGTATGCTGAGCGGTATTTAGGCGGAATCACCCATTCTCCAGTCAGATCGAGAAAGCCCCACTGTTCACCGTCCTGGGCTGCTGCTAAGCCTTCGTGAAATGGGTGTAGATCTGTAAATTTGGGGGAGACGATCCATTGTCCGGTGCGATCGATGATGCCCCAGCGATCGCCTACTAGCACTGACGCACGATCATCCACAAAACCATCTGCTGCGTCGAACTGAGGGGGAATTACCCACCGTCCATCTCGGTTGATGTAGCCCCAGCGGTCGTTTTGGTACACCGAGGCCATGCCCTGCTGAAACTGGTAGTCAGCGATAAACTTCATGGTTTGTGGCCGTGGCAACGGCTTTCGCTGAAACTGATGTTTAATCACCATCTCACCGGACGGATTGATGAACCCATACAGCCCATTTTTCATGACCGCCGCCAGCCCTTCTGAAAAGTCTTGAGCCAGCTCAAACTCAGCAGGGATAACTAGTTTCCCTTGGCGATTGATGTAGCCATAGCTCTGGAACACCGGCTCGACTTGGGCCAACCCTTCGTGAAAGCTATGGGCGGAAACAAACCAGCGATTGACTAATAGTTGCCCGGTCTGTGGCGTGATGTCTTTGGAGCGGATGGGATAGCGATCGCATCCCCCAATCCCCAACATGACGCACCCCAACAGAACTATGCACCCCAGGCTCAACCTCAACCGTCGAAGCCACCGCCGTCTCCGTTTTACACCCATGCCAGCACTATCCACTCCAGAAATCTAAAGTTCAAAAGGTTTCAGATATTCTATTGCTGCTGCTTATTGGTCTTGTTTATTGAGTTGGCTGGTGATGGGATAGAGGGTTTGGCCCAGGTAGGTGTTGGGTAGTGGCTTGGTAGTGCCGTATTTGGCTGGCCAGTGCTTGCCGGGCAGGTGCATAGTTTTGAACACCCAGTCAAAGAGGATGGTGTGGGCGGAGTAGTTGGTGTCGATGGCGGGGCGTTCGGAACTGTGGTGCCAGTGGTGAAATTGAGGGGTGACGATGATGTATTTGAGGAAGCCGAAGGGCAGGTCGAGGTTGCAGTGGATGAGGACGGCTTGGAGAGCGGCAAGGGTAACGTAAAGGCCCAATGCTTGTTCGCTAACGCCAAGCAAATAGAGCGGCAGCATGACCATGGCGCGTTCTGAAAAGACCTGGATGAAGTGCCCACGTGAGCCAGCAAGCCAATCTAGGTCTTCGACGGAGTGGTGGACGGCGTGGACGGGCCAGAGGAGTTTGACTTCGTGATACAAACGGTGTTCCCAGTAGAGAACGAAGTCGGCGGAGAGAATGACGAGGAGGAGTTGAAAGAGGGCTGGGGTTGACTGGAGCGAGGCTTGGAAGTCAGGGTTCACAGCCCAATGGAAGCGGCTGGCGCTGTGGTTTGCATAGATGATGATCGCAGAAATTGCCAGATGATTGAAGCAGAAGTAGGCGAGGTCTAGGCCCCATCCTTTGCGGAGGATGACTTGGTTTTTGTATTTGGGGAATAACTTTTCCAAACTCATGAAGATGAAGACGGAGCCCAAGAATGCCAGAATGAGCCAGTCGAGACCAAGGGATAGGTGGTGGGCTTCTGTGCTTTTTAAGGGAACGTTGTGACCGCCGATGGCAAAGGCGATTGTGGTTAAGAAGATGCCAATCGCGCCGAGTGAACGATATTTCTTGAGTACGAATGTCAGGATGCCAAAAAATAAGGAGAAATACATGCCGTATTTCAGGAGACCTTGGAGAAAGGCGGCATCGTAGACTTGGCGCAGTTCAGTGGTGGTGAGATAGGCGGGGTAGAGGTAAGCCAAGACGGAGAGTAGGCTTAGGGCTCCGAGAAAGACTGAGCAATAGCCGCTGATTTTACCTTCGCCAAGGCGGAATTGCCGCTCTCGATCAAGCTCAACTTGGCGATCCTGATATTCATAATCATCTGTCATGATGAGGTGATTTCGCTAAGGCATTCTTAACAGAAGGATACCCATAATAGAGTCTGTCTAACGACCCCAACCACCCGCCGCAGATCACCTTGAACACTTACCAATAGCCTTTTGGCGGTCGGCGTGCATTGGGATTGTTATACGGTGCCATATTACAGAATTAATACTTACCTTACTCTTCCTGTATACTTGCCGAGGTAAAATACTCACTGTTCCATTGATCAAGTAACTGCTTCGAGTCTTCATAACTAGCGAAAATATCTTTATGCATCTCTAGCAACTCGGAGTAAATACGTAGAGTTTCCTTGCATCGAGACAATTTTGAACCCTTGAAATAAATTTCAGCCGCTTTCCGCAGATCTTCAACTATCCTTGCCAGCAACAATGGCTCATCACCTAAAAAGTAGGTTGAGAATCTAACCATTAAAAACGATTTGCAGATAGCTCTCCAATAGAAACTATCTGGATAATCAGGAAGAATTTTGATTGCGTTGTCATAATTTTTTATCGCCAAGTTGTAGTGTTCAAAAGCGATCACATCGTCGCCATATCTACTAATTCTTGTAATAAGATCTTTATTTTCAATATCCTCATAAAAATCATTGTAGTAAGGTAAAAAGTAAGCCTGACCTCTCACAAGAAAAGCTAATCCTAAACCTGGATTAGCTTTTATAGCTTTCGTGCAACTGTTGATAGCCGATTGATAATCTTTTAGTTGCAGATAGCAAAAGCCTAGGGAATGATAACTAAAACCCGTCTTATCTTCAGGGAAGATCTTTATAACTTTCTCAATATACAGAATCGCATCTCTATATTTTTCTTGTTCAATAAAAGAGCAAAATGTATTAGTGATAAAAATCAGTTGATCTTTATTAGAATCATTTAATAATAGCGATAGATGCGGAATCTTATCGTAACTAATCAAGTCTTTTTCAAGACATATTTTTAGATTAGAAGTCAGCTTGCTAATCGAATTTGCCTTGTTTAAGCTGCTCTCGATCTGTTTAACCTTTGCATACCTGCTTCTTGCCAGTTCCAGAAAATGCAAAACAGAGTTCTTGCTGTAGATCAGATCTTTCTTATTCAGATTACAAGATCTACATGCTGGAACCCAGTTATGGTAACTATTGATCTTGAATTCAGGATTTAATCCATAGTCTTTTATTATGTTTCCCAATTTTTGGGGTGTACCAAGAAGGCTCTCGGGAAGAATGTGATCGATATTTAAAGAATTAAGATTCAAACGCTGATTACAATAAAAACACTTTTGCCCATGAGCTTTCCATATAGACTCACGCTCTATTTGTGTAAATTTATGTTTAGTCATGTAAAAATAGAAAATTATTGATCACACATCGAGAAGTAAGAGTTGAAGAATAACTCATCAAGACGCCAAGTAGCTCTGGATTTGATCTAAAAATATGACTATTTAGTCCGCACTGAAGTCAATAACTTCAAGCACAGAATATTCTCCAGCTAAAATAGCACCATCTCGGATGACTCCTCTATTAGGTGTGCAAATATGGTACAGTCTCCTACGCTCGTCATAGAGAATCGCAATTACTAATTCATTATTGAAGGATGTAGATTTACCCACCTCAGCTTCATACTGACTACCATCATGTTTCCACCTGATGAACCTGATTTTTCGGTCAGAAAACTGAACACCTAAGTGTAATTTAATAGCTTCGTATACTCTTTGTTCCGATTCGAGTGAATCAGCAGCAGGAATGAAAAACTTCATGCTCTAAGTACCCTAGCAGTACACATTGCTGTTATTTTAGCTTGACTAAGAAAGGTTGACCTCGCTTTATAAAGCTTATAGACAAGCGCCAGGTATTACTTTGCTACAGGAACTCAAGTCTAGAGACACACCTCAAGACCTCACTACCAAGAATTGAACCGTATAACTATGTATTAAGTGTTAGATCTGCTAGATAAGACCCTGTACTTCCCGCATTATTCAGCACATTCACGGGATAACACCCAGGTTTAAGGAATTAAACAGAACATTTGATGGATAAGCCCAAGTTTTCGGGGTGTTATCCGGCAGATCTGAGGGTTAATCCTGGAGATTGGGGTACTTATTCGTTAAAAATGCTGTCTAAGTACCTAATAACGTACTTATCTAGCACTTGTCCATTGCGTCATCTCAGATAAGCTAACTCCTAAGCAAGTCCATTGCTCCACGGTTGACGGGGAGCTTTTGTACCACTATTCTCATACATTAAGCCGTTCAGCAGAGCGGTGCTTACGCAGAACTCGAAAACTTTAGCGCTGCCTGAAGGTGCTGGTAACACCAACAGACAGCTAACCCCGCAAATCTTGCACGCAGATTGCGAGGCTAGGCTCATCGTACCCTAGCCCCCTCAGTTTGCACTTCAACTGCGGGTGGCTAGGGTTTTCGCGTTCTGTCTTCCTAAACCACAACTGGAGACAGAACCCATGTTTGAATATCTCGAACCCGATGCCAGCGGCGCATCCAATCTTCCGCCGTCTTCGCGCAGCACCCCGCCAGCTCGCCCAGAGCGGGTGCGCCACATGCTCTACGGCAGCCTCGCAGGCATAGACCGCACCATCAAAATCCTCCACGCCTACGGCTACGCCGACCCCAACGATTGGAGCGACCCCATCCCCGCGCCGCCCACCAGCATCGAGCCGCGACACCCTAGCGAGCCTCAAACATGGATGGCAATTCTCACCAAAACCGTGCTGATTGAGTAAGTCTCTTCATCACAGATAACGGGTTCCTATTGCGGCTGTCCAAACCAGGCTACAAGCAAAGGAACCCGGTACCTTATCGCCTCTACTGGCAATCTGCGCCCTGCGATCGCCAAACTGATACGGCTGTTTAGCGATCTGTGCCCTGCGATCGCCAATGTGGCACAGCAGATCATCAATGTGGCATAGCAGTTTAACGATCTGAAGGCGCAGCAAAGCGATCTGAGGCCTGCGATCGCCAATGTGGCACAGCAGTTTGGCGAAACTGGCACAGCAGTTTAGCGATCTGCAACCTCAGATCGCCAATGCGGCACAGCAGATCGTCAATGTGGCACAGCAATTTGGCATTGCAGGTTCAAAGCAGGGCTCTGCGGCGGGTCAGCTTAAGACACACCATTCTGCATTGTGATAGTGCTCCGCCATTTGACCGATGTTTGCCGCAAAATTGTCTGCCCTAGCGCGAGTTGGAAACCCCAGGGGCAGCATGAACTTGTGCGAAACAACGCTCTAATCCGGTGCAGCGGCAAACGCCCCACCCAGCACCACTCAACCCCTGAAAATCTTGCCCCGTTGCTGACACGTTCCAAAAACACCAACCGATTAACCTTATTTGAGGGTGCCACCCATGGCCATTGTCGATACCAGTCGCCGTCTCCAGACCCGCGTCATTTTGCAAGATGTTGAGTCCTACGAAGGGCTTAACGCCGTAGACGACTACACCGCCCGCCGCCCCGAGGCCACCCCCGAAGCGCTACAAACCAACTTGACCACCATGCAGGCCAAACAGCAAAAAGAAACCGAACTAGCGGCCCTGGCCAAAGTCGCTGCCGACGAAGCCCGCCAGGCCGAGTGGGAATTCCACAACAGCGTCATCGCCATGAAAGAATCGGTGCGCGGCCTGTTTGGCTCCGACAGCCACGAAGCCCAATCAGTCGGCTACAAGAAAAAGTCCGATCGCAAGCGCCCCCGCCGCCGCGCCGCCTAAACCACCAGAGCCGCAAACCAGCCCCCAGAGTTCTAAACACCCTGGGGGCTTTGGCATTTCTAAACACAGGCATAAATCAACCAATCCATGCCCCCCGTCGGGGCAAACGGCGTTTGCCCAACCCAACCAGGCCAACCAAAGCAAATTCGGTGTTGCTGGATTGAGAAATGAATCTGCAAAAGCAGCAGTTGCTGCATAGGCCCCCCAACCCCCCAAATTTGGGGGACTTTGAAGTCGTCTGGTTCCCCCCCAGAATTGGGGGGCTAGGGGGGCACATCATACCGCTGATCAGCAACGCCGCAAATTCCGCATAACCGATCGCCCTTAGCTGAGCAAACAACTCGCATCAAACCTCAGAGATTTCTACAGACGGCTCCAGCGTCACATCTTCGTACAGAGCCGCAATGGTATCTGTCAAGCCAACGCTTTCCAAGCAAAACGTCGCTGTTTCAGGAGTGTAATACTGCAACACCCACAGCCCCAACCCATTGCGGCGAAAGCATTCCACCCGCTGGTGGCGCGTGTTGAGCAAGACGTATTCTTCTAAGCTCTCCAGGGTTTGGTAGTCGGCAAACTTGTCGCCTCGGTCAAAAGCCTCCGTAGACTCAGACAGCACCTCCACCACCAGCTTAGGGAAGCGCTTATATCCCTCAGTCTCTTGATCGCGCGGGTCACAGGTCACCATGATATCGGGGTAGAAAAAACGGTTACGCGCCTCAATTCTCGCTTTCATATCTGAAATATAGACCCGGCAGCCCGTACCGCGCACATGGCTGCGGAGCAGGGCAAAAAGATTTCCCGCGATGGTGACATGCCCATCGCTGGCTCCAGCCATGGCATAGACTTCCCCCCCAAAATACTCATGCTTGATAGGGCTTTCGGCTTCGAGCTGAAGGTAGTTTTCGGGGGTGAGATATTGCGGTGAGGCGACCATGGCATTTAGTTAACGTCAACAGTCAAGGGTTAGCCTGTGAGCTAATCTCCAACCATCCTACTGTCTGTGGCAGCCGCACCGCGATGGTTAATACTGGCCCCATCGAGCCAACGCGGCTGCTAGCCCGATGGGCAGGTTCGTAAAGCATAAATTGTTAGCGATCGCCTTCAAAGACCACCCAACGACAGGTGGTGATTTGCGGCTATCGAGATAGGGTAAAGCCAACAGGGAAAATCATAGCGATCGCCGCAACCACTGCTTAGGCAGTGGCAAGCGATCGCTAGGCCCAGCGGCTTGCCCTGCTGCTAAACTCGGTCTACACCGAGCAGTCTAGCGCTCCCTAGACCGTTGACCCGCACTACTGCACTACCAGGGCCGAACAAGGAACTAAATTAACTTGAGAGAACAATCCTTTGAATTTTACAGCATCGCCTTTTTAGGGATTATTCTGTGTCGTTATTTTGTGGTAGCAGGCATCACCTATTGGTTCTTTTATTCGCCGGTCAGTCAGTCATTTATTAACCATCGGCTGCGGCATCGGGTACCATCTTGGCCAGCGATTCGTCACGATATAAAACTGTCGGCGCTGTCGGCCTTGGTGTTTGCGTTAGCTGCTGGCTTTGTGCTCTCCGCCTACCAAGACGGAGCCACCCACCTCTACACTGACCCGAGAGAATATGGACTGTGGTATTTGGGGGCTAGCTACAGCGCAGTTTTGGTTTTGCAAGATACCTATTTTTATTTCACCCACCGGCTGTTTCACCACCCTAAGCTGTTTCCCTGGCTCCACCGGGGACACCACCGATCGCGCTACCCCACCCCCTGGACTTCGTTTGCCTTTGACCCCCTAGAGGCCGCTGTTCAAGCGCTCTTTTTAGTTGGCATTGTCTTTGTGCTACCGCTGCATTTTATTACGGTCATTGCTGTGCTGACAACGATGACGGTGTGGGCTGTGCTTAACCATTTGGGTCCAGATCGCCTACCGGCCCTGTTTCCCCACCACTGGTTGGGAGAGTGGGTGATTGGCCCCGCCCATCACTCTATTCATCACCTCAAATATGCTGTGCACTACGGGCTTTACTTCACGTTTTGGGATCGGCTATTGGGCACCCAAGACCCAAACTATACGCAAAACCTCAGCGACTTTCGACTCGGTCGCAGCGACAGCGTCTAGCCCGTAGCTCTAAGGGTTGATTACTGAAGTCTATAGCCTGGTTTTGTGGGCCATTTCTTGTAATGGGTATTTTCGTTGCGTTAGTGATTGTGGCGCTCTGGCTGAGCAGTTGGGCGGGGCTTTTGCTGGTAGATATAGCCCAGCTCAACCTGCTGTGGATTTTGGCGGCTTTGCTGGGGCGTACTTATATTCAAACAGGGCTATTTATTGTGGCCCACGATGCCATTCATGGGGTTGTGGTGCCGGGCGATCGCCGCTTAAACCACGGCATTGGGCGACTCGCCGTCAGCCTATATGCTCCCCTGTCCTATCAAAAACTATCTATTAACCACTGGCGGCATCATCGGTATCCTGGGCAAGCTCAAGATCCCGATTTTCACGACGGCATTCACCGCAGCTTTGTCCGCTGGTATTGGAAATTTATGTCGGGCTATCTAAACGGCAAAGAAAAGGTAGTCATGCTGGTAAAGCTAATTGCCATCGGTCTAACGCTCATTATTGGCTTTCAAATTCCTGTCAGTCGTCTGGTCTTGTTTTGGCTTTTGCCCATTGTCCTAAGCTCGATGCAGCTATTTTTGTTTGGCACCTACTTGCCGCACCGTGCGGGTCAAGCCAATTCCCACGGTGCGGTTAGCAGCAACTATCCGCTGGTGCTGTCGCTGCTGACCTGCTACTACTTCGGCTACCACTGGGAACACCACGAGTATCCCCACCTGCCCTGGTACCACCTGCCTTCAGCCCGCCAGTTCAATACTTAAAACGAGGAGCGCACGGGCCGCCACAGCAATTAAAAGAGCATTCGAGGAGTCCTATTTCGGCGTTGCTTAAGGCAAGTATGATTTGCCCCCCAGCCCCCCAATGCTGGGGGGAGCCAGAGTCTCAAAGTCCCCCAGTATTGGGGGATTTAGGGGGCCATGCCGCAGCTAAAGGTTTTGCCGGTTCATTCCTCAATTCAGCAACGCCCCTACTTCTTGTGGCAAACGTCCGAAACCCGCGATCGCACTGCCCCACTGGCTATTGCACAATGCCCCGGTAGGGATACCAGAGCTGCACCCGCTGACCCTGGGCCATCAAAAACTGACCATTGGGGCTGAACTGAAACTGGCCCACGTCGTGGAGCTGCGAGAGCGGCTGCCCGTTCGCCACCGACCACAGGGTCATGCCCTGGCTGGGGATGGGCTCACTTTGCACCAGGGGCAGCAGCAGGGTGCTGGTGGCCAGGGTTAGCCCATCGAGGCTAAAGGCCACTTCGCCTAGGTTGGTCGGCTGAATGGGGTGCCCCGCGCTTTGGTTAAGCGTGAGGGTATGAACCGTTTCGTAGGTTTGTCGGTTCCACAGGCGAGCCGTTTTGCCGTCGCTGGTGGCCAGACGCTGGGAGTCGGGGCTAAAGGCCAGGTGCCGCACGGTCTCGGTGTGCCCGGTGAGGGTAAGCTGGCGTGCGCCAGTGGTGGCGTTCCAGAGCTTGACGCTGTTGTCGCGATCGCCCGTAGCCAAGGTTTGCCCATCGGAGCTAAAGGCCAGGGGTAGAGGCGGGATACCACGGCCAGCTCGGTTGACCAGGGTTCGCACCAGTTGCCCCGTGGTGGCATCCCAGAGCTGGAGGGTGTTTTGGTCAGTGGCGATGGCCAACCGCTGACCGTTGGGGCTAAACCGCAGGGTATGCACCATGCCATCGGCGGCATTCATCGGCATCGTCCGCAATAGCTGCCCGGTTTGTAGGTTCCACAGTTTTAGGGTTTGGTCGGCGCTGGCGCTGGCCAGCGTGGTGCCGTCAGGGCTGATGGCGATCGTCCGCACCGCATACCGATGCCCTTGAAACGTGCGAATCTGCTCACCCGTCGTCGCCGACCACAGCCGCACCACACCGTAGGACATGCCCGCCGCGACAAACTGACTGTCGGGGGTAAACGCCACGGCATTGGCCACATCCCCCACGATGCGAGTGGCTTGGCTGGCAGGTTCCTGGGGCGGATTCCCTTGGGCAGACGCCTCTAGGGCTGGCCCCCGATGCAGAGTGATAATGCGATTGCCGCGCTCAGCGTTCCACAGGGCCAGGGCGCTTTCGCCCCGGATGCACGATCGCTCGTAGCTGTAGCTGCCGATGGCAATGGTTGCCCCGTTGGGGCTAATGGCCGAAGACGTGGTGTAGATCGGGCATAGGGAGTCGGGGTAGAGGGATTTTAGATCGATGCTGCTCGCCAACTGGGGTTGGTGCCAGGAGCCGATCTCCGGAGCGGGTAGATCTAGCGCTGTGCTGACCCAATTAAACAGCAGCGGCAGATACTGGTTGAACCGTTCGCCCTGGAGGTACATGGCGTCGATGGTGCAGCTGCCACAGCTCTCGCCCGAAAAAAGTTTGGCGATTTGCTCCCAGCTCACCCCGGCCCAGGGCAGGTGGCCCACTGGGGCATCCAGGGATGGGTTGATTTCTGACTCGGTCAGCCATTCTCCAGCAATCAAGGTGGGGTCTGCCATGCCGGGAGGGCGCGTCCAGCCGACGCGATCGCCAAAGGCCTTGGCCGCCACCGCCGAATCTACCGGGTTCGCGGCTCTCACCTCAGCCCAAATTTGCTGCTGCACGCTAAAGCCAAACCGACCGTCGCTGGCCTCAACCCAGAGCCGATCGAGGGTTTGCAGCACCTCCGGGGGAATGTTGGTCGCCAGCGGCGTACCGAGAATCGCGCCACCGGGATGAATCCAGGGATCTAGAATCCGGCGGGTTTCGGCATCGGCGGCCGCCCAGTCTTGGGCGGCTAGGTGCGATCGCAGCGCCCCCACATCTACCGCTTGGGCCTGGGCCCAGTTGGTTTGCTGAGCCGTCGGGTCGATCTGAGCTTGAAGGGAATTCACCGGCCAGCCCAACGTCATCGCCAGCACCAGGCCCAGGCCCAGATAGGCCAACCGTTTGAGTCGCTTCATGTTGCTGCGCATCATAGTCTTAGCCCCTGAATGATGGTGTCGAGATGGGGTTCAAAGGTTTCTACCGCTGTCTCGTCTGAGAACGAGCCGCTGGGGTCGCCGCTAATCACCCCGGTGACAAACACGTGGAGCATGGTGCCGTCGGTGGTCACATAGCCAATGCCCCGATCAAACAACGCCCCGTTAGGGTGAGTCATGGTGTAGCCGTAGCGGAGTCCGGGTAGGGTGCCCACGGAGATGGCTACCGGCGTTTCCCCCACAAACTTGAGGGCCGGGTCAGCCACCTGCCGGTCTTGTTCGATGGTGCGGTAGTGGTTGCTCACCCAGGCCTGAAGAAACTCAAGTTCTGACCCTTCGGGCAGCGGTAAGCCGCCCTGCACAGGGATCTCACTGAGGGGATGGCTAAAACGTTCTACCGTGCCAATCAGTTCACCGTTGGCCTCGACACACAGCAGCACTGTGTTGACGCAGGGCTCAACCTGCCAGTTTGGGGGAGCAGAGATCGGCCCCAAAATGTCGGCCCAGTTGGATGGGGTTGACTCGCCCTGAGACGTGGGTGTCTCCGGCGGAGCGGTCGGGGGCGTTGCGGAACAGGCTAGTAGAACTGTGGTGAGTAAACTGATGCCGACTAGAGCCGACAAGCGAAGCGGGGTTTTCATAGGTGATCGGGAGAGGAGGACGTTGCGCCATCGGGCGAGGGCAGAGGCAACGTCGGGGGCAGGATAGTGAACATGGGGCCGGGCGATCGCCTGCGGCTTAAGCCGCAGGGTCGCTCCAGTTCCTTCAGCCGCCAGCGAGATAATTCCGCATGGCAGGCCAGGGATTCTTCCAGTTCAGCTCCTATTTTCTCCAGAGGTTGAAGGGTTTTAAGGGCAGTTACCAGAACTGAAACGCGATGCTGAAACTGCCCTGGTCGCCAAGATCTGGCCCTTAGCCGATCGCCAAAGTTATCGATCGCCCATCCGGCGCAAAAGCCCCCTGGGTTCCAGTCCTGGCGATCGAAACTTCGTCGTAGACGGCATTGTCTGTATCGATGGCTTTGACCTCAATGCGGTCGGCATAGACGCTAAAGGTGGTAAACCCAAGCTGCGAGCTGGCGTGGGCCGTCCAGTCAGAGCGATCTACCGAGCGCAGCTTAGCGCCATTGCCAGAGGTGATATAGGTGGTGCCGTCGATCGGCTCGGTTCTTTCATAGTTGTGGTCGTGACCGTTGATATAGAGCTGCACGCCATGTTCGGCAAGCAGGGGCGAGAGATCGTCAATTAGTTTCTGCTGAGAACCGTGGTGGCCTGACGAGTAGACGGGATGGTGGGCAAACACAATTTTCCAGGGAGCCTGCGATCGCCGCAGCTCGGTCTCAAACCAGTCGAGCTGGTCGCGCCAAGGCGATTTGTTATCGCTGTCGATGGCCTGGGTTGTATCGAGGGCAAAAAACTGCACAGACTGCTGAGTAAAGGTGTAGTAGCGCCCGGCCATGTTGTAGCCCCGATAGCGGAGCTGATCTTCTCCGTTGTTGGTGCGGATGTCGTGGTTGCCTAAGACAGCATAAAACTTGATGTTTTGGCGCAGCAGTTCAGCGTAGGGCTGCTCAAAAACCCGCTCAACCTTCTCAATTTCTCCGTCCTCATAGATGTTGTCCCCGGTGAGCAACACGAGGGGAGCCGCCGCCATCCGCTGCCGCCGCACCATCGCCTGGGCTACGGCATGCTGTTCTCGCTCGCCAGTTCCCACATCCCCCGCTGCCATAAAGTTAAGCAGCGCATCATTTCCCGCCGCAGTTCTCGTCAAATAGCTGTCGGCAAAGGTTTGGGGCCAATAACGCCGCCCTACCGCTGCCGCAAAACCACCGAGGCCCAAGGCCAATAGTGCTCGACGTTTCAAGGGTACCAGCTCCGCTAACGCTAGGGGGTTTGCGCATCTATGCTCTGGCGAGAGATGGTATTAGTCAATCCGCAGGGCCTAGATTTCTTCGATTCTTTATGCGCCCCTTTATGAACCCAGCCAGGGCCAACGGCGCTGGCCCCTGCTAGACGGCCCTGGTTGGCAAGAGCGTTACCGCTATGATCTGCCCCGAATGGCGGGGGCGATCGCCAGAGTCTCGGCCCCATATAGCATGGCCGCAATATCGCCATCCGTCCAAACGTGGGGAGATTGGCAGTGGTGGGCCACAAGCAATCCCCAGAGATCGTCACCCACCAGCACCGGCACGACGAGGTTGGCCTGCACCCGCAGCTCGCGCAGAAAATTGCGGTGACAGTCGGCTATCGGCTCGGTCTCAATATCGGCGATCGCCCGAATTCGCCCAGCTAAATACAGCGCCGCATATTCGTCGGTAAAACATTCATCTGGCCCAGTAGAACCAAAGATCGAAAACTGCGGATCGCTGAGGGCTTCAAAGGTGACTCGCCCTTGCCAGGGGCGATAGAAGTAATACAACAGCACTCGGTCAGCGCCCAGTTTTTCTTGCAGATCGCGGGTGGTATCGACGATCTGCGTGTCTTTCTCCAGGGTAGTCAAGAGGTGCGTAATGATCCGCTGAAGACCGTCATCGGCTCGCCAGTCCGAGTCGGGATGGGGCTGCTTAGAAGAGGGCTGTTGCACAGATAGATTCGGTGTAGCTACTGGAGAATGGGATGCTTACAATTTTAACAAGATTCCAGGGTGGTCTGATTGCTTCGCAATCAGACCGGTGTAGGAACCAGTGGTTCTGAGCCAGGTGGGAGAAGTTGGCCCAGAACCACATCATTTCTAGGGCCACCCTTCGCCCAGCGCTGAAAAGCGATGATCTTGCGATCGCTGTTGAGAGGATAAACCTAGGTAAACTGCCCCCAGAGCCCTCAGGTATCGCCGAGTGGATTTCGCCCTGAGGTTATTGGCTCGGTTGTCGTGGTAAGAGCAGATGCCACTGGTTCCGACCTCGGTACAGAAATTCACCAACAATCAGGCTGCCCTTGAGTGTAGTGGTGGCAATATCGTAGACCTGCTCAATGATTTGGAGAGCAACTGCCCTGGCATTAAAGCCCGACTCTGCGACGACTCTGGTGAGCTGCGCCGCTTTGTCAATTTCTATGTCAACAGCGAAGATATTCGCTTTCTCGATGGCAAAGAGACTGCCCTCAACGATGGAGATAGATATCAAAGCTTTTGTCCAGCGATTTGCCTTGTACCTAGCAGCACAATCCTTGTTCAAAAAAGCTCAACTGTTCTATCTACTGAAGAGAGAGCTAGGGTGAGGGCCGCAAATTTTCAAGCGATTTGCTATTAGTTTAGCTGAGCCA
Source organism: Phormidium tenue FACHB-1052 (assembly GCF_014696675.1). GTDB lineage: Bacteria > Cyanobacteriota > Cyanobacteriia > Phormidesmidales > Phormidesmidaceae > Nodosilinea > Nodosilinea tenuis_A. The sequence goes on from NZ_JACJQN010000003.1 coordinate 191,292, forward strand.
AGGATGACCGTTCGAAGTTGCATGAAGACGACCGCTCTAAGCTGAGTCTCGACCGTTGAGAACTGGCCATTAAGGGCAGCAAAGAGCACGGGGAAGTTAAGTACTTCCCCGTGCTTTTAACCAGCATACTGGTCAATGGATTGACCTAAGCAGCGGCAATTGTGAGCGCTAGCTTAAATCTTCTTGGAGTTAGCAGGACAAGTTGGGTCAGTAGTTGCAACAGTACCTGTGTTGTAACCGCCACCAGGGGCAGCAAGTGCAGCGGCAGCAGCAGTATTAGCTTCACACAGAATCGCTACGCTAGTTGCGTCTTGGGTAACTCCGCCTACCGTCTGTTGCTTGAGCTGAACAGTGCCCTGATAAGACTTGACGCCGACATCGTTGCTAGTGCCGTTTGTATAGGTGCCAGCAGTAGTGACACCAGATGCTACGGCATAGTCGTAATACTGGGTGTCTTCAACAATGCCGATGCCCAGGTTGCCAATGGTATTTGCAAAAGTGGGATTTTCTAAGCGGTAGGCTTGTTGTGCGCGGTTAACAGAACCCACATAGGTTTTAGCTTCAGACTGACGAGCTTTGTTAGCCTGGTTGAGGAAAGAGGGCAGCGCAATAGCAGCCAGAATACCGATGATGATAATAACCACCAGCAGTTCAATTAGGGTGAAGCCGCCTTCTTCTTTTTTGGTGATGAAGTGCTTCAGTAGGTTGGCTTTAAGAGATGCTTTCATGTGTGTATGTCTCCTTGGGTTAGGCGGCGGTAGAGGTGTTATTTGCGCCTAGGTCTAACTTACCCACGTGCCTCGACCGAGCGATCACACCCAATCAAAAAAGTTTTTCGACAATGGCAAGCAGCAGCACTCCAGAAGTGGGTGGAGTAGGGCCAGCAAGCCATAAGGGCTACAGCAAACGGGCATTTCCCCCAGCCCCACTCCTTAAAAGCAGTTGCTATGGGTTGTTGCGAAGATATGTCTTGGGCTGGGGGAGATGCCAATAAGTTATAGAGCTACTGGGGGAATAAGGACGCTGGACTAAATCGCATAAATGCGATCGCAGCCACAGTGGGTAGACTTATTCTAGAACCACCCCAAAACCTGAAACCCGCTCTACAGTTTCTTTACCCTTGCGACCCCGCCATGCCGCTCTCTTCAAGCCAACGCCAACCGCCCTTGCGCTGGGCCAAACAACTGGCAATTTGGGGCCTACCCGTTGCCCTGCTACTGGCCTTGGTGCCCCTACAGCAGCAGCGTCTGGCTAACCTAAAAGACAGCAGCATCACCGATCAAAGTCTTGACCAGCAAGACCAATCGACGGCTGCGACCCTGGCGTTGGCGCAGAAAATGCCCACCTTTGGGTTCGACAATCTGGTAGCTGACTGGTTTTTCCTGCGGTTTTTGCAGTACTTTGGCGATGATGAGGCTCGGGCTATAACAGGGTATAAGCTCAGTCCTGAGTTTTTTCGGGTAATTATTCCCAATGATCCATACTTCCGACTGTACTATGTTTTCTTGTCGGGTAGCACAAGCAATTTTGCCGCCATGCCAAATGATAGTGTTGCTATCATTACTCAGGGCTTAGAGCGGTTTACCCCTGAATTTCCTAACGATGGCTTTTATATCTGGCGCTACCGTGGGGTAGACGAATTACTCTATCTGGGCGACGGTGAAGCTGCTCAAAAGTCTTATCAAGCTTCGGCAGACTGGGCGAGGCAATCATCCCATCCCGATGCACCGTTTATTGCAGAAAATTCTCAACGCACCGCCGATTTTTTAGCCAATAATCCCCTTAGCAAACAGGCCCAGGTCAATGCCTGGGCCAGTGTCTTGGCCAATGCCTTTGATGATGCGACTCGCCAAAAAGCCATCGATCGCATCGAAGCCCTCGGTGGCAGCGTCATAATTAGCGAGACCGGCGAGATGAGGCTTCTATTTCCACCCGACGATTAGGCCGAGGCGCTCACTCAGGTAGATAGTCTAACGATAAGATTTGCTGGACTGTGTAAGGGCAACTGGTGGGCAGTTCATCGTAGGTTAGCGGAGTCTCTCGCACCACCAAATCAAGCCCCGACTGAAAGCCGACGGCAATGGCCTCTGACAGGTAGGGCTTGAGGCTGGGACTCTCTGCCAAGAGGTTAATGATTTCTCGCCGCTGTTCCCGCAGAGTAGCAACCCAACTCTTCGAACGCCGCTCAGACTGAAATTCCCACTTCAGTAGATGGCTTAGCAAAATCCCCAGTCGATTTCTTAGCTCTTGGCGTTGCTGCCGACCCAACGACTCGATTTCCTCTACTAAATTTGTAATGTCTAGGGCAGACCACTGCTGAGTTTGAAGCAGATGAGACTGTGCTAGCGTCCAAGCGTAGAAGTCAGCCTCGTAGAGAGGCTGGGGCTGAGCCAAGTTTTTGGCAGATTGATTCTCTGCAACCACTGTGATGCCCCAGCAAATGATTTAAACCTAGGATAGCCCAAGGTCACTGGCCAAGAGCTAGAGCCAAGGTAGAACTTACAACTGGCCGCAGTCGGCAATTACCACGGGTTCAGAGGTTTGGCCGCTGCGGCTGCCGACCTGCTCTATGGTGCTGACCACATCCATGCCCTCGACCACGCTGCCAAAGACCACGTGCTTGCCGTCAAGCCAGGGGGTGGCCACGGTGGTTAAGAAGAACTGTGATCCGTTAGTGTTGGGGCCAGCATTGGCCATGCTCAGGAGCCCAGGGGTGGTGTGCTTGAGAGTAAAGTTTTCGTCGGCAAACTTCATGCCGTAGATCGATTCGCCGCCGGTGCCATTGCCACGGGTAAAATCGCCGCCCTGACACATGAATTCAGGAATGACGCGGTGAAAGCTAGAGCCTTTGAAGTGCAACGGCACGCCGGAGGTGCCCATGCCTTTTTCGCCGGTGCACAGGGCGCGGAAGTTTTCGGCGGTTTTGGGGGTGACATCGGCCCGCAGTTCCATGACGATGCGGCCTGCGGGAGTACCGCCAATGGTGATGTCAAAAAATACTCTGGGGTTGGTTGCTTCAGTCATAGGTAGTTCTTAAAGGGGCAGGGTTAACCTTTGCCATTAACCCACAGTTTGGGCCAGGTGAATACCTGCTTGCAATGGCAGTGCAGGATGCTGTTTCACTATAACGATGAAACTCTTTGCTGGGTCAGCAACAGAGCCTGCCGTACCCTTATTGGCAACATTCTACCCACGGTCTACAAGCGTGATGGCGATCGCCTGCATCGCTGAACTGGGGCTGGAGATCAGGTGCTAGGGGCGACCCCACTCTAAATGCCGAATGGCAGGTTCGCCATCAATATTCTCAACAATGACTGTGACGGCCTCTGAGTAACTGTCGCCTGCGATCGCTACGTAGGCCCAGCCCAAATCCGTCGGATGCTGCTCGGGCAACTGCCACTGCTCCATCGTGACGATCAGCTCCACATCGGTGGGTGACCCGTCGCCATACTCAACCATGGCCTCGTAGATTTCGCGCAGACTAGATGGGGTTAAGCCTGACCGCAACTCCGCTGACAACAAAGTATGCGCTTGATCAAAATCACCGGCAACTAAAGCATTGGCAAACCGCACTGCCAGCTTTGCGTAGGTGGCTTCACGGTTACATTCCATCGCCATACCTTGATTTTTAGAAATGTCCTTAGATTCACCAAAAACTATTTAGCTCTAATATTTCTAGCCACGAATCTTAGCCAACTCAAGTCTGTTATTTAGCAAATCAGAAAGGGCATTCTACTTTCAGGCTAAAAATCAGATCAGTCGAGAATTACAGTTATGCAGAAATACTTGTTAGTCGCTTTGATCGCTGTATTCCTTCCGAGTCAGGCCTTGGCTGGCATATCATGCCGAGGCGATCATCGACGAGGGGCATCGGCTTATTTTTCTTCTCCAGTTGGAAGAGTCTCCTTAAACTCGCAAGATCTAGACTTGGCCCGTGGCAACTACACCTTGGACAAAATTTGCAAAGACAGCGGAAATGTTGCACTGCTGTACATGAGACAAGATGATACAAGGGATTTTTACTATCTTGTATTAACTTCAGAGGTAATGAACTTTATTAATAGCTTGCCTGAAGAGCGTTAAGCATAGTAGGTACAGAGCAAATCTGTTCTTCCATGGTACGACAGTTATTATTTCCTGTTAAACGTTTTAAATTCTGCTATTCGTAATGGCGTCAGGATCCAGCGCTTTGAGAAACGCTGAATCCTGACGCTGAAATCAATCTACTCCTTCGATTGGGGCAAAGCCCTGGCGTTGGACGTTTTCACTGACATGGCGAGGCTCTAGGAATTGCAGCAGGTAGTCTGGGCCACCGGCTTTTGATCCCACCCCGGACATCTTGAAGCCGCCGAAAGGCTGGCGCGAGACGATCGCTCCCGTAATTCCCCGATTGATGTAGAGGTTGCCGACAGCAAACTCGTTCTGCACCCGCTCGATGTGGGAAGGGGTGCGCGAGTAGAGGCCGCCGGTTAACCCGTAGTCGGTGTCGTTGGCGATGCGGAGGGCGTCGTCAAAGTCGTTGGCTTTGATCACCGCTAGCACCGGGCCAAAAATTTCTTCTTGGGCAATGACCGCATCGGGCTTCACATTGGTAAACACCGTGGGGCCAACAAAGTAGCCGTCAGCGGGCGTCGGCATCTCTAAAGCCAGAGTCGCTTCGGCTTTGCCTTTCTCGATGTACTCCTTGATTTTGGCCTGGGCGTTGGCGTCGATGACGGGGCCGACTTTGGTGCTGGGTTTCACCGCTTCGCCTACGTTGAGGGAGCAGGTAGCTTCCACCAGACGATGGACAAAGGTGTCATACACCGAGGCGACGACGATCGCGCGGGAGCAGGCTGAGCACTTCTGGCCGCTGTAACCAAAGGCGGAGTAGACCACACCCTGCACCGCCTGATCGAGATCGGCGCTCTCGTCGATGATGATGCCGTTTTTGCCGCCCATTTCAGCGATCACGCGCTTTAGGTGGCGCTGACCGGGTCGCCACTGGGCTGCATCGGCGTAGATGCGGCAGCCCACCTCGCGGGAGCCGGTAAAGGCAATCATGTGGACATCGGGGTGATTGACTAAGTGAGCGCCCACGGTGGAACCGCGCGCTGGCAGGTATTGGAACACGCCGGGGGGCATGCCCGCTTCGATTAGAATTTCGGCGATTTTGGCCGCGATCACGGCGGAGTTTTCGGCGGGTTTGAGGATGGTGCAATTGCCGGTGACCAGGGCAGCGACGGTCATGCCAGTGGCGATCGCCAGCGGGAAATTCCACGGCGAGATCACGACCGCAATGCCGCGCGGGAAGTAGCGATAGCGGTTGGTTTCGCCGGGGTAATCGTAGGCGTAGCCAGCGTCCAGTCGCTCCATTTCGTCGGCGTAGTAGCGGCAGAAATCGATCGCCTCAGAGACTTCGGGGTCAGCTTGACCCAGGGGTTTGCCGACTTCGTACACCATCCAGGCATTTAGCTCGTGGCGGCGCTCTTCCATCAGGTCAGCGGCGCGGCGGAGGATGGCCCCCCGCTCCTTGGCGGTCGTGGCGGCCCAGGCGGGGAAGGCGGCTTTGGCGGCGGCGATCGCCGCATCGGCCTGTTCTTGACTGGCCAACCCTAGCTTGCCCACCAGTTCTGCTGGTTTCGAGGGGTTGACCGAATCCGCCGTAGCTTCGGTATCGACCGCTGCGCCGTTGATGATGGGGTTGTAGCGCTGGCCGAGCTGGGCGTGGACGGTCTTGAGGGCTTCGGTGGCTTGGGAGCGCTTGGTGGCGATCGCGAAGTCGAGGTCGGGGGCGTTGGGGTAGGGGGTAGGGGGTAGGGGGTGGAGGGTGCTGCCGGGGGCGTCTTCTGGAGCAAACTCGGGTGCCGCTAGCAGGGTTTCTACGGGCACGTCTTCCTGGTTTTGCCGCAGGAAGGAGCTGTTGGCGGTGTTCTCTAGCAGGCGGCGGATCAGGTACGACATCCCTGGAATCAGCTCGCCAAAGGGGGAATAGACCCGCACGCGGTAGCCTTTGTCAGCTAGGGTCTTGGCCAGCTTGTCGGCCATGCCGTAGAGCACCTGTAGCTCAATGTTGCGGCGGGGAATGTTGAGTTCTTCGGCGATCGCCATGGCGTGGGCCTGCGACCTGACGTTATGGCTGCCAATGGCGGCATAGAGATAGTGATGGTTCTCCAGCAGTAGCCGGGTCATGCGTTCGTAGTTGGCGTCGGTAGAGACTTTTTGGCTGTAGACCGGGCTGCGCCAGCCGTTTTGCCGGGCGGTGATGGTTTCTTGATCCCAGTACGCGCCTTTTACGAGGCGCACGGTGACGGGGGTGCCGCGATTTTTGGCCCAAATCACCAGATCTTTAAGGTCGTTGTAGCTGTCCTGGAGGTAGGCCTGGAGGGTAACGCCCAGGTCGTCGCGCTGGCGAAATTCAGCCTCCATGAGAATGTCTTTGAGAATGGCCAGGGTGAGCGCCTTGTAACGGTACTGCTCCATATCGAAGTGGACGGCGACGCCGAGTTCATGGGCGCGGCGCAGCAGGGTGCGAATGTGCTCGCTCACTTTGGCGCGGCTGCCCTCGGCATCGAGCGGGTCAAACTGAGAGTAGAAAGCGGTGAGCTTAACGGAAACCTGGACTTTAGACAGTTCTTTGCCGTCCGCCAGATCGATCGCATCTACCGTCTTCCAGTTTTTCGCCGCCGAGGAAAGCTGCTCCATCAAATCCAGGTAGCGCTGCAAGTAGGCCTGGGCTTCCTCCTCGGTGATCACCGCTTCGCCGAGCAAGTCCATGGTGAAGGTGAGTTTGTCCTTGCGCATACGCTCGATCGCCTTGATCGCCTTTTCGATGGTTTCGCCCGAAATGTAGCGATAGGCCAGGGTTTCCACCGCTGGGGCAACGGTGGTGGCGGCGAGCTGACCAGGCACCGAATCAGGATTGGTGAAGTTCAGCAGTCCCTTCAGCGCGTTAGGCAGTTCTACCTCTTCCGCCGATAGGTACTCTTGCAGATGGCGGGCGATCTCAGGCTTGCTGCGTAGGGCGGGCAGGGCATCGATGAAGCGAAACAGCTGCACCTTCAGCCCGGGGTTGCCCATGGCGAAGTCCATGATTTTGTCGTCCCAGCGCATTTGGTCGCGCATTTGGGCGAAGAGGTTTTTCTTCTCGCGGGTGGCACCGAGCAGGGCCGTGGCGATCGCGAGGGTCTTGGCCTCGTAGTGCAGTGAGTCGGTTTGAGGCTTAATTGCTGGGGCTACCACGGTGTTTGTCTCCTTATTCCCTTACTCCATCTTGAGCGAAAAAAGCCGGGTTAAGGGGCTGTGTCAAGATTCTATGGGAGAGCAAGTCGCCAAGTTGCTCAACAACCCGGCCTACCTTCTGGGCGCAACCGTCCTGCCTGACTCTGTGCTGAATATGAACTTGATCTGGTAACCAACCGTCCATTCCGGCAAAATAAAAGTTCGGCAGTAGTTACACCGCTGTAGATAGTTGTCTTGACCCATGACCGAAGACCCCCGCGATCGCGCCAAAACCCAGTATGCCTACGGCCAAGCCGCCTTTGAGCGGGGCAGCTACCGCGAGGCCGTAGAGTTCTTTGAGGAGGCCGTTCGGCTCGCCAAGGCCACTACACCCCTGGGGGGCGAAGTTCAAACCTGGCTGGTGAATGCCTATAGTGCGGTGGGGCGGCAGAACGATGCGATCGCCCTGTGCCAGGCTCTGGCTCGCCACCCCGATCTAGAGACCCGCAAGCAGGGCAAGAACTTGCTCTACATTCTGCAAGCGCCTCAGCTTCAGCGCCCGACCAACTGGATGACCGAAATTCCGGCTCTAGACAATCTATCTAGCGATGGCTCTCAGAGTTCAGGCGGTTCGGGTTATGCAACAGCGGCAAAGGCGGCACCGCGATCGCGTTCTAAGCCTGAACCCCCTCCCCTCGACCCCAGCCAGATCAATACCAAAGACAACGGATTTTTGTGGGCTGCGCTGGTGGGGGTGGCCCTAGTGTTGGGCGGGCTGCTCTGGCTGAGCTAGAATTTGGCGGCTTTTAACGTCTTAGATATTCCCCAGCTAGAACATTGCTTTCGGGGGGATCCGACCCGTATGATTTAGTGCTGCTGTTTAGAGCACTATTCAAGCCATGGTGAGCATTCGTCGTTCGTGGATTGCAGGGGTATCGAGCCTGCTGTTGCTGCTGCCTCTGGGAGCCTGCGCGCCCTCCGAAACAGGACAAGAGGCCGCTGGGGAAAGCGGTGCAGCGACGGAGCAGAGCACCCTTCCCCTGACTGCCGGGGCCATTCCTGACCAGGATCCTGAGGTGCTTCAGCGCCTTTACACCAAGCTGGCCGACTACCTAGAGGCCGAACTGGGCGTTCCCGTCGAATATAAGCCCGTGACTGACTATGCTGCTGCCGTTACGGCTTTCAAGGTGGGTGACTTAGATTTGGTCTGGTTCGGCGGATTGACTGGGGTGCAGGCGCGGTTGCAGGTGCCGGGGGCTGAGGCGATCGCCCAGCGCGACATTGATGAACAGTTCCACAGCGTTTTCATTGCCAACACCGCCACCGGCCTCAAGGAATTCTCAGACATTCAGGAACTCACCCAGATCAAGGGCCGCACCTTTACCTTTGGCAGCGAGTCTTCCACTTCAGGACGGCTGATGCCCCAGCACTTTATGGAAGAGGCGGGCCTCGACACTGCCCAAGATTTCAAAGGAGAAGTGGGCTTTTCGGGCAACCACGACACCACCATCAAACTGGTGGAAGCGGGCACCTACGAAGTGGGAGCCCTCAACGAGCAGGTCTGGCTCGATCGCGTCGCTGAAGGGGCCGTTGACACCACCAAAGTCGCGGTGATCTGGCGCACCCCGCCCTACTTCGATTACCACTGGGTGATTAGCCCCGAGGTTGACGAACGCTACGGTGACGGTTTCGCTGACAAGGTGCAGGCCGCTCTGATGGCCCTTGACCCCGCCGTGCCTGAGCAAAAAGAAATTCTTGACCTGTTTGGGGCCGAGCGCTTTATTGCCACCGACAACGACAACTACGCCGAGATCGAAGCGGTGGGCCGCAAGATCGGCAAGATTCAGTAGTGCCTGCGGGGATGGTGGGGCCAATCTTTCAGCTAGAGGGGGTGAGCTGCCGGTTTGGGGCGGTGGCGGCCCTGACCGATTGCAGTCTGAGCATACTTCCTGGCGAACGCGTGGCGCTCATCGGCCCCAGCGGCGCGGGCAAAAGCACGCTGCTGAGCCTGCTCAACGGCAGCCAGGCTCCCACCAGCGGGCGAGTCGTGATTCTGGGGCAGGAGGTCAATCGCCTCAGCCCCAAAAAGCGGCGGCGGATTCAGCGGCTGGTGGGCACTGTCTACCAGCAGCACCACCTGGTGGGCAACCTGGCCGTGGTTCACAACGTCAATGCCGGGCATTTAGGGCGCTGGTCGTTGCCGAGGGCGCTGTGGTCGCTGGTGTGGCCCCAGCAGGTGCAGACTGCGGCCCAGGCGCTGGCTCAGGTGGGCATTGCCGACAAGCTCTACGCCCGCACCGATCGCCTCTCGGGCGGCCAGCAGCAGCGGGTGGCCCTGGCGCGGGTGCTGGTGCAAGACCCGGCGGCAATTCTGGCAGATGAGCCGATTTCGAGCGTAGATCCTGAGCGATCGCGGGTGATGATGGATTTGCTGCGTCAGCTCAGCGAAACCACTGGCAAAACCCTGATGATCAGCCTGCACGAGGTAGAGTTTGCGGTGAAATACTGCGATCGCATCATTGGCCTACGCCACGGTCAGATTCTCTTCGATACCCCAGCCAACCAGGTCAGTGATGGAATGATGGCTAGCCTTTACCAACTTTAGAGCGGGTTTGAAGTGAACTTTGCCAGATAAAAGTCTTGAAAGAGCAACAGACAGGCAATTTTGTATTGAGGAATATAGGCAAAGGGTCAATTTCCAGGGTTAAGTAGTGGCTGCTACAAAAACCGATTCCTGTAGCAGCCTGTCTACTGACCCTAAATGAAAATCGCCACCTGGAACCTTGAGCGCGCGCTCCCTGATTCGGGGCGGGCTGAACGCCAGCAACAATGGCTCAGCCGCATCGCCGCTGATATTTGGATTTTGACCGAAACTCACCTGGGCATTGCCCCAGGGGCAGATTACTACTCTGTGGCCAGCGGCTTGCCCGATCGCCCCGGGGCCGACGGCGAGCGCTGGGTGCAAATCTGGGTCAAGGCCGGGACACTAACTCCATTAGAAACCTCTGACGAAGCCCGCACCGCCGCTGCCCTACTGACGCTACCCGACGGCCAGCAATGGGTGCTGTACGGCACAGTGCTGCCATGGTTAGGAAGTAGCTGGCGAACACAGTCGGCCTCCAAAGGTCAAGCCTTTGCCGCTGCCTTAGCCGTACAGCAAGCCGACTGGCAAAAGCTGCGGACGATCTACCCAATGGCAGCTTTACTGGTCGCCGGTGACTTTAACCAAGATCTGAACACTCTGCACTACTATGGGTCGCGCCAAAACAAACAAACCCTGCGACAGGCCTTGGCCGATGTGGGGCTAGACTGCCTCACCGCTGGAGAAAATGACCCCGTGCATCAGCTAATCTGCGGGCAGCACTCCAACATCGACCATATCTGTCTATCCCAAAATCTACCAGGGCAGTTCCAAAGTTCCTTTGCCTGGCCGCCCCGCCTGGAGGACTTACGCGGTCTATCCGATCATTTTGGCGTCGGCATAGACATTCACGTCTAGGCGCTACCACAGGCAAATTTTGGTTACGGCAATGTTGCCGCCAAAACAGACAGCCACGTCCGAGTCGGGATCGTGGCAGCGATCGCCATACTTGCCCATATAGTAAAACTGGCCCTGGTCAACCTTAAACTCGGTAGGCAGGGGTTGGGTACAGAGGGTGCAAAAGACAACCTCAGGCTCGGCATCCCCCGGCTGCAAGTGAGGCAAATTCACGTTCCAAAAGCAGCCCGGCGACAGCGGCTCGGCCATCAGCACATCGAGCACCTGGGCGGTCAGACGGGTCGCCAAGTCCCAATCCACCAGGCGACGATTTTCAATGTAGTGGGAAATTGCCACCCCCGGCACCCGTAGCAGCGCCGCCTCCCGCACGGCAGCCACGGTGCCCGACAGGTGAATATCGGCCCCCATGTTGCCCCCAGCATTAATGCCCGAGAGCACCCAGGTGGCCTTGGGGCACAGGTGGCTGAGGGCAACGCGGGTGCAGTCGGCGGGGGTGCCGCCAATGGCAAAGGCTCGATCGCTGCGCTGATCGATGGCGATCGCGCCGCCCCGGTTCATCTGGTGGCTACAGCCCGAGAGGTGCTGGTCAGGGGCCACCACCCAGGTTGGATAGTTGGCCAGGGCATTGCGTAAGGCCTGAATGCCCGGTGCATCGATGCCGTCGTCGTTGGTGAGCACAAAGGTCATGGGTGCAGTAGCAGAAATTTTCTGCCAAAAAACTAGAGCGTAGCCCTGACATCATAGGACTACGCTCTAAGATTTTCTAACCGGTGGCGGAACCTAACTGAACAGACCTGTTTGACAGGCGTTTTCCCATAGCGGTGGGCAGTGCCCACCCTACCGCCTAGGGCAGAGGCTTAACCCAGCCAGCGGGCAACGTCTTTGGCGTGGTAGGTCAAAATCAGGTCTGCGCCGGAACGTTTGAAGCTGGTCATGGTTTCCATCACCACTTTTTGCTCGTCGATCCAGCCGTTGAGGGCGGCGGCTTTCACCATGGCGTATTCGCCCGACACGTTGTAGGCGGCTACCGGCAGGTTGGTAGCCTGCTTCACCCGCCAGATGATATCCATGTAGGCCAGGGCGGGCTTCACCATCAGCATGTCGGCCCCTTCGGCAATGTCTAGCTCGATTTCTTTGAGGGCTTCGGTGCCGTTGGCCGGATCCATCTGGTAGGTGCGGCGATCGCCAAACTGAGGCGCACTCTCCGCCGCATCGCGAAATGGCCCGTAGTAGGCCGAAGCGTATTTCGCCGCATAGGAAAGAATCGGCATGTCTTCAAAGCCGCTCTCATCAAGCCCAGCGCGAATCGCTTGCACAAACCCATCCATCATCCCCGAGGGGGCGATGATGTCGGCCCCGGCGTTGGCCTGGGCCACGGCGGTCTTCTTCAGCAGTTCTAGGGTGGGGTCGTTGAGCACCCGACCGCTGAGGTCGCCCACCTCTAGGTAGCCGCAGTGACCGTGGGAGGTGTACTCACACAGGCAGGTATCGACAATCACCATCAGGTCGGGCACCGCCTCTTTAACAGCGGTGGTGGCTTTCTGCACAATGCCGCAGTCGTGCCAGGCCCCGGTAGCGTCGGTATCTTTGTCGTCGGGAATGCCAAACAGAATGATGGCGGGAATGCCCAGGTCGTAGACTTCCTTGGCTTCTTCTACGATCTTGTCGATGGAGAGCTGGTAGACCCCCGGCATTGAGGAGACTTCCTTGGCCACCTGGCTGCCCGGCACCGCAAACAGGGGATAGATCAGATCAGCCTGGGTCACCAGGGTTTCTTGCACCATGCGGCGAAGTTGCGGGTGCTGGCGCAGACGGCGAGGGCGATGGGTCGGAAACATAGCCTGTGATGTGATGAGGACTTGTCTAAAAAACTAAAAAATGAAGCTTCATTAAACTAAAGCTTTATTTAGGGCCTAAAACAAGCGCTTGGTAACGTTCCGTAACTAAGTTCAGGCCGGGCTAGGGTTTGCCAGTGAGCAGGAAAAGCGGAGGAGCAGAAGTGGCTAGGGTTCGCTGGCGCTGGGCTAGCTTCGAATTCTAGACCGGCTTAGACGGGGGAGGTGAACAGACAAAGGCGATCGCCCCCAGCCCAAAACCCTCCCGTACGAAATGCTTCAGCCCATCGCCTACCCAAACTGAGAGGATTTTTTAAGCCACGTTGCAAAATCCCCACGGCGGTATGCTATGTTTATAAGCCGTGTCCGGTAAACAACTGAACACGCCCCGCAAGGGGGTCGCTAGCTCAGCGGTAGAGCACTCGGCTTTTAACCGATTGGTCCTGGGTTCGAATCCCAGGCGACCCATTTTAATAAACTGGCCTTTGTCTGCCTTCCGGTAGCAAAGTTCACGGTTCCTGCCCCGCAGTGTTTTATGATGGGGTCAAACAGCAGGGCAAACACATCCCGGCTGGGTGGGGAGTCCTTTTAAGCTTGACTTTAGCTTGTCCAAACATTTCGTTATATATCCATCGATCTATTCTAAGATTGATGAGTAAGGCTACCTACTGAAACGTCTGAAGGCCTAACGGCGAGAACACACTAGGAGGATTTTTATGGCGCTTGTCTCACTGAGGCTACTGCTGGATCACGCGGCTGAGAACGGCTACGGCATTCCGGCCTACAACGTAAACAACCTGGAGCAAATCCTGGCGATCATGAAGGCAGCGGATGACACCGACAGCCCCGTGATTTTGCAGGCCTCTCGCGGTGCTCGCTCCTACGCTGGCGAAAACTTCCTGCGTCACCTGGTGCTCGCCGCCGTTGAAACCTACCCCCACATTCCCGTGGTCATGCACCAAGACCACGGCAACTCCCCCGCCACCTGCTACTCGGCGCTGCGCAACGGCTTCACCAGCGTCATGATGGATGGCTCTTTGGAAGCTGACGCCAAAACCCCCGCCAGCTTTGAGTACAACGCCGCTGTTACCGGCGAAGTGGTGAAAGTTGCCCACTCCATCGGTTGCAGTGTGGAAGGCGAGCTGGGCTGCCTCGGCTCCCTCGAAACCGGCGCGGGCGAAGCGGAAGACGGCCACGGCTTTGAGGGAACCCTCAGCCACGACCAACTGCTCACCGACCCCGATGAAGCGGTGCAGTTTGTCGAAGCCACCCAGGTAGATGCTCTGGCCGTTGCGATCGGCACCAGCCACGGCGCTTACAAGTTTACCCGCAAGCCCACCGGCGAAATTCTGGCCATCAGCCGCATCGAAGAAATTCACCGCCGCCTGCCCAACACCCACCTGGTCATGCACGGGTCATCTTCTGTACCCCAGAAGTGGCTCGATATGATCAACGAGTACGGCGGGAATATTCCTGAGACCTACGGCGTGCCCATCGAAGAAATTCAAAAGGGCATTAAGAGCGGTGTGCGCAAGGTGAATATTGACACCGACAACCGTCTGGCCATCACCGCCGCCATCCGCGAAGCCGCCTTCAAGGATCCCGCCAACTTTGATCCTCGCCACTTCATGAAGCCCTCAATGAAGTATATGACCGAGGTCTGTGCTGAGCGCTACGACGCCTTTGGCACCGCCGGTCAAGCCAGCAAGATCAAGCAAGAGCCCGTGGAAGTTTACGCCGTTAAGTACGCCAAGGGCGAGCTTGACGCTAAGGTTTCCACCACCGCTGCGGTCTAGTTATAAGCCATGTCAGTTCTGTGAAAGGGGCTGACATTACCTGAACCAACCCAGGGCTTCTTCGTTTGAGGGAGCCCTGTTTTTTTAAGATTGTTTTGCTGTTCTGGCGCTGATACAGCCAGTAAAGTCTGGGTTAGAACAGCCCAAAATACAAAAATTCAAGCCTGTCGGGCGTTTTTGATTTTTCGCTCTTCTATTTTCGTTCTTTCGCTGCATCTCCCATGCCCCCCACTACTCCCCGAGAAATTTTGGCGGCGCTGCTGCCCTACCTCAAAACCGCTGGAGCCTACGCCCAGCAGGTTCAGGCCCAAATTGCGGCTCAGCCCGACAAAGATGGCAAAGGCGACAACTTTTTTGCCTCGGCCCTCAGCGATGCGGATCTATCGATTCAAACCATGATGGAGGTGGTGCTGCTGGGGCTGTTTCCCTCGGTGCGATTCTATGGCGAAGAGCATGAGCAGACCTACAACACCAAGTACTTTCGCGCTATCGATCTGGGGCCAGCGGGCGACTACCTGATTACCCTCGACCCCATCGACGGCACTCAGTTTTATCTGGATGGCCACTCGAACTATCAAATTATTTTGGCCATTCTCAATGCCGATGAGTACGAGGGTGCGATCGCCATTACCCCCAGCCAAGACCTCTACTACTACACCCTGCGGGGAGAGGGCACGTTTATGGGGAGTTTGGCTCAGTCCCTCGACGACTGCACCCAAATCAAGGTACAAAACCCCACGCTAGCGATTTGTTTGGGTTGGCAAATGGGCGATCTGGTGCCCTATTTGAGCGATCGCTACCACGTCTACCACACTAAAACTGATTACTCCAAAGAGACCCAAATTCCCAACTTTAACGGTCTGCTCAGCGGTGACTTGGCCGGGGCCGTGCTGGCCAAAGGGCAGTTTATTGACGGAGCAGTGCTGGCCTTCATGGCCCAGGAAATGGGCTACATTGTCACCACATTCACCGGCAATCCACCGCCGCCGCTGCACACCTGTAGCAACTATCTGCGCCCCGGAATGGTGATTGGCAGCTCTAAAGCCGTGCACAGCGATCTGCTGGCCGCTGTCACCGCCGCCAGGGTCGTTGGATCCTAAAAATTTAGCTGATTAAAACAGAAAGTTTTGAGTTCTCAGTTTTGAGTTTTGAATTGCTTGGTCAACTTAAAATTCAAAATTCAAAACTTCCCTCTTACTGCCATGCATCTAAATCTTGCCCCCAGTTCTGGGTGAGCTGGAGCCACTGACCACGCCGACGCTCCACATCAGCGGCGATCCAGATCAGGGCAACGCCGACTAAAATGCCGACCACCCACTTGATGAACGGGAAAGCCGCATTGAGCACCACTAATTGGTTGAGGGCGTTGAGGGCAAAAACAACTGTGCCCACGTAGAGCAGAGCGCGAATGCGTAGCAGGAGCCCGGCGGCGATCGCCCCCAAGGCCATGGCCCCCACCGGCAGCCCTGCCCAGCGTTCGGTTAGCAGCGCTGTAAGCAAAATCAGTGCCAGGGCAATCAGCCGCAGCCAGTGGCGTTGTTCTTTCCCCTCAGAGCGCTTCAGTGCTGGATCGACCTGGGCGATGTAGAGCAGAGCCAGACCCAGGGGCAACACCCAGGCAAGGCTATCGTCGATGGCGCGATTCTCAAGCCAGACCCAAATCGCCCAGGTCGCGCAGAATACCGAGAGGTAAGACACGCGAATTTTGCCGCTGTGCCAGGCCAGCCAGCCGTAGAACCCGGTCAGCACCCACAGGGTCGGGATATGGTCAAACCCTCCTGTGAGCAGGGCAATCAGCAGCGGGACGACGACGGCCATCACTCGCCAGGGACGCTGGGGCCAGCCCCAGGTAGCCCAGGGTAACCAATAGACGGGCACCGCCACGGCGCAGGCCACCGCGCCCCACCAGTTGTCGAGGAATCCTAGCGTTGGGAACAGCGATCGCCCCAGGGCAAACCAGCCGACAAGTTCTACGAGTCCGGCGTAAACCCAGGCTTGCTGTACTTCACCAGAGATCCCCAACCGTCCCTGGCTGAGGGCGTAGAACACCAGGGCGGTGGCGATCGCCATCCCTAGCCAGCCCAAAGTAGCCTCGGCAAACCCAAAGCCAACGCCGCCGCCCAGCATCAGTAAACCGCCAATGAACCAGTGGAGGTGAGCCGCCCAAACCAGCTCCACTTGGGGGATTCTCAGGGTGCGATCGAGCTGCCCTGCCACCAGGCGATAAACCGTCATGATCAGCGCCGCGACTCCTGCCAGCACCAGCAGAGCATCTGCCGCCTCGCCGCCAGAGCCTTGCAGCATCTGATAGATCACCAGCTCATACCACCCCACCGACAGCAGCCCCAGGGCCAGCCACCGAGCCAGGGCCGTTTGGGAACGTCGCCCCACCTCTAGCACCAGCAGGGCCGCGACGACGACGAGCCAGCCTGTCCAGGCTGTGGCCGTGTAGGCCCGTAGAGCCAGCGCCAGTCCGGCATAGAGCAGCGTCAGGGTTTGTAGGGAAGGAGCCAGGGCTGGGCGAGAGCGGCCCACAATTGCAGATAGAACCAGGGCGATCGCCCCTAGCCCCAAAGTTGGCACCGCCAAAGCAACCACCGTGGGATAGCGCTCTACCATGCTCCCGGCTATCAGCAGTTCTATTCCCCAACCTGCCAGATAAATAGTGGAAGGCCGCACGGCTCCCCAGTAGCGGAGGAGCAGAACCGCTAAGAATGCAGCCAGGACAGCCACGATCAAAGGGCGAGGTTCTCGCCAGCCGAGGTAGTAGAGAGAGACCGCAACGGTTGAAAGGGTCAGTAAGCCAATGGCCAGGATGTGGCTCCAGCGATCGCATGCCACCCGATACAAACCAGATAGCGAAGGCGTTTCAGCATCTTGGGGCATGGGCAGCGATCGCCAGGCAATCCACAGCACCGCCATTAGCCCCACCGTGACCAGACCCCAGTCGGCCAGATGGCGCGGAAAGCCAGTTACCCAATCCGCCAGGCTGCTATAGACCCAGCCCAAGGCAAAGCCCACCGCCAAAAACGCCACCCCTGGCCATCGATAGACCGTGCTATTCACTGCCGTTAAGGCCGTCGCCGAGCCCAAACCCACCAGCCGAGTCCAGGGCAGCCCCAGGGTAAAGGGTAAGGCAATACCTGTGGTCAACACGCTGGCGCGGTGGCGACCGATCAGCAGCAACACCAGCGGTATCACCAGCCCCACCCAGCTTGTGGTGGCGCGCCAGCCGCTGTCGAGCAGATCGGCCCACAGTAGCGCGTAGCTCAGGGCAGATAGCCCCACCCCGTAGAGCCAGGCCGTGCGGCCCCAGAGGGCGTGCAGAAATTTGCTCAGCACCAGCGCCACCGTGGTCAGGGCTACCATGACCAAAACCCAGCGGTCTAAGGGTAAATTTGGCCAGCGATCGCCGATGGCAACCACAATGCTCCCCAGAGCCAGGCCGTAGGTAACGACAATGCGCCACTGAGCCGGAGCAGCCCGCCGCAGCGTTACCACCAGCGCCGTGATCGTAGAGGCGATCAAATTCACCACCAGTACCGGGCTGCTGGACAAGCTGATCAGCGTCAATAGAACGTTGCTACCCAGGGCAATACTGTCGCTAAAGCGGCTCAGTTTTAGCTGATCCCGCCGCCGATACCAGTCGGCCAAGGCCACCATACCCACCACATAGGGAAATAGCGAAATTCCCCACAGCGGCCAGGTGCCCATCGCAAAGTCATCCCACCGAGCCAGGGGAGCCAGCATGGTCTGCCGCAGCGACAGAGGCAGCATCTCCCAGCCAACGAAGCCGAGCTGGACGGCAATGCCATAGGCAATCAGCAAATCTCGCCGCTTGCCCAGCTTGGCCAACGCCTGAATACGGAGCGCCAGACCGAGCAGCCCGATGCCAAACGCCTGAATCAGCCAGTCGGCGATCGCCAGCGACCAACCCCACCACAGCAGCCCCCGCCCCAGGGCAATTCCGCCGCGAAAGGGGTGGTTTGCGGCGGTCTCTGGTTGTGAATTAGGCGCTGACGTAGGCTCGGCCTCGGGTTTGGGCACCAGCCGTCGCTGGCCCAGCCACACCAGAGTGGCTCCATAGAGGCCAAAGGCCAGGCCAAACTGCCCCACCTGAATCGACTCCCCTAGGGTCAGCCCGCGCGCCAGCAAAAGACCGAGGGCAGCGGTAATCACTACCGTGGGCCAGCGCAGTCCAGGCGTGGCGGGCCGTTGCCGCTGGTCGTAAATAGTAGCAGCAGCAGTTCCCAATACCCCAGCATAGACTGCCAGCAGCGGCCCGCCAGCAAGGCTCCAGCCGGTGTGAAGATAGGCTAAGCCCAGGGCGTTGGCCTGCTCTAAAGGGGTGCTGTTTTGCTGACGCAGCACTTGTAGGGCTGTGAAGGTAAGCAGAATGGCGGCGATCGCCCCCACCAGCACACCGCCCCCGCGCCACACCCCCAGCCCATCCAGCGCCCAAAAATTTAGCGGCACCAGCAGCAAGGTAATCATTTGCAGGGTTTTAGCCGTTAGCTGCAAATTGGGGTTCTGGCGGCACCACAGCCCCGCCGCCCAAAACACCAGGGTATAGGCCAGCAGCACCATATACTGTCCCGCCGCGTTAAACCTGGCCCACTGGGTTGCCGCCAGCACCGCCGACGACAGCACGACTAAAAATACCCCCAGCCCCAGCAGCCACACCACGCTCAGCTCGCTCATCAAGCGGCCCAGCCAAGGGTTTGTCAGAGCGGGGCGTTGAGCCGTGGCCCGATTCTGGCGCTGATTAGATGGGCGAGTGTTGGTGGTAGAACGGGGCGCTTCGCGAAGCGATCCCTGCGGGAATCGCTGTCGCCGAGGGCGAGCAGCCGGTTCAGCCGGGACAAAATTCGTAATCGGCGCGTCTCCCGCGGGGACAGCCTCCGTGGAGGGCGTCTCTCCCGCCGCCAGGGCACCTTCAGGTTCTAGAAAAGGATTGACCGCATCAACCAAGTTCAATTCTGCCGTGGCTGCGGTTGCCGCCTGGGGCAGCCAGTCACACCTGAGGCTGGTCTGCCCCAGGTCACGCACCTGCTGGTCGGTGATCAGACCGAGCCGCAGCCAGGTCTCCAGCCCTTCCAACAGCCCCGGCTGGTCGGGCGACAGGTCTAGCTGTACTCGAATCGTGGGGTCGCGATCGTCAGCCATGCTCTGCCTTGGGGGGACGGTTTTAGAATTATGGAGGTTACCACAGCCAGTAGATTCTCTAGCCTGAGATTCTTAACCTGCGCGAGGTCTACTTCATATCGGCATAAAGTCGTCCGTGCTTGCCCAGAGTTGTGGCCAGTGTGTAAACCGTATAAAACCAGCCCAGCCCAAAAAATAGCCCTCGGCTGAGAATCTTCAGCGGATGGCCGCTTTTATTGCAGGGGGGGTGCCCCAGCACGTGACAGTCAAACAGACGACCGTAGAGCCGCAGGTTTTGCCCGAGGGTGAGATTTTTCAACGCCAGCAAAAAGTGGTTGTGGTAGAAGTTCATCTGGTAGCTGAGCGATCGCGTCGCAATGTCGTGACAGCCGCCCGTCTCTTCGCCCAAATGCACCAGGTGGGCCTCCGGGTTGTACCAAATGATGTAACCGGTGGAGCGAATGTGGAGGCAAAAATCAGATTCTTCCCGCACGGCACTGCCGTAGAAGCGTTCGTCAAACCGCAGCCTGTGCTTGTCGAACAGCTCCCGCCGAAACGACATGTTGCACCCCCGCGCCGTCAGCACCTGCTGGGGCTGGGTAGTATGCACCAGGTCGATGTGGTACCAAGCAATCCCTGGATCCATCGCCTGAGGAGGCAGGTAGTCGATTTCTAGATTCGTTTGCTCCGCCAGCTTCATGCGGTCAAACACGCGCCCCGCCACGGCCCCAACCTCGGGCTGCTCCAGAAAGGTACGGGCGTGGGCATAGAGATAGCCCGGAGGCAGCACCACATCGTCATCAATGAAGAGAACCAGATCGGAATGCGATCGCTCTATACCCCAATTTCGCGCCGCCGGTAAACTCGCCCAAGGCACCGAATACCAGGTAATATCCCCCGCATTCTGCCAAGCCTGGAGCTGCTGCTGAATTTCCGGCTGGTGGGTCTGAGTCTGGTCTATCACCACGACTTCGTAAGCCGGATAATCTTGAGCCAGCACGCTGCGCAGCGTCTCGCACAGCACAGCCTCCCGCTGATAGGTCGGAATGATCACGACAATGGTGGGCCAATCCATAGCAACCGGGGATGTAGGGCTCAGACCAGTATTCCCACCGATCCGCTACTCCCCACTCCCTACTCCCTACTCCTCACGGCAACTCCACCGACGTGGGCTTCGCAATATGCGGCAGCCCCCAGCCCAGCTTTTCGCGCAGTACGGTAAAGAATTCCGGCGGTTTCAGCCGAATGAACCGCGCCGGGTAAGGGGCGCGGCAGGTGCTCACCTCATCTTTGGTCATCACATAGCAGCCCGCGTTGCCGTCCACAATCAGCACCAGGGGGTCGGGGTTGGCCGAGCGAATGATTACCTGTTCGCGATCGGGAAACACCAGCCCTCGGGATGCCAGGGAGTGCGGGCAAATGGGGATGAGCTGAGTCACCGACACCCCAGGGGCGATCACTGGCCCCCCCGCCGAGAGCGAATAGGCCGTAGACCCCGTGGGCGTCGACACAATAATGCCGTCAGCCGCAATGTCTACCGGGGAGTGGCAGCCGATCGCCACTTCAAAGTGACACATGCTGGTCAGAGGCTCGCGGTGCAGCACCATCTCGTTGAGACAGAGGGCTTCCCATACCAGGCTCGACTCGTGGAAAAGGCGCACCGCTAGCATGCCCCGCTCCTCGACTTCGTAGTCGCCCGCTAGTACCTGATCCATAGCCTGGGGCAGCTGATTCAAATAAGCCTCGGTCAAAAAGCCCATGTGGCCCGTATTGACCGTCAGCAGGGGCACCCCGATGGGGGCAAGTTGGCGACAGGCCGATAGCACCGTGCCATCGCCCCCCAGCACCACCGCAAAACTCATGTCGGCGTCGAAATTGGGCGGCACCAGACTGTCGAGCGGAGTGTGGCAGACAGGGCGTTCGGGCTGCGAGTAGCCCAAAATGCCACCCATGCCGGTGGCCAGGCTGACGGTGTAGCCTCGACGGGTCAGTTTTTCATCCCATTCGAGAGCGGCCTGGCAGGCCACAGGCTTAACGTCGTTGTAGATAATGCCAACCTTGGGCACAGGCAGGGTCCAACCTTACAATCGGGGAAATCAGGTAAACAAAACGTGCCCTACACCCGCTAAGATGCCGAACACGCTGGGGATCACAATTTAGCTTCTCCCTAGGCTACCGTTTTTTCGTCTAGGGTAAAACAGCCCGGCACCGAATTGCCCGACAACCTTACGCTTTTAGGGTGCTGAGTCGTATCGTTGCCCACAACATCGGGGTAGACCACGGCCTACGCTACGGTTATCTTACCTGTGGGGGTTTTGCCCAGCCCTGACCCCGCTCACCATTGTTTTGTATCGCTTTGCTTTTGCCGCCGTGACCCGTCGCCCCTCTGAAACCACTGCCTACGTTCGCATTACCCACCAGTCATGGACCCAGGGCCGCATCGAAGGCGAAGTGCGGGCTAGCACCTATGAGTGGCAATTTCAGTGGCGCTTTCGCCAGGGCAACCTGCGGGTAGAGCCATCCCTGGGGCGAGCACTGATCTGCGAACCCCTCAGCCGCTTTCTAGAACGCTTTGACTACCAGCTCGAACCCGGCGGTGACTATTCGTTTACCATCCGGGCCAAGCTATAGGTCAAGAGATAGATCGCGGCCTACTCACCGGTTAGACGGTTCAAATAGCGCTCGATCAGCAAAATGGCCACGATGTCGTCGATGGGGCGAGAAATTTTGCGCAGTGATTGGGGAATAATCCCGGCTAGTCCCGACGGGGGATACATCTGCCAGTAGCGATCGCGCGCCTCCAGCGTGGTGTATCGCTCATCCACCAGCATGATCCGGGGCGGGTCAGGGAGCTGACTGAGGGTGTCTTTCCAGTTCCTTGATGCGGTCTGGTCGCCCAGCACAATGGTCGAAATCGGAAATCGCTGGCGCAGGGTAGCAATCTCATTGATGACCGCATCAGCGGCCACCACCTGTTGATAGCACAGCAGTCGGTCTAGCCCCATGACGGCCAAGCCGCATTTTTGCCGTCCGGGGTCAAAGCCTAAAATCATCGGCTGAGACAGAGGGGGTGGGGTAGGCTGGCTCACGGGGGCTGGGGGTAGATTTTCCCCTTCATTGTGCCATCCTGGATTAGATTTCTCGAGACGGTGCAGTTCTTGCTGTAAACCCAAAAATTCGAGGCGGCTTGCCCCGTTCAAAGCGGCTTGCCCAAAATGTGGACAACTTCTTCGCTATCTAGCGTACAAATCCTTTGCTTTGCACTAAACTTAGGCGGCATCAGCCTAGCTAGGAGGTTGGATCCTAGCTGCTTAAGTTGGGTTAGCCAAAATTCCTGTCCTATAGTACACTTGTTTCAAGCCTGAGGTAACGCTGGCCAGTGCACATCAAGCGTGTCGAGCTGTCTCACTTTAAATCGTTTGGGGGTACAACCCAGGTTCCACTGTTGCCTGGGTTTACTGTCATATCTGGGCCTAACGGCTCAGGTAAATCGAATATCTTAGACGCGCTGCTGTTTGGCTTGGGGTTGGCCAGCTCTAAGGGCATGCGGGCCGATCGCCTGCCCGACCTGGTAAACCAAAACCAGATGAGCCGCCGCGCCACCTCCGAAGCCAGCGTCACGGTCACCTTTGACCTCAGCGATGTGGCTGCCGACCTGATGATCGACAGTGACGGGGAGGCTAAGTCTCAGGGGAATAATGCCAATGGAAATGGGGCGTCGGCAAAAGCTCCCTTGCAGGGAATCGCCAGCACCAACGGCCACAGCGGCAACTCTCCCACCCTCAAAGTCTCTGAGTCAGACACCGCCAAGGTGGTCACGCTACCTACAGGCCGCGAGTGGAGCGTGACCCGGCGACTGCGGGTCACTAGCCAGGGCACCTACACCTCTAATTACTACATCAACGGCGAGCCCTGCACCCTCAACCAGCTCCACGAGCAGCTGCAGCGGTTCCACGTCTATCCCGAGGGCTACAACGTGGTGCTCCAGGGGGATGTCACCAGCATTATTTCGATGAACTCCCGCGAGCGCCGAGAGATTATCGACGAGCTAGCCGGGGTCGCCGCCTTCGATCGCAAAATTGACCAGGCCCGAGGCAAGCTAGAGGCCGTGCGCGACCACGAAGAGCGCTTTCGCATTGTCGAGCGCGAGCTGCAAGCTCAGCTAGAGCGCCTGGCCCAAGACCGGCAGAAGGCTGAAAAGTACCAGCGCCTCAAGGAAACCTTTCAGACCAAGAGTCAGTGGGAGGCGGTGCTGCTGTGGCAGAGCCAGCAGCGGGCGATCGCCGCCCTGCGCCAAACCCTAGAGCAGGGCGAGGCCAAATCTACCCAGCTCGCCGAGGCAATCGCCCAGGGTCAGGGGGCGATCGCCTCCCTCGAAGCCGAACTCGCCACCCTCAATGCCCACATTCGGGCCATGGGTGAAGACGAGCACCTAGCGCTGCAATCTCAGGTGGCCACCCACGAGGCCGAGCTGCGCCAGCTCCAGCGCCAAGAGCAAGAAAACCGCAACGCCACCAACCAGGGTGCCACCCTGCGCCGCGACACCGAGATCGCTCGCCAACAACAGCAGCGCGATCGGGAGCAGGTGGGGCAATCCATTGAGTCGCTGACCACAGGAGAGCTAGTTGCCCTGACCGACGCCAAAAACCAGGTGCAGCAGGCCCTCGAAGAACGCCGCCAGGCAACCTTGGCGATCGCCTCTGAATCCCAGGCCAGCATTCAGCAGCAGACCCAGCTCCGCCAGGCGATCGAAACCCTGCGGGGCGAGATCGAACCCCAGCGGGCCGAGCAGATTCGCCTACAGGAACGCCTGCGCCAGCTCGAACAACAGATCGAGACGCTGACCGAGCAGCGCCGCACCCTGGGGACTGCGCCAGCGGCGGCTGAAGCCGATGCCGGGTTCGCCCAGCGCTTAGCGGCAGCAGAAAAAGAGATCCAGGCGATCGCCGCCAAAATCGCCGCTGCCGAGGCCGAACTCTCCGTCCAGCGCGACACCCAAACCCGCCTGCTCAAAGAACAGCGCGACAAACAGCGCGAACTCGACAAGCTCGAAGCCCAAACCCAGGCTTTGCAAGAAAGCCAGGGCACCCACGCCACCAAACTGCTGCTCGACAGCGGCCTAGCGGGCATCAGCGGGCTAGTAGCTCAGTTGGGCAAGGTAGACCCCAAATATCAGCTCGCCCTAGAAATCGCCGCCGGGGCCCGCCTCGGCTACCTCGTAGTCGAGAACGACCAGGTGGCCGCCAAAGGCATCGAGTTTCTCAAGCAGCGCCGGGCCGGACGGGCCACCTTCTTGCCCCTCAACAAAATTCGCGCCCCCCGCTTCACCCCCGTCCCCGACTGGAAGCGCCCCGACGGCTTCCTCGACTACGCCGTCAACCTAATCGACTGCGACCCTCGCTATCGCGATATTTTTGGCTACACCTTTGGCAGCACCGTGGTGTTCGACAGCCTCACCTCGGCGCGGCAGTACCTCGGCGACTACCGCATCGTCACATTGGAAGGGGAAATTCTCGAAACCAGCGGGGCGATGACCGGGGGCAACGTGTCGTCACGCTCGGGCAGCCTACACTTTGGCACCGTAGAACCGGCAGAATCGACCGAGGCCCAGGCCCTGCGCCAGCGGCTGGGGGATATTGAGGTGATGCTAGAACGCTGCGATCGCGACCTCAAGACCCTATCCGAAACCCTACAAACTTTCACCCAAAGCTTAATTGCCCAACGCCAGCAATACCGCGAACTCCAGCTAGCGAACGAACAGCAGCAGACCCAGCAGCAGCAGCAGGCTCAGCAGCAGGCCCAGCTCGAAGCCCAGCTCAGTCAGCACCAGCAAGAACTGACCAGCACCCAGGCCCGCCTGCAAGAACTCGCAGCCTCCCTGCCCGTCCAAGAAGCCGAAATCGCTCGCCAGCAGCAGGCCCTAAGCGAGCTAGAGCAGTCTGTGGCCCACAGCGAGTGGCAGACGGCCCAGGCGGCGGTGGGGCAGCTAGAGAGTCAGTTGAGCGATCGCCAGCAGGCCCTCCAAGCCGCCGAGCGGCGGTTACAAGAGCTGCACAACCAGCGCCAGCAGCTTGAGCTGGCCCTGACCCAGGCCCAGCAGACCCTCACCACCCAGGCCCAGCAGCAGGCAGAGCGCGACCAGCAGCTCACCCAACTCCAGCAGCAGCAAGCGGCGCTAAAGGGTGAAATTGCCCAACTGCGCCAGCAGATGGCCGTCCTCGACCAAACCCTGGCCGCCGAAAAAGCCGTCCGTGACGAGCTAGAGGGACGGCTGCACGCCCGACGTACCCAGACCCAGCAGCAGGAGTGGGAGCGCCAAAAGCTGCTCGAAACCCAGCAGGAACGCCGTCAGCAGCTCGCAGAAGCCCAAGAATTACTAGCAACTCAAGCAGCGGAGCTGCCCGACCCCCTGCCCGAGATTCCCGCCGAAACGGATTTGGAGGAGTTGCGCAAAGAGCTGCGATCGCTCCAGCGCCGCATGGAAGCCATGGAGCCGGTCAACATGCTGGCCCTCGAAGAATATAACCGCACCGAAGAGCGCCTGACTGAGCTAACCCACAAGCTCACCACTCTTGAAGAAGAGCGCACCGAGCTGCTGCTGCGCATTGAGACCTTCACCACCCTGCGCCGCCAAGCCTTTACCGAAGCCTACGACGCCGTCAACCTCAACTTCCAGTCGATCTTTGCCGAACTCTCCGATGGCGACGGCCATCTCCAGCTCGAAGACCCCGAAGACCCCTTCAACGGTGGACTCAACCTCGTCGCCCACCCTAAGGGCAAGCCTGTGCGCCGCCTGGCCTCCATGTCCGGGGGCGAAAAATCCCTCACCGCGCTGAGCTTCATCTTTGCCCTCCAGCGCTACCGCCCCTCCCCCTTCTACGCCTTTGACGAGGTTGACATGTTCCTCGACGGGGCCAACGTAGAGCGCCTCTCGCGCATGATCAAGCACCAGACCGAGCAGGCCCAGTTCATCGTGGTCAGCCTGCGTCGCCCGATGATTGAAGCCGCCCAGCGCACCATCGGCGTCACCCAGGCCCGTGGAGCCTACACCCAGGTGCTCGGCATCGATCTGGAGACCCAAAGCGCGACGCTATAGTCTCTGACCAAGGTAGATACAACCTGTTGTAAAAGACATGTCGGGTTCAAGGCCTGCTCTCATTCGCCTTATATCTTAAGAACCAGGACGGTAGACCGATCTCCCCCTGGTGATAAAGACCGAGATTTAGTTCAGGTCGCCGTGCCACCATTGGTCAATAACTCGAAAAATCGCCAGGGTCATAAACCCGCCTCGCACAAGGTCGAGTGATGAATGGTCAGCACTAGATTTCAGTATCCTTAAGGTAGGGCCAAATAAACCAACACCCTAGGGATATTGCCAAATGAATCGTCGTGGGTTGATTGCCAGACTGATGGCCGTGGGGATGATGGTTGCGATCGCCCTGCTCGGTGCCCCCGTTGCCCAGGCCCAGGCGGCAACAGAGATCACGGTGTACCGCAGCCCCACCTGTAACTGCTGCGGCCATTGGGTTGAGCACATGCAAGCCGCCGGATTCGATGTGCGGGATGTAGTCACAGACGACATGGATGCCATCAAGGATCAGTACGGTGTGCCCGAGGCGCTGGCCTCCTGTCATACGGCCATAGTCGAGGGCTACGTCATTGAGGGCCATGTGCCCGCGTCGGATGTGCAGCGGTTGCTGAGTGAGCGCCCCGCTATTCTAGGCATTGCCGCGCCGGGCATGCCAGTGGGCTCGCCGGGAATGGAAACGGGCGATGGCCCCTCTGGGCCGGTCTCTGACCATCGCGTTGACCCCTACACCGTGGTCTCCTTCACCCAGTCTGGTGAAACCGCTACCTTTGCCGAACACCTGTGAGCATCGCCACCTAATCCGGCCTAGATCACGCCGATCTCACGCTATGCCCTACTATCGCTGCCAACCCGAGGCTTTCGCTGCTGCCTACCTGCACAACCTGCGGGGGGCAATTCAGTCGTGCCGCTACTTTGCCACCAACAACCTCAACCGCGATTTTGTCGCCACCAAAGGCTTTTCTGTCGTGTTCAAAGCAGAGGGCCGAGCCGAGGTCGATCGCCAGTTTCCCTTTTTTAAGCCCTACCTCGACCAGGCGCTGCTGCCCAACTGCAACGCCTTTTATCTAAACCCGCTGATGTTGAAACAGGGGTCGCGGGTTGACCCCCACATCGATCGCTCTCTCAGGTCGTACTGCAAAACCATTGAACCCCCTGAGCAGGTCAGCGTGCTCTACGTGCAGGTGCCCGACGACCTGGCCAGCGGCGAACTGGTATTGCAGCGGGGGCGGCAGCGGGTGGCGCAGATTCGGCCCCAAGCCGGTCTGCTGCTGCACTTTCAAGGCGATCTGACCCACTCGGTCAACGCCATGGCCAGCGCAGGCAGCCGCCTCAGCCTAGTGTGCGAACAGTACTGCCTCGATGCCGATGCTCTGTGGAATATCCCTGAGTTTTTGATCGAATCTAGAGCCGCCACCCCCGCTAAAACCCGGCGGTAGGGCAATTGCAGCACTTATAGGTACAAATTTAGTATCTTTAATCAGAGGTCTTAAAAGACGCTTGAAAAGCGACTTGCTGTAGTTTTGGGCATCTACCGATCCTCCTGCCCCTCTCAAAAGGGACTTTTACCTCCCTTTTAAGAAGGGAATTGAAGTGGGAGCTTCACTTTTGATACCAGAAATAGAGCTTTTCAAAAGTCTTCTCAAACCTCTGCCTCAGGCAGTGAAGTGTCTGCTGAAGGGATCTAAAACGCCATCATTCGAGCGCGTTAAACACTTCCTTTTTTCATTCTTTACTCTTCATTCTTTAGCTGTATGAGTTTAATTCAAGAAATCTTTCTCGAAACCGACTGGGAAGAGGTTGAGCAAGCCCAGGCCGCCTGCGACCTGCGGGCCGCCCAGCTCAAAGCGGAGGGCCATAACTGCACCTGTACCACGCTCTACCGCATTACCGATGGGCGGCGGGTGTTTTTGCTGGAGGCCCAGCACCCCGATTCGCTAGAGCCAGAGAACAAGCCCTCGCGGCGCAGGCTTCCCGCCCGGCGATCGGCCCCCCAAAGAGGATGAGCCGGGGGCGCGCGTGCGCCCCTACGAGGGGGATTGGCCCTTAACCAAACTCAGGGCGACGGCCTCTGCCACCCGAATGCCGTCGATACCGGCGGATAAAATGCCCCCGGCATAGCCAGCCCCCTCACCAGCGGGGTATAGCCCAGCGGTATTGAGGCTTTGAAACTGCTCGTTGCGCTTGATGCGAATGGGCGATGAGGTGCGGGTCTCGATACCGGTGAGCACGGCGTCAGCCATGGCAAAGCCGTGGATTTTGTGGTCGAAGGCCGGGATGGCTTCGCGGATAGCGGCGATCGCATACTCTGGCAGGCTCTCGCTCAAGTCCCCCAGCTTCACCCCCGGCTTGTAGGAGGGCTGCACCGCGCCAAACGCGGTCGAGGGACGGTTGGCCAAAAAATCTCCCACGAGCTGGCCGGGGGCTTCGTAGGTGCCGCCGCCTAGCTCAAAGGCAAACTCTTCCAGGCGGCGCTGGAGTGCGATGCCCGCCAGCGGCCCCTCGGGATAGTCGACCTCGGGGGTGATGCCCACGACGATCGCACTGTTGGCGTTCGACTCATCCCGCGCGTACTCGCTCATGCCGTTGGTCACCAGGCGACCCGGCTCTGAGGCGGCAGCGACCACCTTGCCGCCAGGGCACATGCAAAAGCTGTAGACCGATCGCCCGTTTTCGCAGTGGTGCACCAGCTTGTAGTCGGCGGAGCCGAGGCGGGGGTGCCCGGCCTGGTCGCCCAATCGGCACTGGTCGATGAGTGACTGAGGGTGCTCAATGCGAAAGCCGATGGAAAAGGGCTTTACCTCGATATAGACGCCGCGATCGTGAAGCATATGAAAGGTGTCGCGGGCACTGTGGCCCACGGCCAACACCACGTGGTCGCTGGACAAATAGTCACCGTTGTCGAGCCGCACGCCGCGCACCTGACCCTGGTCAATGTCAATGTCGGTCACGCGGGTTTGAAACCGAATTTCGCCGCCGAGAGACTCGATCATGGCGCGCATGTTCTGCACGATTTTGACCAGGCGGTAGGTGCCGATGTGGGGCTTGTTGATGTAGAGAATTTCAGGAGAAGCCCCGGCATTCACCAGCTCGGTGAGCACTTTGCGGCCATAGTGGTGGGGGTCGCTCACCTGGCTGTAGAGCTTGCCATCGGAGAACGTGCCCGCGCCGCCTTCGCCAAACTGGGCGTTTGACTCGGGGTTGAGGGTCTTTTTGAGCCAAAAGCCAAAGGTGTCAACGCTGCGATCGCGCACCGACTTACCCCGTTCGAGAATAATCGGTCGAAACCCCATCTGCGCCAGCATCAGCCCCGCAAACATGCCGCATGGCCCCATGCCAATCACAATGGGGCGATTCTGAAATCCTTCGGGAGCGTGGGCCACTGGGCGGTAGGTCAGATCGGGGGTCACGGTGACCGTGGCGTCTTTCTTAAACCGCTTGAGCAGCGCCTTTTCCTGGGGCGTTTCCACATCGACGATGTAGACCAGGGCGATGTTGCCCTTCTTGCGGGCATCGTAGCTGCGTTTGAAGATGGTGAAGCGGCTCAGGTCTGCCGCTGCCAGGTGCAGCTTTTTGAGAATGGCCTCCTCTAGGGCGGCTTCGGGGTGGTCGAGGGGCAGTTTGATTTGACTGAGGCGTAGCATACAAGAACAGGGGAATGGACGCGATAGGGCCGTCTTCACTCACGACAGGCTGCGGGATGTTTGCGCTACCGGGTTGTTGGCTCATAACCCCATCTTATGACTTGCTCCACCTAAATAATCAAGCGGGCCGCGATTCTGTCATCTATCTATTTGTGACAAAATGCGGCATTTTTTTCCATTGTCCCATTGGTAGTTCGATTGCCGTAACCGTCACGCCAGCCTTTTTTGGAGGTGGCTTATTCTGCCCAGTTTTCTAAAGACAAGTTAGTGATGCGTGAAAACTCTCGCACATTATTGCTTACAAGAGTAATTTCAAGGCTCAAGGCATGGGCAGCAATCAGCATGTCCATTGAGCCAATGACAAGTCCCCTACGTTCCAGATCGCTTCTAATCGAGCCATAAAGGGCAGCAGCAGCTTGATCAAACTCAACAATTTCTAACGGAATTAGAAATTGCATCAAAGCATTGCGGTTTTTCTCTTGCTGTTGGCTCTTGCAAGCACCATACTCTAGCTCTGCTACGGTGATAGAAGAAATGCAAATATCTGATAGAGCAAGGTTTTTGAATCGCGCCAAAACTTTAGGAGGCTTTTGCTTAATCAGATAAATACAAATGTTGGTATCAAGCAGATATTGCATCTAGAAAGCCTCACGAATGTCGAGGGGAGGCTGATCTCTGGTGGTCATGAAGTCGTCAGAGAATTGCTCTAAGCTCTCAAAGAGGGATTGCCAGGGATTGTCTTTAGCGATTAGAACGATCGCACTCCCAATTTTTTTAATGTAGACCTCAGTACCTGTCATCTGAAAGGTTTCAGGCAATATCACAATTTGATGAGTGCCATCGGTGCTAATTTGGGCGGTGTTCATGGGTGTAGATTCTCTAGGTGGGTTGATGTTCAATGTCTTTGGCTGCGAATGAGCCAACTCCTTGGAGGCTTAGGTGAGCAGCAGGGGGAGGAATAGCTGGATTGGGAGTTAAGCGCTTGTTGGAGGGGATTAGCGGCCACCTTCACTGTAAATATAACTAAAGGAACAGACTAATCTAGCGGCTTGAGCCAAGATCGACAGTAACGTTAGGTAGCCTTACCAACGCCAGCGGCATGCCCCAGCCCAGCCATCACCGCCTGTTTCAAGACAAGACCCTCACCCAAGCGCTCAAGGGGTTTTTGTTTCCCGCCGACATTGGCGATCGCCACCAAAAGCTCTTGCAGTGGGTGCAAGCCCTAGAGAGCGGCACTCTGGATGTGGTGAAAGAAACCTCGCTCCACGGCGACTTTCTCAAAGATGTGTTTCAAGATGCCCTGGGCTACCGCTCGGTGATTGGCGGCGCAGGCCACCCGCGACATGCTCCACTGGTTTCACATCGAGCACGGCATCGACAAAGCAGGCAACAAACTCAGCGACTTTGCCAGCCTCTCCCTCGACGACTTTTTCAAGAAATCAAAAAACGCCGCTCCAAGGGTCAGGCAACCTTGGCCCCAAAGACCTCAAAACCCTCACCGAAGCCTACGGCGACTATGCCCTGCCCATTCAGCAGCGCCGCCGCGACGGCCTAGTGCTAGAGCACCGCATCTCTGAGCTAGTCAACCAAGCCTACGGCCTCACCCCCGAAGAAATCGACCTCATGTGGAAAACCGCCCCACCAAGAATGCCCTTTAGCCGCCCTAAATAGGGGACTTTCGCCAAGGGGACGGGTGCCTTTGCTAATTACCAAAGATCTGGTGTTCAGCCCAAGGCACCCGTCCCCTGACCGAGGAGCCGTCCGTAGAGATGACTGTTTACGATAAAGGTAAATGGTGGGCAGTGCCCACCCTACTGTTTTAGGTAGGTGACTCAAAATGAATGCTCACAAAATTGAGGCTGTGGTTGCCGAAAACGGTATGTCATACTCAGGGACTTGCTCTTTCAAACAGGAGATACCGTCGAAGTCATTGTTCTAAAGCAACATTCTGACTCTCAGCAAGCGCTGTCTGCTCATGATCCCATTGCGGCAGATCAAGACTATCTACGCGGTATAAAAGCCCAAATGAGCGAGTGGGTATCCGCCGAAGATGAGGCGGCCTACTATGACCTCTAGATAGTTTGGTAATGCAAAATCCCCTCGGTAGATTGAGCCTACCGAGGGGATGCTGGGAGTTCATGAGATAAGCAGATCAAGCCACGATGTCTACCTTGCGGGTGGGGCGCTTGCGATCGCTCTTGCGAATGCCGCCCGCCATTTCATACTCATAGCTATCTTTGCCATACTTAGCTGCCACCGCAATCAGCATGCGCTCTGACAGCACTCTCATTTCTTTTTCAGTGTCGCGCACTACGCTAAGGGCGCGGTCTACAAACGATAGCGATTCATTATAGGTAGCTAGCTGCGATTGCAGCTTATCTAGCTCTAGCTGATAGTTGTCTAGGGTCAGCCCATCGCCCAAATTTAGGCTGGCACTAATTGATTTGAGCGCAGCGGCGCGGCGAACGCCCTTTTCGAGCACGGGTGAACTTCTTTTTTGTCGAGGCATTAGATGCACCTCTGTAGGGTTGACCCTTTCAAGATGGCACAGGGGCCAATGCCCTGAAACTGATGGTTTTGCGGGAGCTGAGATGTGCTTACAAGCGCGAAGGGTTCAGTAAATTTGCCGTCATTGGTCAGCGCGAGGCCGTTGATAGAGAGCATAAAGGCGCTGCTTTTATGCAAAATGAGGGCGTTGATTGAAAATAGGTGGATGAATTCAACGAATAGCCGGATGAATTCGATTAACAGGAACGCATTTATAATAAACACTTGCATTTTTATTTAGATCACGAAAGTGATACTTATGAATGGGACGGTGAATTCAACCAACACCGCCGCGAATTCAATCAATAGGGCGATGAATTCAATTAACATCGGCCTGTTAGTCCAAAACACCTCCATTTTTGCGGCGATCGCTAAGGTCATCCCCATGGACAAGTTCCCTACATCGACCAAAGTCAGAAACCTATGATGGATCTGCAAGGCAGCGAAGGTCGTTGGCATCAGGGTTTGAAACACCTTTTGCACCTAACGGGTGATGCCAGAGCGTCTGCGGTAGCTGCGATCGCCCGTCAGGAATACCTTACTTGGCTGATGTAGCTGTGGGTACAGATTACGTTTCGCGCTGTGCTGCCCAAGGAGTCAATAACGATGACGATAAAGTTTTGCTGGGCGCTGTTGGGGGGCCTACCGCTAAGTATTTTGAGCAGCCTGGGCACAGCCGCCTTGGCCAGCACAATCGATCTGAGCGTGCTGCCCCTGTTGAGTGGCTCCCAGACCCGCTGCCCTGCTGGGCTCATGGCCCACGAAACTCCCCAACCCTACGTTGAGGGCGGCTTTTCCATCGATGGCATGGTCAAACTGCGCGACATTGCCACCAACATTCGACTGTCTCAGTCTGATCAATTTAGCGCCACCTGGGTGGGCACCCTCAAGTCCGAATACCGCAATTGCCAGGCATCGGGCGGCATGATCCGCATTGATGGTGCGGCCCACGAGGCTAACTCCTACATCCGCATTCAGATGATCAATGGCCAGGTCAAGGCCACCCTCGACATGACAGGAATGCGCGATGCCAACGGGTTCACCGCCGTCATTCTGTTTAAGGGCTTGCGGGATGGCAATCCTCGCTGGACATGGGGCGGCAGCGATTAGTCAACGTCCTGTTGATCGTGAGTGTCGTTGTCTTTGTGGGTGTCTTCATAGGTAGCTTTTAACATGGCGCGAATCCGATCGATATGAACTTGAGAGTCTTGAACCCGCTGTAAGACTGAAGAAGAAGCATTGCCTTGACTCTGGCCCATGGTGGCAATCAAATTCTGGCGCTCCTCAAACATCCGTAGGGCAACCCACAGCGTCTCTTCGATCTTGGCTGTTTGCTGAGCAAGCAGCACTGCCGAGGTAAAGGCATGGCCTGTATGACAGCGATACCTTAAAAAATCTCCTTCCGTTATTTGCCAAAGTACCCCGCCACAGTCGGGGCAGTTGAAGGGCACCTGCTTGCCGAGCGCCTCAACTGAGGGCAAATCGCTCAAAACGCGTTGGGCAATTTCCGCCTCGATCACAATGTCTTTTGGCGGCTGCTTGCGACTGGGTAATTTTCTCCGCACTAGATCCGACAGCAGCATTCCCATTTTGGCGATGGGCAAGCAATAATCAGCTCCCACATTGGCTATGACCGACCGAGGCATGTCTGGATAGGCCGCATCCACCGGATCTTGGACGATGCAAACGCCGCCGCATCGTTTGATGGCCATCATGCCACTGGTGCCATCATCCAGGTATCCGGTCAAAATGATGCCAATGACGCGATTGCCATAGGCCACCGCTGCGGAGCGAAATAGGGGATCAATGGCTGGTCGATAACGATTTTCGCGAGCGCCTTTGGTAACCAGAACTTTGCCTTTTTCAAGCAAAATATGTTGATCGGGGGGTGCCAAATAAACATGCCCGATTTGGAAAGATTGCTCGTCGTGGGCCTGTTCGCAGGTTAGCCCACCACTCGCATTTAAGGCGGCAACCAGCACGTCTCCAGTGGTTTCTGCACCCATGTGGTTAACAATGAAAATGGAAGCCGGAAAATCTTTGGGAAACTGCCCGATCAGCTGCGTCAAGGCCTGCATTCCTCCAACAGACGCGCCAACCACAATGATCATTGGATCTTTGCTTTGATTCATTGTCACTTTCATAGCCTTAGGTTTGGCGCATCTTCTGCTTTACCAACTTAAATGGCTCAAGGCTAAGTCAGGAAAAGATCTACCGCAGGTTGCACTTAGCTCCTGCATCTAGACCCTAGAGTAAAAGGGCGGTTTATGCCTTGGCCTTGACAACCTGTGGATATTTACATTCTCGATCTGCTGGTGATTGGCTTACTGCTGCTGACGGTCACCCTGGGGTCGGGCTGGATTGGCCGGTTGCCCCTCTCCTACGCGCTGATCTATATGGTTGTGGGGATTGTGCTGAGTCCCTACGGCTTTAACCTGATACGAGCGCGCCCCGACACCGTCTTTTTAGAGCGGTTGACCGAGATGGTGGTGTTGATTTCTCTGTTTAGCTGCGGCCTCAAGATGAATCGTCCGCTCAAGCGCTGGGCGTGGAATTCGACGATTCGGCTGATTGGCTTTTTGATGCCGATGTCGATCTTTGCGATCGCCGCCATTGGCCACTTTTTTCTCAAGCTAGAGTGGGGCGTCGGCATTTTGCTGGGGGCAATCTTGGCCCCTACTGACCCGGTTTTGGCCTCTGAGGTGCAGCTCAACAACCCCCAAGACCAGGACGAACTGCGCTTTGGGCTCACCTCTGAAGGCGGCCTCAACGATGCGCTGGCCTTTCCCTTTGTTTACTTTGGGCTGCACTGGTTAGAAGACGACAACTGGCAGAACTGGTTTGGTCGCTGGGTGGCCGTCGATCTGGTTTGGGCGATCGCCGCTGGGCTGCTGGTGGGCATTGGGGTGGCTAAGGGGGTCTGCTGGCTAGAGCAGCACTTTGCCAAACGGCTGGCCGTCGATGAGCTGATGGAAGATTTTGTCGGCCTCAGCACCATCCTAATCGCCTACTCAGTGGCCGAGATCGTTCGCGGCTACGGCTTTTTGGCCGTCTTTGTCGCTGGTGTGGTGATGTATAACCAGTGCCTGAGCGATGAGCGATCGGCCTCTCGCCTCAACTTTATGGAACGGCTGGAGAAACTGACCGAAATTGGCACAATTTTGCTGTTGGGGTCGCTGCTGCGAGTCGAGCCGATTCTGAAGTTTGCGGTGCCGGGCCTGCTAATCGCGGGCTCACTGCTGTTTGTGATTCGCCCCCTGGGAGCCTGGGTGAGCACCATGGGTTCTCCAGTACACCCGGCCACGCGCTGGCTATTCGGCTGGTTTGGCATTCGCGGTGTGGGTTCGCTGTACTATCTCGCCTATGCGCTGAGTCAGGGTTTACAGGACGAAGCGGGCGAGCTGATTGCCTGGGTGACAATCATTACCGTCGCTATCTCGGTAACGCTGCATGGCGTCACCTCGACGCCGCTGATGCGGTGGTACGAGCACTACATTGGCGGTCGCAACCCGATCGAGAAAGAGCTGCCCGACTAGATCCCAGCTCTTGAGATAGCGCCGGATGCAGCGGGGGGATGGCTCGGCATGAATCTGTCGTTGCGATCGCTGAACAGCGCTTAGGACAGTCACTAGGGCAGTTTTTGCAGATCTTGCTGAAGCTGCTCCGCCCGCTGCTCCACTGTCTCAGCAGCCTGGTTGGCCTGCTCAATCTGTTCAGTGGGAAGAGCGGTCTCGCCAGTCTCGGCGGGCTTGTTTTGGTGAGCCATGAGTGCCCCCACAATCCCCAGCCCAACGAATAACCCAACTAAAGAAAGTCCACGCATGATATGCAAAAATCCCTAAAAGGCCGTTGCGATCGCTCAGTTCAATACCTTTAAGGTACCCAGCGCGTCTCACGGTTGCGGCAGAGTTTTAGCGTTGCCGCCCCTGTGCCTGTAAAATTTTGCCATGACAACCTTTGTAGCCCTCGATTTTGAAACCGCCGATCGCTACCGCGACAGCGCCTGCGCTATTGGCCTAGTGCGGGTCGAGCAAGGCCAGGTGGTCGATAAAGTTCACTATCTGATTCGCCCCCCTCGACGGGTGTTTGAGTTCACCCACATCCACGGCATTACCTGGCGGCAGGTGGCCAATGAGCCCGATTTTGCCGGGCTGTGGCCCGACATCGCGGCGATATTGACGGGGGCCGACTTTTTTGTGGCCCACAACGCGTCTTTCGATCGCAGCGTGCTCCACGCCTGCTGCCAGACCTACGGCATTTTGCCCCCAGTACCCGACTTTGTCTGTACGGTGAAGCTGGCTCGTCAGGCCTGGAACCTTCGCCCCACCAAGCTGCCCAACGTGTGCGACTACCTAGGCATTCCCCTCAACCATCACGATGCCCTGTCGGATGCGGAAGCCTGCGCAAAAATTGCGATGCTGATTCCAACCCAGCTTGTGGCCTCAGCGTCTGGCGCTAGCGCGGGCCAGTCCCAAACACCGAGGCCAACCGACTTGGGAAGATTGCCCGTACGTAAGCGATCGCAGGGACGGACGCCTTAGCAAAGCAGTCGGTCTCCCCTGCAAGCTAACCCCCAGCAAAACCGCCTATGCTATCTCCCCCCAGGGAATTTCTCTACATAGGCCTGCATCTGTAGGGCGATCTTCCCTGGCTGAACATCCAGACTTTGCAGTTGGAGCGTCATGCCGCTGAGGGTGAAATTGTGCAGGTCGAGCAGGTCTTTGGCCGCCGCCAGCAGCCCCTGGGTGAGGGGTTCTGAAGTGTTTTCAGGCTCGACTTGCACATCGTTTAGCACCACCTCATGGCCCTGGGGCCCCAGGGCCGGGGTAGCGCGAAAGGCCACCTGCTGCCGCTCGCCGGTTTCATCGAGCACCACGCTGGCGGCGATCGCCACCTGACCATTCCCCGGCAGAGAGAAGTCAATTTGCTCAGCACTGACCTGCACCGGACGGCCATCTAGGGTGACCTCCAAAGACTTCAGTTTCTGCTGAATATAGTCAGAATTGCAGGCCCGCTCAATATCAACTTCGGTCAGCTCAACCGCAGCGCTGGCGTTGGTAGGACGCGTCAGCTTAATATTGCCCAGGGCCGCCTTGAGGGGGTCGATGGCGATGCCGTCGGTTTTGACCGAAAGCTGCTCGGTACGCAGATCATTTTTGATCACCAGACCCCGCCCCAGAATTTCGGCTGACTCTAGCTCTCCCTGCATCAGGGCGATCGGGTTAGTGCGAATCTCGGCATCTAGGTGGTCGGCGGCATCGAGCTGGGTAGATAGCCCTACCTCAAATGCTTTGCTCAGGGCCTGCTCTCCCAGATCTGAATTGCCTTTAGCCATCGTAGGTGTCCTTCCATAGGGGTGAAGGCATAGTCTAGACGGCATTCCAGGCGTTTACGCTCTGTCGAGATGCGGGTCTTGGGGCCAGCAATAGTCTGCCAAGGGAGGATAAATAGCGGGTCTGCCGCAGCGCCCTAGGTAGGCGGGCTAATGGCCTCTAAAAAAATTGGTTTCTAAAAACACCTTTGACAAATGGTTTAAAAACTCCCCCTCGTAGGGTCTCGTTTTTTTGATTAAAAAGAAAATTGAGAAGGCCAAGCTGGGCAGGGCATTGGCTAAAGGACGAGCTAGAGGCTTGGGAAATGGATAAAACTGCGACCCATAGAAACCTGCCAGTTGGGTCAAGTCTCCCGCTACTTCTCGATAAAAGAGGAGCGTGTCGTGTTTAGAAAAAGATCTCACATGGGCCGAAAGCATCTTGCTACAGGTGGGATGTACCCCAAATAGACCCAAGAGCCGATTGTGCAGAGCCAAAACGTTGGGCACCCCCAGATAAAAATAGCCGCCCACCTTCAACACCCTAAAAATTTCGTGGTTGATCCAGTAAATTTCTTTGGTGTGCTCTAGCACCTGGTTGGCAATGACCAAATCGACTGACTCTGAAGCGATGGGCAGCGGCTCAGCTTCAATGTTGACGGAAATGGGTTTGATGCCCGAGGCGGCTAGCGCGGCGGCCTGCCAATCGCCATAGTCAACCCCGACGCACTGGGCCTGGGGATGCTGGGCCAAGACCACCTGCAAATCTTGCCCTCCCCCGCAGCCAATGTCGAGGCAGGTATCGATCGCGAGGGTGGGCACCACCTGGGCCAAGATGTGTCGGCCATAGGTTTCGCTGTGGTCAACGGTGGTGAGGCGGCTGGTGGTGCCCGGCGTGACCTGTCTAAACATAACTACCCTCGTTTACGCAGTTGGCAGGCAGGAGGGCGTCTAAATCACACCCTTTGAGCTGGGGATGAGGTGCGATCGGCGGGGGTCTACCTCGGTGGCCATGCGCATGGCGCGGGCAAAGGCCTTGAAGGTGGCTTCAATAATATGGTGCGAGTTGATGCCGTCGAGCTGGCGAATGTGCAGGGTCATTTGGCTGTGGTTGACCACGGCGACAAAAAACTCGCGCACTAGCTGGGTGTCGTAGGTGCCCACCCGCTGGGTCGGAATCTCCAGCCCGTAGCTGAGGTGGGGCCGACCTGAGAAATCTAGCGCCACCTGCACCAGCGATTCGTCCAGCGGCGCGACGAAATGGCCAAAGCGGGTAATGCCCTTGCGATCGCCCAAGGCCTGGTGCAGCGCCATCCCCAGGGTGATGCCCACATCCTCGTTGGTGTGGTGGTCGTCGATCTCAATGTCGCCCGTGGCCCGTACTTCTAAATCAATCAACCCGTGGGACGAAATCTGGTGCAGCATGTGGTCGAGAAAGGGAATGCCCGTCTTGGCCTCACACTGCCCGGTGCCGTCCAAATTGAGGCTCACCTGCACGTCGGTTTCCCCGGTGGCGCGGCTCACGCTGGCGCTGCGGCTGGGGTAGGCCAAACCAGGGGCAGGAGCAGAAATTGGACGGTCTTGGGTTTGCATGGCGGGTTGCTGACGGGTAATGTCTCATTTTACCGAAGTCTGTATCCACCAACCGGCTGTGACCGTCGAGACAGAGACGCAATTTATCCCAGCAATACTAGTTTTCTAGAACCGCCACAATTTGCTCATGGGTAATGTCGCCTGTCACCTTGGCCGCGCCCAAGCCATCCGGCATGACAAAGCGCACCTGGCCATCCTCCACTTTTTTGTCGCCCTGCAGCAGCGAGAGAATGTCTTTGGCGGCTAGGTGGGCCGGAATTTGGGTGGGTAGCCCCGCTTTCTCAATTAGTTTTAGCTGCCGCGTTTCCTCAGCGGCAGTCCAGTAGTCGAGGGCGGTGGCGATCTTGCCCACCGCTACCATGCCGATCGCCACCGCTTCCCCATGGTTGACACCCCGGTAGTTCATCAGACTTTCGACCGCGTGGCCAATGGTGTGCCCATAGTTGAGAATCGCCCGCAGCCCGGCTTCCCGCTCATCCTGAGACACCACATCGGCCTTGGCCTGGCACGATCGCGTCAGAATGGTGTGCAGCAGCTCGTCCCCTACGTAGCGATACTGGTCGAGGCGCGGCGCGGCTTCCAGGGTTTCAAACAGGTCTCTATCCCAGATCACACCGTACTTAATCACCTCTGCCATCCCCGCCCGAAACTCGCGCACGGGCAGGGTTTTGAGCACTGTGGGGTCGATCATCACCAAACGCGGCTGGTGGAATGCCCCAATCAAGTTTTTGCCGCGAGGATGGTTGACGCCGGTCTTGCCCCCGATCGAGGCATCGACCATGGCCAGCAGCGAGGTGGGCACCTGCACCACGTTCACCCCCCGCAGCCAGGTGGCGGCGGCAAAGCCCGTCATATCGCCCACCACACCGCCCCCCAGGGCCACCATCGCCGACTTGCGCTCTAGGTGAAAGTCGAGGGCCGCGTCGTAAATTTTTTGTAGCGAGCCAGGGGTTTTGTAGCGTTCCCCAGCGGGTAGCAGACAGGTTTCGACGGCGTAGTCCGCCTGGATGAGTGAGGCTAGGGCGCGATCGCCATACCGCTTAAAAATTGCCGGATTTGACACCAGCAATAGCTTTTGCCCCGGCTTCACCAGGGGCGACTCACCGCCCTTCAACCAGGTGCCCAGATGGTCGATGCCGTCAGTGGCCACCACCACATCGTAGGGGTTGCTCGGCAGCGGCACAGGGATAACGGATTTCATAGGGATAGCTAGGGACGGAGGTGTTCTAAAACTTTAGCGTGTAGGGGAGGGAAGTTCTGAGTGCTCAGTTTTGAATTGTGAGTTGTCAATTCAAAACTCAAAACTCCATAACCCACTCCCAGACTCCCCACTCCCCCCACACGCTCCCGCCGTGGTTCAATATAGAGTCGTAACCGTTGTGGAGAGAGAAATTATGGGTGGTGTAGTTGCCTACGTGCTGTTTTTGTCGGTCATGGTGGGTACGGCTATTGGACTGTACCTGGGTCTCCGGCTCGTGAAGCTGATTTAGCGGTCAATGTTAGGTACGCCATGGCCTGAATGCAGCCCAGCAGCAGCCAGCCCAAGATATTGATGCGGCCATCGTAAAAGGCCAGATCAAAGATGGCAAAGGCTGCGGTGCCGCCAAAGCCAGTGAGGTAGCCCGCCAGCAGGGCCATGGCGTCAGGGGGAAGCGAAACTGTCGCCAGGGCAAAGGTGCCCTGCCCCAAGATCCACCCCACTATGCCTGTAAACCCCAGGGCAACCGGAATACCGGCCTCGGCGGCGAGCATCAGCCACAGGTTGTGGGCGTGGGGTAAAAAGTCGTCAGCTACCGGAAAGTCAGCCGGGTCGTAGAGCTGCTTAAAGGTGCCCAGCCCCGTGCCGAACCAGGGGTGGTGCGGAATCATATCAAGGGCTAAGCGCCAGACGCTAAAGCGTAGCGAGACAGTGGCAAAGGCCTCGGGCAGGGTGCGGCCCCCCACGCCCCAGATCAGGGCGCTGGCAGTGAGCAGCGCGATCGCCCCCAGCCCAGCCCAAAAAATATAGCGATAGGGCCGCAGCAGCCCCCCAAACAGCAGCAGTTGAACGCCCGCAATCAGCAGCCCATTGCGCGAGCCCGAGCAGTAAATGCCCACCAGCACTAGGGCCGTGGCAGCGCAAATCCAAACGCTTTTCGCCCGCAGTTCAGGGCGGTTGAGGTAGTAGGCGCAGAGCCCCAGCCCCAGCCCAAACACAATCACCATGTAGTTAGCCAGGGCGTTGGGGTGGCCAAACATGGCGCTGGCCCGATAGCCATAGTTGGTCTGCTCATAGAGCCAGGCCAGCCCAGGATGACTGCCCCAGCGCGCCAGACCGCCGGGCGATCGCAGGTAAAACTCCGCGAGCGCCGTCAGGTTGACGGGCACCGTCGCCCCCAGTAGCGCCACAGCCCAGTTGTGCAGCGTCGCCCAGGGCTGGCGAAACTGGGGCACAGCAATGGCGATCGCCCCGTAGAGCACAAAAAACGGCACAAAATTCAGCGCCTGCAGGGCTGACTCCCCTGGGTTTTGGGAAAGCGCTACGCTGACCCCAAGGCCTAGGGCCAGCCAGAGCCAGCCCTGGGTGTAGAGCAATCGCCCAATCGCCCGCCAGCCCTGGAACAGATTGACCAGCAAAAACCAGACCAACCCCGCGATCGCCCCATAGACGATGTAGGGCAACGCCACCAAGCTGCCCAAAACCAACCGTTCTTGGGCTATGCTACCGGCCTCAGCCCCTTTTAACCTAGTAGGCTCCATCGCCAATTACAACCACCCACACTGTTCTCAGCAGAATATAGACATCTAACCAGACCGACCAGTTTCTCACGTAGTAGGCATCCAGGTTGACCCGCTCCTCGTAGGACACATTGTTGCGCCCCGACACCTGCCATAGCCCCGTCAGGCCCGGCAGCACCTTCGTGTAAAGGCTGTACTTGTCGGCATAGCGAACAATTTCCTCCGTCACGATCGGGCGCGGGCCAACCAG
This sequence comes from Phormidium tenue FACHB-1052, assembly GCF_014696675.1. Classification (GTDB taxonomy): domain Bacteria; phylum Cyanobacteriota; class Cyanobacteriia; order Phormidesmidales; family Phormidesmidaceae; genus Nodosilinea; species Nodosilinea tenuis_A. The sequence goes on from NZ_JACJQN010000003.1 coordinate 233,917, forward strand.
GCTCATCTCACCCCGGAGCACATTCCATAGCTGGGGCAGCTCATCGAGGCTGGTGCGGCGCAAAAACCGGCCCACGCGGGTAATGCGTGGGTCGTAGCGCAGCTTGTGGTCACGCTCCCACTGCTCTCGCAGTTCAGGGTTTTCGTCTAGGTAGCGATCGAGCACCTGCGCAGCGTGGGGCACCATCGAGCGAAACTTCCACGCAGTGAAGGGCGCGCTATTTTGCCCCAGGCGAGGCTGTCCGTAGAAAAGCGGCCCCCGCGAATCGAGCTTGACCAAGACCGCAATCACCACCAGCACTGGCAGCAAACACAGGCCGATAATCAGGGTCAAGACCAAATCCAGCAGGGTTTTGATCAGGCGCGGCCCCGGCAGCAGCAGCTGTTGACGAATTTCTAGGCCCAAAATGCCGCCCAGGTCTTTTGAGCTAACCCACAGGCTGGCCACCCCAAACAGGTCAGGAATCATCAACAGATGGGGAAAGGTGCGACCATACAGCTCCAGCACCCGCAGCAGCTTTTCTCGCTGCACCCCAGGCATGGCCACAATGGCGTAGTGAATATCGTGGCGGAGAGCCAGGTGGGGCGCGGCTGACAGAGGCCCGACAATGGGCACGCCGCACAAACTGCCCTCATGCGCCCGGCTGTCATCCAGCACGGCTACGGGTTTGAGGCCAAACTCAGGCTGATTTTTCAGAGTTTGAATCACCAGCTCGCCGGTGCGCCCACCCCCCAAAATGAGCACTTGGTAGCCCCACCAGGGGTAGCGAGCAAACCACTGCTTCACCATCAGCCGCCCGGTCAGCACCGTCAGCAACGACAGCAGCCAGGCCAGCAAAAACACTCCGCGCGAGTAGGTTTCACTCTCACGGGTAAGAAAGAGCCCCGCCGCTAGCACCAGATAGGTAAAGGTAGTCGAAAGACAAATACGCCGTAGCTCATCTACCGGGCTGAGACCTACTGCGGGGTAAAGCCCAGCTACCGCATAGGCCAACAAAAATACGCCTAATATCGGCCACAGCTGGCCATACAGACTGGGCAGATACTGTCCGCCAAAGGCCAACCGTAAGTGAACCCCAGCACTTCCAGCCAAGGCTAGGGCCAGCAAATCAGACAGACTGAGGAGGGCAACCATCGGCAAGGAGCGGGTTGACATCCTCAAGGACAACATTACTGGATGAACCGTACGCTCAAGAGGAAACATAAATTTCCCCACACTCCTAAAACACCGACACTACTCTAATTCATTGCCCTGCTGAAATTTCAGCCACTTATGGGCCAAATAGGTCGTCAATTCCTGGCGAAATCTTGCTTCAGAGAAAGTTTCGGCATGGTGACGAATGGCTTCGGCCCCCAACTCGACCCCGTGCTGGGCAAAATGCTGCACGGCCTGCACCAGATGATCGACGGTTTGCTGGCTAAACAGTATCCCAGTTTTCCCCGGTCGTACGGTTTCGGCACAGCCGCCCTGACCATAGGCAATCACCGGTGCCCCCGCCGCCTGGGCTTCGACCACGGTGATACCAAAGTCCTCCTCTGCCGGAAAAATAAAACCTCGACAACGCGCCATATGATCTGACACCACCGCATCTGTGGGGTTCCGCAAAAAGGCGATGTTGGGTTTGGCCGATCGCTGTAGCTCGGCCAGGGCTGGCCCGTCGCCAATCACCACCAGGGGCAGCCCGAGGCGGTTAAAGGCCGCCACCGTCAGATCGACCCGTTTATAGGGCACACAGCGCGACACCGTGAGATAGAAGTCGTCGCGAGGCTGCTGCCAGCAGAAGCGATCGACCGCTACGGGTGGGTAGATCACGGTGGCGGGGCGGCGGTAGGTTTTCCAGATGCGGCGGGCGACGTAGCGAGAGTTGGCCACAAAGCAGTCAACCCGGTGGGCAGCAGCGAGATCCCACAGGCGCAGGTAGTGCAAAATCAGCCGGGTGAGGGCGCTTTTTGCCCCCCGCGTCAGCCCCGCCTGCTGGAGATACTGGTGCTGCAAATCCCAGGCGTAGCGAATGGGGGTGTGCACGTAGCTGACGTGGAGCTGGTGGGGGCGGGTGAGAACCCCCTTGGCCACAGCGTGGTTGCTAGAGAGCACCAGGTCGTAATCTGAGAGGTCGAACTGCTCCACCGCCAGGGGCATCAGCGGTAAATATTGGCGAAAGTGCCGTCGCGCCCCCGGCAGGTTTTGCAAAAACGAGGTCTGCACCCGCGTCCCTGGCGGAATCAGCGAGATGGCCTCGGGTTCTAAGAACTGCACCAGGCTGAAGACATCCGCCTGAGGACACACCGCCAGCATTTGCTCAACGACTTTTTCTGACCCAGCCCGGCTGACGAGCCACTCGTGCACGATCGCCACAGCGGCAGGTAAAGTTTCAGAAGTCATTCAACGTGGGGGTAAGGGAATTGGTTGGGGGCGATCGCCGCGATTTCTCGCCCTGATTGATCAGGGCAAGCACCGCAGTGCCCCAGGGCCGAACCGCTGGAGCCAAACAGTACCTGCGGCTGTGCTTCGTCAAGCCTCGATCACAGTCCGGCAGACTTTTCGAGGTTCAGTTCCCCAGCGGCGACCTTGTCGCTGACCAGCCGTCGCACTAGCTCCAGTTCCTCAAAGGTGACTTTGCCATCGGCCCGCATAGTGGCAGTAATGACGTCGCGCTCGGTCTGGGTGAGCACGCCATCGGCGATCGCCTGCTCAATGATCTGCCGCAGGGTGTCTAGCTCCTGTCGTTCTTCTGCGCTGAGTTCTGTGGCCATGGGAGTGCTCCTTGAGCAGCAGCTTCACGTTCCAATCTTATCAGCACCCACCCACCTACTCACCTACTGACAAGTCGCACTCCCCTCAATCCCCGTGTAGTTCAAGCTCACCTGAGACCCGCTGCGGGGGTTGCCGCCGGAGAGGTCGGTGAGCGCCACCGGGTAGCTGCCACCGGCAGGTGGGCTGGCGCTGCCCTGGTAGAGAGGCTGCCCGGCGTTGCTGCTGCCCTGGCGGCTGAGGGTGGCATCGAAGGTGTTTCTGGTTTCTAAATTGACGAAGCGCACCAGGTGAAAGCCGTTGGCGTCATAAAAGGCGGTGACGGCCATGCCTTCCATCGTGCCTTCGCAGGTGTCGCTCTGGCTGGCTCGATCTGACAGGGGGGTGGCCCGCCCTTCGGTATTGATAAAGTCGCCGCGAATCCAGCCCTCGGCCCCAGACTGGTCAAATTTGACGAAGTACCAGGTGCCGTCGCTGGCCTCGGTCGATCGCAGCAGCATCACGGGGTCGCCCACAACGCCGTAGCCCCGGCTATCAGCGCTGGTAGTGGGCTGCGATCGCAGATTGATCTGAGACCCGGGCTGACTGGCGATCAGCTGCGCCGCCTGGGGTGGGTTGACTGCTTGCCCCGTGCCGCCAACCCCAGGTTCCGGCGGGTTGGGGGTTGGCGTAGTCCCAGTTTCGGGGTCTGTTCCTGGGGCTGGCTCAGTGGGGTCTACCACCGCTGGCTGCTCCTCGGTTTGTGCCTCGGGATTAGTGGGCATCACTACGGTGGGATCATTGCGCCGTCCGAGGGCGACGGCGATCGCGGCCACCGCGACGAAAACACTACAGAGCGCCACTGCCATCCATACTTTGGCCTTTGTCATCGCTATGCCCTTCAGGAAACCCAGAGATCTAGCATAGCGTTTGCCCCCAGGGGCTTCTGACTTTGAAGGTTTAGATTTTAGATTGTCACATCCACTGGCCCCTGACCTACTGCCTGCGTTTGCCATTCACGCCTTGCCCAAATGCGATCACGGCAGACTCCGCTATCACGTAGGCCGTCTCCCCCGCCGCCAGCGCAATGTCATAGCCGCCGGTAAACTCCCCGAAAGAAGGCAAGGTGAGACGGTTTTGCCGAGGCTGCCAGTGAAAGCAGGGCAGACGCAGGCGATCGCCCCCCATCTTCAGCCGAAAGCAGGGATGGATGTGGCCACAGATATTCAGCCGAGTGGAGTCGACATCGGGCTCATGGCTGAAAAGAACGCCCCCGACCTCCACCGCCTCCACAAAGCACTCCACCGAGAGTTGGGTCAGAGTGTCTTGCAGGGGGCGATCGTGATTCCCCAAGATTAGGTGGGCGCTGACTTGAGTTTGGTGCAAGAACCTCAGCCAGGCGTCGATTACCTCATCGGCCATGCCCTCGCGCCCGTGAAACAGGTCGCCCAAGATCCATAGCGCCTCCGGCTGATATTGGGCGCACAGTTCTTCCAGCCGTCGGAGCGTGCCTTGGTTGACCTGGCTAGACACCGGCAGCCCATGGTGCTGAAAGGTCTCCGCCTTACCCAGGTGGACATCCGACACCAGCAGCAGCTTCAGCGGCTCCACAAAAACCGCCCGCTCGGGCAGCAGCCGCAGCTGAATCTGGCCCACAGTCAAAGACTCTGTAGCGATAAGGGGCAGCGCCATCAACCACTCAATTCAACCCAATGGATGTCACTGTAAAGGATTTAGCCCCCCTTGGCGCGATTGTCTGGGCTGCAATCCATTGATTCTGCCAACCCTTATCTGGCCAGCAGGGTCATGATCTTCGCCACCATGGCCAGACTCTCCTCGTAGAGCACATCCTCGCCCCAGCGCTGGAGCTGCTGCCCCAGCATAAAGTCGGCTTTCTGATCAGAGAGAGCCGTAACCTGCTCTACCTGACAGGCTTGGGCACCGCCCCCGGCTTCCATTCGCATGCAGCCCGTGGTCTCAGAGCACAGAATCGTGCAGCAGTTAGCATTTCTGTCGGTGGAGGCCAGCCGTAGCCCGGTCAAGTCGCCCACCACTTCCCCCGAGTCCGCCACCGGAATGCCCGCCAGCTCGGCCTCAATGTCTAGGCCGTTGGTACCTTTAAAGTAAATTTTCTTGATGTTGTAGATGCCACCTTCTTCAACATAATTAATCGGCTGCCAGCCCAGTCGGCTAGCAAACCAGCCGAGATACAGCAGCGCTTGAGCCGCGTTGCCCTGCTCATAGTCAATGCTGATGCGGTCTACATCCACCAGCGACTCACGCCGCTCAGGGGGATCAAAGGCGGCGGCAGTCAGCTCCTGCCAAGGAGCCAAGCGGTGCCAGTTGAGGTCAGCAATATAGGTATCTGTTTCGATCAGCTCCTGCATTTTTTGCAGCTCGGCCTCAGCATCGCTAAAATAGCTCGAATCAACAATGATGCAGTTGCTGGACTTGGCCAAGTTTTGAAAGATTAGCTGCTCAGGGCTGGGGGTAGCCTTCCACCACACAAACTTGGGCAACTCCGGCAAAATCAGCGAGGCAATCAGGTCGCTGACGCGCCCCAGGGCCGCTTTGGTGCCCCGCAGGTTGATGTACTCACAGCACACCAGATTGCCGGTTCCTTTTTTTTGCACCGGGCAGTACACCGAAACCTGGGCCGTGACCCCCGTATCTTCCCCAAACGTGGGGCAAAGGCTAATAATGCGGCAGGGGTTGTGGGCCGAAATTGACTCGCTGAGGCTGAACCCCCGCTGGTCGAGGTTGGAGTACTGCTTTTGGGCCTCGGAAAGCTGGGCATACTCCTGCCGCAGGCGAGCCAGGGTAGGAGGGTCAACCCGGCCCGTCACCCGCAGATCGTAGGCCATCTGAGCTTGGCGAATGGCCTCGCGGGTCTGGCTGCCGTGGCTGCTATCAATGAAACCAGTGTAAAAGCCCAGGGCCGCCAAGATCTGCTGTACCTCTTCGGGCTCGTAGATCACCATGGTGAAGGTGGTGGCCCGAGTCGCCATGGGCGCGGTCATGCCTGAATCTTGCTGACGCCAAATACTGTGCAGCTCTGACTCGATCTCATCCAGGGAAATATCCTTGGGCTTTTGTAGGGCAACGATGGGAGTCGTAGTCATAGGAAGGTTGGGGGTAAAGGGGAATTGGGAGTTTTTAGTTTTGAGTGCTTAGTTTTTAGTTTTGAGTTGGGGAATTGGGGCTTAGGCGACTGGTGGAAAACTCTATCTAATGGTGGGCAGTGCCCACCCTACGGTGGCGACAGTCGCCGGATAAAGCGGGAATTTTATTTTCTAAGAATCTCCTTAACTCAAAACTCAAAACTTAAAATTCAAAACTGGGTTAAAGGCGTCGCCAGCGCCGACCGTCTTTGTTTAGCAAAAACTCGGCCTCCATTGGCCCCCAGGTGCCCGCTTCGTAGAGGGGAATGGCCTTGGGGTCAGCGGGAGCATCCCAGGCTTCGAGCAGGGGGGTCAGCAGCCGCCAGGAGGCTTCTACTTCGTCGCCACGGGTAAACAGGGTTTGGTCGGCCAGCATGCAGTCAACGATCAAGCGGGCGTAGGCGTCGGTGTTGGCCTGACCAAAGGCGGCATCGTAGCGAAAGTCCATATCCACCGATCGCGTTCTCAGCGAGTTGCCTGGGGTCTTCACCTCAAACCGCATCGAGATGCCCTCATCGGGCTGAATCCGCAGGGCCAGCACGTTGTGGTTCATCTGCTGGGCGGCAGACTGAAACATCAGGTGGGGCACATCCTTGAAGTGGATGGAAATTTCGCTCACCTTCTTGGGCATGCGCTTGCCGGTGCGCATGTAGAAGGGCACCCCCTTCCAGCGCCAGTTGTCGATTTCGAGCTTGATGGCACTAAAGGTCTGCACGGTGGAGTTAGGGTTGGCCCCATCCTCCTCACGATAGCCCGGTACCGATTGGCCCTTCATCCAGCCGCCAGAATATTGACCGCGCACCGCCGCCTGGCTAATGTCGTCGATATCAGCCAGGCGGGTAGCTTGCAGCACCTTGGTCTTTTCGTTGCGAATGGCGTCGGCGTCGAGGGAGTTGGGAGCCTCCATGGCGGTGAGGCTGAAGAGCTGCATCAGGTGGTTTTGCACCATGTCGCGCAGCGCCCCGGCGGTTTCGTAGTAACCCGCCCGACCCTCCAGGCCTACGGTTTCGGCCACGGTAATCTGCACGTGATCGACAAACTGCCGGTTCCACAGGGGCTCAAAGATGGCGTTGGCAAAGCGAAACACCATCAGGTTTTGAACGGTTTCTTTGCCCAGGTAGTGATCGATGCGGTAAATCTGGCGTTCGTCGCAGACCTCCTGCACCACCCGGTTGAGCACCCGCGCCGAGGACAAATCTTTGCCGAAGGGCTTTTCGATAATCAGCCGCTGTTTTTCGGGGTTCTCAAGCATGCCTGCGGCCCCGAGCTGCTGGGTGGCCTCGCCAAAGAAGCGGGGGGCAACCGAGAGATAAAACACCCGGTTGCCCTTGGTGCCTCGGGTCACATCGATCTCGGCTAGCAGGGTTTTGAGCGCTTGGTAAGAGGCCGGGTTGTCGATGTCGCCAGGGCAGTAAAACAGCCCCCGGGCGAAGTCATTCCAGATGGCTTCGTGGCCCAGGCCGTTGCCAAATTCTTCGACCCCTTCGCGCAGGTGCTCACGAAAGAACTCGTGGCTCCATTCGCGGCGGGCGACGCCGACGATGGTCAGCTCGGGGGGCAGCCGCCGCTCGCGCCGCATCTGGTAGATGGCGGGCACAATTTTGCGCTGGGTGAGGTCGCCCGAGGCCCCAAAGATGACTAAAATTTGCGGCTCAGGAATCCGGTCTTGTTGGAGACCAGCGCGCAGGGGATTTTCAAGTAAGGACACCATAAGCGTGGGGAGTAGACGTTAGTAATGACGCGCTGACAGGGCTGGTACTGGCTGAATTGGCGATCGCAGCAGCCACCGACAAATAACAGAAATAGAAATCTATATTGACAGCAGATTTTACAAATCTGGTGAGACTATAGACGGTCTTAATTAACCCCTCGGGAAAGGTATTAAATAAGACGAATTGGCGGTTCAGGCCGTAGCCCTGGCTACCGGTTTAGCTTTACCCAATCAGTTTAAACGGGGTTTAACGGGACGGAGCGATTCTGATCTAGAGAGGCATTCCCTCGGGACACTTCACGAACGCCAACGCCCCAGGTGAGCTATCAACCCGCCCCTTACCCAGCTCTAATTGGCCAACAGAGTGCTCTGGCGGCGGCTGTGGTCTTGAATGAAGGACTCCACTAAGGCCACATCGTCTTTGCTGCCCACCACAAAGGGCGTGCGCTGGTGAATCTTGCCGGGCACCACGCCCATAATGTCTTCGGTGCCAGTGCTGGCGCGCCCGCCCGCCTGCTCAATCAAAAAGGCTAGGGGTGCGGTTTCGTAGAGCAGTCGCAGCTTGCCCTCGGGCTTTTTAGTGGTGCCAGGGTAGAGAAACACGCCTCCTTGGGTGAGGATACGGTGGAAGTCGGCCACCAGCGCCCCGGTGTAGCGGGCCGAGTAGCCGTCGTGGCGGTGCACGTAGCGGGTAAAGTCGCGAATGGCTTCTTCCCACTGCCAAAAGTTGCCCTCGTTGACGCTGTAGGTAGGGCCGTGGGCCGGCACCTGAATGTTTTCGGTGGCCAAAATAAACTCGCCCAGGCTGGGGTCGAGCACAAAGGCATGCACCCCCTTACCGATGGAGTACACCAAAACGGTGCTGGGGCCGTAGAGAATGTAGCCTGCCGCCAACTGCTGGTGGCCGTCTTGCAGCAGATCGGCCCCTGTGTGGTCGAGGTCATCGCCCTGCTGACGGCGAATCGAAAAAATAGAACCGACATTGAGGTTGATATCGACGTTAGATGACCCATCAATGGGGTCGTAGAGCAGGGTGTAGCGGCCAATCGGGCAGTTTTCGGGGATGTAGTAGGGCTTGTCCATCTCTTCGGAGGCCAGGCGGCAGACCAGGCCGCTCTGCTTGAAGACCGAGATAAACACGTCGTTGGCGTAGATATCCATCTTTTTGACGGCTTCGCCCTGGACGTTGGTGTCGCCGGTAAAGCCCAGGGCCGACTCCATCAGCCCGGCGCGGCTCAGGTGGCGGGCAATCAGCTTGCCCGCCAGGGCAATGCGGTTCATCAGGGCGCTGAGATCTTGGGCCTCAGGGCCAAAGCTGTGGAGCTGTTCGAGGACGTGGCGGGCGAGGGTGGTGCAGTCGCGATCGAGGGCAAAGGCAGCGGCGGCGGGTTGATAGTCGGCCATCGTAGGATTCCTTTCTGTGGGGTAGGGCTGTGGCGTATAGCGAGGGCGACAATCCCCTGGTGTTGTGTCTACAGGCTGTCTCCATGGTAAGAAGGCAGACTGCGATCGATGACCAACCTTTAGAGACACTTTAGAAATGAGGCATAAATGGAAACAACACTGAGCACCAGAGCTGGCCTCAGAGCCATTACTATTTCAGGGTTGGCAACAGCGCGATCGGGCAAATCTGCGCTTGCTAGAAGTGCAATGGTTCTGGCCTTATCAGTAAGGTGATGAGCTGGGTTCTATCCGAGAGGACAGTTCAGCCTGACCTAACCAGCCTAGCACTAGGGGATTGACTAGCTCAGGGGCTTCATCCTGAGGGCAGTGGCCCACGCCCGGCAGTTCTTCCATTGCCTGAACTGTCGCGTAGTTCGCCAGGCTCCGGCCCATGGCCACCGGCTCCCAGGGGTCGTCTTGGCCCCAGATAATCCACACCGGGCACTGCACTAGGGGCAACAGGTCTTCGGGCAGGGGACCTTGGGAGTAGCGCACAAAGGCCAAAAACACGTCGGCAGCCCCCACCGTGAGGGCCGGGTTGAGAATGGCCTCGACCAGTTCGTCGGTGATGGCTTCGGGGCGGCGGTAGGCCTGACCGAGCAGATTGCGAATCACCTTGCGCTGGGCAATGCGGGAGAAAAAGAATCGCCCAATCTGGGGATAGCTCAGAATACTTTGCACAATAGGCGTGCTGAAGCGCTGGTGCCAGGGAATTTCGGCTCGCCGCCGCTCGTGCAGCAGGCGGATAGAGCAGTTGAGCATGACTACGCCCTTGACCCACTCAGACCCATCGACAGCAGCCTGGAGCGCCACGATGCAGCCGATGGAGTTGGCCACCAAGTAGGCGGGCTGACCAATCACCTCGCGGCAAAAGTCTACAATTTGCTGGCCCCAGGTCTCGAAGGTGTAGGGCAGGGGTTGATTGGGAGTGGGTTTGTCGGAGAGGCCAAAACCGATTAAGTCGATCGCATGGGCCTGAAAACTTTCGCCGTAGGCAGGCAGATTTTTGCGCCAGTGATCGCTCGACGCCCCAAACCCGTGAATGCACAGCACCGGGGCACCCGTTTCACCAATGTGCTGGTAGCGAATGGAAAACCCCTGCCATTGCCAGGTTTTAACGTCGGGAATAGCCAAGGCGGTGGTCACAGCGGTAGCTCTCGAAGACGTCAGTCTGCTTAATACTCCTTCACAATAACGGAAAGGGTGGGGTTCAGCTAGGACTAGGAGCGGGCGGACTCGTTGATAACGGCGATCGCCCACAGACAGCCCAGCAGCACGAGCGATCGCGCCAACACCTGTTCGAGAAAGAACACAATGGCCGCAGCTACGAAGGGCAAGTCGAGCACCAGGGCAATGACGTAGGCGATGGTGCAGCCCGCTAGCCCAAACAAGAAATACTTGATCAGGCTAAAGGTGAGGCTGAGCACGTGATGGGGACGGCGGGGGCGTTGCATGGTAGTGTCCTCTAAGCTAAGGGCATGGCGATCGCTAGCACAGTTATTAACCAATGGTTGTGATCATTAAGTGTGTTTTGGGGTCACGATGTGACGGGATCGAGAAGTGGATCGGTGAAAGCGGCATCGAATAACTGGCGCAGCCGACACAGCCCCAGGCGCAGCAGGTGATTTGAGATGACTGGGCCAATGCTTAAAATGGGTAGAGATTAGCTCGACCCCAGTGGCAGTTAGCCAGGTGGATAACTTTTCTATGCCTTCTATGCCTCCATTGACCGACGATACGCTGTGGGCCATTCTCAACGACGAGCTAGATGACGACACCGTGAACCGTCTGGTGTGGTGCAGCCTGAGCTACCAAGAAATTTCTGACGGCTGGGATAGCTCGGCGGTGGAGCCAGCTTGGGCTGAGAAATATCCAGAGCCGCCAAACTTTATCGAGAGCCGTCCGGCAACGGTGCAGCTGACCCGGTCGATTCCGCCAGAGTACAAGCAGCTGCTCAAGGAAGAATTGGGGTTTAAGGGGTATAGCATCGACCAGCTAATTCCTCGATTGACGCGGCGAGCGACAATGGTGAGCTGGCTGCTGAGCCAGCGCAAGCAGTCAATGGGTGGTGACTAAGCGCAAAACCATTTGTTTTTTTGGCAGGCTACGCCAACCGATGAGATCTTCAAGCAAGTTAGCAGCGACCCAAAATTAGAAAAGGATGCGGGTTAACCCGCATCCTCGCTCTCAACCCACGGCGCTCTCTCCGTGGATCTTGGTTCTGCTAGGGACATTGGCGAAGGCAATCTGTGGCGTGGGGATTGCCGCTTGGCCAAGGGCTAGCAGAATAACTCAATAGTTAAAACTCGCTTTCTGGTTTAGGTTCTTCAACTTTGGGAGAAGAATCCAGAAAGATATCGGTGGCTTTGAGCTGAAGCCCGGCCCGCGCCTGGGAGTCAGTTTTGCTGACGTAGGGGGAGGCATCGATCGCACCGCTAGCGATAATCAGCGAGCCCTTTTTAACGTGGGTGAGCTTGCGCCAGGCGGGGGAACCTTCCCACACGCTGATATCGACGGTAAAGCTGTCGTTGTCTTTGCGGCTGGGAATGCGATCGACGTAGATGGTCATTTCGGCTACCTGGGCGCTGCCGCCGGTTTTGCGCTCAATGTGGCGCACCTGAGGGTCGGCGGCGACATTGCCGGATAGGGTGCACAGATTTAATCCGCGACTGGACATAGCTGGGGTCTCCTTGGGTTAGATGCACCAGACCCCGCCCGACGCGACAGATGTCTGTGGTTTTAATATGCACAAGCTAAATTCATAATTTGCTATGGATTTTTACGTAACTTTTTAGACTACTGGCTACGTATATTTAGCCGCGTAGGGAAATGGGGATTGTAAAGTTGGCTTCGGCCATGGCCCGGCTTAGCGATATGCTAAGCCTGAAGGAATTACAGTGCTATGACCACCCAATCGGTAAACCCAGCTAACCGCAAACTCTGGCTAGCGGCGATAAAGCCCCCTATGTATAGTGTTGCCATCATGCCGATGGTGGTGGGCAGCGCGATCGCCTACGCTGAAACCGGCCAATTTGACGGCGGTATTTTTGCGCTATTTTTGCTGGCGGCGGTGCTTATTTTGGCCTGGGAAAACCTCAGTAATGATGTGTTTGACTCGGAGACCGGCATTGATGTTAACAAAGCGCATTCTGTCGTTAACCTAACGCGCAACCGGAGATTGGTTTTTGCCTTAGCGAATCTGTGTTTGGGGCTAGGCATCGCCGGGATTGTGGCGATCGCCCTGGTTCAGCAAGACCCCACCGTGCTGGCGATCGTTCTGATTTGCTGCGGGCTGGGCTATATGTACCAGGGGCCGCCCTTTCGCCTGGGCTACCAAGGGCTGGGGGAGGTGCTGTGCTTTTTTAGCTTTGGCCCCCTGGCCATGGGGGCGGCCTACTATAGCCAGACTCAGAGCTGGTCGTGGGGCAGCCAAATAGCGGGGGTGATGGTGGGGTTGACCACGACCCTAGTGCTGTTTTGCTCCCACTTTCACCAGGTGGAGGATGATATTGCGGCGGGCAAGCGATCGCCCATTGTGCGTCTGGGCACAAAGCGAGGGGCGCTGCTAGTGCCCTGGGTCTGTGGCATTGTGTTTGCGATCGCCGCCCTGGCCCTGGTTCTAGGTATTTTTCCAGTCTGGACGGCGCTGGTGTTTTTGAGCCTGCTCTCGGCCTGGCGGCTCAGTCGCCACGTCACCCGCTACCACGACCAACCCCAACGGGTCTTCAACGCCAAGTTTTTTGCCATTGGCTTTCACTTTTGGAGCGGGGTGCTGCTGAGCCTGGGGTTTTGGCTGAGCGCTTAGCCAGGTTTTGAGTTTTGAATTGACAGCCAGACAATGGGTATTGAGTTAGCAATTCGTCTCTACCGACGACGGTTTGCCCAGCCGTTGCACACGGCCCACGGCCCCTGGGTATGGCGAGAGGGCCTGCTGCTGCGCCTGAGGGATAGCCTGGGACAAGTAGGTTACGGCGAGGTGGCCCCGATTCCTTGGTTTGGCAGCGAATCGATGGCCGAGGCGCTGGCGTTTTGCCAAGCTCAGGGGGATGAGTGGCGCTGCGGGGAAATTCCCGCTGCTCTCCCAGCTACTCAGTTTGGGCTGGAATCTGCCCAGGCCGATTTGGCGGGGCAGATCGCTAGGCAAAAACCAGCGATTCCTACGGATAGCTTGGCCAACGCCGCTATCTGCGGCCTCCTGCCCGCTGGCGAAACGGCGTTATCAGTTGCCCCCCAGCGCTTAGCCCAAGGCCATCAAACGTTGAAGTGGAAGATTGGCGTGGCTTCAATCGCTGACGAAATCCGCTGGCTCGATCAGTTGATGGTCAACCTGCCCATGAATACTCGGCTGCGGCTGGATGCCAATGGTGGGCTGAATCTGGCCCAGGCTGAGCAATGGCTGGTGGCCTGCGATCGCATCAACACCAATTCTCAACTGGCCACAGTTGAACACCTGGAGCAGCCGCTGCCGCCCGATCAGCTAGCGGCCATGACAGCACTGGGGGAGCGCTATCAAACCGCGATCGCCCTAGATGAATCGGTTGCTACGGTGGCTCAGCTAGAGAAATGTTGGCAACAGGGCTGGCGAGGGGTGTTTGTGGTCAAGCCGGCGATCGCGGGTTCGCCCCAGCAGCTAGAAGCCTTCTGCCAACGGCATCGCCCCCGCCTCGTCTTTTCCTCTGCCTTTGAAACCGCGATCGGGCGACGGGCCGCATTGGCGATCGCCGCCCGTTGCTCTCCCGCCCCAGAACCAGCCCTAGGCTTTGGCACCCAGGGCTGGTTTGCCGACGATTGGGATACCCTCACCCCCGCCGAACTATGGGACAGACTTTAAGCGCACTGCTTCAAACTCGCTGGGGCGACGACTGGCTGATCGGCCCCAGCAGCCAGTCGTTTTGGCAGTACCTCAATGAATTCATTCCTGTTTTTGCTGCCTATAGAGAATTCTGCGGTTCCCACAGCCCCGCAGTTTTGATCGCCGAACCTGAACCGCTTCAGTTTTTGGCGGCCTCTCTAGCCGCCTGGTCAGCAGATTGCACCGTGGTCTTGGCTAACCCTCGCTGGGGCGAGAACGAGCGCCACCAGGTGCAGACCATGGTCGATCCAGCCTGGGGCAATCCCTTGGTACCGAGAATTTCGGCCTATGCCTGCCGAGTGCCCGACGGACAGTCAAGGCAGATGCTCATTCCTACGGGCGGTTCGTCGGGACAGATCAAGTTTGTGGCGCATAACTGGGAGACCTTAATGGTCTCTGTAGAAGGCTTTCGCGCCCACTTTGAGGTCGAGCGCGTTCACGCTTACTGCGTACTGCCGCTGTTTCACGTTAGCGGGCTGATGCAGGCGTTGCGGGTGCTGTCCACAGGCGGGCAGCTAGCGCTCCAGCCCTACGGCCATCTCAAACGGGAAGAATTCTTGCCCTTACCGCCCGGTGGATTTCTCTCGCTAGTGCCGACTCAGTTGCAAGAACTGCTGGCTTTAGGCAGTGAGTTTATTTCCTGGCTGCGAAGTTTTCGAGCAGTGTTGTTGGGGGGCGCTCCGGCAGGGAAGGCGCTGCTCGATCAGTCTCAAACTTTGGGCATTCCCGTTGCCCTTACCTACGGCATGACCGAAACCGCCGCCCAGGTTGCCACCCTGCTGCCAGAGGAATTTTTGGCGGGGCACCGCAGCAGCGGCAGACCGTTACCCCATGTAAAACTCACTGTTATTAATGATCAGGGGCAACCCCAGCGATCGGGGCAAGCGGGGCGGGTGGTTATTCAGGCCGAATCCTTGGCTTTAGGATATCGGGGTGCTTCCAGCAAAAAGGGTTCCTGGGTGGTGGGCAGTGCCCACCCTACGGGGTTCGCTACTGATGATATTGGCTATTTGGATGACGGGGGCTATCTACACATCGTTGGGCGCAGCAGCACCAAGATTATTACCGGCGGCGAGAATGTGTTCCCTGAGGAGATTGAGGCGGTGCTGTTGGCGACGGGCTGGGTGAACGATGCTTGCGTGGTGGGGCTGCCCTGCGATCGCTGGGGTCAGCAGCTTTGCGCCCTGGTGATGATGGATTCCTCAATATCGCTAAACGATCTCACTGAACGACTGCGATCGCAGTTAGCCCCCTTCAAACTACCCAAGCAGTGGATTCTCGTTAGCGCCCTACCTAGAACCGCCCAGGGCAAACTCAGCCGTCCCCAGGCCTTAGCGCTGGCTCAAAAGATTCTGGGCATGGCCTGTTAAGATTCCTGACTCATTTCACGGGTTTGATCCAGTTCTGCTGGCGCGCTAGCTCTAGGCTAGCGGCAGCGGCGGCAAATATGAGCAGGCTTTCGGCGATCGCCACCGCAAAGGGCCAGCCCCGCAGGCTAACCGCTGCCGCCACATTCACCAGGGCCAGTCCCCGCACCAGACTAAAGGCAAGAACGACTCCGGCTTTAAGCTGCGGGTTTGGGTCTTGGCGCACGGCGTAGCGGTAGGTGATGCCGAAGAGGCCACCGGAGAGGCCCGCAAAAATGGCGCTGACCCAAAAGGTGCTGCCGCTTAGACCGGATGCGATCGAGGTCAACGCTGCTCCCCAACCGATGGTCGGCACTCGATGCGCCAGCAGTAGACTCCCAGCAGCCATTCCCGCAGCGATCCCCGCTAGCACCGCTGCCTTCAGCGACTCAATTCGATCTTCATCTGTAAACGGACGCGCGATCGCCACAACAGCCTCTATTTCGCCTCAACTCGTTCCAGCCAGCCGCGCATTTTGCCGGGGTTGAGCAGCCCGTGGGGGTCAACCTCAGCCTTAAAATTCACCTGTACCGCGTCCACCTTTTTCATGCCGCCGTCTTCGAGCAGATAGGTGTGGGGGTTGGCGATCAGCGCGCCGTGCTCTTCGTGGTAGCGAATAATTTCGGCCAGACGCTCAGGGGTCGAATAGCGCACGATTTGCAGCGCCGCCGGAATCGTGTTGCCCCCCATGCGCAGGTACTCCAGGTGCATGATCACCTCGTCGCCAAAGTATTCATAGAAGTGGCGCACCCGCTCCAGCTTAGAGTCGTAGGGAAACAGGGTTTGCAGGTAGGTGAGCGACGGGTCAACGCTGCGGGCGTGGAGGGTGGTGTGGTTCCAGGTAAACTCCGCCAGGGGCGCGCCTTTGCTGGCTTCCTGGGCCGATTTGCTATAGGTGATGGTGCCGCCAAATTCCCTCACCAATTCTTCAAATAGAGCTAGGGACGGCTCGGCCACCATCAGCAGCGCCACCGCTTTGCCCTCAGGCAGGTAGGGTTTCAGAGACGCAAAATAGCTGGGGATCGGCCAGGCATGGATGCTGATCAACTTTTTGATCAACCCGTCGGCATCACCCAGGGTCTGGCCAAAGTGGGCGGCGGTCATAAAATCGTCGAAGGCCACAATCACCTCCGCCCAGGGGTAGGCCAGGCCAAGGGGAATCTCTAACTCGGTAATAATGCCGTTGGTGCCATAGGCATGGTTAACCTGTTGCACCGCATCACCGCGCAGCTCGATCACCCTGGGATTGTCTTCCATTGTGACCACGCGCACGGCGTTGAGATTGCCGCGATCGCGCAGCTGCCCATAGGTAATCGACCCAATGCCGCCGCTGCCGCCGCCAATAAATCCGCCAATGGTCGCCGTGCGGTAGGTCGATGGGTACATGCGCAGCTCCCACCCAGTTTCGCGGGTGACTTTATCAATCGCCGCCAGCTTGGCCCCCGGCTCCACCCAGGCCACCCCCGGCTCTACCCGCTTCACCGCGTTCATTTTGCTCAAGTCCAGCACCACCCCGCCCTCTAGGGGAATACACTGGCCGTAGTTGCCGGTGCCCGCCCCCCGCACGGTGACAGGTACTCGCGCCTCGACGCAGATCTTGGCCGCAGCCAGCACCTCGGCTTCACTGGTGGGGCGCACAATCAAGTCGGCCACCAAATCCGCTAGCTGCTCCTTCAGCACTGGGCTGAAATAGTAGTAGTCCTTGGAGAGTTTTTCGCGCTGGTTGGGGTCGCGAATCGTTTCGATCGCACCAAAGGCCTGGGCTAGAGCATCCCAGTCGGTAGCAGGGCGAGCCAGGGGCATAGGCGAATCAACCAGTAGAAGATAGCTGTTGCTAGTGTAAAGTGCCGGTCGGGTGGCTGATCTGTATAGAAGAGTGCGATCGCCATTTTAATCCATCGCCCTAAACGCAAAGGGCCAAAGCAGCTTCCTACCCTGACCCCCTGAGGTGTGCGATCGCCTTCAGCGCCTATCGCTAAATAGCAGGAACTGAGCCATCGTTGTAGCGCCGCAGATTAGCACCCAGCAGCCGAAGCTTGCCCTCTAGATCGTCGTAGCCGCGATCGAGGTGGTGCAGACCCTGGATGGTAGTGGTGCCCTTGGCCGCCAGACCGGCCAGCACCAGTGCCGCCGAGGCCCGCAGGTCGGTGGCCAGCACCGGAGCCCCCGAGAGCTGATGAACGCCCTTGATGATGGCGCAGTTGCCGTTGAGGCGAATATCGGCCCCCATACGGTTGAGTTCGGCCACGTGGCGCAGGCGGTTTTCAAACACCGTTTCGGTGATCAGGCTACTGCCCTCGCAGACCGCCATCAGCGCCATAAACTGGGCCTGCATATCGGTGGGGAAACCCGGAAACGGCCCGGTTTGAATATCGGTAGGGGAAATGCTGTGGGAGGGCACGTAGCGCACCCGACTGGGGCCATCGACCACTACCTGGCCACCAATTTCCTGAAGCTTGGCAATCACCGCCGTCAGGTGCTCAGGAATGACGGGGTGGAGACTGATTTCGGAGCGGGTGATAGCCCCGGCCACCAGCAGAGTGCCCGCCTCAATACGGTCTGGGATAATGCCATAGTCAGTGCTGTGCAGGCTGGGCACCCCAGCAATGGTGATGGTGTTGGTGCCCGCGCCGCGAATCCGTGCTCCCATGGCCCGGCAGAAGTTGGCTAAGTCAGTGACTTCAGGCTCTTGGGCGGCGTTTTCAATAATGGTTTCGCCGTCGGCCAGGGTAGCCGCCATCATTAGGGTTTCGGTGGCCCCCACGCTGGGGTAGTCGAGGTAAATCTTGGCCCCTTGCAGCCGTCTACTGCTGCCGGGTACGTAGGCGTGAACGGTGCCGTGCTCAATATGAACATCGGCCCCCATAGCCTGAAGCCCTCGCACGTGCAGCTCTACCGGGCGAGCCCCGATCGCGCAGCCACCGGGCAGGGGAATGCGCGCTACTCCCATGCGGGCGAGCAGCGGGCCGATGACAAAAAAGCTGGCGCGCAGACGACTCACTAGGTCGTAGGGCGCTTTGGTATGAGCGATGGTGCTGGCATCTACCACTAGGGCATCGTCTTCGCGCTTGAGGCTTACCCCGAGGGCAGTGAGCACCTCCCCCATGCACTCAATATCCATCAGGTGAGGAATATTGCGAATGCGGCAGGGCTGGGAGCAGAGCAGGGTACCGGCCATCACCACCAGGGCAGAATTTTTGGCTCCGCTGATGGTGGCTTGGCCTCTTAGGGGAGTCCCGCCGGTAATTTCAAGGACAGCACCATCCGCTTCGGCAGCGGCTACAGGGTTAGGTAAACCAATGGACGTAACGATAGCGGTGTCCTCCACGACTGATAACTCCACCTTTTCCCAAATTTCGTCTAGATTCTACTCGAAATCATCAATTTCGCCACAGTAGTCAAGACTTATTTGCCGGGCTTGGCCACATCAGGATAGCCGATTCACTTAAAATCACGAAATCTTTTTTTACACGCTTGACTTCGACGCAAACTCAGTGCATGATTACAAATCGCGGCGGTAATAACGCCCGGCCAGCGGAACTGGCGGAATTGGTAGACGCGCTAGGTTCAGGTCCTAGTGTTAGCAATAATGTCCGGGTTCAAGTCCCGGGTTCCGCATCTCATAGTCGACAACGACAGTCAAACGGTTAACCAGGGGATTACGTCATGCTTACGAGCCTGCAAAATCCCCTGGTTAAACTGTTTAGGAAGCTGCACCAGGCCAAGGCACGGCGATCGCAAAGCCAATTTCTGCTCGAAGGCACCCACCTGATCCAGGAAGCCCTCGCCACTAGCTATCCCTTAGACATCGCCTGCTACACCCCGGCTTGGCAAAAGGCTCATCCCAATTTGGCCTTGGAACTAGAGCAGCGGGCCGAGCGAGTTGAGCTGGTGTCTGACGCTGTTTTAGAAGGCATGGCAACGACCCAGCACCCCGATGGGATAGTGGCGATCGCCCCCCAGCTTCTCCGCACCCCAAATCCTGAGCTTGAGGGCATTGGGCTAGTAGTAGAAACCCTGCAAGACCCCGGCAACCTGGGCACGATCATTCGCACAGCGGTAGCCACTGGAGTCGATGGCCTGTGGCTCAGTACCGATAGCGTCGCCCCCGATCATCCCAAAGTACTGCGGGCCTCAGCAGGCCAGTGGTTTCGGCTGCCCCTGGCAGTGGTAGACGATTTGAATACTATTCTGGCGAGTTGGCATCAGGCGGGAGTGCAGCTAGTAGCCGCCAGTTCCCACGCCACGGTGGACTATTGGTCGGTGGATTTCACCAAACCCACAGTGATTGTGCTGGGCAATGAGGGGACCGGGCTGTCGGCAGACCTTCAGCGCCAGGCTACGGTACAGGTGCGAATTCCGATGGCGGGAGGAGTAGAGTCCCTCAATGTGGGGGTTTCGGCGGCGCTGCTGCTCTATGAGGCGCGGCGGCAGCGGGAGTGGGGAAGTGGGAGAGAGAGATAAGTTTTGAATTTTGAGTTCAGGGGTTGAATTCAAAATTCGAAACTAAACACTCAAAACTTTCATCACCCTCCCCGGCTTGTCTGATTGCTCTCGGTGGTCAAGAATGAAAAGAAACTTTGTTTGTCGTAGCATCCATACTCTACGACCCATGTCTCTAGCCCGCATTTGCCGCTAGGCTGAGGGCAGAATCCTCCCACGACCTAGCTTGAATCGACCCTGTTTGGATTATTGGATTACCTGTTCAGGAGCCTGCTGTGAGCGACGCATTTGATTACGACCTGCTAATTATTGGTGCTGGGGTAGGGGGCCACGGGGCTGCCCTGCACGCGGTGAAGCGGGGGTTAAAGACGGCCATTGTTGAAGCCGATGTGATGGGGGGCACCTGCGTCAACCGGGGCTGCATTCCCTCTAAGGCGCTGCTGGCAGCGTCGGGCCGAGTGCGAGAGCTGCGCAACGAACACCACCTAAAATCTCTGGGCATTTCGGTGGGCAATGTCACCTACGATCGCGAGGCCATTGCCGACCACGCCAAAAATCTGGTCAGCAAAATCCAGGGCGATATGACCAACAGCCTCACTCGGCTGGGAGTCGATATCATTAAGGGCTGGGCGCGGCTGGCGGGGGAGCAGAAGGCGGCGATCGCCACCCCCGATGGCGAAAAAATTGTGACGGCCAAAGATATTATTCTGTCGCCCGGCTCGGTGCCTTTTGTGCCCCCCGGCATTGAAACCGACGGCAAAACCGTCTTCACCAGCGACGAAGCCCTGAAGCTCGACTGGCTACCCGACTGGATCGCCATCATCGGCAGTGGCTACATCGGCCTGGAGTTCTCCGATGTCTACACCGCCCTGGGTTGCGAAGTCACCATCATCGAAGCGCTGGATCAGCTGATGCCCACCTTCGACCCCGACATTGCCAAGATCGCTCAGCGGGTGCTGATTGCCCCCCGCGACATCGAAACCCGCGCTGGCGTGATTGCTCAGAAGGTGACTCCCGGTTCCCCGGTGGTAATCGAGTTGGCCAATCGCGAAACCCGTGAAGTGGTCGAGACTCTGGAAGTGGACGCCTGCCTGGTAGCTACCGGGCGCATCCCGGCTACGAAGGATTTGGGTCTAGAAAAAGTTGGCGTCGAGGCCGATCGCCGGGGATTCATTCCTGTGGACGATCACCTGCAAGTGCTGCGAAACGGCGAACCGGTGCCCCATCTGTGGGCGATCGGCGATGCTACCGGCAAAATGATGCTGGCCCACGCCGCCTCAGCCCAGGGTATTCTCACGGTCGAAACCATCTGCGGCGAGCCGCGCCAGATCAACTACCTCAGCATTCCGGCGGCGGCCTTTACCCACCCCGAGGTCAGCTTTGTGGGGATGACAGAACCCGCCGCCAAGACCCTAGCCGAGGCCGAGGGCTTTGCCATCGACACCGTGAAGACTTACTTTAAGGGCAACTCTAAGGCTCTAGCCGAGGGAGAGGGTGACGGGCTCGCCAAGGTGATCTACCGCAAAGACACTGGCGAAATTCTCGGCGCTCACATCATTGGTATGCACGCGGCGGATCTGATTCAGGAAGCGGCCAATGCGATCGCCAACGGTCAGACCGTAACCGAACTGTCGTTCTGCGTCCACACCCACCCCACCCTCTCGGAAGTGCTCGACGAAGCCTTTAAGCGGGCGGTGGTAGTCTCGGCCTAGATGCGTAGGGTGGGCATTGCCCACCACCTACCCCAGTTTTAGGGGGTAGGACTAAGGGGCAGGACTAGTTCCATCAGCCGGGCAGTGACTTTACGGTTTGATGGTGTGCTCAAGCGATGGCGGTGATGTCCACCCTACAATTTAGAAACTGGTAATTAGCCCAGACAGGGGTGGGCATTGCCCACCCTACTATTCAAGATCGCCCATATCAAACTCCAAAGATGAAGATTCGCCGCCGCCCTCCCAATCCCGCTGTTGCGGTTAAACACTTGCAGTACCAAATTAAAGTGGACGATGCCGAACCCCAAAATATTTTAGAAGAAATTGTTTGGCAGAAGGAGACAGAGGTCGCTCAGCTGCGGGAGCGCCTACCCCTAGCCGATTTGCAGCGGCAGGTGCTCGATGCCCCCCCGCCCCGCAACTTTGTTGCCGCTCTGCGCGATGGTCGCACCACGCCAGCGCTGATTGCTGAAGTGAAAAAGGCCTCTCCCAGCCAGGGGGTAATGCGGCCTGATTTTGACCCGGTGGCGATCGCCCAAACCTACGCCGCCCACGGAGCTACCTGCCTCTCGGTGCTCACCGACAAAACCTTCTTTCAGGGAGACTTTGACTACCTGACCCAGATTCGGGCAGCGGTTGATCTGCCGCTGCTGTGCAAAGAGTTCATCATCTACCCCTACCAAATGTATCTGGCCCGGTCGAAGGGGGCCGACGCGGTGCTGCTAATTGCCGCCATTCTCTCTGACCAAGATCTGGCCTACTTTGCCCAGATTGCCAAAGCTCTGGGGATGGCGGTGCTGGTTGAAGTTCACACCCTGGAGGAGTTAGATCGGGTGCTGGCGGTGCCGAATCTGGCGCTGATTGGCATCAACAACCGAGATCTGGAAACCTTTACCACCCGCCTAGAGACCACCGCAGAGCTGATTGAGGCGCGCCGCGAGGCTCTAGCCGCCAGCAATGCTCTATTGGTTAGCGAGTCGGGCATTCATACCCCAGCCGACCTGCGGGCAGTGACGGCGGCTGGAGTGGGGGCCGTGCTGGTGGGTGAGTCGCTGATTCGCCAGCCCGATCCGGGCTTAGCCATTGACCAGCTTTATGAAAAAAATACGGACTAGATACTGAAGTCTTTAACGACTTCCTGGTTTAATCAACAGATCTCATCCTGGGGCACCGCAATGGCAAATCTAGGCAACCCGCTCCCGCTCCCGTCACACATTCACTACGAACTGCTGCTACGACTGCTAGAGCAGCAAACCATGTCGGTGGCCTACCAAAATCCTCAGATTCGGGTGCAGGTGCAAGAGTTGATCGTTGCTTTGCGCAAGGCTCTGTCGCAGCAGCGCCAGCTCGAAGAAACCTGTAGACAGGTCAAGATCGACGTTGAATATCAGTGGTCAACCAACCAGTTGGGCGATCGCTTTTTACCTAAAGACATCGCTCCCTAGGGGCAAGACTTGGCAAAACGGTAGTTTTCCCTACTTCCAGCAAACTTTTTTCGCTGCAAGCCATATCAACAAAACCGTTGGGGTGCAGCTAGGCTCGATTCAAGAGGGGCTGGCTGAAAATCTGGCGGTAGAGACCCCTGGCATGGAACTGTCTCCGCAGTCAGAACGGGCATCACCATGGCGATTGTCATCCACGAGATGGGCTTTGCCCGCGAGGTGGCCAACCGAGTGCTGTTTCTCGACGGCGGCTACCTGGTGGAAAACGCGCCACCGGACGTATTTTTTAGTGCGCCCAAGAGCGATCGCGCCCAGCAGCTTTTAGAAAAGGTGCTTTAGGAGATTCAAGGTGAACGGCAAACGGTCTATGGCAAAACCGTGAATGGCAAGCTGGATACCTTGACCCCTATACCCTTAGCCCAAAACCCCAACTCCCAAACCCCTAATTCGTCTAAGCTAGGCAGAGGTTCTAGCTGAGTAAATTATCATGTCTTTGCTGACGGTGCCGTCTCCCTGGAAAATTCGCGATCGCACCTTGACCTGGGGCAGCCGCACCTACCTAATGGGGGTGCTCAACGTCACCCCCGACAGCTTTAGCGACGGCGGGCAGTTTAATACCCTTGAGCGAGCCGTAGCCCAAGCGCGCCATCTGGTGCACCACGGTACCGACATTCTTGATATTGGTGGCCAGTCTACCCGACCGGGGGCCGAGTCAATTTCCCGTACTGAAGAGCTAGAGCGGGTGATTCCGGTGATTGAGGCTATTCGTCGCGATGACGACGACACCCTGGCCCAGGCCATTATTTCGGTGGATACTACCCGGTCGTCGGTGGCGCGGGCGGCAGTCAAGGCCGGGGCCGACATTGTCAACGACATCTCAGCGGGCACCTACGACAATGCCATGCTCTCGACGGTGGCCGACCTGGGCGTGCCGATCATGATTATGCATCTGCGGGGCACCCCAATTACGATGCAGCAGCGCACCGACTACCACGATCTGGTGGGCGAGATTCACGAGTTTTTGCAGCACCAGATCGAAGCGGCGATCGCGGTGGGCGTTAAACCGAGCAAGATTGCCGTTGACCCCGGTCTGGGCTTTGCCAAAACCTCTGCCCAAAGCCTAGAACTGCTGCGGCAGCTCAATCGGTTCCGCGATCTGGGGCGACCGCTGCTGGTCGGCCCCTCCCGCAAGAGCTTTATCGGCTGGATTTTAGACCAGCCCGACCCCCAGCAGCGGGTGTGGGGTACGGCGGCGGCTTGTTGTGCGGCGATCGCTGGCGGAGCTGATATTATCCGCGTCCACGATGGGGCAGAGATGCACGACGTGTGTCGCGTGGCCGACGCAGTGTGGCGAGGAACCCATTAACGCGCGTATCGCGGTGCTAATGGGTTTGTAAGAATCCCATAGCGGCGTAAAATACAGACGACTGATGTAGAGAGCGCAAAGGTTAACTATGGGACGCTTCAGACCTCTTTTGGGAATTTTGCTGGCGGTAGTGGCCTCCTGCCTGGTGGCCTGCGGTGGCCCGGCAGCGAAAATACCGACGACCTATACCCCAGAGCTATTGCAGCAGGTAGAGCTGTATACCCCTGCTGTAGCCGAGCTGCGCGATCGCTTCCCCGAGCTTCAAAGCTACATTCAAAAGAAAGACTGGGTGAACGTGCAGAGCTTTATCCACGGCCCCATGGGCGAAATGCGGACGCGGGTCAACCGGCTGGCGGGCACATTGCTAATTAAAGACAAGCCCCAGGCCCAGTCTCTCGCCAAGGAGATTTACACTCACCTAGAGCGCCTAGACGAAGCTGCCGCCAACAACCAGCAGGTGATCGCTGGTCAAGAGTACCGCAATGCTCTCGACGACTTTGACTCTTTCTTGAGTCTGGTGCCGACGTTTCAATAGACCGATTTAGCTCACCCTCCCTTGAAGCACATCACCATCATTGGCTGCGGCGTTGTCGGGGCCGCGATCGCCTACGAACTGAGCCTCTGCCAAGGGGTTCAGGTCACGGTGATCGATCAAACGGCCCCAGCCCAGGGATCTACCGCCGCCGCCCTGGGGGTGGGCATGGCGGTGATTAGCCATAAGGTGAAAGGCCGCAACTGGCGACTGCGAGAGCGCAGCCTAAAGCGCTATCAAACCCTGATTCCAGAGTTGGAAGCGCTAACCGGGCGAGCCATTCAGCACAATACCCACGGCATTCTCAGCCTCTGTTTTGCGGCGGCGGAACTGCCCCGGTGGCGATCGCTCCAAACCATTCGCCACCAACAGGGGTACGAGCTGAAACTGTGGGAACCAGAGCGGGTGCGCGATCGCTGCCCTCACCTCAGCACCGCTGGAGTTATTGTCGGCATCTACTCGCCCCAAGATTTTCAGGTCAATCCTACGGATCTCACGCTGGCGCTGGTGGCCGGTGCCCAGGCAAATGGGGCTGAGTTCTACTTTGGCCAACCCGTAGTGGGGTTTGATGGCGCTGAGGTGGAAGCTTTACCCGAGGAAGACCGTCGCTGTGCCGCTGTGCATACCTCAAATCAAAGCTTTCCAGCGGATGCGATCGTGATTTCCGCAGGGTTAGAGACTCTACCCCTCACCCAAGCTCTCCACCAGCCCATCCCCATTGGCCCAGTGCTGGGCCAAGCCCTCTGCCTTCACCTAGACAAGCCGCTAGAGCACTCTGACTTTCAGCCCGTGGTCAATGGCAACGACATTCACCTGGTGCCCCTGGGCAAGGGCGACTACTGGGTCGGGGCTACGGTAGAGTTTCCGCCCGAAATCGCCTTAGAAGATGCAATGGCTATGCAGCCTGAGGCCGATCGGCTAGATGAGGTGCTAGCTGGTGCAGTAGCCTACTGTCCAGCGCTAGCGACGGGCAACATTACCCAGCGCTGGTCGGGCCTTCGCCCTCGGCCCCAGGGCCAAGCTGCTCCAGTTATCCAACCCTTGATGGGGTACAGCAATATTTGGCTGGCCACTGGCCACTACCGCAACGGTGTCCTCCTCGCCCCTGCCACTGCTCTAGCAATCCGTGACCTTCTAGAGCAGCTAGGCTGATGGTTATGATGAAGCAAACACCTCTGCTACGAGGGTTAAGTCATGACGCTAACAATTCGCGAATTAGAGAGACTTCAGGCCGCACACCCCGACTATCGCATGGAGTTGGTAGATGGTGAGGTGACAATTATGAGCCCCTCTAGCTACGAGTCAGATGAGGTCTCGATTGAACTGGCGCGAGTGCTTGGCAACTGGGTACGCCCTCGTCAGCTCGGTCGAGTCACGGGTTCTAGCGCTGGTTTCATACTGCCTAACGCTGACACCCGCGCTCCCGATGTTTCGTTTGTCAAAGCTGAGCGGTTGCGGCGCAGCCCTCGTTCCTTTGCAGAACTGGCTCCCGACTTGATGGTCGAAGTAAAATCACCAACGGACAAACTGACGAAGCTGCGGAGCAAAATTCAAGATTTTTTGGCCCTGGGCACCCAGGTGGGCATTCTCATTGACCCTGAGGCTCGGTGTGTAGAGGTGTATCGAGCTGGGGATGAAGCGATTCTTTTGGGAGATGGCGATCGCCTAGCAGTGCCCGACCTGCTGCCAGGATGGGAGGTAGCCGTAGCCGACCTGTGGCCCTTAGTATTCGAGTAATTCTAGAAGCGCTCCTAGAAACGGCAAGAGGCGCAGCCAATGCCACGCCTCTCAACATTCAGGCAGGGGTGCCTTTGGCTTATGCCGCTTCCATCCAGTCATAGATCTGCTCTAGTTGCTCTAGGGTTATTAAGCCGTACTGCCACAGAATCATGGGTAACGGGCCAGGGTCTTGCTCGCTGTGCTTTAAAGCGACCTGAAGTGAGGCCGTCGAAATGGCTAATTCATCCTGTAGAAACCGAATGAGATTGGGTTGAGTGCTCACCGTCATATAAGTCTCACCTCCTTAAAGGGGCGCTAGGGTTTGCAGATATTGCCCACGATTTTACACAAGGATGCATCCCTGGCAACATCAATTTCACGATGGATTAACTGAACTTTTATCACATCGCCGCCGATAGGTGCTCTCTCTCGCAAGGGAAGAGACTCATCGCCGTTGTGAGGCTACTGGGAGACGATCACCTCTCAATCCTTGATTTTCACAAGGCAATGCTTCAGTAGTTGTCACCGTTGGCTGTGATAAAAGATGCCCAAAAATAGCATAAAAACTCGGGCATAGCTTTACGGAATGTTGAAACCTGTAATATTTGTCAAACTTCAGAACAATTTTGACCGAACTCCCGTCGTAGAGGAGTTTGACTACTGGAGTTGGCTCTAAGCATAGCTAGGGTTACTGTGCGTAGGCTCTCAGCCACTACCCCTGGCAAAACTTGGGATAGCGCAATGGCGCACTTAGCAAACGAACGAAAATGGAAGCGCGAAAAATGCCTGTTAGGCTTGAATCTTGGCATTCGGGGCTGTCTACCCAGGCTTGACAGGCTACAGACATATGGCAGCCGTTGATAATGAACATTTGCAATAGTATTTCGGGGTGGTGCAGACTATCCCAACGGAGCGCGAAGCGGTACACTGCCTGGTTTCGAACCCAGGTTTTTCGAACCGAGCCAGCCGAGCTTTCCTAAAAAATTATTCTATTCTGGTTTAGGTAAGGGGCTGACGATATTGAATAGGGCAGCATAGTCATCGTCGCCAAAACCGGCCTGCACGGCCTGCTCGACCAGCTGGCGCACACTTTCGGCAGGGAAGGGAGAAAGCCCAGCAGCCTTAGCGGCGGACACAAACAGCCCCATGTCTTTTAGCAAATGTTTGGTCGGAAAGTTGGGGTCGGCAAACTGGCGGGTCTGCATGCGGTGCAGCTTTTTGTCGAAGGTGGGGGCGTAGAGGGCGCTCTGGCGCAACACCGCCATGAAGATATCGACATCGATGCCAGCCGCCTGCACTAGCCCTAGACTTTGGGCAAAGGCGGCGGTAAGCGAGCCAATTAACTGATTCATGGTCAGCTTGAGGGTGGCGGCGCTGCCCACAGGGCCGACATAGTAGAGGGTGGTGCCCAAGCATTGCAGCAGGGGCTGCCAGCGTTGATAGGCCTCATTTTCGGCTCCGGCCATGATGATCAGCTTGCCGTTTTTGGCTTCGGGAATGCTGCCCAGGACTGGAGCCTCTAGGTAGGTGCCCCCGGCCTGGGCCACCATTTGGCTGAGCTGCTGACTTTCTGCGGGGGCAATGGTGCCCATTTGAATAATGGCTTTGTGGTTTAGGGGCGATGGGCACTCGCTCACACCCATGTCTTCAAGGAGCGATCGCACCGCCTCCCCATTGGTGACCATAAAAATAACGGCTTCTACATTCTGAATTAGAGCAAGGGGCGTAGCAGAGACTTTTGCCCCCGCCAACTCCAAAGGTTTGAGCCGATCGGGAGTGCGGTTGTAGACCCAAACCCTATGCCCGGCTGACAGCAGCCTGAGCGCCATGGGCGACCCCATCAACCCGGTACCAATTACCCCAATGTTCACCCGTGGTGTCCTCCCTAACATAAATGGAATGGTTTAGCCGGTTTCGGTCATGGTTTGTGGCCTTTGGCCAGAGGCGATTTGCGAAGCAATCCCGGTGGGAATTGCGGCCTCCTGCGCCCGGCGATGGTGGGAAAGGGAATGGTACTGTCCCCACGCGGCTTCGGCCTGGGCGGTGGCCCCTAGCCACTCGGCTAAGAACTGACGCAACCAGCGCTCTACCGCTGCCCCGTAGAGGCGATGCTGGCTGAGGTGATGGGCTCGCCCCTGGGCACCAGGATAGGTTAACTGGTCAGCGCCTTCGGTCGTCCAGTGGTTGACCATGGCAGCGGTGATTTCGGGGTGAAACTGAAGCCCATAGGCCCACCGCCCATAGCGAAATGCCTGGTGGGGAAAGGTGGTGCCGGTGGCCAGCAGGTGGCTGCCGCTCGGCAGCGTAAACCCTTCCTGGTGCCATTGGTAGACCATTAGCGGGCCGGGCAGTAGTCCCTTCCCTAAAGGGGTCGGCAGAATGGGATAGTAGCCGATTTCGCGCGTGCCCTCAGGGTGACGGGTGACGGCGGCTCCCAGGGTTCGGGCCAGTAGCTGCGCCCCCAGGCAAATGCCTAGGTAGGGTTTGTCGGCGGCTAGGGCCAGGGCAATCCAGTCGATCTCTTGGGCTATAAAGTCGAGGTGGTCGTCGTTGGCGCTCATGGGGCCACCAAACACCACCGTGCCGCTGTGGCGATCGAGGTTAGCAGGCAGCGGTTGACCTAGAGCCGGGCAGCGAACATCGAGGGCAAAGCCCAGGTCGCGCAGCGCTTCCCCCACCCGACCTGGGTTGGAGGTGGACTGGTGCACAACGACTAAAACGGGGTGATTAGAACTCACAGCGGGGCGCAATGATATCTGTAAAAGCGTTCCTAAACAGCGGGCTGCTAACCCTGACCCGGCGCGATCGCCCGAGGAAGCGTCTTTATCACTGTATCGCTTCAGCTCAGAACCGGAGCTAAGCCGCTTCTAGAGCTGGCGCTCAACCTGCACCATGCGGCGGTAGGCCAGCCAGCCAGCGACCACCATGGCGATCGCAAACAGTCCCAAAAACTGCACATGCTCACCCACATCTGCTAGGGTGCTGCCCTCGACCACTACCCCCGACAGGGCTTCGATCATGTGGTAGATGGGGTTGTATCGGGTGAGCTGGGCCAGGGAATCGGGGAAAAAGGCTGTGGGTAGAAAGGTGCCCCCCAAAATCATCAGTGGAATGCCAAAGGCCGCGATTAGGGCGTTGACATCTTCGGTGCGGCGGGCTAGTTGGGTGCCTAGCACGAAGCCCACTCCGACGTAGGCAGCGATGCTGAGCACCACAATCAGCAGGTTGGCGAGGGGGTTGCCGTCGAGGGTGGCCCCCTGGGAGAGGGCGATCGCATACACTAAGGCCGCCTGAGCCAGCCCAATCACCCCATAGGCCAGACAAATGCCCAAAAAATACGACACCCCGCTCAAGGGTGACAGAAACAAGCGCTTCAGCGTCTTTTGTTCGCGTTCGGAGACCACCGTGGCCACGCTGCCCCCCAGCCCGCTAAAGAACAGCGCCGCCCCCACCAGGGTCGAGGGAGCCGCCTGGGTATAGGCCTCGGCCAGGGTAATCTGCAACCGTTCTTGCAGGATCAAACTATTGAGAATGAGCAGAATAACCGGGAAAATCGCCCAAAAAACCAGACTGCGCCGCCGCCGCCACAGCTCGATTAAAATTCGCTGGGCAACCGCTAGGGTCTCTCGCGCGTATTTCATCAGGATGAGTAGACTGTAAAGGCAACTTAATACTACAGTCTTTAACAGGTTTCACGCGGGATACAGCCTCCTCTGGCCGGGAGCGCCCGATGCCTCTCCTGGCTGAGAGACTGTGTTACCGTTAATGCCCAAGTCGCTCTCCACACACCCTTGGGGGCATCCCTAAGGCGAGTTTGACCCAAGCAACGCCTACAACTTCAGATGAGTCAATCTATAGAGGGGCTGTTTGCCCAAACCCTGGCCCGTCGCAACGTCCTCAAGCTGTTTGGCGTTGGGGGGATAGCAGCGCTACTGAGCTATTCGCGCCTGAGCAAACCCCAGCCCACGGTGTTTCAGCGCGATCGCCTCGAACTGCCCGCCCAGGTTGGCAAGCCCACAACGGCGGTGGTGATTGGCGGCGGTTTGGCAGGGCTGGCGGCGGCCTACGAACTCAGCCAGCGCGGTGTGGCGGTGACCTTGCTGGAGCGATCGCCCCAGCTCGGCGGCAAAATCGCTAGCTGGCCGATCCAGGTGGGCGACGACTCCTTCATGATGGAGCACGGCTTCCACGGCTTTTTCCCGCAGTACTACAACCTGTTTAGCTTGGTGGACGAGCTGAGCATTCAGCAGAATTTCAAGTCCCTCGACTACTATTCGCTGGTCTACAAAGACCACTACGACCCCGAGGTGTTTCGCCCCAGCAATTCCGCGTTTCCGTGGAATATTGTCGATCTGGCCATTTCCTCTTCGAACCGGCTGGAGTGGGGCATCAACCTCACCCATCTCAAGCATCTCCAGGTGTTTCGAGAAATTACCGGCTTCCGCAATCCTCAAACCTACGAACGTCTCGACCAGCTATCAGTGACCGAGTGGGTGGGCAACGACTTTCCGCGCGGGCTCTACGACCTCTACTTTTTGCCCTTTGCCAAATCGAGCCTCAACTCCCCCGATGTGCTCAGCGCCGGGGAACTGATGCAGTTTTTTCACTTCTATTTCTTTGGCAACCCGGAGGGGCTGGCCTTTAACGGCACCCGTCAAGATATGGGGCGATCGCTGGTGGACCCCATGGTTGCGGCCATTCAGGCCAACGGTGGCCAGGTGCTGACCGGCGTGACCGTCAGCCAGGTGGCCTGGGCTGAGGGCAAAGTGGCGGGGGTGACCTACCAAAAGGGCAGCGTTGCCGTTAACCCTGTGCCTTTTTGGGTCGATCGCAATCCCCTGCTAAGTTCAGACCAGATGGAATATTTCGGTGCGGGCGACAGCGTCTATTCTGTCGCGCCGGGGGCTAAGACAGCCCTATCGTTGACCTGCACCCATCAAGGCTGTAGCGTGCAGCGCCAGGTGACCACAACGGCGGAAGGCTACCTCTGCCCCTGCCACGGGGCCGCCTACGCCAGCGATGGCGCGGTGCTGGCTGGCCCCGCACAGGAGAATCTGACGGAATTTAAAGTGTTGCAGCGAGAGGGCGATCGCGTCCAGCTCATGGCCGCCAACGTCGATGGCGTGCCCAACGTCGCCCACGACCTCACCGCCGACTACTACGTCATGGCTGCCGACATCCCCGGCATCAAAGCGCTCTTTTCGCTATCCGACGGCGAGGTAGAACCCACCCTGGTTGCCCAAATCGACCAGCTCCAGGTGGCTGACCCCTTTGCCGTGGGCCGCTTTTGGCTCGATCGCGACTTCGACTGGCAGCACAGCTGGTTTACCTCCCTATCGGGCTATAAGCTCACCGATAGCATTACCCTCTATCACCGCATTCAAGACGACTACATTGCCTGGGGCGATCGCACCGGGGGCAGCGTCGTCGAGCTGCACGCCTACTGCTACAAAGAGAAAGACTTTCCCACCCAGGCCGATATTCTCGACACCTTTGAGGCCGAACTCTACGAAATTGTGCCGGAGCTAAAGGGCGCGACCGTGCTGCACCGCCAGCTGGTGAACCAAAAGAATTTTGCCGGTTTCCCCCCCGGCAGCTTTGCTAACCGCCCCCAAACCGTCACCGCCGCCGATAACCTGCTGTTTGCGGGCGACTGGGTGCGCATGCCCTTCCCCTGCGGCCTGATGGAGCGAGCGGTGAGCAGCGGTTTGCTGGCGGCCAACGCCATTTTGCAGCGGGAAGGGGTGCAGCGCCGTCCCATTCTCTCGGTCAACCCCGAAGGGGTGCTGAAAATTTAGGGAATCGTTCCCGGCATCGGTAGATTGTCTTCAGCGATAGGCATGTGTGAGATGGACAGATTAGAGAAAGACGCAGCGGTCACAACCCTCGAACAGCCTGATCTGGGAAGGAGTCAAGCTTCCTCCATACCCCACGAGGCTGCGGCTTCTAAACTACCGTTGCGACAACTGGGAATTAATCTCAACCATTGGTACGTGGTGGCCCAGAGCAAAGCATTGAGCATCCAGCCGCTAGCGGTGACCCTGTGGCACCAGCCGATTGTGCTGTACCGCGATCGCACCGGCACCCCCATCGCCGTTGAAGACCGCTGCCCCCACCGCCAAGTCAAGCTCAGCGAGGGCACGGTCGAGGGTGACAACATCGCCTGTGCCTACCACGGCTGGCAGTTCGCCCCCGACGGTAGCTGCGCCCACGTGCCCTACCTGGAGCCCCAACAAAAGCTGCCTACCTGCCAGCTACGCCAGTACCCCGTGCAAGAGCGGGACGGCTTTATCTGGCTCTTCCCTGGTGAGGCGGCTCTGGCGGATACAGTCGCCCCCATGGGCGTATCCGAGTGGGAGCACCTCAACTTCATCGGCTCACTGACCACCATCGACGTGCAGGCCCATTACTCCTTTTTAATTGAGAATTTAATGGACATGTACCACGGCCATCTGCACGGCGGCGCACAGGTGTGGGCTAACCCGGTGCTGGCCGGGCTAGAGGCCGACGACACCCACGTTCATGCCCACTACGATGCCGAGAGCTACTACCGCATCGACAAAATTTGGTCGGCCAGCCAGCTCATCTTCCCTTCCTTGCGGCAGCTGCACCCCGAGCCGCTGGATGTCTACTACCACTATCCCCACTGGCGATCGACGTTGGGGGATGACTTCGTGATTTACTGCCTGTTTTGCCCAGTGAGCGAGACTCACACCCGCGCCTATCTGCTGCACTTTACGTCTCTAGAGCGGTTTCCGAAGCTGCACAAAACCCCGCTGACGGTGCGGCGGTTTGTCAAACGGGCCTTTAACAACTCGGCGAGCTTTGTGCTGCGACGGCTGGTACGCGAAGACGTGCTGATGCTGGAGCAAGAGCAGCAGGCCTTTGATCAGCACCCCACCTACCGAGGGCCGGAGCTGAACCGGGCGCTGACGGCGGTGCAGCAGTTGATTCGGCAGCAGGCGGAGGGGAGTGGGGAGTAGGGGGTAGGGAGTGAGGAGTGAGGGGAGATACCCGACACCTTGCACCCGACAACCTGATACCTTAAACCTGATAGCTGACTCCCTACCCCCTACCCCCTTACCCCGATGACTGGCCCTGATATTCTGGCGCTCGATTTTGATGGCGTGGTCTGCGACGGGCTGCGGGAGTATTTTCAAACCGCGTGGAAAGCCTATTCGGAAGTGTTTGAACCGGGGGCGGGGGCTCCGCCGGAGGGGTTGGCGGAGCGCTTTTATCCGCTGCGACCTGTGGTCGAAACGGGGTGGGAAATGCCGCTGGTGCTCTACGCGCTGA
The DNA here is from genome assembly GCF_014696675.1 of Phormidium tenue FACHB-1052. Taxonomy (GTDB): domain Bacteria; phylum Cyanobacteriota; class Cyanobacteriia; order Phormidesmidales; family Phormidesmidaceae; genus Nodosilinea; species Nodosilinea tenuis_A. The sequence continues at coordinate 267,730 of NZ_JACJQN010000003.1, forward strand.
GATCGGGGGTGGCCGATCGCGATATTCTGGATCGCTGGCCCGAGCTGGTGCCACAACTGCTGGCCCAGGCGGGGGTTGAGCCCGCCACCATCGGCAAGGCGGTAGATGGGGTGCGCGATCGCTGGATTCAAGCCGACCTTGACGACTGGTTGAGCTACCAGCAGTTTTACCCCGGCGTGATCGATCGCCTCCAGCAGGCGATCGCGGCGGGGGTGGAGCTGGTGATTGTGTCCACCAAGGAAGGCCGCTTTATTCAGCAATTGCTGGCCAAGGGCGGCGTCACGCTACCTAGCGAGCGGATTTTAGGCAAAGAGGTCAAGCGACCCAAGTACGAAACCCTGCGGCAGATCAAAGCCGCCCATGCTGACGCGACCCTCTGGTTTGTAGAAGACCGGGTAAAGGCGCTGCAAGCGGTGCAAGAGCAGCCCGATTTGGACGATGTGGCGCTATTTTTAGCCGACTGGGGCTACAACACGGCGGGCGATCGCGCGATTCCCCTGGCTGGAGACTCCGCGATCGCCACGCCCGGCAGCCCTATTCACCTGATTAACCTGGCTCAGTTTTGCGCCCTCTTCGAGCAGTGGGTATTGGTAGACCCCAGCAATGTAGCCTAGGATTCACCGTAATTTTACGGAATCTTGACCACTGGAGCGATCGCTTGAATTGTTCGTATCGATACCAAGCGATATTTTTCCGGATTTTAGTCCCCGCGCCAGAATGTGGGATAGACCCCAGCGCTCAGCGATCGCGCTGGAGTAAATTCACAGCCTCAGCCCCACCCTTTGCTGTTGTTTCTGCCTGTGCTCCTATGACTGACCTCTTTGTTCCCCCCTCAAAAACTCCCCCTACAACAGAGTCCGTCATCCGAGAGGAGCCTAACTCCCTCGACGAAGTGCCCGACGATACGGCAGACCCGATCGCAGAGGTCACTACAATTCCTGTCGCGGATCTCTTCATTCCCCCATCTAAAACCGCCCCTACAACAGAGCCCTTCATTCAGGAGGAGCCCATCTCCCCTGACGAGGTGCCCCAAGATACGATAGCCCCGATCGTAGAGGTCGTTACAACCCTTATAGAAGTTCCTCCGGCGGGCATAGATCCATCCGCCGAAGTGACCTTGGCACCAGACGCACTGCCTGGGGCACTGGTCTCTGCTGACGCCACCCTGGCGACAGTAGAAACCCTCTTTTTCTATGGTCGAACCGGTAGTGGTGACCCCACCCTCTACGAGGTTGACCTATCCAGCGGTACCCCGTCTCCAGTAGCTACCCCGCCAGACCTTTTCCCCACCATCCTAAACGGGCTTTTTGCCGCCGAACCCCTAGCTCCCCCGGTTGGAACTGAGCAACCCGCTACCGAACGGGTATTCACCCTGGTGCAGGGCAGTAACGGCAAAAACTTTCTTATTGGCACCGCTGCTGATGAAGCCGTCTTTGGGCTTGGCGGCGATGACCTGATTTTGACTGGAGCGGGTCTCAACCTAGCCTTTGGCGGCCTCGGCAACGATACGCTGGTGGGCGGGGTAGGCGACGACGGCCTGTTCGGCAGTGCGGGCAACGACACCCTGGAGGGCGGTGGCGGCGATGATCTGCTGATGGGCGGCCCCGGCAACGATGTGCTGGATGGCGGCGGCGATACCAACGTGCTGGTGGGCGGTACCGGGGCCGATATCTTTCGGCTCAACACGCCAGGGGCCTACAACCCCGCTCCTGGCACTACGACCCCACCAGACACCGTCATCGACTTCAACGCTGCCGAGGGCGACCTGCTCGACTTTAGCCTGATTGCGGCTCAATCTCTGTTTGCCGGTCAAGATCTGCTAGATTTTTTGAACTTTGTGCAGGTGGGGGCCGACACCCATGTGCTGGTGAACACGCCTCTGGGTCAGGCCACCACCGAGGCGATTTTGCTGGGGGTCGAGGCCGACACTATCACCCCGGCTAACCTTACCTTTACGCCCCCCGCCGGGTTGCCCATACTGAAATAGGTCTAGCTGCGCCACTTTCCGGTAGCATCGGGGCTAGAACGATCGCGGTAACGTTATGAGCGAGGCCCTGCTGAATCAGCTAGCCACCCAGATGGCAGGAGAGTTTGACAACCGTCAGCAATCCCTGGCCGACCCAACCTGGTTTTTGCATCTGCGGCTGTGGCAACGACCTCTGCCCAGTGCCCTATTGGGTGAAGGGTACAGTTTTTTTATTGAGCAAATTAGCGTGGCCTCGGGCAAACCGCCCTATCGCCAGCGCATTTTGCACCTCACCAGCCGCGACAGCCACCTCTGGGGCCAATATTACGCGCTGCCCGACCCGATCGCCTACAGCGGTGCAGCCACCCAGCCCGATCGCCTCACCTCCCTTACCCGCGAAGATCTGATCGCTTTGCCCACCTGCGGAGTGGCCATTGAGTACCGGCCCGCTAGCCAAACCTTTAGCGCCCGCCTGCCAGGGGATAGCCTGTGCAGCTTTACCGCCAACGGGATCACCGCCTACGTGCGGCTCAAGTTTGACCTCGGCCCTGAATCACCCGTCCCCAATAGCCCCCTGGTGCTGTACCTAGAGGATCGTGGCGTTGACCCTGATACCGGCAAACCCACTTGGGGACCGCTGATGGGGCCGTTTCAGCTAGTGAAGCAAAGCGCCTTTGCACTGCCAGGATAAAGCGCTAGGAAACCAGGGCGTTCTCGCTGCTTGCGGGGCAGCCATCAATGTTACCCTGGAGCGATGTTTGAGGCCATTGAGGCCTGCACTGGAGACGCTCGCAAAGCGTTCCCAGTGGGATATCGCCCCTGTTCTTTTACCGTCCAACGTTTCCCTTCTTACTGACCACCTATGGAGATCGACATCCTGATTCTGACGGTGTACTTCATCTGCATGGGCTATGTGGTCTATAAGATGGCACTGTCGATCGAGGAAGAACTCGAAGACCAGGTGGTGCTGGTGCCCGATGTTGTTGGGTTAGAGAGCAGCGTGCGATCGCAGCTAATGCGCCAGGGTTTTGCCGAAACCGCCGCCACCGTGCTCCAGCCCGGAGAAGGAGCCTTAGGCAAGGGCGTTTCCCTCAGACTAGTGGTACCCGAACCCAGAAGCCTTGCCCCCCCCGACGAAGACCAGCCCGACGAGCCCGACGAAGGTCAAATCGCGGTGCAGGTGCTGCCCCAGGGGCCTCACCCACTCCAGCCCCTAAAAGGGCTCACGGTGCAGGTGGTCAACCAGAGCCGCGCCATTCAGGTCATCGTCGATTGGGATCGCAGCTCGATCAGCCGCATGACCAACGAAATTCGCCGGGTGATTCGCCACACCCCTGGCATGCGCCTCGACTTGACTGCGCCCCAGGTCGCCAGCGCAGTCAACCCCAACCAGTACCTCAGCACCGTCGTGGTCAGTGAAGACTGCTTTGACCGCAGCCCCGATAACCAGGTGCTCCAGCAAACCGCACCAGTGGTCGACATTCCTAAAATGGCCAATCTCAAAGAGCCCCTCCGTAACTATTCCCTCGACCTGGTGGTGCAGCTGACCCCCTTTAGCGGACGCGGAGGCCGACCGATCATGCTGCTATTGCCTTTTCGCTTTGCCATTCAGCCGCTCCCCGCCAAAGCCGCCATTCCCCTGGTGAACTGGATTTTGAAGCGCTAGATTACTGGGGAAGAAACCGGCTAGCACCGGACAGTTTTAGCGATCACCCTTGACTCTTCCGGAGGAAAGCATGGGCAACTCTGACCTCAAGCTATTTGTCGATGCCCAGTTCACCAGTCCCTACGCGCTATCTGCGTTCGTGGCCCTCCAAGAAAAGGGGCTACCCCATGATCTGGTTTGCATCGATCTGGCCACCCAGGAAAACCGTCAGACCCCTTACCAGCAGCGCGCCCTCACCGGTCGGGTGCCCACCCTAGAGCATGGCGACTTTGCCCTGTCAGAGTCGTCCGCCATCACAGAATATTTAGAAGAGATCTTCCCGCCGCCCACCTACGCGACTATCTACCCACAAAATCCTAGAGATAGGGCCAGAGCGCGACAGGTCCAGGCCTGGTTGCGCAGCGATCTAATACCCATTCGCGACGAGCGACCGACAACGGTTATCTTCCATCAGCCCTCTGATCTACCCCTATCTGATGGAGCGCGGGTTGCAGTTGAGACACTGTTTCAAGCAGCAGGAACTCTACTTCAAGACCATCGCCTTTCGCTCTTTGGCCAGTGGTGCATTGCCGACACCGATTTGGCACTCATGCTAAATCGGCTGGTTGCCAATGGCGATCGCGTGCCTGACCCGCTGGTAGAGTACGTGCAGCACCAGTGGCAGCGATCGTCGGTACAAGCTTGGTTAGAGCAATCCAAAGCAGTCTGACCAATGCAGGTTCTTGGGCAAGCTAGATTTTTCTCCTAAACTGCCGTTTAAAGATTAATTCTCCACCCATGAAACTCAGTGAGATTGTTCCCTGGGGCAGAACGCTAGATGAATACAGGGCAATGTTTAGCCTGTCAGAGGCAGATTTAACCCTAAACATTCTCGGCTGTGGCGATGGTCCAGCCAGCTTTAATGCTGAGATGACGGAGCTTGGACGATCCGTTATATCCATCGACCCGGTGTATCAGTTTTCGGCTGAGCAAATTGAGCAGCGGGTGCGAGATACCTATCAATCAATTATTTCTCAGGTCAAGCAAAATGCTGACCGCTACGTATGGAAAAACTTTGGCAATGCTGACGAGCTGGGCAAGGCTCGTCTTGACGCCATGGAGAAGTTTTTATCAGATTATGAATCAGGGAAAGCTGAAGGTCGATATTTGCACCAGGCTTTGCCCAGCTTAAATTTTAACGACGACCAGTTTGAGCTGTGCCTATGCTCTCATTTACTGTTTTTGTATGCCGAGCACCTGACCCTTGACTTCCATATCGCATCAATTCACGAGCTGCTGCGAGTCACCTCTGAAGTGCGGATTTTTCCTTTGATTCAACTCAATGGCGAACCTTATCCATACTTGGAGGTTGTTTTACAAGAACTTTCCAGCAAAGGTTACAACGTTCAGATAGAGCCTGTTGCCTACGAGTTTCAAAAAGGCGGCGACGAAATGCTGAGAATCGGTCGCTAAAGCCTCAACTAAAACTATTGGCCGAGCTGGAACACGACACCCAAATACTCTCGGTAAGCGCAAATCTTGTTGTCTCTGACATCAAAGGCGATCGCAGCCTGATTTTCGTAGGGATGCCCTGCCATCAAGCCCGATGAACGGACTTCAAAAACAACCGTTGTCGAATTAGAGACTACTTGAAGAATGGTTAGAGTGAGCCCTTCTGGAAATAGGCTAGATGCCAGTTCAAAGAACGCTTTCGCCTTTTCTTTGCCGTGGTTTAGGCCTTTAAAGGAACCCGCCGGAAACCAAAAGGTAAAATCATCGCTGAGCTGGTCTAAAAATGGCGACCATTCGCCACTGGCTAGCCCTTGGGTAAAGGCCTGAAACGCCACCTCAGCAACGCGCAATGTTTGAACGCTGGCTTCGGGCATGGAGAGGGTATGCAACAATCTTCAAATTATAGGGGTAGCCACTGTGCTTCAAAGGCCGCCCACAAAACGCCCCGGACTGAGACAGTTATGGGGGTCAAACTGAGCTTTGATCGCTTTCATCACGCCCAGGGCATTGCCGCTGTAGCCCCACACATCCACTGATTTTTTGAGGGAGAGAGGTGCTTCGAGCAGGGTGAAATAGCCCTGGTTGGTAGTGCAGCCCCCACGCAATTCTTTCACCATGTCCGCCGTGGCTGCTGCCAGGCGCACTGTGCCAATACCGCTACCACCATGAATGCGCGCCAGGCTACCCGAGGGCAGTTGGTCCAGCCAGGTCACGGCCTTGGCTGGAGGTAGACCCACCTTAGCCACGATCGCCTCATTCTGTTCCTCAAACCTAGGGAAGAGAGCTGCACCGACCCCTGCCCAAACTTGCTCATCCTCCGTACCCTGCAACACCTGGGCAGATAGCGCTGGCCCCACCATGGCCAAAAGCGACTCAACCTGCTCATCTACTCCCGGTGCAATGGATTGAAATCGAGCTATCAGGGCGAATCCCTCGTAGCCCAGACGGTTAGCTAGGGCAGGGGATAGGATATCGAGGGCAGCTGGGGTCAGCGGCGACAGTCGCAGGGCACTCAAGAGGGCTTCCATTTCCCCTACTGCCCCGATAACCACCAGGGTTTTAGAAGTATCTTGCCCTGGATAGAGCCGAAACGTGAGCTGAGAAATAATCCCTAGGCTGCCGTAGGAGCCGGTTAGCAGCTTCATCAGATCGTAACCCGCGACATTTTTGACCACGCGCCCGCCAGCCTTGGCGATCGCCCCATCAAAGCGCACAAAGGAAATGCCGATCAGCAGATCCCGCAGGCCACCATAGCGCTGGCGCAGGCTGCCGGTGTCGGCGGTAGCCACAATTCCTCCTAACGTCGCCCGCTCTGGATAGGCCGGGTCCACGGAGAGGAACTGGTTGTGCTGAGCCAGTCGAGGCGCTAGGTCCGCTAGTTTTGCACCCGCCTGGGCGGTGAGGGTCATATCCCCCACCGCATGATCGATCACCTGGTTAAGGCGGGCCGTACTTACGACGAGATCCACCCCTGAGCCGACACCACCCCAGGACAGTTTGCTGCCGCTGCCGCAGGGGATGACCCGCCAGGAATGTTTCCAGGCACAGGCCATGATCGCCGAGAGTTCCGCTTCGGTGGCTGGACAGACGACGGCGGCGGGCGTTAGGTAATCTGGCAGATGGAGCGATGCGGGGGGGAGAATGCAATCGCGCTCAACCACCTCCCCCAAAGTTTCAGCAACGTTGGCCATACCCTAGTCAATGCTGATGGGAGTGGGGCCGCTGGCAGAACTGGCAGCGGGAGGCACGTTGGTGCGGGCGGTGCGAAACTCGGCATAGAGGCGATCGCGCCAGTCAAAGAAAGCTTTGTATTCCGGCACATCGGCAATGCCGGGGACGCCCTTGCCACCGATGCCCTCGGGCAACTCCACATACTGGGCCGTGGGAAATTTGAGATACATGGTGGCGGCGGCCACGGCGAAGTCAGCCAGGGTAGGCTGGTCGCCCAGCAGGTAGGGACTGGTTTGCAGCATCAGCACCAGGGCTTCAAGATCCTGACGCAGGCCAGCGGTAGCAACTTTAATATCCTCAGGGCCAAAGCCAACGCCCGTACCGACCAGATTTAGCAGGTCGCCAGGGAGAGCACCCACCAGGCTGCGCAGCGGAGCGGGAGTAAAGCTAGGCAACAGCGCTGTACGAAAATTGGGGTGCTGCTTAAAGGCACCGACCATCACGACGCGGGCTTTGGGGGCGATCGCCTCGTCGGCCCAACTTTCTAGCGCTAGGCACAGGCCCTTTTGCTTGGACTCGGTGGGCAGGAGCGCGCGCTCGGGAAAGGCTTTTTCAAGGTGCAGGGCGATCGCAGTGGAGTCGGGAATCACCTGCTCACCATCCTTGAGCACGGGCACCTGACGCTGACCCGACAGTTGAAATACTTCGACTTGGCCCACGCCGGGGGTAACTTCGACCTTGCGGTAGGGCACCTGCTTGTAGTCGAGAATCAGGCGAATTTTTTCGGCAAACGAGGAAGATTCAAACTGGTACAGCTCTAGCATGGAAATCCTTATTGGCCAGGTTCTTCAGAGGGCGGACTGGGCACTGGTAAACCCGGTAACACTGTATCGTTATTTGCAGGCGCTGCACAGGCGGAATTAGTCGGCGGCTGGGTGGTGACGGTGACGGTTTCAAAGCCTGCGGTGGCTAGGAGCTGTCCGACCGTGATTTCGGCGCGACGGTTGGCTTCGGCCAGCAGATTTTCTTGGCAGGCGGCCTCTTCAATCTTGACCAGCGCCTCCTGCTGGGCTTTTTCTTGCAGCTCGGGGGCGGTATCGGGGCCAAGGCCCAAAAAGCCGCGGCTGTAGTCAAACACGTTTGATTTGCTGAGATCGATTTTGCTGTCGAGAATCTTGGGCGGCGGCAGGGTGATCTGAATTGAGTTATCCCCGCTCACCTGGACGTTGGCGGCGGTGAGTTCAGCCAGGTCGACCCCGGCCCGCACCTCGCCATAGGCAATGTAGAGCAGATTGGTAGAGCCGATCACGTAACCCGCCAAGGTGCGATCGCTCTTGGTGGGCACCACTGCTTCCATGGCAAAAATTGCCGTGGTCAGTTCGCTGGCCCCCCGCAGCTGTTGAACGACGACGGAGCGCACATCTACCTGCGGCTCTGCCGTGGCCGGGGTGAGCATAATGCGCACCCCTTCAAGAAAGCGATCGCCCGATCGCCAAAAGCCCACCCCGGCCGCAATACCCACCAGCACGGCCCCACCAAGTAGGGCATTGGAGAGCGATCGCACCCACCGAAAGGGAGTACGACGCGGCGGCACTGGCGCAGGCCAACGTTCTTGCTGAACAGGGGCGCTAGGATCCACATAGCGCGGCGGCAGCGGGTCGGGCAGCTTGCGATCGGGAGGAGCAGGGCGCATGGCGATGGGTGGTAGGCGGGTAAACTCAACCAGTTTGATTGTACTGCACACCTGATTGGCTGCCCTTGGTTCATTGTGGCAGCGCAAAAGTGAACAGGTTACAGCAGGGGTAATAGTTGAAGACCGGCCTGTTAGGGCAATCGCACCGCGAAGGCCCTAACGAAATCGTCAAGAGGCCGCTAGCCGAAGATTGGCAATTACCGGCAGCTCTAGCAGAAAGTCTGCGTTGAGGAGTCGCTCTGAGAAAAAGAGAATCTCCAAATTCTCCACCTCCCCCGATACCGGATTGAGGCGGGCGATCATCTCGTCGCCAATTTCTTCCGACTCCTGCTCAGCATAGGGCGCGCACTTATTAATGTAGAGAATATCGCCCACCTGGTCGTATTGAAAAACTAGCTTTTCTGCCATAGGGTTTTTCCTCCCACCAATTTACAAGCGGTATATGCCGTGATCACCCAATGCCTAGATGGCTCGACATCGCTAACAGTCACAACCACCATGTAGCGCCCGGTACGAATCGAGTCAAACCACTTGGAGAATAGTAAGGCGTTGGGTCGCGATCGCTGCTTCGTACCAGGTCAGGGGTCTCTAGAGTATCGGCTAGCTGCTCCAGGTAGTCAGGCAACGTACCTGGATGACTCGCTGTGATGTGGGCTTCCCGCTCACCTGACAGTTCTACGGTAACTCCGAAGTATTGACAGTCAAATAAGCGAGTCATGAATCTATCGTAGCCTCTGCCCTTATCGAGGGTAGTGGGTGCTGGCGGTGAGCACCTCGTACAGCCCCCAGATGGCCATGGGGCGCATGTAGTGGCAGGCGCGGTAGGTGCCCAGGGCAGTGATCGCCTCAGGGGTGCGAAATTGCAGGCCGTAGGCGTAGATTTGGTGGATGACGGATTCAGCGATCGCCATCGCCTCCTCCGTCTTGCCCATCTGGGCAAAGAACGCCGCTAGGCCAAAGTTGATGCCAGTCCACACCTCCTGTTGGTGGGTGCTGTCAGGGTCTTCCGGAGAGCCATCCGGTAACACCCCATTGGCAGCCCCGATCGCCAGTTTCAGCGTCGCCGCGCTAAAGTTTCCCAGCTGCGCCCCCTCAAACTTCTGTTGGGGTGGCCGTTCGTGACTCTGCACCACCTGGTTAAATTTCACAAAGCAGGCGTCGTAGATGGCGTCGAGGGCCGACAGGGTAAATTCGTCCTCGACCAGATCCGGCAGGCCCAGGTGGCGCACCATGAACTGGCCGCAGAGCTGGTCAGCCATCACCACATCCGAGCCACTGCCCGTATCCAGTCGGTAGTAGCGACCATTCCACAGTTTGGGGTGGTAGGCCTTGAGGCCGTTGTCGAGCCAGCGGCGGTACTGGCTGAGCAGAATGGGGGTATTGCCAGGGGCGAGGTTATTGGTGGTTAGGATTTCGCCGATCGCGATCGCCGCCTCCATCGCCCCCAGCCACAGCCCACCGCAGTAGGCGCTAATGCCCTTGAGCTGCCAGTCGTCGAAGGTCTGGTCGGGAGCCCCCTCGTTTTCGGGAATGCCGTCGCCGTCGCGATCGAACTGCTTGAGGTATTGCAGGGTCTCGACCACCGCTGGCCAGCAGTCTTTGAGAAAGTCTACATCCGTCGCCCCGGTGAACTGGTAGGCGCGGTAGACCTGGAGCACAAAGTCGCTGCCCAGGTCTTTCCAGAGGTTGCAGTCTTGGTAGCTGGTGTAGTTGGTCTGCGCCCAGGGGTACTCGTTCGGGGCACCGAGGTCGTGGGGTGTCGCGCCCTTGAGCTTGCGAATGGCGGGGGGATTTTCTAGCCCCATGGTGACGTAGTAACCGATGATCCGCCGCCGTTCGTCTTGGGTGGGAATGGCGCGGGCGAAGGCGCGCAGCACGGCTTTCTCTAGCTCGGGCCACAGCAGCAGGGTGGCGAAACCACCGTAGAGGCGCACATCCAGGCTTTCGTACCAGCGGTAGTCGATGCACTCCAGCACCGCAAACTGGCCCACGGGGTCGGCCTCGGTGGCGGCGCTCCACAGGGTGCCGCCGCTGGCCAGGTCGTACAGCTCGTTGAACAGCGCCATTTTGAACCAGTCGGGCAGGTCAGCACGATCGAGAATCGGCTGCTGCCAGGCCGTGATTTGCTGCTGCCAGGTTTTGTACTCAGTCAGGGCATCGAAGGCGATCGCCCTAGCATTCCGCCCATCGGTGCCAAAGAAGTCGGTATAGCGGCGGTAGTTGTTTACCCCAGCAGCGAATTCGGTGACGGGCAGATCCCACGCCAGAGCGACAGGAATCTGGCGAGTTTCGCCGGGTTGCAGGGTGAAGCGCAGGGCGATCGCACAGCCAATCTGCTCTCCCTCCTCCGCCGGAGAGGTATCCAGCAAATTCATCAGCCGCCCCAGCTTGGCGAACGAATCCCATAGGTCGCGCCCGTCGCCTGCTGGGTTCCAGCGCAGGTCATAGGAGACTTCTATCGCTGGATCGTCCAGCGTGGCGATGCACCACTGACCGTCACCCTCTTTGGGGTCGCCCTGCCAAGCTCCATCCATCACTAGGGCCTTGAGGCCATCGGCGTTGATGAACTGGTTGAAGTTGCCGGTGCTTTGGGCGATCGCAGGCACGTAGTCGTAGTAGGGGCTGCCGTCGTCGCGCAGCAGCACCTCAGGGGATTTTTGCGTATTGGTGAACCAGCCTACTATGTTTTGCCAGCTCACCATGATGCTCAAGGTGATGGGGGCAGTGGTGGGATTGTGAGCCGTCCATTCAAAAGCGACCACGGGGTAGCTGGCTTCTTTATAGTTATCGGGCCAGATTGGCGAAATCTGTTCGCAGGTAATCTGGGCGCGAAACACATTCTCGTATCGGTACCAGCTGCGCGGATACAGCGCGTGGTAGCTGCCTGTGGTGCGGGTCTTGTTAGAGGCCGGATACCACGACCAGGACGATAGACTGCCATCCTCGGGCGGCTGGGTGCTGAGGGCGTAGGCCTGGGTTCTGCCGCCCCCCTGCTCCCAAATGCTGAACTGGCAGCCGGGGAAGCCTTGGAAGACGTGCTCGCCGCCATCCATATGCCAGAGGTTGAAGTCGCCATTGGGCGATCGCCCCACACAGCCTGCCCCCAGCCCGCCCAGGGGTGCTCCGTGGTCTGGGCCATCGTCAAGGTTGCTGGCGTAGCGCACAATGTAGTGGTGCTCCCAAGGCTGGCCGAGGGGTCGCTGCCATGCCTGGGATGGAATCTGGGGGAGGGATGGGGTTTCAGTCATCCCAAAATATTACCGGAGCGGGTTAGTTTATAGGACATTGCCAAGCTCTCGCTAGATTGGAATCCAGCGATGAATGAGGACTGCGATCGCGGCCTCACCCACGGCACCAGGCAACTGGAATTGGTAGCTTCCTTTATTTGTGCATCAATACTCTTGTCACAGACTCGCAGGCTCCGCTCGTCACCGATTTCTCACGCCTTGGGGGCGCTCAAGCCCACACTCGCTGTCGATCCCTTTAGAATTGGGGAGCTTGAGAGGCGATCGGCACGTCTCCCATGGCATCGAACTCGCCCTTCAAGAACAATTGGATAGGTCAACCTTGCCCCTTACCCACACCTCTCCCGCTACGCTCGATCTCGACTTTGTCCGGCATCAGTTCCCCGCTTTGGCGGGCGACTGGGTGTTTTTTGACAATGCTGGCGGCTCACAGATTCTCAAACCCGTAGTCGATCGCATCACCGAATTTCTCTACGAGTCGAATGTGCAGCTGGGGGCGAGCTACGCCGTATCGCAGCTCGCGACGGAGCGGGTGGCGGCGGGGGCCAAGGCCATGGCCACGCTGATCAACGCCGCCGACCCGGCGGAGGTGGTGCTCGGTCCTAGCACCTCGGCGCTGTTGCGGATGCTGGCCCAGTGCTTTCGCCCGACCCTTGAACCGGGCGATGAAATTATCGTCACCAACGCCGACCACGAGGCCAACATTAGCCCCTGGGTGGAGCTAGAGCGCGAGGGCATTGTGGTCAAAATCTGGCGGGTCAACCCCACCACCTTTGAACTCGATCTGGCGGATTTAGAAGCACTGCTGACGCCGCAGACGCGCTTGGTCGCCGTCACCCACACGTCGAATGTGTTGGGCAGTATTCATTCAGTGCGGGCGATCGCCGATCTCGTCCACGCCCACGGCGCACTGCTTTGCGTCGATGGGGTTGCCTTTGCCCCCCACCGCCGCATTGATGTGCAAGCACTCGATGTCGATTTCTACACCTTTAGCCTCTATAAGGTCTACGGCCCCCACCTGGCGCTGCTCTACGGCAAAAAAGAGTTGCTGCTGGCCCTACCCAGCTACAACCACTACTTCATTGACGACACGGCCATCCCCTACAAGTTTCAGCCGGGGGGCAGCAGCTACGAGCTGAGCTACAGCCTCACGGCGATCACCGAATATTTTGCAGCCTTAGCCCAGCACCACGGACAATCTGGCGATGGAGATCCCCTCAATCAGGCCTTTGGTCTCATTCAACAGCATGAAGGAGCGCTCAACGAACGGCTGCTCTCGTTCCTACACAGTCGGCCCGGCGTGCGCATTATCGGTCGAGACACTGCTGACCCGGCGGAGCGCGTGTCAACCATTTCTTTTGTGGTGGAGGGGGTGAGCAGCGACCACATTCCGCCCCAGCTCGACGCCCACAACATTGGCATTCGCTACGGCCATTTCTACGCGCTGCGGCTGATCGAAGACTTGGGGCTGTTGCCCCAGCAAGGGGTGGTGCGGGTCAGCATGGTGCACTACAACACGCTTGAAGAATGCGATCGCCTAATTGAGCACCTAGCCCACTGTCTATAAAATCCCCAGCCCCCGCACCTGCTTAAGAATTTGTACTTAGCTATGTAGCTAAGTTGCAACAAAGCTTATTGCAACTTAGCCTGTCTCGTTCCTGGGTTGGATCGGGTTCACCGAAGGTAGCGGTAGCCAACGTTCGAGTCTGCCAAACCGCTGAGGACTAGGGGAAGACAGGCCTCCACCTTTGTTTGCGGCCTGGCGACGCGGCGGCCATGTTTAATTTGGCGCTGGCAGAATTTTGACAGCCAAAAACCGCTTAATTCATGCCTAGCTCACCGTTTCGCGGGGGCGGGCAAAAAACCAATTTGAAAAGTGTCCCACTTCTGAAATCTGGGATAAGCTAATTGGCGACGTTCGCTGCTCCTCCGATCGCGATTTACACCATGAATTGGCGACTCTGCAATCTCCTCAAACTGACTTCGGCTGCTCAATTCAAACCCGGCGTGATTAAGACTTTGGTTCGTAGTTTGGCAAGCGGTTGGGGGCAGAGACCTCGCCGTCGAGCCTTGCTCGGGCTAGGGTTGGCCACGGCATTCCTGGTCTCAGTAGCGGTACCTCGCTCGGTCTCGGTGGCAAATGCCCAAGATCTGACCGCTGCGCTCTGGACTCGGGCCTCGTTTCCGGTCGAAAATTTCCAAACCTATACCTCCCCCTTCGGCTATCGCAGTGACCCCTACGGCGGTGACTCTCGTTTTCATTACGGCCTTGATCTGGCGGCCCCCAACGGCAGCTACATTCGCAACTGGTGGGCGGGCGAAGTGCTGTGGGTCGAGGGCGACGGTGCCTGCGGTACCTCCATGGCGATCAAATCTGGGGAATGGACCCACATCTACTGCCACATGCAGGGCCATGTGGAGGGCAGTGGCCAGAACAAAGTCATGGTCGATCGCGACGGCGGCATTCAGCTGCGGGCGGGCCAGGCGATTCCGGCGGGGGCTCGCATTGGCCGCGTAGGCATGACGGGTCGCACCACCGGGCCGCACCTGCACTGGGCCCTAAAGTACCAAGACAACTGGGTGGATCCGGCCCTGGTGCTGCGGGCTATGTATGTTGGCCAGCAGGCGGCGCTGTAGGGTTCGGTGCCTTGGCCCTGGCGGCGGTGGATAGCCTGGTTAGGACTTGTGGTTTTAGGGGTGGGAATGGCGATCGCTCAGCCGTTCCCGGCCCTGGCGGCTGACAGCCACCCACCCCTGACATTAGACCTATTGCGCCAGCGGCTAGCGACCCCGGTGCAGCGGGAGGGCAGACCCGCCATTGACCTGCGCTACTACACCATCGATCTGCGGCCAGACAGCCCCCTGACCGATAGCTTTTACCGACTGCTGAGCAGCGGGCTGCAAAGGCCAGCGACGACCCCGGCACTCGACCTGAGCTATGCCGTGGTGCAGGGCGACCTCGACTTGCAGCGCCTGGGCCAGCGCGAACCCCTCTATGGCGACAACCTCTCCCAACTATTGAGCGATGCCGGGCGGGCGCAGCTGAGGCGCGATCGCCAGCGCTTGCTCCAGCTCAGTCGGCTCTCCCAGTCCTTGCTGATTCAGGGTCAGGGCAGCAGCCAGCAAATTTATTTGTTTAAAGCGCCGCTGGTGGTAGCGCAGACCCGCTTCACCGGCCAGGTTCTGGGGGGCGATACGTTTTTTTTGGGCCGGGTGCTGGCCAATGGGGCGGTGTTTGAGCAGGGGCTCTCGGTGGGCGGGGCGCGCTTTAATCGGGCCGTCAACTTTTCGGGGGCCGACTTTCGCCAGGGGGTGCAGGCCAAGGGCAGCTTGTTCTTTGAGCCAGCCCGGTTTGACCAGGGCCAGTTTCGCAGCGGCGCGACCTTTCAGGGGGCCGAGTTTAAGGCCGATGCCAACTTTAGTCGGGCAGTGCTGGCAGGTGATCTCAACTTTAGCCGCGTGCAGTGGCAGGGGGTGGCCGACTTCGCCCGCACGGTGTGGCAGAGTAGCGCCTTTTTTGTGCGCAGCTACTTTGCCAAGGCGCTGTTTTTCACCGAGGCTCGTTTTGACGCGCCGTTGGTACTCCGCCAAACCCGCTTTGGCGAGCCGGTCAACCTGCGCAACGCTATGGTCGGCAGCGAGGTCGATCTGGGAGATGCGATATTTCTGCCAGGGGCTTACCTGAACGTGGCGGGCCTGGAGTTTAGCCTGGAGCAGACCCAGATTTTGGGCACCCCCGGCAAGATTGGTCGGGTGTTTTCGGTGCCGCAGCTGGCGGGCAATGAGACCCTGCTGCGCAACCTGGAGCGCAACTTTCGCAATCAGGAGCAGATTAGCGACGCCAACTCGATTGCCTACACCGCCGAGCGCCTGCGGCTAAAAAGCTGGCAGCAGCGGCTGCTGGGCACCAACGTCAACACCGCTTCGGTGGCGGCCCTGGTGCGGGCGGGCTTTACCGAGGCCCAGGCCGCCGCCGTTGTTGAGCAGCGCCAAACCCGGACCTTCATCGGCACTGAGGGGGTGCTGAGTGTGCCGGGGGTTGACCTGGCAGCGTATCTGAAGGTGCGCGATCGCATCTTCGCCCGCGACACCTTCCCCATTGCCCGCCGATTTACCCTGGCCTTGCAGTGGCTGTGGCTGGGAGGGCTGGTAGTGCTGAGCCGCTACGGCACCAGCTTTGGCCTCACCTTTGGCCTGGGTTTGGTGGCCATTCCCACCTTTGCGCTGATGTTTTGGCTGGTCGATCGCTACCGTCGCCGCCGATCTCCCCCGATTTTGCCGCCCCTAGAAGAGGGACTGTGGCTAGGTGGGGGCTGTAGCCTGCTGCTGGGGCTGGGGCTCAATGCCCTCCTGCGCTCCGCCGACTATCCGCTGCTCACCCTGGGCTTTTTGTTTATGCTGCTGGTGCCGGTGCCCGCCGTGCTGATTGGTCTATTGATCAAACAGGGCCGCTACCACGACCTAATGGCAGAGAGTTACTTCGTCGAAGACGGCAGCCTGCGCCAGCTCAGGCTCTTGATCGCCCGCCTGCCGGTGATTCCAAAGTTTCCATTTTTTCGCGATCGCTACACCTACCTGCTGCTCGATCGCCGCTGGAACTGGCTGAATTATTTAGACTTTAGTCTCAATAACTGGCTAAAGTTTGGCTTTAATGACATTCGATTACGAGACGAGCATGTGCCGGGGCTGATTACCGCTTTGGTGTGGTATCAATGGGGGTTGGGTCTGCTCTACACAGCGCTGCTCCTGTGGACGCTCTCGCGCACCATCCCAGGGCTGAACCTGCTGATTTATTTCTAGCGCCGCTGTTGGCTATCCCTTGACCGTTTTCTGCCCCCCGTGACCCAACCTTCTGTTTCCGATCTCAACCATCAGGCCAAATCCGATCTGCGCCGTCGCCTCATCAGCGCCCGCCAGAGCATTCCCCCCCAGCTGTGGAAGCAAAAGAGCGATCGCATCTGCGCCCACCTGCTCAACTGGAGCTACTTTCGCCAGTGTCGCATTATCCTGGCCTACACCAGCTTTCGCCAAGAGCCCGACCTCAGCCCCCTGACGGCGCACCACCCCCACTGGGGGCTGCCCCGCTGCGTCGATAAAAACCAGCTGACCTGGCACTACTGGTCGGCCAACAGCCGCTGGCCCCTGCGTAAAGGCTCCTACGGCATTATTGAACCCCACCCCAAGTCGCCCCAGGTCGATCTCTCCCTGGTGGATCTTGTTCTTGTGCCCGCTGTCGCCTGCGACGTGCGCGGCTACCGCCTCGGCTACGGCGGCGGCTACTACGATCGCCTGCTCAGCCAGCCCCCCTGGCAGAGCATTCCCACCGTGGGCATTGTGTTTGAATACGCCCGCCTGCCCACCCTACCCAAAGATGTCTGGGACAAGCCCCTCGCCGGAGTCTGCTCCGAAAGCGGCCTATTTTTGGGTGGGAAATAACCTCCCCATCTCCCCCACCCCCCTCATCTTCCCCATCTCCCTTACCCTCCCATGCACGGCCCCAGCCCCACCACCCGCCACCCCATTCCCGGCGTCACCCGCACGGCCTTTCTCAACACCCTAGTCACTAACCCCAACATCCTCGTCGGCGACTACACCTACTACGACGATTTTGAGAATCCTGAGAACTTCGAGCGCAACGTGCTCTACCACTTCGACTTCATCGGCGACAAGCTGATCATCGGCAAGTTCTGCTCCATCGCCTCCGACGTCAAATTCATCATGAACGGCGGCAACCACCGCACCGACTGGTTTACCAATTACCCTTTTCCCGTGTTTGGTCAGGGCTGGGAGTCGGTCATGCCCAGTGAATGGCCGAACAAGGGCGACACCGTGATTGGCCACGACGTGTGGATCGGCTACGGCGCGACTTTCATGCCCGGTGTGCAGGTGGGCGACGGGGCGATTGTCGCCGCCCAGTCGGTGGTGACTAAGGCCGTGCCCCCCTACGCCGTGGTCGGCGGCAACCCCGCCCAAGTGATTCGCTACCGCTTCGACGAAGCCACCATTGAGGCTCTGCTAGACATTCAGTGGTGGCATTGGGAGATTGAAAAAATTACCCGCTACCTGCCCGTCATCTGCGGGGCTGACCTCCAGGCGCTGCAAGAGGCCCTCCGAAACATTTAAGACCCACAAAACGGTAACGCACCTGCTGATCGATTACTCTCGTCACCAGAAAAATCTTGTGGAATGACTGTCCACTCTCTAGCAACACTGACCAGCTCAAGCTGGCCAGTCAGTGTTCTCGGCCTAACCATCTGGGGTATTCTTTGGGCAAATTCCTTCGGGTAGCTAAGAGCATGAGACGGCGCAGCATAGTCAATAGTTTGTTTTTAGCGATCGCAGTGACCGTGCTGTTGGTCTGGCCTTTGGGGTTACGAGCCCCGGCACAGCAAAGCGCTGGCTCCCCCCCACCCCTCGGTAGCGTCGTGCGGCAGTACGAGATGCTGAGCATGCCCAACGCTACCGCCTACTCGGTTTACACCACCAATACGATGACTCCTCACCAGGTGTGGTATCGGGTCTATGGTGGTAATGCTCTATTTCGGCAGCGGCTGCGGGTCTATCAAGAAAATGCAGGCCCTCGCCCAATCAACCAGCTTCCCCCCGAGTCAGAGTTAAAGGCAGACATTACCGATAACGACCCTACCCGCTGGTATCGCTTTGCCCCCGAGGCCGACGTGTTTACCTACTATTTCGACGGCGACAATCGTCTGACGGCCAGAAGCCCTTGGCGCGATGGCTTTGGGGTCAAAGTCAAGCGCACCCGGTACACCAACGGCAACCGCTACGAGGTGGCCTTTGAAGATCAAGACTCCCTAGACGATTTTGATGACCTCAGGATTGAGGTCGTAATTCTTCAACCGGCGTAATATTAAAAAGGCAAAGCCAGGCGAGAAGCTGCGCCTCCTGCGCCAATAGGGGCGATCTGCGCAATCATAGAACGTAGGTATGGGTGAGGAAGGCTATGAATCGCTTTATTATTGGCGGCATTTTGGCGGCTCTAGTGATGATGCTGACGGGCGGGCTCAACCGACTCACAGGCGATCGCAACCCAGAAGGGGGCCTCGCTAGCCAGCAAGACACAACCGCTCAAAATGCCGATGGCCTGGGCTCGCTGCCCATCGAACAGGCCGGTCGCTTGGCACAACGCCAGAGCGAGGTGGGCACCAACGGCACTGCGGCTACGGGCAACAGCTCGTTTACCGACCAGGGCAGCAATCGTGCCACCATCTCGCCAGCCAACACAGGGACGGTGGGCACCAACACGGGAACAACGGGAGCCAACGGCGTCAACCCTGCTCCCGGTAACGTGATTCCCCGCACCGGAGCGGCAACTACCTATCCGACAAGTGGCGACATTGCGCCCATTCAGCCGAGCCTAGTGCAGTCCGATGCGGTACAGCGTCCGGCCCCCGACCCCGACCTAGACTCGATTCCAGCCCTGTGGTAAGCCCATTCTCCTGCGGCAGAGACGCGGCGGCGCGCCCTCCAGTGGCCTAAAATAAGGCTGAGCACTTGAGTTAAACGGCATGGCAAATCAGGGAAGCGACGTCCTGGTAGTGGGCGGCGGGGTTATTGGCTTGGCGATCGCCCTAGAGCTGCGGCAGCAGGGGGCCAGCGTTACCGTGCTCAGCCGCGACTTTCAGCAGGCGGCCAGCCACGCCGCCGCAGGCATGCTGGCCCCCCAGGCAGAAGGGTTGCCGCCAGGGCCAATGCTCGATCTCGCCCTCGCCAGCCTGGCCCTGTATCCTAGCTGGGTGAACAAATTGGAAGCGCTTACCGGGCAGTCGGTGGGCTACTGGCCCTGCGGCATTTTGGCCCCGCGCCGCACTGTACCCGCGTCTTCCTCCCAGAACTGGCTAGATGCGGCGACTCTGGCCTACTATCAGCCCGGCCTTAGCCACAATGTGCAGGGGGCGTTTTGGCACCCCGACGAAGGCCAGGTGGACAACCGTCTATTGGTGCAGGCGTTGCGATCGGCGGTAATCGACCTGGGGGTGACCCTGCACGAGGGCACTGGGGCGATCGCCCTGCGCCAGTACCAGGGGCGCGTTGAGCAGGTTTGCACCGCCCATGCGGGTGACTTTAGCGCCGACCAGGTGGTGCTGGCCACCGGGGCCTGGGCCCATGAGCTATTGCCCCTGCCAGTATTTCCTCGAAAGGGCGAAATGGCCAGCCTGCGGGTGCCCCTCGGCTATGGCACCCCTCAACCCTTGCAGCGGGTTCTGTTTGGCGAAGATATCTACATCGTGCCCCGCCGGGATGGTCGCATTGTGCTGGGGGCCACCAGTCAGGATGTCGGGTTTGCGCCCCACAATACGGCGGGCGGCGTGCATCAGCTAGTGGGCAATGCGATCGCCCTGCTGCCCCTGCTGGCCGACTTCACCCTTGAAGAAACCTGGTGGGGGTACCGTCCTGCCACCCCCGACGAGTGGCCCATCCTCGGCCCTGGCCCCGCCGCCAACCTCACCC
This sequence comes from Phormidium tenue FACHB-1052, assembly GCF_014696675.1. Classification (GTDB taxonomy): domain Bacteria; phylum Cyanobacteriota; class Cyanobacteriia; order Phormidesmidales; family Phormidesmidaceae; genus Nodosilinea; species Nodosilinea tenuis_A. The sequence goes on from NZ_JACJQN010000003.1 coordinate 287,934, forward strand.
TGGCCACTGGCCACTACCGCAACGGTATTTTGCTCACCCCCATCACCGCTCAGCTAGTAGCCCAGGCGGTACTGGGCCAGCCCGACCCGCGCTTAGCTGCGTTCTCCTGGCAGCGCTTCCACACCGCCTCGCCCACACCTCCCCACCTTCCCGTTGTTTCTCCTACCCCTCAGGCTATGACCTTTACCAATGCTGCCCCGGCGACCCCCGCTACCCTGGGGGCCATGTCCTTAGAAAACGACCCGACTGACACCCCTCTAACCATCGCCGGGCGCACCTTTTCGTCGCGGCTGATGACCGGCACCGGCAAGTACGACGACTTTGGGGTGATGCGCCAGAGCATTGCCGCCAGCGGCTGCGAAATTGTCACCGTGGCAGTGCGACGGGTGCAGACCAATGCCCCCGGACACCAGGGGTTAGCCGAAGCCCTTGACTGGTCAAAGATTTGGATGTTGCCCAATACCGCTGGCTGCAAAACCGCTGAGGAAGCCATCCGCGTGGCTCGCCTGGGCCGCGAAATGGCTAAACTGCTGGGCCAGGAAGACAACAACTTCGTCAAGCTCGAAGTCATCCCCGACGCTAAGTACCTGCTGCCCGACCCCATCGGCACCCTGGAGGCTGCTGAACAATTGGTGAAAGAAGGCTTTGCGGTGCTGCCCTACATCAATGCCGACCCGCTGCTGGCCAAGCGCTTAGAAGAGGTAGGCTGCGCCACCGTTATGCCCCTGGGGTCGCCGATTGGCTCGGGCCAGGGCATTCGCAACGCCGCCAACATTCAAATCATCATCGAAACGGCCAAGGTGCCCGTGGTGGTGGATGCCGGGATTGGCACCCCCAGCGAAGCCGCCGAAGCGATGGAAATGGGGGCCGATGCGCTGCTGATCAACACCGCGATCGCTAAAGCCGCCAACCCGATCGCCATGGGCCTCGCCATGGGCCTCGCCACCCTGGCCGGTCGCCTCGCCTACCGCGCCGGGCGGATTCCGGTGCAGGGGGTAGCGAGTGCTAGTTCGCCGCTGACGGGGAGGGTGACGGAGTAGGGGAGTGGGAGGGTGACGGAGTGGGAGAGTGAGGGAGTAGGTGAGTTAGATCGAGTCATCCCTAAGTCCTTTGGACAAACTTTGCCCCCCTTACTCCACCATCCCCTTACCCCATCACCCTATCCCCTAGTCCAAAATCTTCACCCGCCCTAGCTGAATCGCGTCAAACAGGCGGTTGACTTGCTTGCGCTCGCTCTCATCAATAGTGCCGTCGGCGAGAACCAGGGTAGTTAGCTCCTGGTACTGTGCTTGGGTAATGATGCGTGCCTGAATGAGCTGGCTAACGAGATCGGTGATGGGGCAGCCAGCCTGGGATGGCGATGACATAGGGCAGACCCTTGGCAAAGGTATGTACCAGTTGTAACCGGTCGATACCGCTGGTGGCGAATACTACAGGCTCCAGTTGAGCAGGTGGGCAATTTGCTGGGGCAGGGTGAGGGGGTTAAAGGGTTTGGTGATCAGGCCTGTCACCTGGAGGGCGGTGAAGCGGGCGCGATCGCGCGCCAGCACCTTAGAGGTGAGCACAATTACTGGAATCGCCTCGGTGGCGGGGTGGCGGCGCAGCCTATCGTAGATCTCAAAGCCATCCATGTCGGGCATAGAAATATCAAGCAAAATGGCGTCAATGGGAGATTCTTGGGCCAGGTGCAGCCCTTCAACCCCAGAGGTCGCCCCGAGAGTTTCCCAGCCCGCCAGTTCTTCTAAGGCCGCCTGCACGATGGCGCGAATGTCGGCTTCATCGTCGATCAGCAGCACCCGCTTAGCCATGGTTAGTCGCCGACCTCAGCGGCAGCTGCACTAAAAAGGTGCTGCCCTGCCCCAGATGGCTCTCAGCCCAGATGCGCCCCTGGTGCTGCTGCACAATCCGTTTGCAGATCGCCAGGCCTAGCCCCGTGCCGCCGCGCTGCCGCGAGTCCGAGGCATCGACCTGCTGAAATTGATCAAAAATCACCTCCAGCTTTTCGGCAGGAATGCCGCGTCCCTGGTCGCGGACGGTGAGGAGGAGGTGGGGGGTGGGGGGTAAGGGGGTGAGGGGTGAGGGGTTGGGGGGTCTAGGGCTTTGCCCTTCTCGAAGTGTGGCGGTAATTTGCCCCACCTCCTCCACCTGTCCGACCTCCCCACCCCCCACCACTTCCGATTTCACCCACACCGTCTCCCCGTGGCGCGAAAACTTAATGGCGTTGCTGAGCAGGTTCGTGAGCACCTGAATGATCGCATCGGGGGCGGCCCACAGGGTGAGATGGAGCGGCACGAGGGCGATGGTGATGCCGGAGCGATCGGCCAGGGGCTGCACGCTGTCGATCGCCTGGTACATCAGGGTGGCGACCTGGCAGGTTTCTTTTTCGAGCTGCACGTTGCCCGATTCGAGCCGCTCAAAGCTGAGAATGTCGTCCACCAGGCGCACTAGGCGATCGCTGTTGTTGATGGCAATGTCGAGCATGCGGCGGGCCTTTTCGGGGCGATCGGCGTAGACTCCGGCCCCCAGCAGCGCCAGGGCTCCCTGGATGGCGGTGATCGGGGTGCGCAGCTCGTGGCTGACTACGGAGATAAACTCATCTTTCATGCGATCGATGGCCAGGCGTTCACGAATATCCTGCACATGGCCGACGGAGTAGATAGGGTTGCCCGCCCCGTCGTAGATCGGGGCCGCATTGATCACCACTGGAATCACCTCCCCCTGCTTGGTGAGGTAGCGCTTTTCGATCTCGTAGGTGCGTGCTTCGCCTTTCATCATGCGCTGAAACCCCTCCCAGTCAGTTGCCCAGTCGGCGGGGTGGGTGATGTCTTTGAAGGTGAGGGTCAGCAGCTCGGCCTCGGTGTAGCCCAGCAGGGTGCAGTAGTAGGCATTGACCAGCACAAACTGCCCGGTGGTTGACACCAGCGAAATGCCGTGGGGGGCGTCGTCAAAGGCACTGCGAAACCGGGCTTCGCTCTGGCGCAGGGCTTCTTCGGTGCGTTTGCTCTCGGTGGTGTTTTCGACGGTGCCGACCACCCGCACCACCTGGCCCGCCTCGTTAAACAGCGGAAACGCCTTGGAGCGCAGCCAGCGCAGCTCGCCCCCAGGGGTGATGTAGCGATATTCCTGGTCGAAGTTTTCGCCCTGACGCTCTCGCCCGAGGGCGGCGACGATGCGATCGCGATCGTCGGGGTGAATGCCGTCAATCCATTGGGATTCGCTATCGGGGCCGGGGGCCGTCACCGGGTCGATTCCTCGAATTTTCCAGTAGGCCGAATTGACGTAGGCGTAGTGGGCCGTCTCGGTGTCGTAGACAAAAAAGCCCTCCTGTACAGCCTCAGCTAGCTGCCGAAAGCGGGTTTCGCTCTCCTGCAGGGCCAGCTCCACCTGTTTGCGATCGGTGATATCCATCGAGACGCCCATCAGCTTGACCACCCGCCCCTGGTCATCAAAGATCGGCTCGCCTCGGGCATCGAGGTAGTGAACTGAGCCGTCGGGGTGAATGGGGCGCAGGTCAACCTGGTAGGGCAGCCCCTCGGCAATAGCGGTGGCGATGCGCTGGGTGAGGCGATCGCGATCGTCGGGCGGCAGCTTTTGCAGCAGCTCATCGTAGGTGGGCGGGGCCGAGGCTGGCTCCAGCCCCCAGTTGCGAAAGGTCATCTCCGACCAGGAAATCCCCTGGCTGGCGACGTCAAATTCCCAGTAGCCCACCTGGGCCACCCGCTGGGCCAGGGCGAGCTGCTGCTGACTGCGGCGCAGGGCGGCCTCGGCCCGGTGGCGATCGGTGATGTCGCGGTGGGTGACGATCAGACAGTCCTGGCCATCCAGGGTCTGGGCCTCGGCGGAGAGCAGCACGGTTTTAACCTCGCCCCCCTTAGTTAAAATCTGAATTTCTAGATTGCGCACCCGACCCTGCTGCTCTAGCAGGGTACGGTAGACGCGGCGCTGGCTCAGATCGGCCCACAGGTTGAGTTCGATGGCCGTGCGCCCCACCATCTCGTCGCGATCGTAGCCAAAAAACTCCAGCAGGCTGTGGTTGACATCCAGCAGGCGGCCCTCGGCCCGCGTGGCGATCGCCATGGGGTCGGGGCTGGTGCGAAAGATGGTGATGAACTTGGTTTCTGACTCGGCCAGGGTGCTCTGCAAACGCTGAAACGATTGCTGGAGCTGTTCGGCCATCTGGTTAAAGGAGCGGGCCAGGTGGTTAAACTCGCTGATGCGGCTGTTGGTGGGCAACCGCTGGGCCAAATTGCCCGCCGCCAGCTCGCTGCTGACCCGAGCAAACAGCCGCAGGCGGGCCAGGAGCGCCTGGGTGAGCAGCAGCCCCAGGGCGATCGCCCCCCCCAGGGTAACCAGCAGCAGCAGTACAGTCTGATTGGCACGATCGGCTTGCCACTGGGCTGAGTCGCCCGCCACCACCATCGCCAGCAGGGCAAACAGCACCAGCGGCACCGTGAGCACCCAGTGCAGTGGTAGCGGGGGCGATAGGCTGAGGCGGGGCAGACCCATAGGCGCAACGATAGAGCACGGCAGGGCTAAGGCACAGCCCTTTGGTCACAGTTAGCTTGGTCACAGTTAGCTTGGTCACAGTTAGCAAGGGCGTCTTCTTCACCCGCCGGAATCATCAGCGATCGCTTCAGCAGCTCTAATCGGTGGGATAGCTGGGGCCGCAGTTTGGGGTGGGGGGCAGAGCGCAGCAGCCGCTCGATCACCTCCGCCATCTCTGAAGCCTGGGCATAGCCAAACAGCCCCAGCCCCCCTGCCAGCCGGTGGGCTTCGGTGGTGGCTAGCTGCCGCAGCTCAGGGCTAAAGGTGTCTGATTCTAGCGCCTGCATGGCCCGATCTAACACCCCCAGCCGCTGCTCCAGGGAGGCTCGAAACCGCTGGGTTGCCTGCTGCATCACCCGATCTAGCCGGGGTGAACTCGTCGCGGGGGCCGGTTCAGACTCGTCGGCGGGCACCGCCTTGAGCCGATAGCCCAGCCCATAGACCGTCTCAATGGGGCTGGTGACCAGGCCCGCTGCCTTGAGCCGCTGGCGCAGATCTTTGATCAGGTTGGTGACCGAGCCTTCGACCGGGGTGTCGGCCATGGGCCACAGGTGGTCGATGATGGCGCTGCGGGTCAGCATCCGCTGGGGCTGGCGCAAAAACAGCTCCAGCAGTTCATATTCTTTGGGGCGGCAGGCAATCGGCTGTTGGCGGTAGGTCACCTGGGTGAGGGCCGGGTCGAGACGCAGCTCGCCCCAGCTCAGCACCGGGGCCGTGACGCTGCTGCGTCGCAGCAAGGCCCGCACCCGCGCCAGCAGCTGGGGCGCATCGCCGGTTTTAGCCAGGTAGTCGTCGGCCCCAGCGTCTAGCCCGGCGACAATGTCAGCGCTGGTGGCCTTGACCGTGAGCATAAGAATAGGGGTGCGGTTGCCCTGGGCGCGCAGGCGGCGGCAGACCTCTGGCCCGTCTAAAGTCGGCAGCAGCCAGTCGACAATCAACAGGTCGTAGGGCCAGCGGCTGGCCAGATCGAGGCCGGTGGCCCCATCGGCGACCGCATCGACGGCGTAGCGATGGCTGGTTAGGGTATCGGCTAAAAACTCACTGGTGGATGGGTCATCCTCTAGCAGCAGTATTTTCATTACCAGGGGGCATCACAAAAAATATATCTAAAGGAGGGTGTTATCTTGCCCCCACCATACTCCGCTAGCCGACTGACCACAATCCCCCACCTCGGTAATGGAAACCGTTTAGGCCGGTCGATGGCGGGGCTGCTGAATAAACGCTTCCACCTGGTCGGGGGGCAGCGGCGGCGCAATCCAGTAGCCCTGAATGGCGTCGCAGCCCAACTGCTCTAGGCGGCGAGTTTGAAACTCGGTTTCGACCCCTTCGGCAATCACCGTCATGCCCAACGACTTGGCAATTTGAATGATGGCTTTGACGATGCTGACATCGTCGTGGTCAACGTCAATGTTTTCGACAAACGACTGGTCGATCTTGAGGGTGTTGATCGGAAAGCGCTTGAGATAGCTGAGGGAAGAGTAGCCGGTGCCAAAGTCATCAATTTTGATGTCAACTCCCTGCTCTTGCAGATTCGAGAGGGTTGACAGCACGCCCTTCACATTCAGCAGCAGCAGGCTCTCGGTCACCTCTAGACCAAAGTTGGTGGCCGGCAGCGCGGTGCGAGCCAAAACAGCTTTGATCTGCTCAAAAAATTCGGGCCGCTCAAACTGCGCCGCCGCCACGTTCACATTCATCTTCAGCCCCCTGACCAGCGGGAACCGGTCACACCAGTCGGCCATCTGTCGGCAGGCCGTCTCAAAAATCCACTTGCTGAGGGGAATAATCAGCCCCGTTTCCTCCGCCAGGGGAATAAATTCGCCGGGGGAAATCAGCCCGCGCTGGGGATGCACCCACCGCACCAGCGCCTCAAACCCCAGCAGCTGCCGATCGCGCAGGCTGACGATGGGCTGGTAGTAGAGCACGAAGTCTTGATGCTCTAGGGCCTGGCGCAGCTGGGTTTCTAGCTCAAATAGGGCGATCGCGCTGGCGTGCATGGCCGGGTTAAAAATTTCGTAGCCCGACGCCTGCCCCCCACCCTTGGCCCGATACATGGCGTTGTCGGCGTCGCGCAGCATGTCTTCGCCCCGCTCGTAGTCGGGGCTGGCCAGGGCAATGCCCAGGCTGGCGGAGGTAAACACGGTGCGGCCCATCAGCTGAAATGGCGCTTTGATATCGGCCTGAATGCGCTCTACCACATGGATGGCTTCGTTCAAACTGGTGATTTGCTCTAGCAAAATCACAAACTCGTCGCCCCCCAGCCGGGCCACTGTGTCGCTGACCCTGACGTGGCGTTGCAGAATGTGGGCAATTTGCACCAGCAGCTCGTCGCCCACCAGGTGGCCGAGGCTGTCGTTGATCACCTTAAAGCGGTCTAAGTCGATGAACAACACCGCAAACAGCTGATCGGGGTGGCGTTTGAACCGCTGCATCACCTGCTCTAACCGCTCGGTGAACAGGGCGCGGTTGGGCAGGCCGGTGAGGGCGTCGTGCAGGGCCTGGTGGCGCAGTTCTTCTTCGGCTAGTTTGCGATCGCTGATGTCGATAAAGGTGACCACCACCTGGGTTAGCCGCTGGGCCTCATCAAAGGTGGGAAACGCGTTGACCAACACCCAGGTGCAGTCTTGAGCCTGGGTGGAGCAAATGCCCAGCACGCGGTTTTGCAGGGGCCGCTGGCTGGCGAGCACCTGCGTCACCGGATAGTGCTCGGGCGCCAGCGCCAGGCCGGTTTCATCCACAATTGCCCAGGGCGGGTTGTCGGTGCGCTGGCCCACCATGTCTTCCATCGGCAGCCCCAGCAGCTGCACCGCCATCTGATTGCACATGACAATGGTGGTATCGGGAGCATGGACAATCACCCCAGCATGGAGATGGTCGACCAAAAGGCGATAGTTGGCCTCGCTGTGGCGTAGCTTTTGCAGGGCGATCTTCAGGGAGTAGGTTTGCTTTTGCAGCGACTGATTGGCTGTGGCCAGGGCCGTGGTGCGCCCCTCAACTCGCTGCTCTAGGGTGTCTAGGGTTTGCCGCAGCTGGTTCACCATGTGGTTAAACGCCTGGGCTACCGCCGTAAATTCGTTGTCGCCGGTGAGTTTTAAGGGCTGGCTGAGGTCTTGCTGGGCAATGCGCTGGGCGGCGATCGCCATCAGCGTCAGCGGCGTCATAATCCGCCGCCCCAGCACCACGCTGGCCCCGATCGCCAGGGCCAGGGCCGTCAGGGCCGTAGCCAGCAGGGCGGCGCTGCTCTGGTTGGCGGTGTTGGCCAGCTCCAGGCGGGCTGCCGCGGCGCGGGTGGAGGAGCGCTCGCTAATGGTTTGAATAATCTCGTTGATGTCCCGGTTGATATTGGCCGCAATGATGCGGTTGACCTGCACCTGCTGATCGAGAAACAGCAGCGCATTGAGGGAGAGACTGTAGGTTTGCATCAGCGCCTGGGCCTCAGGGTCTAGCGCCCCCGCTGGCAGTTGCTCCAGGGTGGCCTTCAGCTGGTCTAACCCCGATTGCAGAGCGTCGAGATAGGCCAGATCTTGGGTATTCAGGTAGGTCTGCTGATCGGCCATTAGCTGCCACACCAGCCTATGCAGGGTGGCGATCTCGGGGCGCTGGCTGTCGGGCAGGGCGGCGAGCAAATCTTCGAGCTGCTGGTGAACCTCATGGTTGAGACTGTCCTCAGCAATGCGGCGAGTGGTGGTGTCAAAGGCCGCTTCGTAGTTGTTAAACAGCGAATCCAGCAGGGCAAATTCCTCGGCTAGCTCGGGGTTCTGCGCTTCTAGTTCCCTCAGGTCGGCTAGGTTTTGGCGGGCCTGGGCCATGTAGGTATGGTTAGTTTGCACATGCCCCTGGGCTTTGGCACTGACATCGCCCCCCTGCCAGGTGTCAAAATAGGCCTCCTCAGCCTGCCGAGCCAGCAAAAAGTTGGTTTTTAACTCCAGACTCCGCTCCCGCAGCTGGGCGGCGTTGTCGAGGGTGGCCTGGCTGCGAGATCGCAGCCGCTGCAAACTGCCGTAGCCAATGGCGGCGCTGAGGCCGTGCAGCAGCAAAATGATGCCAAACCCCAGCATCAGCTGAGCTCGAATGGTTTTAAACCACCGCAGACGGCCCCTCATGGCGATCCCTCATCCGCCATTAGCTGCCTGACGGTAGCCTGGAGCTGGTCGGCGGCCAGGGCTGGCTCTACCCCGTCGTAGATGGCGTGAATGGCCGCTGCGATCGCTAAAGCCACCTGGTTCCAGCGGGGGTGCAGCACGGCGGTCGGACGCGAGGTCTGCATGGCGGTCTGCACGGCCAGAGCATAGTCAAAGTTGATCGCCTCAGTGTAGACCGACGGCGTCAGCCAGCTCGAAAACCGGGGTGCCCCCCAGGTAGCAACGGCAATTTTGGCTTCCATCTCTGGGCTGGTGGCCCATTGAATAAACAGCCAGGCGGCCTGGGGATGGTTAGAGCGCTGGGGAATGCCAAGCCCCCACAGCCAGTGGCCGGTCAGGCTCTGTTGGTGAACTCGGGGCAGCACGGTGTAGCCCACCTGACCGGCGATCGCCGAGGTTTCACGCTGCTCAAAGACAGGCCCAAACAGGCTGGCATCGATGTAAAACGCCGCTTTTCCTGCCTGAAATAGCTGGGTGGCCTCTCGCCAGTTCATCTGTTTGATATCGGCTGGCCCCGCCTGCATCAGCTGGGCATAGGTGGTCAGCCCCTCAACCACGCGAGGATCGGTGAGGGAAGGCTGTTGCCAGTCACCGTCAAACCACAGGTTAAAGGGCAGCGGAGTTGGCTCCCCTCCCCAGCCATTGAGCACAAGTCCCGTCACCGTATCGATAATGACGTCAGATTTAACCCCACGCATCACCGCCCCAATGGCCTGCCCGCTCTCGTTGATCTGAGCCGCAGCCTGCACCAGCTCGGCCATGGTTTGGGGCACTCGACCCGCCAAAAATTGATTTACTAGCCGCTTGTTGTAGAACAGAATATACGCTTCAAAGGTAGCGGGGATGCCAAACAGCTGGGGGCTACTATCGTCGGGCGGATACATAGCCGCCAGCCGAAACCCCTCGGGAAAGTCAAATAGGTTGTAGTTGGCCACCGTTAGCTTAGGGTCGTTGAGCCACGGTGTCAGCGGCAGCAGCAGATCGTCTTTCCACAGGCGGTAGGCGGTAGAGTCCATCGGCAAGAAGAAGACATCCATTGGCACGGGGTCAGCCCGCAGCAGAGCCTCCATCTCCGCAAAGTAGGCCGGTTCTGCCACCGTGCGAGGCTGGAGAGTGATGCCGGTTAGAGCCTCAAAGTCGGGCAGGTAGGGCAGCAGGCCCGTCGTCCAGGGGTGATCGTCTAGCAGCAGGCCGATCTGAGCGCCTGCAAACCGTCGCCAGTCAAAATTTTGATTAGACTCGATCGCTGTTCCATCGGCAGGGAGTCGAGCCGGTGGTTGGCAAGTGGTCAAACGCGTGACCCCCGCCGCCGCCGCCAGCTGCATAAATCGACGGCGACGCAGCACCCCCATAGACTGAGCGAATAGCTTTGGCATCACGGCAACGATTTAAAGGAACAGGAACCATTGAGAGATGCACCGGCTGTTTCCTTAAGCATGCCCCAGGGGCGCAAGTTGCCGACCCTGGACGGAAAGGCAGCGCAAGATTAGGCCTAAAGACTTAACCCCCATGGGCAATGGCCCCCCAACCTGCCGATGGTTAGGGGGCCTATTTTCCCACAGGGTTTGCCCCAGTCGGTTGAAGATTAAGTCAATTGAACCTTAAGTCCAATAATTGCTGCTGTAGCTACACAGAGTATTTGACCAATTCCCCAGGGCTGATGGTCTCAAGCACGGTGTCGGGCGTAAAGTAGCCCAGGGCCTGAATGATGCGAGCAATGCAGCCCGTCCAGCCGGTCTGGTGGCTGGCCCCAATGCCCGAGCCGTCGTCGCCGTGGAAATATTCGTAGAACAAAATTAGATCCTGCCAGTGGGGGTCGGTCTGAAACTTCTCGGCCCCGCCGTAAACCGGGCGGCGACCGTTTTCATCTTTGGTAAAGATGCTGACCAGGCGCTCGCTGATGCACTGGGTGATTTCAAACAGGGTCTTTTCGTCGCCCGAGCCGGTGGGATACTCCAGTTTGAAATCGTCGCCGTAGTAGCTGTAGAGCTGCAAGAGCGCCCGAATCAGCAGCAGGTTGACGGGCATCCAGATCGGGCCGCGCCAGTTGGAGTTGCCGCCAAACATGCCCGAGGTCGAGTCGCCGGGCACGTAGCCGACTTTGTACTCCTGCCCGGCGTGGTAGAAGACGTAGGGATGGTCGTGGTGGAAGCGCGACAGAGAGCGAATGCCGTAGTCACTCAAAAATTCGCCCTCGTCGAGCATGCGGCTGAGCACCTTGCGCAGCTTGTCTTCATTGAGAATCGACAGCATCAGGCGGTGGTTGTAGCCCTGCTTGATCGGCAGATGCACATTGCCCACCAGCTCGGGGTGGCGAGCGATGAACTTCTCGACCCGCTCCCGCAGCCGAGGCAGCTCGGTAAAGGCCTCGCGGGGGAAGACGGCGACGGCCATCAGCGAGAGCAGGCCGACCAGCGATCGCACCTTCAGCCGGGTCGAGTTGCCGTCCGGTAACCGCAGCACATCGTAGAAAAAGCCGTCCTCTTCATCCCACAGCTCGTCCTGGTGGGTGCCGATGCGATCCATCGCCCCGGCAATCCACATGGTGTGCTCAAAGAACTTGATTGCCAGGTCTTCGTAGAGGTGGTCGTGGAGGGCCAGCTCGATCGCAATCTGAAACATCCGCTGGCTAAAGAACACCATCCAGGCGGTGCCGTCGGCCTGCTCCAGCCTGCCCCCGGTGGGCAGCGGCGAGCTGCGGTCAAACACGCCGATGTTGTCGAGGCCAAGGAACCCGCCCTCAAACAGGTTGTTGCCGCCCTCGTCTTTGCGGTTGACCCACCAGGTGAAGTTGATCAGCAGCTTCGAAAAGGCGTACTTGAGAAACTCCAGGTCGCCCTGGCCGTTGTTGCGCTCGCGATCGCGCACATAGATCTCCCAGGTAGCAAAGGCGTGGACGGGCGGGTTGACATCGCCAAAGTTCCACTCGTAGGCCGGAATCTGGCCGTTGGGGTGCAGGTAGTCTTCGCGCAGCATCAGCATTAGCTGCGACTTGGCAAAGTCGGGGTCAATCAGGCTGATGGGGATGACGTGAAAGGCCAGGTCCCACGCCGCGTACCAGGGGTACTCCCACTTGTCGGGCATCGACACGATGTCGTCGTTCATCATGTGAAACCACTCGCTGTTGCGCACATTACGCTTGTCGATCACGGGCGTCCAGGGGGTGACGTTGCGTTCGCGCAGCCAGAGGTCGAGGTCGTAGTAGAAGTACTGCTTGGTCCACATCATGCCGGCCAGAGCCTGGCGCATGACGTTGGCGCGATCGCCATCCGCCAAGATCGCAGGCGGAATCACTGTGGCGTAAAACTCGTCGGCCTCTTTCAGCCGCGCCGCAAACTGGTCGTCAAAATAGGCCCCAAAGGGGTCACCCACCTGATCAGGGCTGCTCTTGGTCAGCCGCAGCTTCACCACCACCGTTTCGCCCGCCCCCACAGTGAGCTGGTAGTGGGGCGAAACTTTGGTGCCCACCCCATCGGGGTTGACCAAGTCGGTTTTGCCGTCCACCACATAGTTATTGATGCCGTCTTTGACGTAGGGGCTGGAGTTGAGGGTGCCAAAGATGCGCTCGTTGTTAGTTTCGTTTTCGGTAAACAGCAGCGGCACCCCGGCGTCGCAGTAGAAATAGTAGTCGCGCATCAAGTCCGTCAGCTCTGGGTTGGTGACGCAGGCCTGCACTACCCCATTGCCCAAAGCCTTCAGCTCCGACTTTTCGCCGGTTTCCTTCCACGACCAGGTGTTGCGAAACCATAGGGTAGGCAGCAGGTGCAGCGGCGCTGCCTCCAGCCCCCGATTGGCCACGCTGATCTGAATCAGCACGTCTTCGGCGTCGGCCTTGGCGTACTCTACAAACACGTCGAAGTAGCGGTCGTCGTCAAAAATGCCCGTATCTAGCAGCTCGTACTCCAGCTCGTAGCGGTTGCGGCTGCGGTTGGTGTTGACCAGATCTTCGTAGGGATAGGCCGCCTGGGGGTACTTGTAGAGGTACTTCATGTAGGAATGGGTCGGCGTGCTGTCGAGGTAGAAGTAGTACTCCTTCACGTCTTCGCCGTGGTTGCCCTGGCTGTTGGTCAGGCCAAACAGCCGCTCTTTGAGAATGGGGTCCTGACCATTCCACAACGCCAGAGCAAAGCACAGCAGGTTGTGGTCGTCGGTAATGCCGCCGAGGCCATCTTCGCCCCAGCGGTAAGCCCGCGATCGCGCCTGGTCGTGGGGAAAATAATCCCAGGCGTTGCCGTCGGTGCTGTAGTCTTCGCGCACGGTGCCCCACTGGCGCTCGCTCAGGTAAGGCCCCCACTTTTGCCAGGGGGCAATTTGGGCACGGGTTTCGGCTAGGCGATTGGCTTCTGCGCTCACGGTGCTGCTCCTGCCTGATGAAAGTAGCTAGATTTTTGCCCAATCCCCAGGGGAGCCTTAAAAATCTCAAAAAGACTTAAACCCCGAGGGAGCAGGCTAGCCGCTATCTTCTCGAAACTTCCTATGAAATTCCTATGGTCGACGGCGACTATGGGAAAGACAGAGTTTTGAATTTCGAATTTTGAATTTTTAGTTTTGAATGCATTCTCGTAACTCAACACTCAACATTCAAAACTCTATCTCCACGCCTCAACTCCCCCACCCCTTCACTCCCCACTCTCCCTTCCCCCATGTTCGACTTCCTCCGCGCCCAGCCCGCCAGCCCCAGCCCTACCCAGATCGCCCGCTACTGCCGCACCCTTGGCTGGGTCGGGCTGATTCTTCAGTCGTTGTTGGGGGTGATGCCGCTACTGGTGGTAATTGCCCGCATGGTGATCAACCCCCAGTGGCGCGATGTGCGATCGTCCTGGGGATTGTGGCTGGCGGTGTTGGGGCTGGGGATTTTGCTGTTTAGCATCTACTGGTGCTTCCGCTATATCGGCATGGCGCGGCGGCTCGACGACCCAGACCTGCGCCCGGCCAAGTCGACGGTGAAGCGCAACCTCAAGCTGGGGCTGCTGAGCAACCTGGCGCTGATGTCGATCGGCGTGCTGCTGGCCCTCTGGCGAGTGACGCTGCTGAGCATCAAAATGCTGACCATTCCCCAGGGCACTACGGTGGTTACCCCCGGTGCAGCAGCGGTGCCCGGCGGGCTAATTACCCCCTCCAGCATGATTGCGATTCAGGCGATGGTGAGTGCGATCGCCGCTGGTTTAGTCGGTGTGGTCATCGCCCTACTGTTGATCTACCAGGTGGGCCGCCACCGCAACTCCCCAGATTTGTTTACTTAAAATTTCGGCGTTGCATAATTGAGAGATGAATTAGGGTAATCTGCGATGCAATGTCCAGACTGTGGAGCCACGCATATCCGTAAGAATGGTAAACGGAAAGGTAAGC
>NZ_JACJQN010000030.1 GCF_014696675.1 Phormidium tenue FACHB-1052
AGAGCAGGATGCCAAACAGCGCTCGATCGCGGGGAGAGTCCATCGCCGCGAACAGCCGGGCAATTTCGTCGTGGGTCAATACCTTGGCCTGGCCGTGGGTGCTCATCGGATCCGGGGTGTGCCTGCGTTGCTTTACTAGACAGTATTCACATTTCGTAGAGTAGAATTCACGAGTTTGCAGGGGTTTCCGGGTGTTGAGGCTAGATCGGGGTGTGTCTCATCACTGAGACAGGGTCAAAACCCGCATTCTTTCGTTAAGCCAGTCTCACTGTGTCGCACGACGAGACACGCTAGCGCCGGGAGGTGATAGCCGGATTGTATTTGGTCGCTACCCAGGTTAAATGACATTCCGCAATTTTGAATTGGCGAAAATACAAATTATCGGATTGCCAAAAATACGTGATGGTGAAAATAGACAATGGCAAACAGGCAGTTTAGAGTTTCCTCTATATGTTGGAGAAAATGAATGTACGTCACTGTGGCCGGGTTCAAGGGAGGGGTAGGCAAAACGACTACAGCAGTTCACCTAGCCTGCTTCTTTCAGCAGTATGGGTCTACTTTGTTAGTTGATGGCGATCCTAACTCCAGTGCTACTGGCTGGGGGCAGCGAGGTGAACTGCCCTTCAAGGTCGTGGATGTTATGGCGGCCCCCAGGCATAGCCGGAATTATGAGCACGTCATCATAGACACCGCAGCTAGGCCAGACAAGTCTGAATTAGAATCACTGGCCGATGGCTGTGAGCTACTAGTACTCCCTACCACTCCAGCAGCCCTTGATATAGATGCCATGATGCAAACCGTAGACCTGTTACAGGCCCTAGGCAGCGACAAATATAAGATACTGCTAACAATGGTGCGGTCACGTCCGGTCAAAACAGCGGGGCTAGCTAGGCAAGCTTTAGAAGGTCTCCCCCTTTTCCACCAAGACATTAGAAATCTCATCTGCTACGAGAAAGCCAGCCTTGAGGGCGTACCTGTCTACCAGGTCAAAGACCGCATGGCAAAAATCGCATGGGGTGAATATAAGCAAGTCGGCAAGGAGATTTTAGAGGCTATAGACAATGGCTGATGCCTACAAAAAACTGATAGACACCCGAACAAAAAAGCCACCAGAGGCAGCCCCAGAGCGAGAAGAGGTAGAGCCAGAGAAACCAGCAGAATCACCTCAGACTAAAAACAGGAAACGAGGGCGACCAGCTACCGGGAAGCGATCTGATCCTGGCTGGATTGGCAGAACTTACTACGTCAAGGAAGAGACTGATATTGATGTAGAGATGGAATTAGCCCTATTACGCCGTCAAGGTGTGGAGATGGATAAATCCGAATTGGTAAGCAGCCTGCTGGACACCTGGGTGAAATGGCGTCAAGGTGAAAATTCAGACAACCTACTTGGCGAAATTTCGCCAAGGCGAAAATCCGAATAGAAGTTATGAGGGGTAGCCCTGGTTGCTGTTGGGGGCTCGATAGCTATTCGACCACATGAAGGCTTACTACGGTGAACTCGTGAAATAAGCCACTATGCTTTTGTAGAGGGCACCCGCCAACCTTGGTATTTTTGAGGCAGAATGTGGGCCTCATGCGGCCACCTCCAGCGCTACGAGATCGCCGAGGGGCACTGTTCGCACCGTCTGAACGACTGGGTTCTGTAGCTGAATGGTCGCCATGTCACCGTCGGTGGCCAGCACAACCCAGGAACCAAGGGAAGCACCCCACAGCACCAGCACCCCAGCCCACGGATCGCCCTTTTTAGGGGGCTTTTGGGGGGCACACCCCCCTGACTCATAGACATTAATAGGGGGGGGTGTGCCAGGCAGCGAATACCTCTCTTCGGTAGCTTTGCGCCGTTCTACCCGCCTCATCAGGATGCCGAGGGCTTGGGCTTTGCTGGCCTGGTCGACCTGGTACCACCTGCACCGCCTGCCATCCTGCCTGCTCTGTCGGGACGCTGTTTCAATGCCCATCTGGTCGAGTAGCTGCCCCAGTATCTGTTGGGGGCTCATATCGGGCCGGATGGCCACATTGAGTGCTGCTTTTACCTGGGGAGCCATATCGAGGGCCTTAGCGGCAAACTCCATCAGCCCCTCGTCATCGCCACTCCATTCGCGCTCGCAGGTAATCCACTGGTCGATCCCGAGCAGACCTCGCACCTGTCGCCGTAGCTCTGCCGTCGAGATATCCCACGGGCAGATCCCTAGATTGTGCTGAGCCTGCTTCTCAACAGAGCGGGCATCAATGGTGCTGGCCAGCTCGGGGTGAAGGAACGCCTCAAGTTCTTGCAGCTGCCCACGGTATCGCCCGTCGTTGTCGAGCAGCACCAGGTCGGCGGTGACCTCGTCGAGGGGAATAACGTAGAAGTCGGCCAGATGCCATTTCTGTAGGGCCAGCCGTTCGTCGGGGTCGACTGTTTCGGCTTTCTCTAGGGCTTTAACGTCGCTGGGGCTAAGGTTGGCCGCATCTGCGATCGCCTGTGCCTCTGCCTCTTTAATCTGGAGCCGCACCGCCGCCATTTGCTCACGTGCGGCCAGGTCCACGTCTAACTGCTCGATGGTCAGATAGTGGCCCTCATGGGTTAATCGCACTTTGAGCGCCGACCGCAGCGACAGCATGGAGCGGTTGCGCTGGGCTTCAATCTTGGCCCATAGGTCAACGTGGGGGTTGAGCCAATCGTAGCCCGTGATCTCTGCCCCCAGCGCCCCCAGGCTGGCCGCCGTGAGCTGGGCTGTGGCGTTGGCTTTATCCTGTAGCAGTTTGCGCAGCCGCATCGGGTTGGTATCGCGGCCAATCTTAGAAAAGTTGCGCCCGTGCTTAGCGCACCAGACGATCCGGGGGACAGGTTGCCGCACCCTGGCCAACGCCTGGGCCATATCGGCATCGGTGCTGCTAGCTCCCCAGAATAGGCCGTGTACTTCGTCGAAGTGCTGTACCTCGATGGATACGCCGGTGGCCATCGAGGGGGTCGCGATAACCACCGGGTAATCGGTAATGGTCTGGTTTGGATTGGTAATAATCGCCTTCTCAACGTCACCCCCGCTGGTGTCGCTGTTGAGCAAGAGCACCCGCAACCCCACCGCCTCAATCTCTCTAATCAGGCAATCTAGGCGCTTACTACCCGCCTTAGAATCGGTGACGACTAGCACCCGTTTTCCTGCCTTCACAGCCGCCACTAGCCGAGCCGTAGCGGCGCTAGCGTCGGGGGATTCGATAAAGGTAACCGGCCAGGGTTCGACCTTGGCATCGTTCACCAGCAGCCAGGCGGGGGCACCGTCGCCCCGTAGCGCTGCGATGTAGTCGAGAAAGGTTTTATCTAGGTCGGCATCGGCTACAATGACCCGCCGCGCCGCTTGCACCAACTGAGTAAACCGGGCCAGCAGCACGGGCCTTGCCCCGTCTTTATTGCACGTCGAGCTGGTGAGGAGGTGCCGCATCAGCTGCACAAACTCGTCGAGGATCAGATCGCAGCCCTTAAACTTACTGGGGTCAATAGCCAGCAGGGTGCCGTCGACGCAACCACCAACCCGCAGGGTATAGCCGTCGCCGTCGATAAACTCACCATTAAGCCGGTCAATATCGCCGCGATAGTTAACCCCTAGGCGGCGGCATAGGTTGCGCATCAAAACGATGCGGTGCCCCAGCACAAGGGTTTCACCGCCGCCGGATACCAAATCTGCAACCAGGTTGGTTTTGCCGGTGCCCTTGGCAGACCTCAGGGCAATGATGCCGGTGTCGGGAATGGTGGCGGTGTCGAGGGTGTCCAGGTTGCGAGTGTTAATCCGCATTGAGGGGATAAGCCCCCCTAAACAATTGTCGAGAGCCAGCTTTAGCCGCCATTCGTCGAGCGTGAGCGCCTGGTTGATCGCCTGGTGCAGGGCATCGGGGCCATGATTGGCAACCAGATCGTCTAAGCCTTTGCCCTGCTCTGCTGACCATTCAACGATCCGCACGATGCAGCCCGCCGCAGCGAGTAGCCCGCCAAACCGCATTAAGGCCCCCAGCACCCGCCGCCGAGCCTTAGGTTTAATATCTTGGTCAAAGGCCAGATAAACGGGCCGCCCTGGGGTCGCGATAACCTTGACATCGTCGACTAGTTCAGGCTTGCAGGGGTTGCCCAGCGCATCTTTTACCCGGTAGCCAGCGTTAACGCCCACCAGGGCGATCGCAGCTAAGCCCAGCGATAGGCCACAGCCTGACTTCTTCGCCCCTTCAGTCCAAAGCACTGGGGCGGCTGGGTCTGCAATGATGTCGGGCCAGTAGTCGGGGTTGCCGGTGTCGAGGTATAGCGCTCTAGGTTTGGTGCCCTCTGGAGACGTATATTTTTTGGGCTTGCCCTTGCCGTCGAGGTCTGGGGTGTCTGCCTTGAACTGCCCCCAGTCTAGCGGTGCCCAGTTGTTCAGGGGGTCTAATCCTGACACCCACCAACCGCCTTGGGCTGAGTTCTCGTAGCGCTGCAAGATGCTGCCAACCGCGCCAGTAACATACTGGCTACCCCAGCCACCGATAGCGCCTAGTTTGTGCCCCGCCAGGCGCTCGATGACCTCTTGGCCCTCGATGCTGCTGACGTTGGCTTGAATAATCTCGACCGCAACCTGTGATTGCTGCCACTCGTTGAGGTGTGCCGTTTTCATAGCGCCACCTCCCCAACTTCCAGGAGGTGAGCCGCTGCGTGAAGTGGCGCGAGTTTACTTAGAAAAGATTTTGCTGAGGATGGCCGTCGCCTAAAGGCGCACAAACTCAACGTATGCCTAATATACGGTCGGTTCGATTGGGAAGAAGTGAAAAAAGGTTTGATTACACGTGAAAACATTTGGAAACCTACGGATTACCCCGGCTGTAGCGTTGCTGGGCATGACAAAACAGGCGCACTATTGCGCCGCTGATTTACATCAGCTATCCTGTAGGGGAATTTGATTTTGAAAAAACGAATCCCGTCACGTCCCCATGGCGTGTTCTGGAGTGGAGCAAGGCGATAGTTACTTCTTGGCGGGAGGATCTATCGTTTTTGCTTTTTAAAGGGTTCGCTCAGACGGACTCACATAAAAATCACCTCCTGGTTGGGGCTAGTTTACAAGATCAATCAAGATGGTGGAAATCCTGGCAGTTTTCCAGGCTGGCCGCCCAGTTCTTGCACCTGTTCGCGCAGCACTTGATTCTCAGCCCTCAGGCGCTCGTTATCTTCTATCAGCACGTCCGGGAGCGCATAAGCTTCCCCTAGTGCTGTCAGGTCTGCCTCGGTTTGCTGTAGCCGCTGAGTCAGCAACGCGTTGCGATCGCTCTCGCTGCGTTCCACACCAAAAGCAGCGTCAAAGCGGCGTTCTAGGGTTTCAGTCATCAGAGCAATGCATAGGGCCAAGGCCGCTTTGTTGCCCTTATAAGCCTGCCAGAGCCAATAGGCGCTGACGGCCTCTAACTCTAAACCTCTAATTCGGGTTTGTCCTCGGGTTTGGTCGGGGTCAGGCTCCACCTCAACGTCAGAAATCGCGGGCGTATAACCCTCGCCCATCAAAGCTTTGAAGCTTTTCGACTGCAAAAATTCGCGGGCGTTTCTTTCAGATAGCCCAACAGATTCAGCTGCCTGAGTCTGGCTCATTCGGTAGGAGCCATCGGGCATCTGGAAACCATCGACCGACAACTGACCGATCGCAACCGGGGCGCGTTTGGCTTTATCGTCGGTGGTCATCCGGCCACCCGCTGCCACAGGCGGGCAATCTCAGCCAGTAGCACCTGAATGTTTTGAGTGAATGCCCGGTGCTCTGTGGCATTGGCCTGGGCCTCTAGCTGCCACTGCTCACGCGCCGCGCGCATCTCTGCTCTGTCGGCTCTGGCCTCAGCCAGGAACACCTCAAATCGTTGGTCGGCCTCGGCTTTGTGCTGCTCTGCCCTCTGTGTGGCTTCCTGCTGTTGCTGGCCCATGTCGGCAATCATCGCCACGGTATCGGCGATGGATGCCTCTAGCTGGGTCTGAGTTCGCTGGTCGGCCTCGGTGATGCGCTCACCCCATGCCTCAATGGCGCGAGCATTGCTCTCGGTGATTCTCTCGGTGCGCTCTAGCCCCGCCTCGATGCGGTCTAGGCGCTCAGTGCTAGCAGCATTAGATTCGGCCACTTGAGCCAGTAGCTGCTCTATCCGGCCTAGGCGATCGCCGCTGTAGGTCATTTCCCGTCGCTCCCTTCCTTAATAGATTTGACCTGCTCAGCAATCTCAGGGATGGCTAGGGCCATGCGCACCAAATATTCATACTGGCTGCTAATCGGACGAACTGACTTATCGGCCAAGTCGCTAACCAGCCGGTCTAAGTCGTCAGGGACTGTTATTGTGCGTCTCATTTTGTCGTCTTCTAGCGCCATCGCGATCTTACTCCTGATTAATTGAATAGATGCGATCAGTTTATCTCAGCTCTCATACGAAATATCTTTTCTATGATATCTGATGCTATCTGATGATTGTGTGCTACAACTATGGCATGAGTTCACCTGAACCGCAAATGAGTTCACTCGAACCGCTATTCACCTACACCGAGCTACGCCGCTTTATCGCCCAGCACCTGGGCAAAGCGCCTGCAAAATCTACTCTTTCGGGGTGGATGGCTGAGGTTTTGGACTTGCCCAAGGCTGACCCACAGCAACCTCGCTCCTACACCCTGACTGAGGCCATGGCCTTGGTTCTCTGGGGCAGGGCTGGGGAGATAGCCAGGCGCGGCGATCGGTGCTCTCGATCTGAACGACGCAACCAGTACTTTCTTGAGGCTTATCAAAAATGGCAGTCAAAACAGCAGAACAAATCAAGAACCGCGCAGCCAGCACCGACAAGGGCTTCGGCGGCGTGAAGGAATCTCAACCCAGTGCACAGACTCCGGCTAAACCATCGGCCTACCGGGTTGAGTCGGCCAATGCTCTGGCCGTGGCTAACCAGCGCAACAACCAGGAATTGCAGCAGCTACTCAGCAGTGCGATCGCAGCCCAGCAGGCCACTGCAAAGCAGACCGCCTTGGTGGTCGATGCCTTGATGAGCGGCGAGTTTTTGCACCAGCAAATCAACCAGGAGCTGGGGGCGATTCAGCAGCAACGGCAGGAAGCGATGCCGCAGTTTGAGGTGCTGACCGTTGAGGCTCTGCTACCCAGCGCTGATCAGGTGATACACGACCTAAGGCTGCTGCCCGCTTAGCAGTGCGATCGTCCCAGCTCACCTCACCGGAACCCACCCAATGGTTTATCGATTCATCAACTCACTGCCCAAGCGCTGGCGCTACCGAGCGCAGCACCTGTGGATGCACATCCGAGATACCCGAGATCTTGTCTGGAGTCAGTCCCCTGGCAGCCTCCTGCAAGGAGCGCTGATCGTCCCCTTCACCGGTTTTTTGCTGTTGGGTTTCATCAATCTGCTGCACACCATCAGCAACGTCATGTGGGCTGCATTCCTGGCCTATGCGATGTTTCTCCTCATCTTGGCAGTCTGCAAGGCGATCGCGCTTTTCATCGCTCACTAAAAACCCCCAGATGGTTGGCAGACCAGGGCTGAGGGCATTGCCCGAAAACCATTACGTAAACGGACACCACTATTATGAAACCGATCCACGGGGTATTCGCCCTGGCCATCATTGGCACCGCAATACCCAGCGTCAGTAGCTTGGGCAACTTCGCCTCACAAGTCAGCAGCGCCCGCGCCGAGGCCAGCCGCATCGGCAATGACCTGACCGAGCTGACCCTAAGCCAGCAAGACCAGGCGCAAAAAAACGAGGTAGCGATCGCCCGCTATCAAGACGGCTGTATTCCAGTGGTGAGTGCTGACCAGCAGAACTACGTCTCCCTCGTGCTCAACCTCCCCGTCATCGACAGCGTTTCCAACCACCCTATCTCGGTGGGTTCTATTGTCTGCGATGCCCACGGCAACACCGGGGCGATTACCGACGATGACAACGACCCCAGCACCCCAGGTGTCACTCAAAAGATGGCCTTTACCGGAGATAAGGCGATCGTTGATGCCCGCATGAAACAGTACCGAGGAGCCGCCTACTACCTCCCCTCGAACATAGACCCAGCAAACTTTTAGAGGCTCAACCCATGACTACCTATTACGGAAAAAACTGGTCAGCCGGTTCCCAAGACTCAAAGACCAAATCCTCAAAACGTGGCCCCAACTCAGGAGCCAAGACCGCTCGACAGCTTCTCTACTGGCTGGCCATCTGCGTCGCCTGCATCGTGGCTGCTGCCAACATGCTGCCCTACTGCAAAGCGGTAAGCCTCGCACTGGTCAACATTTTCGACTTGCAAGGCATGGTGGGCTTCTTTGGCAATCGTGCCCTGGCCCTGATCGCCATCCCCGTTGGGGTCGTGTTGTGGGCCTTCATCCAGACGGCAGAAACTTACCCGATTCTGCTGAAGCACGACCGCAAGCTGATGCGCTTGATTGCCCTTGAAGCTGATTCCGCCGATCAACTCCAGGTGAATGAGGGCGACGATCCCGCCCTCGTGCGCCTCAAAGAATGGTACAACCGCTTTCCCCTGCTCAGCATCCGCAGCGCCAACCGGGCCAGCCTCGTCGCCTACCTCGTCGATACCTTCCTCTGCCTAACCGTCTTCCCCCCCGTCGAGGGCGGTTTTGGGCAGCTGGTGTTTGTCATCTTTACCGGCCAGTGGGGGCTGATCAACTGGGGCAGTGTGGGGCTGATCGTCACCATGCTGTTCTGCTTTGAACTCATGGTGCGACTCATCTTGTTCCTGGGTCTGCAATGGCACTACATGAAGCGAGCCCACGGCTAGAACGGCCAGATAACACTGTAAACGGGGGCAACGGTGCCCCCATCTCTTTAGGTGAAACCATGAGTAACTTAGCGACCACACAACCCCTTTGGATTGACACCGCCGAGGATGCCGCCGAAGGGATGCACAACCCCAAACTCTATATCGGCGGTGGCCTAGCCGGTGGGCTCATCCTGGGGAGCCTGCTGAATCCACTGACGGGCCTAGCTGCTCTGGCCTATGGCATCTACCTGGCCTGGGATGCTAACGAGCGCAACAGCGACCAAATCGAAGCTGTCAGCGATGGCCTGGTTGCCCACCTACTGGATAAAAAGCACCTCCGACAGTACCAAGCCGATGTCGGAGCCGACCAGGTGCAGGCAGAGCTAACCCAGGCGATCGCGCGAGAACTGCGCCTCTCAGACGATGCCGAAAACTTGGCCAAGTCGCTAGGGTTGCTGGGCAAGAATGCGCCTGCTGCCCCGCCACAACTGTCCCCAGCCGCCCCCATCGGCCCCAGCACCCGCCTAAATGCCCTACCTGTAGCGGCAACCCCTAGCGGCTCCCAGCAGTGGGATGAGGACGAGGTAGCGATCGCCCCCACGGCAACCGGCATCCTGCAAGATTGCCTGGCCTATCCCACGATTCTCATCTACGGCCCCCAAGGTAGCGGCAAAAGCACCCTGGCCCATTGGCTGATTCAGCAGCGGATCGCCGCTGGCCACCACTGCGAGATCCTAGATCCCCATGCCGCCTACGGGGCCTGGGAGGGGTTGCCGCTCTATGGCGCTGGGATGGACTATGCCGCCTGCGACGCTCGCCTGGTGGCGTTTGCTGACCTGGTGAAAAGCCGCTACCAGGTCTTGAGCACTAAGCCCAACTTCAACCCCAAACCCTATACCCTGCTGACGGAGGAATTTACCAACTGGGCCCAGCACTGCTCCCACGCTGGCCAGTTTTTTGGCAGCTCTATGTCTGACTTGCGGAAGGTGAATATGTTTGCCGTCTACGTTGCCCATGGTCGCACCCTAACTTCTCTGGGGGGTAAGGCCGGTGTCGCTGAACAACGCGACCAAACCTTACTCGAAATCGAGCTATCTGCGATCGTTGGCCCTGGGGGTAAGGCCATGCCATCGGGTAAGGCAAACGTCTATTACCCAGGCCAGAAAAACACCCCGATCGCCGTAGAAGTGCCCACCCTAGAGCTAGAGCAACCGGCCAACAATCAGGGGCTAGAATCCGCCTACTCTGCCGATAGCTCAAATGATGAGGTGGCCATTATTAGGGAGGTTTTGATTAAGGCTAATGAGCCTCTGCTGGCATCCCAAATCAGGCAAAAGCACCGGGCACTAAAGGACGGGGTAGACACCAAAGCACTGGAGCAAAAATTAGAGAGGATGGCGCACGAGGGCTTTATCGAGCGCCTCCCTGAGAATCCGCCCCGCTACGCTGTCTCGTGAGTGTCTTGCCCACGAGACAAAAAGCCTGGAGCCCTTGTCTTGTGGGTGTCTCGCCGTCTTGTGGGCTGTCTTGTGACTGTCTTGCGAAATAACCCACAAGACAGCCGCAAGACGCCTACAAGACGGCCACAAGACAGCAGCACCGACTACCCTACACCGCTATTTAGGAGTAGCAGAAATGACCTGGCAATGCCCTTATACCCCACTCGAATTGCACCAGTTCAACCCCCACGGCTTTGCCTACGGTGATCGCGTTGTCCTGCCCGATAGCCGCACTGGAATGGTGAGCAAGGTTGGCTACAAATACGGTCACGTCGACGCAGACGCAGGGGCCGATTGGAAAGGCTACCTGACCGAGTTGAGGCCAGCGATACCCGATGAAGTGGGCCTGCCCAGGATGCAGCAATTGAGTCTGCTGTAGTGCGATCTTGCAGAGACCAAACAAAAAACCCCACAGGCCAGCGGTGCCGGTGGGGGTTTGTTCTTAGGGTGCATCTACGATTTAGGACTCCTGCCCGCTGCCTACCCATGGTGCCCTCGCCGGCGGGGGCGGTAGCAGGGGTAAGCTATTTGGCGTAAATGGAATTTTACATCTGCCTTTGGCGATCGCTAGGGGCTTTGTTTTGCTCTGCCCTCGGCCAGAAGTAAGGGGATGGGCAACCCGGCTAGTTGCGCGCGCAGGCAACTACTCAGCTCACTAGCTTTCAGCAGTTTGAAGCTACACCAGTATTTCTCCCACCCCAAGAGAATGCACCTGGTTCACTCGAATCGAGAGCAGCTCGTAGCTAATCCTGCTTAACATATTCCTAATCGCGCAAAATATAGCCTACGCCTCTCACTGTATGGATTAGGCGTGGTTCGCCGTTTGCTTCTAACTTCAATCGCAGATAGCGAATATACACCTCAATAATGTTGGAGTCTCCGAGGAAGTCATAGCCCCATACGCGTTCGAGAATCAGCTCACGGGTATGCACCTGACGAGGATGATTCATCAGATACTCTAAAAGGTCAAATTCTTTAGCTGTCAATTCAATCGCTCTCTGCCCTCGCAGTACCTGCCGAGTTGCTCGATTTAAGCTAACATCCTCAATCTGCAATATTTCTAGATTAGGCTCTTGGACGCGACGTAGGTGAGCACGAACACGAGCTAACAACTCCTCAATACTAAATGGCTTAACCACATAATCATCTGCTCCTGCATCAAGCCCAGTAACGCGGTCACTAATCTCGTCTTTTGCGGTTAGTAAAATCACCGGCAGACTGCTGCCAGTTGCTCGCAGCCGACGGCATAGCTCAACTCCCGTTAATCCTGGCAACATCCAATCCAGAATTGCTAGATCAGGCGTTGATTCCCGGGCTAGAACTAATCCTGCAATACCATCATGAGCGACACTAACTCGATAGCCCTCACTGGCTAGTTCTAACTGGACGAATCGGGCCAATTTTACCTCATCTTCGACCAGCAGAATGTGAGCATTGATCGGGTTATTCATCGGATCACTCCAAGGATGAACTGAGTTAGGCCGTTTGTTGCCTGGTATTAAACTGTAGCGGTGTTTAACCCAGGCAAATAGATTGTAAAGGTACTACCTTTGCTTAGTTTGGATTCGACAGTGATTCTGCCGCCCATTTCTTCGACCATTGTTTTGACGACAGCTAGCCCAAGGCCGTAGCCCCCAGTCGTGCGAGTGCGAGCCTGGTCAACCCGGTAAAATCGCTCAAAGATTCTGCTTTGGTCTAACAAAGGGATGCCAATGCCTTGATCCGATACCTGAATGAGGGCCTTATCGCCGGAAGAATGTACTTTTATTTTGATTGGCCGATCAGGGTTTGAGTATTTCATGGCGTTGTCAATTAGGTTGAGCAAGATCTGCTTTAAGCGATCTCGATCGACTCGGGCAATAACGTCAGTAGTTGATTCAATCGGGACTTGCCGATGGCTGAACTTTTTTGTCATATCAGCTACTTCTGCTACCAGGGCATTTAGAACGACTGGCTCGACATGAAGGTGTAGCTGACCACTGTCTGCGCGTGCAAACTCAAGTAGATCTTCGAGCAAGCGAATGGTTCTATTCGCTTCAGAAGAAGCGGTTTCTAAGGCTTCTTGCTGATACTCATTGAGGTTGGTACTGCGTCGAAGAACGCTTTGTAAATACCCAGAAACAATCGTTAAAGGAGTCCGTAGTTCATGGGAGACGTTACTGACGAACTCGCGCTGTTGTTCCCAGGATTCTGAAAGGCGCAGCAGCATAATGTCGAAGGTCTGCGCTAAATCTTTGACTTCGCTAGGGGCGTGAGTCAGTTGTATTCTAGCTTTACCTAGATCGTCAGGTGAAATCAGGCTGGCCATCCGGCTCATTTCCTGAAGCGGCTGAAGGGCTCGCCGAATGCGCAGAGTAATTAAGGTTATTATCAACAGCAACGCTAAGATACAAACGGCAGTGAGACCCTGAATAGCCTGAGTTAACTGACGTTGAGCCACAGTGACATTCTGGGCTAAATAAACTGTCCCAATTGGCTTTCCCTGGATGATCAGGGGTCGTTTACAGAGAACGAAGTAGCGATCACTAACTTGATAAACTTGGGGTCGGAGCGGCATGTCAGCGAGAGACATGAGTATGCCTGTAAAGGCAGCATCCATCCCTGCTGATTGAGCCAGCGTTTTGCCAGTCGGATCGCTGACCCAAATTAACAGGTTAGATTCAGAGATATTATGAATCGTTTTCTGCACTCCGACCTTGACCGGTAGCATTTCGCTGTAGAGCTCAACATCGCGGGGGAATCGTTCTGCGGTGTATTCAACCTGCTGAGCATGGGTGGCAATCAGCATTTGCTGCATCTTCCACCCAGCCCAAACGGCCACACTACTGACTCCTACCACCCACAGAATAGCTACTTCCAGCGTTAGGCGAAACTGGAGTGATGAAGGATTAAGGAAGTAACGTGCAAATTTCACATTAGAGCCCGGCGAACCATTCATATCCTCGGTCTTCCCAGTAGCCTTTCTGAGGCAACAAATCGCGCAACAGGGTAATCTCAGTTACCCATTTACTTTGCTTGTAACCCAACTTAATGGGTGACGCTAGTCGTAAAGGGGCTCCGTTTTCTGCAGATAGAGGCTGGCTGTTTTTTTGATAAGCCATCAACGTTTGTGGATGTAGGGCTGAAGCGATGTCCCAGCTTTCGTGATAGCCGTCAGCAGATTTGAAGTAAACATAACGTACGCCTGGCTGAGGTTGGGCTAGTCGGATCAAGTCTTGTAGCCGAACGCCTCCCCATTGAACAACAGCAGCCCAACCCTCAACGCAAACATGCCGAATAACCATAGATGTTAGCGGCAGCTTTTGCAAATCTGTCAGGCCTAATTGCATAGGCTGGTTGACTTTACCATTAATTTGTAGCCGAAACTGGGCTTGGTTAATTTCAGGAGTACCTGCGAAGGAATTGATCAATAGCTTACCAGGTTCGATAGCACTCATCGGAAACTCAGGAACGGGCCTTTGTGACAGAATGAGCTCTTCAATGCTTTGATTGAGGGGCTCAAAGGTCTGTCCCACTTTCTCTGAAAAGAGGGATGACCCACAGCTACTCAGTATTAAACCGGCACCTGAAATGCCTGACCATTGCAAGAGCTGACGGCGAGATAAGATTTGTTTGGAAGGCATTGAACTCATGGCACACCCCTATATAAACATTGATTTAATGAGGCGAAAACTACCCACCTTGAGCGCTAGCAGAGAATGGATAAGGGTAAACCCGATAACAACAGGGACTGTGATGAAATGAATTGTTCTGAGGGTTTGCCAATCGCGAAATAGAACGGCGAGCCAATGAAACTGGGCTGGCTTGTACATTGCCAATCCACTCAGAATAGCTAGCAGCAGCACTGGAATAATTGCTGTATAAATCAATCGATGCCAAGCAAAATTCTTACGTTTTTTATTTTGGCTAACTTGGATAACTTTTATATCGCTGCTGTTGGTAAACCGATGTTGCCAGCGGCGACTAACCAGTATATACAGCCCATACGCCAGCAGATTTAAAGAGTAGATCCACATAATCGCAAAGTGCCAGTCTCTGCCGCCAGCTAGCCAGCCTCCTAGCAGCAAAAAATCTGGAAAGTGCCAACCTGAACGGCCCCCAAATACAGGATTAGCATTGTAAATTTGTAGGCCACTTGTGACCATGAGTAGCAGGCTAATGATATTAATCCAGTGAAAGGCTTTTGCTGCCACAGCCTGATGTGGTAGTCGGGCCTGTTTTTTCTTTCCCACGGCCGATGAAGTCACGCCAGTCATTCCTTCGTTTTGACAATCGAATCAGTCAGAAAAACCTTTACAAGGACCAAGCTGGGAAAAAAGGGGCTAACCAGAGCTGGACTTGCACATCCCAGCCCAGCAGAATTGCGATCGCAGTCCCCACAATCATGACACCGCCTACCCGTTGCAAGCTAGCACTGTAAGGACGGAGCTTCAGTAAACGCTGACTTAAAGCTCGCCCGCTATATGCGATCGCAAGTAATGGCATAGCGGCTCCTAAGCCATAGGTAACTAACAGCCCAACTGCACTAATGAAATCGTGCTCGACTGCTGCGATCACCAAAATTGCGCCCAATACAGGCCCTGCGCAAGGAGTCCAGAGCAAGCCCAACTGAGTTCCCAGCCAAAATTCACTCCAAAGCCCCACTTGCAGTGAGCCTTTTTCACCTCGACTTTGCGGCAGATAGCTGAACAGCCGATACCCCCAACTTGGGAAAATGGCTAGTAATCCAAGCCCTAAAAGTAACCCAATTGCTCCATTCCGTAATAAATTCGATAAATTTGTTAGCCAACTGGCCGTAATTCCTAACAGGCTACCTGCAACGGCAAAGCCACTCACTAATCCTAAAACTAGAGCTACAGGGCCATAGTGATGGGATTGAAGTGAACGTCCTACTAAAATCGGCAAAATGGGCAAGATGCAGGGGGAGAGTACAGTCAGTACACCGCCTGCCAAAGCAAATCCCGTTGATAGAGCGAATGTAGCCATGATGTCAAAGAAGCGGTGAGGCTAAGCAAAGTTGAGCGGCCGAATTAAGGAACATGTACTTTCAGCCGAGCAATTGACGAATTAAACGTTCCGTTTCCTCGTAGGCTCCTTCGCCGATGTGGTCATACCGTAACTGCCCCTCCCGGTCTGCTAGAAAAAGATGAGGCCAATACGCGTTGTGGTAAGCTCTCCACGTTTGATAGTCGTTATCAACGGCAACAGGATAGGTGATTTTGTGTTTCTGAAGAGCTCTTTTGATGTTGTTAATTTCTCTCTCATAAGCAAACTCCGGTGTATGAACGCCAATTACCTTTAAACCTTGAGAAGCATATTGT
Organism: Phormidium tenue FACHB-1052; assembly: GCF_014696675.1. Lineage (GTDB taxonomy): Bacteria > Cyanobacteriota > Cyanobacteriia > Phormidesmidales > Phormidesmidaceae > Nodosilinea > Nodosilinea tenuis_A. The sequence continues at coordinate 15,556 of NZ_JACJQN010000030.1, forward strand.
TGATGCCACTGAACGAGGGAGGGCAGAGTTCGTTGACAGTTAATGCAAGCAAACGTCCAGAATTGGATCAAGACAATATTGCCCCTGAGGTTACCAATGGAGAGTGGATCAGAATTTAGCCACTGACTGATTCCCTGAAATTCTGGCAAAGGGCTACGGGCAGAGGAAAGGGGATTGATCCCGGTAGTACTGCTAGAAGATGTGTTTTGAGCAAGTGGCTGACTGGTAGACTCCAGCATTGTAGAAGTATTTCTCAGAGCAAGTGCAGTACCCACTCCTGCAACGCTAAGTCCTCCATAGAGTAGGAGTTGACGCCTACGCCATAGTGTTTTGTCCATTGAGGTAACCTTAGAGATTAACAGAGTGATGAAAGCTGGCTTCCTACGACTCTAGAGACGCAGTTACGCAAGAAGCCTGCCCTAAAGAGATTTGCTTTACCTCTTTCTATCCGAGGTGCTTGAGGAACTAAGGCTTGGTTGCTGGAGTTTGCTTCATGGCATCGCCTTGCTCCATGGCGTCACCATCTTGTTGCATGGCATCGCCTTGCTCCATGGCGTCACCATCTTGTTGCATGGCATCGCCTTGCTCCATAGCGTCACCATCTTGTTGCATGGCATCGCCTTGCTCCATGGCATCAGGCGTAGTCTGTTGAGTACTTTCGGTTTTACCTGTGCAGGCAGTCACACCAGCAACTAAGGTTAGCCCAATAATTAAAGACAGTACTGTCCGATTCATAGTTTTTGTCCTTATAGATAGCTGAACTAGCAGAGCTAATTTCTGGAGATGGCAAACCCTCTTTTGCAGGAAACGTGTTGGGTTTTGAACTCATCCCAGACAGTTCAAGTTTCTCTATAAGCACTGAAGCTTCCCTGAATGAAAGCTGAGAATCCTCTAAATTAGCTCCTAGCAAATTCTCAATTTAAATTAAGCCTTTTCTCAGAAACCGCTCTACGGCAGCAGTAGCCCACACCCGTACCCCATCTATTGCTGCCTGAGAGGGTGATTGTATAGCGTTTGTCCAAGCATCAGCATAGGCAAGCTCTCTTATCAAGCAAGGGGTAGAGGTTTATGGAGCAGTTCCTCTGAACAGCAAAGACGCTACAAAGACCCTAGGTGGAGATCTGTCTGACAAAACACCCCCACGGAATCTTAGATGGAAAATTTCAGTATAAATCCCTGGCGACTGGGGCAGACAACTTAAGATTCCCTTCTAGCTAATACAGATTTACTTGTGGATGGTTCAGCTCCACTAAGGCGCTTGCTTGACTGGTGCGCGATGCAATTCGGCTGAAACATGATTCCATCGGACAGAGCAGTCCTACGTTCAGTGCAACTCCTGTGGCAGAACTATGAGTCGGTTGCAAAGGGAAACACCTAGTGAAATAACTCTGAGTCCTAGAGTAGTTGTCCCGCGCCGCAACCCCTCCACAGCTGCATCTCCTGCACAAACCCTCCCTACACAAGGAATCCAAGCCAACCGAGAGGTTTGGTTGCGATTTGTAGAGAGAACGGCAAAATCAGGCTTTGAGACAACTGGCACAAGCCAGCATAAGCCAAACCTAGTCCACTTTTTAGCCCTACTGGCACAGAGCATATGTGCTCATAACCTATTAAGTGGGCTGCTTAAGTGCACTTGTCTTCCTTCCTAGCTGAGCCTCTTTAAGCAGAGGCTCGGCAAAGTTTGCCAGAAAGCGGATATAACTCGGCAGCATCCGCCGGAGAAAGGTTATTGTCGACAGGATACTGCCGAGGCAACCGCTGAAAGTCTTATGTGTCAATACTTCTAAGGCACTACAAGCAGTCTCCAAACAAGATCTTCAAAACCCAGATCAAAATTCTTGCCGGCTTGAGTTAGATAATTCTTGTTTTTCGATCCAAAGTATTAATCCTTCTTGAAAAATCCGACTAAGGTCGCCGCGCTGATTGACGTAGGAGTGAATTTTATTCAGGATCTCAAGTTCGATTGAGACAGCAGTAGCAATACGCGGCATAAGAATTCCTCCCAATAGATTTGAGAAAACAGGCTCTAAATTAGAGGCAAATTGATCAGTTAGCCAAATTCATGCGGTCTAGATTTGACAAGAAATCAATCAGATAATTGCTCGAAGCACAAGCGCACAAACAGCTCGAAATAAGATCGAACATTGAGGTATCGAATCCAATTTTAGGCAGCGATCGCCCTTCATCAGCTTCAATGGATTCCAGCAATCCTATGCAAATAGCCAACTTAGCTCGAGAATAACGCTCAAACACCGTAAAAGTCAACAGCTCATTTCACGTCCTAGCTAAATTTTTATTCCTAAGAATGGCAGATAAAATCAAAAAAGTCCACTCATCCCTTCTGTATCATATGCAACATTTTTTGAATCACAAAATTATGAGATTTATTGTAATGTTTTGTTAACTACCCTCTTTAAGTAGTCAAAGTGCTTGTTTAAGGCTATCTAAGATAGTCTGAAGAGGTTTCAGTCAGATTCAAAAATTGTTTAATGAGGCCGCGCTGGATTTTTACCCATAACGTTATGGGTAAAAATTGAAATGTGCGCGAATAACCTCTTTCCCCAATACCTAAATTCTTGAATGCGTGTTCTTCGCCAGAATTGAAAGACACATTAAAAGTCAACCTACTGGCCAAAGTCTGAGAGCCTATGCCTCCTGCGCACTAGGAGGTTGAAGCTTAAATTGCTCTTTTAAGTTGAGCCTCTGAAAGCTTTGCGTTAAATGGTCTTTACGACTTGCAAAGCCAGAGCTGAGCCCTTGGAAATCAAGAGATGGAACTGCCTAGAATCAACTGGCCCATAACGTTATGGGTAAATTGCCTTGCTATTCGTATAGTTATATAGGATCCACTTCTGAATAGAAGTTGAACAAGATGTGTCCGCATAATCAGACAAGCATGCCCCAGGGAAGGTTAAGTGACTCTTCCCTTCTCCACTTATTGATACTAGATATCAATAAGTGGAGAGGGGAAGTAGCTATATTTCTCAAAGTTTTCTTAATTTGACTACTTACTGTCAGCCCTTAAATTTGGTAGCTTTACTGCTTTTAGGTTGATCTCCTAAGCTTTTAACGCTGCCGTACCATCTCTCTAAGCCGCTCGCTGACTGATGCTCAACAAATTCCCATTCAGGCCATTTTTCACGGAAAGCTTGATGCCCTTGTTGGGAATAGTCTCTGACTTCATGCAACGTAGTATTGACATATTTAGAGAAGTCAGATTCCGACAATAGACTTGAACCGATGTCTTTGCGCGCTAGGGGATGTACGGTTCCATAGAATACGAATAACCGTCTATGGGACAGCCGCCGGACGTGAGGAAAATTCTGGAAAGAACAATTTTCGCCGAACCTCTCCTTAAAGTACTGAAGTCCCTTCCTAGCAGCGTCATTTACTCTTGGAGGATTGGTTCCAACCAAGTCTGCAAACTCAGCAGCTGTTAGGTTTATGTGGAATTCTGGGAGATTGACTTGAGCAAGAGTCAGCGCAGCCTGCCATTCAGATGACCACCCTTTACTATCATCTGCATCCTCTTCCAGTTCTATAGATGAAGAAACCACAGGGTTATTGGTACTTTGGTTCAAGTCTTGAGTGTTTATCGGCTTAATCTGCGACGTTACCTTAGGGCTAAAGAACCAGCTTTTAGATTTAGACCCTTTCACGGGCAGCGTTTGCACCTCCCAATCAGGAAATTTGTCAGCAAAAGAGCCTTTTTTTACCCATTCATCTACCGAAGAAGGGTTCGTGTTCATTCTTTGGGCGAATTGGGCTAACTTTAAAACCTCTACCTCTGGCCCACAACGGAAGTAGGTTAGGGCATTCAAATTTTCGTGGAATGACCAACCTGGGAACTTAAGTCGAAACTTTTCCAAGCCTTCCTGGCGACAGATCTTCTTGAGATAGCCAACGCCTATACCCTTGAGCAAGCTGAACTGATGGGCAGTTAGGTGATCACTTGGCAGAGTATCTTCCGGTTGCTCTCCCAGAATCTCAAGTTTGCCGTACCAGCGGATAATGCTTTTCGTTCCATAGTAGGGAACTTCTAGATAATCCCACCCTGGAAAACGATTTCGAAACCAAGCATGGCCATTTCGAGTGAACATATATAACTGGGTAATGCAAGGTACATTACAAACCTGGCAGAACTCTGGACCTCGTATGAGACCAGGAATAGGAGCATCATCTGGATGTTCTCTTAAAGGCCCTGAGAACGTAAACCGCCATTCCTTCTGGGGAGAGTTAGGACGGTTGACCAATTCAAAACTACAACCTTCGCCGAATTTAGCTTTGAATGCATCTATGCCTCTGCGGGCATAACGTCCTGGAGTATTGCAATGAACCCTTGCAAGGGCAGCAAACTCGAGTGAGTTTAGCCCAGAACGAACATAGGTGGCAGTGTTCTGAGCCGCCTGGAGAGCTTCATTCCAATCTTGAGACCATGGCTTAGGTTCGTCCATGCTAAATAAATCTCCCTCTATTTAACTGGGTTTAGATAAAGGGTAAACCTAAGGAGACTCAAGGTTCTAGAGGTCGCGAGTTAAATAAACGGAGAGCCTATATATAGCAATGAAATCTATTTAAGCGCTGAATCCCTTACATATCAAGGCTTTAGAGCAACATCTCAAAAACAATTTTATTCAATGTTTAGGTCGGATTGCCTGAATCATTTTCTTTATTGCTATATAAAACTAGTTTTTATAGAAAAACCTTGACTGTTTTCCGTGCTAACTACTATATGAATTCTCAATTTTCTTATCATGCAAAACATCTTAGGCACCATCAATTATTATAAAAGTGAACTTGGGCCTTCGCAGATTGCGGCCTATAATCAGTTTGAGTCAGCCTTCAGGCTCTTTTTAATGCCTGGATGGGGTCTTCCAAGGCCACCTAAACGCTCTACAAAAGAAGATTTAGCCAATGCCCACTATGCGTTGAGTCAGCTTCCCATTGAGAAACTCTATGGATGGGAGATTGCTTTAGAAAAAGGCTTTGATTTAGCTGGAAAGAATGATGACCAGCGCTCCGTACCACGTTCCCATATCCGCAAGTTCTATAAGTGGTCTATTGACAAGAGTATTTTAGTCGACCCAACGTGCCATGAGATGACACCGAAAGTCTCTCCACCTTCCTTTGTCGGGAGAGGTAATAGGCCCAATACGCGCCGAAACAAGGTTGACATGACCCCTTACAGCTTGAAGGATGACCAAATTTCTGAACCTTTGCAGCAGAAATTTGATGGGTTTTGGAAGTTCTCGATTGAGCCGTTTTATAAGAAACGAATTAAGAAGTCAATTCGTGAAACAACTGCAGAGATGCACTACAGAACTCATAGAGAGATGCTAGGTTGGCTTCATAATCACTGTAATGTCCCTTTAGATGAGTTGAGCTTTGACTCGATTATCCGCCCAGCCAGTTTGATAGATCGAGAAGATGCTGAAGCGGCCGCAGAGGAATTTAGAGAATTCATGTATGAGTTTGCTAAGTTTCTTCAGCGGCGAGGATGCCACTCAGACTCTATAGCTAGAAAGTTAGGCATAATAACACAGCTTGTTCAGTTTCAATATTTAGGTCAGTACCACCATGGCACTGGTCTGTTAGGCGGTGATAGGTAAAATGGGTGCAGTGCAACTACTCCAAAGCCATGGATTGTCCTCACTGCCAAAGCCTCCAGGTTGTAAAGAATGGGCGGGAATCGCTCTCAGACGGTGTGCTGCTCCAGCGATATCGCTGCAACGACTGCGGCAAGCGATTTAATGAGCGCACCGGCACCCCAATGGCCCGACTCCGAGCGCCTAGTTCATTGGTGGCCACGGCATTGACTAGCCGCACCGAAGGGATGGGAGTGCGGGCGGCAGGCCGCACTTTCGGTAAATCTCACTCAACAATTCTGCGCTGGGAAGAGCGCTTGGCAAATCAGGTTGATGCCTGGTCACCCTCGGCCCCAGCAGGTCGAGAGGTGACGCTAGAAGGAGATGAGGTGTACACTCGCGTCGGCGAGAACCGTCCCCCCCGCTAGCTCAGAAGGCTGGACGATCCACTTTATCGAACGCAGCAGTCGCTACTGGGTTTCAGCAATGGCGGGTCATAAGGACGAACTGCTGTTTCAGCGGGGAACGCAACAGGCTTGGCAGTGGGCACAAGCGTGTCCTTACATTCGGTGGTTCACCGACGGTGAGCGTCGCTACGCTAAAGCGTTGTGGGACTTGGCCAGTGTCTATCTAGCGCTCCGCAATTGCCCAAGAGCCTACCGCACTCGAAAAGTCTGGCGAGAAGGACTGGAAGTGGCGATGAAGGTTAAAGGCTCTCAAGGCCAGCGACGTGTGGTTTGGGTTAAGGCAGAGCATCCGTTCACCGCGATTAGTCCCACTGCGGAGGTGCATGCGAATCATAACGAGGCCCAGAATGCGGCCCTAAGACGACGGTGTAGCGCGTATCGTCGGCGTCAGAATCTCTATGCTAAGACTCGGGCAGGGTTGCAGCGCGTCTTGGATGTTCAGCGGATCATTCATAATTGGGTGAGGCCGCACTGGGGATTAGAGAAACGGACGACTCCGGCGATGGCGATAGGTCTCTGCTCTCGACCCTTATCAACCCAGGAAATCCTTTGCATGAAAGGGTTTCGATACATCTCCTCTTAACGAACCAGTGCCACCACCATCCTCACGGGAATGATATTCCCGTCATGAAAGTAGTGAGGGAGCTATTACTTTATTATGAAGACTGTGCCGATAATGAACTAGATCCACTATTGATCGAGCTTAAATGGCTGGACTTAAAGGAAGTGATTCAGAAAGTTGCGTTACCTGCCTTTAAATTTACAGAGTCTAAGACAAAAGATAGAGTCAATCGTCCTATAACGGCTATTGCAAATAGTTTTCAGGATGCTCTTCTCTGGTCTAAATCTTCGCTCATGGCACCCCGTCGACCAGGGGAATGGCGCACTTGTAAGATGGCAATGTCATGTGACTTAAGCGGAAAGCCTAAGGATCTTTTAGCTGGTGAATGGATTTGGCCCCTCCCTACAGACCGTCTTGAGGAGGAAGAAGTCAAGTACGGCTACTTGACCCGTCAGTACGTTTATCTGGATCCAGCAACACAGGAAAAGTTTGGTACCTATCTGGGTAGTAAACCACCCTCTGACCGTTATTTAGAGCGCGTTCCGCTTTGGTTTAAGGATACTCCGCCTCAAGCTGCCAAGAGTGGAGACTCCCATGGCCATCAGCAGGTGTTGATTATGGATCGGAGAGTGTACCGAGATAAGCACATTTATGACTTTCTAGAAGCCTATATCATGGGCTATTGGCGAGATAAATATGGTAATTGGATCAGCATTGGGAAAAGTCTTGAAGCTCCCAACTCCAGCTTTCATTTTTATGAACTGCGATCTTCTATCGCAGCTGATACCACTGTGCATGAGGATAATGGTCCTATAATTCAGCCCGCCGTGTGGTTGTATGTAGGGGCTAGAAAGGGAGGACAGCATCGCTGTGGAGACTTTGGTGGGAAAATTGCTCGCATAGCTTACAAGCTAACGGGCCAATTCTTAACGCCTCATCTTATGCGCTCAGTTTATGCGGTTCACCTGCTGGAGACAGTCAAAGATAGAGCTACTCTCATCTCATTGGCAGAGGCCATGGGGCATAAAATAGAGACGCTAGAGCGGATTTATGACAAGCGGCGCCCTTACCAGAAAACGCGGCTAAGCGAAATCGAGATCTCCCAACAGCTTGATCGAATATGTGCTGGGCTGCCCGTCAGCGTCAATGCACCTTCTAAGGATGCGGGAACGAATATGGATTTGATAAAGATGGCTATCAGCCAACTCTCTCCTCGCGAGCAGGATGTGTTGAAGCAATCCATGTCATAGGACATCTACTCGCACGCAAACCTACGCAAACTGCTTTGCCCAACATTGTTGAAATGACCTTTTTCGCAATGTTGGGCAAAAGGGTATTGGAGCTGGTGTAGCGGTTGATGCTGGAGCAGCAGATGGAGCTTCTAGATGCTCATCCACTGTTACAGGTCAATGCCCTCGATGTGAAAGGCCCATTATCAGATCAAATTTTGGTCAGGTTCATTGGGACTGCGAGAACTGCGATTAGACCGTGGCTCTTTATAAACGCAGCATTGGATCCAAATCCCTAAAATTTTTAATTGTCAACAATAAGTCTCCATTCTCAATAAGCCCTGGTGTTTTGCTCCGATTTAATGCTAAATCGCCAAAACCCTTGCTATGCGGATAAACTAAACTTGCTGAAATGCACAAAAGAGCAAGTAAAAATTTGCAACGTTATTTTGGATCCACTTCTGAGGTAATTCGGTGCCGAAGCAAAATCGCCACGACCAGGCGGAAATTTGGTCGGCGGATCAGTTTGAGCAGGTGATGGGGGAGTTACCCCGAAGATGCGATCGCTCTTTTCGATCTGCTACTACACCGGCTGCCGGGTGAGCGAGGCGAGGCAACTGCGGGCCGAGGATGTGGTGGGGAATACCCTGGTGCTGCGCAAGGCAACGACGAAAACAAAGCGGACGCGAGCGGTGCCGATTCATCCGAAGCTGAGGGCAGTGTTGCAGGAGGCGGAGTTACCGAGCCGAGGGTACCTGTTTCCGGGACGGAGTGGGCAGGGGCCGATTACGCGGCAAGCCTGCGATTTGGCGCTACGGAAGGCGTGCGACCGCCTAGGTCTGCGCGGCTACAGCACCCATAGTAACCGGCGCACTTGGGCGACTCGGCTGGACAAGGCGGGGGTAAGGCTGAAGGCGATTCAAGACCTAGGCGGCTGGTCGTCGATGGCGGCGCTGCAGCGGTATCTCGATGTGTCGGAGGAGGAGAAGGTGGATGCGATCGCGCAGCTGTAGAGCACTGGCTGGGCTTTGACCTACTTCGGCTAGTGAGCATTGCTGAGCTGGCCCCGGCGAAACTGCTTGGCCTAGTCTCCTTGCGATCGCCCCCACCAGCGACGGCACCATGGGCTCACAGCCGACACAACAGAAGTCTAGCTAGAAAGAGATCACATGGAAATTCTGGCGTTGCTGAAGTGAGGGATGAACGGATCTATGAAACCCTATCGGGGCTAAGCTTTCGAAAATAGATTCATCCCAGAAATCAGCAACGCCGCTTAGTCTCCTAAATAAAACCGTACGGTATACAGTGAATATCATTAACTTCAGTTCTGGTTAAGGACGCTTCGGCTTAACCAGAACTGAAGTTAAATATGGCATCAGGTTCCTTCGATGCGCTGGATCAATTCCTTTTTCGCTGCTTGCAGGTTTTTCCCTTGAATATCGACACTGTAGCGCAGAGGCGAAAGGATAACCTGAATCCCACATTCCTGACATTTTTGGTCGAAGACCGCGATTGTCGTCTGAGAATTCGTGATTGGGGAAGACTTAGAATCACACCATTCCAGCATTGGCTTAAAGCCAATAAAAGCAAGCTGATAAATCAGATCTTTGCTGAACGGAGCATGAAAATAGCCGCCGTGAACATCTCTGCCTTTCAGAAAATCAAACAGTAGCCCAGCATAATCAAAGAAATTTAGCGATCGTTGTTTCGGATTTTTGCCAATCATACCGACCGCCCGACTTAGAATGCCAACGACTTTGAGATCGAACTTTTTTATCTGCTTAACAAAGTTTTTAGCGTAATTTTTGTTTGCCGATTTGCGTTCTGAAACGAATGCGTAAAAGGCTGGATTGTTACTCGTTTCAACATAATCGGTGCAATCAAAAAAGGTGAACAGATCAGCGATCGTAAAATCATCTACATCGGCATTTAGTCCTCTCTCTTCAGCCAGCTGGGCTAACGAACCGGGGGTTCCTCCGCCTAAGTTGGTGGTGAAGAGAAGATGTAGCGCTGTATCCTTGGAATTGCCTGTTGAACCTTGAGCGTTGACGGTACCAAACAAGTTGTCGCCGTTAGTATGGCAGTACCGTTGCAGATTTTGTAGGTTGATAATCCCAAATCTCCCGGGGATAATACTGGCATTTCCCAAGCGATATCCGCTCTCTCGCGTGTTTGACGGATAGGAAAAATAGTTTGCCGTAGTTGAAGCCAATCGCAAGGCTAAGTCTCCCTCGTTGCTAAACAAATAGGCTTCATCGAAACGTCGTAACGACGACGCTAAATAATTGGACCGACTGGCAGCGAGCGCCAACACGGGAATATCTGGTGAGGCGAGCACCAACCGACTTAAACAAAAAATCTTCCCAATCTTGGAGGATGGTTCCTTGTTGACCGCAGCGGGATCGAATACATCCGAAAGAATGCGAATCACATTTGTCACCACAAATGCTCCCATGCTATGTGCTAGAAAACTAAGTTTAATTGGCTTCAGGCGATCGTTTCGGCTCGTTTCGTCGGGATATTCCTTTTCGGCTTGCGTTTGCAATTCTAAATCCAGTAAACGCAAAAATTCAATTAGATCAGGAACACCAAAATTAGTGGCTCGAAATGCATCTCGGAAATAAACAATGACTCGTAAGACCACGAGAGAGAAAATTATTGCAACTAGGAATACGGATAATAACAGTGCAAGAGCAATAAAAAGATCGATCGTTTGGCTCAAAATTCTAACGAGCAACACAATCCACAAGATGGTAAGCCCAGTACCAACACCAGCTACAATTCTCGGCAGAATAGGCAATGCTTTAATCGCCATTCTAAGCTGCTGTAAACTGAATCTAACGCTTTCAGATGACCAGCGATAGCCAACAAAAACGAGATTCTCCCTATCCTTGAGAATTGCCTCCTGATTAACATACTTGTAGATTTGCTTGTACCACCTACGTACACCTGTTTGTTCGGTACTATAGCCGTGAATGGCGATCATTAATTCTGGAGGTATGTCCAAGTTTTTCCGGCGCTCATGTAAATCGTCTGCGATCTGTTTAATAGCTAGATTTAAGTTTGCAGTTCGCTCTTCAATTGTCTGTTCGCGGATGGGAAGTTTCAGCGAATTGCCTGTCGTGAACTGCTGGAGTACTGAAGCTATTACTGAAGCTTCTAGAGCAGGCGTTCGATCAACAACTATATCCGCTTCTCCATCTTCAGTGTTGAAAGGAGCGGTGCTGAAGACAAAATAGCCAGATGTATTAGCTGATGACGACTGATAATTTGCCTGATTATTACTTAGAAAATCTACAAATTTTGTAACCTGATCGATATCAACAGCAGTTACCTCATTATCAATGGGGGTAACCAACCTTTTTTGGTCCTCTTCTGAGAGTGTGATTTTCTCGGCAAAAATAAACTTTTGAATACTGAGCAATACCGTTTTCATTGTAAAAACCCCTTAGAACGTTTCATTCAACCCTTGACAAAGCCATCACTAAAACGTAATCTGCACAAAACCTAATTGGCGCTTTGCACTGTAGCTCGATTGCAAAGCGAAACGTACTCATTGTCGCCTGATTTAGGACAAGAGTCGCTAAGATAAACATTTAATTCGGTATTGCGTAAAAGGGTATGATTGGCGAGAACCTTTGACGTCCACGTTTAATTAGCTTGTTACTAACTCTACAGAGTAGAGTTAGTTGAGGGCGATTGTTTCTCCCAAAAGGCAGCAACCTAACCATTTAGTTGGAGCGGGCTATTGAAATCTGTTGACTTTTTAGCAAAAGTTTCCTATAGCTGCTCAACTAAACCGTTAGCCCGCCTGCGATCAACAACCCGTTTCCTAAAATATCGACCTTGCATAGGATAAATGACACTGCTAGGAGGTAGCTGAAGTGTCTATCGATCAAACTAAGTGCTCAAGGGCCTTAACCTGCTGAAGGCTTGTGGGTTGAGTAGTTGTCTGCGGGCGCGGATAGCGGATCTGGCTTACGCCACATCTATACTCACAAAAGGCCTGACTGAGCTGAAAGGTAATTGTCTAGCACAGTGTTGAACAAATTTTGGAACTTTTTACGGAAGATCTGTCGAGAGAACTTGAGATGATTGCAGTAAAGTGCTCCAAACTTTGTGATCAAATATCCTCGAAGCTCTTCGTAGTCGAGGAGTCTACGCCATAATCGTTATCCAGTGCATGCTTGGCGAGCTCATAGTCTTTAGGGGCACAAGCCCACAGTGGGCGAGAGCGATTGCCCCAATAAGGAGGAGCACCGATTTAAGATTCATTTAGCGAGTCAGATTTAAACGCATAGCCGCCCCTAGCAAATAAGCGCTATTTCTATAAGTCAGTCATTCTCAGCCTTTAACTCAGCAAGTAGGAAGCTTTGATGAAAATGTCTCAAAGTTTCGCTATCGGCAAAAGGAATAATTATGGCTTTGAATCCTAGTCAAGATTGTCTAGATCTTATTAAAGAGTCAGAAGGTTTACACCGAAAACTTCCTAACGGAAATATTGAGGGATATATTGATCCAGTTGGAGTGCCGACAATCGGTTATGGTTCAATTCTTCATATTGATGAGGGCAGAGCCGTTAAAAAGGATGATGTCATCACTGAAGCTGATGCTAAACGGTGGTTAAAGGTAGAAGTAGATGAGAAAGCAAATGCAGTCAATACCCTATGCAAAGTCGATCTGACTCAAGGAATGTTTGATGCTCTGGTTTCATTTGCATATAACGTTGGAACTGGAAGTAAGGGCTTAAAGGACTCAACACTTCTTAAAAAATTGAATAGCAAAGACTACGAGGGTGCAGCACGCGAGTTCGACCGCTGGATTTACGGAGCTGGCAAAGTTCTTCCAGGACTAGTCATTCGCCGAAACAAAGAAGAATCTCTGTTTCGACGCGATGGCTTTCCTGGCACTAGTGCTTCCATATCAGACACTGTGTTTCCAGGCGCACCCTGGCAGGAGCCAAAACTCCCTCTAAAAATTGCCCGCATTCTGAAGGCCGGAAATTTTGGTGAAGACTGCTTCATTTTGAATTGTGCATTAGCAAAACTTGGATATCTTGCAGATGGGATTCAGCCTGGTGACTACACTGCAGTTACTAAAGAGGCTGTTGAGTGGTTTCAAGGTAACAATGACCTTGAAGTCGATGGGGAGTTTGGCCCGAACACAAAGGCAATTTTGACAACTGCATTAACTAATGTCGCAAGACGTGTGCCTCCTCCAATGTTAGATCGGGTCTATTGTCGTCTGGGCCGTACTGGTAGAACGGCTTATAGTGGTCTTGAAAAACTACTGCTAGAGTTTGTGGACCCAAAGGGAAGAGTGCTCGCAACACTTGACACGATCGCAGGTGCACCTAGCAAGCAAAACTTTAGAATTCCTGAAGATCCAGCTAGCTTTCCAGGAAACTTGGAACCTATTCCTCAAGCGCGGTACACTATTGGTGATATTCAATGGGCAGGTGGCAAAGATAACTACAAGGCTGAACATGCTCATCCCACAGGTGGAATCGGTCCCGTCTTTGTTCCTTTAATCAAAACCCAACCAGATGATCGTGATGCTTTTGGCTTCCATGTTGACTGGAATAGGAGTAGCTCGCCGGGTAGTGCAGGCTGTGTTTGTGTAGGCGACATGCCTGATTTGAAGAAACTAATCTCTCTATTGCGCTTATACGATCCTCGTGATCTATTTGTAGATTGGGAAATCCGCTGATTTCATAACTAAAAATCTCTACATTCTGTGAGAAGTATTTCACAGAATGTAGAGCCTTGTTTTCGTTTTACAACGCCTCGGTCAAATAGTATCTTCAGGCAATTTTATTTGGTAGTCCTTTTTTTGTAAGCGCTTCATTGCCTTTACTTCTGAAATTTGCTCAACAAAATAACCATAAACAATTTCATCAAACAATTTACGAGTAACAAGTTTTGCTTTTTTTAAGCGAGATTCGTAGTCTTGCTGAACAGATTCTCTGCGTAGTTTTCGGCGAACGTTAATATCTGCATATCGCTGCTGCTGGCTCTCGCCATGAATGTCTTCCATCCAAGTTGTATGTAGCGTTAGGGCTAGGTTGAGCGGCTGGTGTGCAGACGGAGCGCTCAAGCGGTAGATAGGCTTATGAAAATCATCGGCATTAAATACCCAAAATTCGTCGCAAGACTCTTTCTCATTACTCGGATTATCAGACAAAACAGTGCAAACAATGAAACCATGCCTAGATGAATCTTCTCCATTTAACGGGTCAGAGCTAGGGACGAATTGGGGTGAGGAAGCAAAGTATCCTGATGGAAACTGAAAAGAGTCTGCAATTGTCATCGTTTGAGTATCAAGTCGTAATAAGGTCAGAGGTTTATCTTGATCCGGAAGATTCTCAATCGGAAGTACTCTATGCCCTCTTGACTTATATACATCGTAAATTTGCTGCGGAACCAACTCCCAACTAAAGCCCCAAGTAATCCAATAAATATTCTTAACTCGTGTTTCTTTATTGTTTATATCATCACGACAAAGTTCACTGTGAGTGTAGATTGATGGCGACCAAGTTATTTCTGCATCTCGAATAACTTGAATTGTTTCAATCTCACTGTTGCTGCCGTTAATTACATACTTCGCTAATGCTCCAAGGTCTGTCGTACCGACCTGCATTCCTTCTAGATCAGAGCGAAAACTAGGTTTTCCTGGAACAGAACTATCGTACCTTGTGATCCACTGTGTCACATCCCAACCATTAGGATGACCGACATGAAGTGTGATTTTTCCTTCAGCATTACTGTAATCAGCAGCGAAATGAGAAATTTCATAAGGCAGAATAATTTGATTGGCGGGCAGAAACTTAGGCGGCTCGTTTGCTGTGCAGAAATCATACTCTTCTAAATCTGCTCTATCAACGACATATAAAATTCCCTTAGGCAGAGGCATAATGTCTCGCAGAAACTTTGCGCGAATCCAAGCGCCAAGTGACCAGTATTTTTTAAATATATTTAATTTAAGAAATCCAACAAAAAAAGGTGAAAAGATTTGCGAGAATTCCATTTTAAATGCAATATCGGCAAAGATGATAAAGCGTTCTGTAATTGCAATTTGATGAAGTGATTGTTCAACAACAACAGGTTGGTCTTTCTGCGGACCATCTTTGTAAACTAATCGCCAGCGCTTTAAAAGAGGTTCTTCAGGCTTGTTAGCTTCATCATTGCGAGCCTCTTCTTGGTAATTCGACTCTAAACCCCTATTAGGGAAACGATAGTAGACTAAGTCAGTGAAACGACCGAACTGTTCTTTAACGTTTGCCCTCCCCTTGAGCAATTTATTGATTTGGTCAAATATCCAATTCACTGGTCTTCGATAGAGCCCGTTGTACCCGGCTGAGTAATTGGTAGTAAAGAATCCTGGTTCTGAAGCTGTCGTACCATCAGCTTTGGTAACGTCAGCAACAGGATGAGCAGAGTTGATGTAAACGTCAAATGGATAGCTCCCAGTTAACTTAGCAACAAGGACAGAAACGATTGGCAAAATGCCTATCCATTGGTCGGTTGAGCCAGTTGGCGCAATCAATTCTAGCGAATTTGGATCAACTTCGTAAGGACGGCCTGCATCAATCGTGACGATTAAGCGATTGCCTATTCGAAGAAATGCAGTATTGAGTTGATTTCTGCCTCCCAGAAGGAGACTCATACGACTGGGACCTCCATTCCGAAAAGACGCAAAGTATGACCATAGCCAATGCCGTTTAGAAAAGGTAGTCTCAGGCTTCCATACCGTATTGTCGCTTGCTCCAGTCATCGCAATATCAGCGTAGTAGCAAGGCGTTTTTGTAATTCGAGTTTTGAGAATTGCTTTATGATGATTGAAGCCCAAACGATAGATCATGCCATCGCCTGTGTACAGTGGTGTTCCGTCTTCTTGAGGTCGATTGTCAGATTGAAACAAAGCACCTACAACAAAATAATAACCACGCAATTCTGTTGGTAGTTCAACGGCATCTCCTTCAGAAGAAATTTCCCAATCTCCCTGAGCATTCTTAACATATTTGCGAACTGTTAGCGGCAAGTCCGTAATTTCTTTCCGACTTGTCTTAATCACAGATCGGGGTACAAAGTTTTTTCTACAATGCTCACCAACAAATCGTGCCTGTCGTTGCTTCATATTGCTCCAAGTTCTCTCAATGTTGCTTCTTCTGCCAAGGTCAAGCCTGTGACTGCGGTAATTCGCATTCCCTCATAGAGACGTTTAGGTTTCAACGTTGCTAAACAGTCTCCAGTTTGCACATCCCAAACCCGGATAGACTCATCTTCACTAGCACTAATCAACTTTCGACCGTCAGGACTAACCACAACGGTCCAAATCCAATTCGTGTGGCCATTTAAAGTATTTAAGCATTGTCCTGTCTGACTATTCCAAACCTTAATAGATTGATCAGAACTGGCACTGGCAACAGTCTGATTATCAGAGAAAAATACAGCTCCCATGACCCAGCTTTGGTGTCCTTGCAATGTTTGCAGACACTCTCCAGTCTGGACATCCCAAATTTTCAGCGTTTGATCTAAGCTGGCACTAACAAGACGATCACCTTTTGAATTGAAGGAAACCGCTCCCACTCGTGCCCTATGTCCTGTTAGAGTGGCGTAGCATTTTCCTTTAGAAATATCCCAAAGCTTAATCGTACAGTCGTCACTGCCACTAGCAAGGGTACTACCACCGGGATGAAAGGCAATTACAGGAATGCGATCGCTATGCCCAGTCAAAGTAGCAAAGCACGTCTTACTCCGCAATCGCCACAGCTTTATTGTTTGGTCAAAGCTGCTACTAGCAAGAATTTCTCCATCAGGGCTAAATGCAAGGCCCCAGACTTCATCACTATGCCCCTCAAAGACAGCCATGCATTTTTTCTGCTGCCAGTTCCAAACCTTTACTATGTTATCCATCCCCCCACTAGCTAGTAATTCCTCACCAACGTGAAAAGCTAGCGATACGATGCTGGTTTTATGCGCTTTCCACTCCTGTAGGCACTGGTTGTCAGCGCTATTCCAAATTCGTATAGTTTTGTCTTTATGCCCAGTTGCAAAAAATCGACCGTCTAGACTCAATACCAGAGGACGCACCCAATTAGAGTGTCCAGTTATGGTCGTTAAACAATGACCTGTCTCGACATCCCAGAACGAGATCGTTTGATCTTCGCTGCCTGTTGCAATAGTCTGTCCATCAGGGCTAAATGCTGCTCTCCAAATCTGAGTTTTGTGTCCACCCAAAGAGCGTAAGCACTCACCTGTTGTAGCATTCCAAATTTTTGCGGTGCAGTCTGCACTACAGCTTACAAGCGACTGATTATCCGGATTCCAAGCGATTCCCCAAACCCATCCAGTGTGTCCTTCCAGAACTCTTACACACTGCCAATCAGTTACTCGCCAAATACGAACAGTGCAATCGCAGCTTGGACTCGCCAACCATCGTCCATCTGGACTGAAGTTAAGTCCTGTCACCCAATTCGTATGATCAGTAAGCGTCCGGAGGCAAACTCCGGTTTGAACATTCCAAATTCGGATCGTGTTATCAAAACTACCGCTTGCCAAAAAACTACCACAGGGACTGAAACTAGCCGCCAGAACTCCAGCGGAATGTCCTTGGAGGAGGGATAAACAAGATCCATCACTAACATTCCATAGGCGGATAGTACAATCGTTGCTAGCACTAGCAATGATTTGACCATCAGGACTGAATACAACACCATATACACTGCCACCATGTCCATTCAGAACACATTTGCACGTTCCTTTAGACAAATCCCAAACTCTTAAAGTTCCGTCGTCGCTTGCACTAGCTAATAGTTCTCCTTCTGGATTAAATGTAATCCACCGTACCCAGTTTGTATGCCCTTGAAGAGTTAAAAGGTGTTGTTTGTCTGCCAAGTTCCACACTTGAATTTCGCAATTCGTACTGCTTGTGGCTAACGTCTGACCATTTGGATTGAACTGAATAGAAAGAATGCCACCGAAGGCTTTAGCAAAAGACGAATCAATAAATTCAGAATGTGAAAAATTCACATCGTGCAAGTCTGTTTCTTGCAGAAAAGCTTGACGAATAACCAGTTCCGAAAAGTTATATCCTGAGAGACTTAAGTTTAGGAAACGGTACAGGTTGAGCAAGTTTCCCGCTGCATAACCGAATTTCAATTCATCTGTGTGTCGAACTGCTTCTACTAAAATATCCAACTGCTGACGAAGAGCAGTTTCCGTCCTAAAGTATTTCTGTACCTCTTTGATTAGCGGTTCAAGAATTAGTCGAATTTGCGATCCTCTTACAAAATCTTCTGCTTGAGCTTGAATTAAGGGAACTGAGTTGAATAACGCAACCTCTCCCATCTTAATTTCTTGAAAAATCTGCTCAAGCAATTGATTCGTGATGTATTCCATCACTACAGGCTGTTGGGTAAAACAACCTGCTCGCTTCTCAAGCAAAGAACGACGCTGTAAAGAATCAAGTGCTTCCAGTAGCTCTCTTGCCGTTACGGGGGGGAAAAGTTTTTCGTTTAACTCACTTAGTGAAATCCAATCTCGTTCAACTGCTAGCCAATACATAACCTGCTTTTCTACAACAGTCAGTCGATTAAACTGCTCGCTCAGTAGTTTCCAAATATCTCCAAAGAAAGGGATTTCTTGTCTTAGCAATTCAGCAACACTGCCGTTAAAAAATTCTTGAAGGGTTGTAGCAATAACTTTTAGGGCTAATGGATTGCCACCATAACGTCCAATCAGGGGTTCTAGTTCAGCTCTTGAGCCAGAATATCCTTGAATCTCAAAGACCTTATATCCTTCTACTTCACTTAAGCCGTTGAGCTGCAAT
The DNA here is from genome assembly GCF_014696675.1 of Phormidium tenue FACHB-1052. Taxonomy (GTDB): domain Bacteria; phylum Cyanobacteriota; class Cyanobacteriia; order Phormidesmidales; family Phormidesmidaceae; genus Nodosilinea; species Nodosilinea tenuis_A. Next base: position 34,229 of record NZ_JACJQN010000030.1, read on the forward strand.
GATCGAACGGGAGCATTAGGTCCTTCTAGCTGAACTACTTCAGCAGGCTTCTCTCGGCTAGTCAGAACAACACAACTCTTATGGTGTGTTTCGCCAATGCACTTTAACAATGAGCCATAGTTCTCGTATCCAACTCTATACGCTCCTGCTTGAGTTCTCTCTTGGAAAATTGTCTCGCAGTTGTCTAGAACTAATAAGCATCGCTGCTGAAGACACTCCAAAAGATTTTTAATTTGTCCATCTAAGGTTCCGGGTAATTTAGCAATTGGAGTGGGAGTCAGGAAATGAATTAGCTCAACTAAGAGAGCATCTAACGGGGGAGCATTTCGCAGCGAGCGCCAGATCACATAGTCAAAGCCCTTTTCAATGTGATGCGCTAGCTTAACGGATAAGGTTGTTTTACCAATTCCTCCAACCCCAAATATCGTAATCAGCTTGCACTGTTCCTGAAGAGCCCACTGCTCTAGCGTCGCCAGCTCTGGTTCTCTGCCAAAAAAGGAAAAAATGTCTGGAGTGCCTCTTAAGTCTCTGGACTTTCTTAGAGCATTTACATCTAACTTCTCGCTGGCAGTCGCTAAAGGCTCAAAATCCATTTCAGCAATCTCTTGACTATCTAAGGACAGCCTGAGACACAACTCTTCAAAAACTGCCCGGTCAACAGGTTTGCCCGTCAGGAAATTGACGACTGTAGAGCGAGCCAAGCCAAGATCCTCGGCTAGCGCTTGCTGGCTCAGAAAGCCGTTGCGTCTTACCGATAGCTTGACCCTTCCTATATAGTCCTGACTAACTCTGAGCGATCGAGGCATATCGGTGTCACGTTTTAGACAAAATTATTCAGTAGTCAGCCTAACTCAGCCATTCTGAGGCACGAACTCAGTCAGTAGTCTTGTTCTATTAAATCATCGCTGCTGATATCGACAACCAAGTGAGCTACAGAGAGCTGGAAAAAGATTTGCAATTCTTTGCAGAAAGCTGAAAATTTCTTATCTAGGATAAAAAATTGTATGAAACGGTTTCTTGTGCTCATGTCTACTGTCCTTATTTTTGGTTCTTCTACCACGCTCGTAGCAGGATCGATTGTAATCAATAACCAATTTGCCTTAGCAGAACAGGAGGATCCTGGTCGGGACTAGGGAAAACGGTAGCTGCACACCCTCCTGGACCTTGCACCTATCAAACATAAACTTCTATTGCTCGGCAGGTACAAAGATGATAGTTAACCAAATGGCAAGCTGCCAGAAGATTTTAGCAATTTGAGCATCTATAGGTCTGAGCAATGTTCAGTAGTTTATTAATCACAAATGCAAATTAAAGGTTCTTTGCAAGCGATCGCCGATGCATAAAAAGCTGATGTATAAACCGTAGCCAATTTGCACTCGCAGCTATTGCAGTCAGTTGAACTGAGAAGATGATTTTGCTGGTTGTCAACTCCAAACAGTTAGAACGGAAAGCCGTGAATCTACCGCTGTGTAGCCTCATCAAAATGCCCGGCAGTAAATGAGAAATGGTGCTTAAAAAGGTTGGATAAAGGCTATTTCAAGGATTAAGAAGAGAACTGTCTCTACTCAAAACCGCAACGATATTTTGCTTTGTTGATTTTTTAGAGTTTAGGAGAAGGTCATGGCTTTGGACAGCAAAACAATTGTCGATAGCTTGGAAGCTGCCAACCAAGCATTTATGGCTTTGAAGACACCCCTCGGGAGCAATTTCATTGGGTTAACAGATGAAATTAACAAAGCGATTAGTTTAGTTAGCAACGCAGATAGTGATGAGGCAGTACGAAAAGTTTTGGAGGAGCTTGACACCGGTTTAGACAAAGTATTTAGCATTGATCGTGATTATGTTAATGATTCATTAAGTTTAAATCTTAATGAAACTTTAACTACTAAGCTAAACAATACTCTACCCTCAGTTTCAGCAAACCTAGACATTGCATGGTCTTTAACAGATCCGGTCAGCCAAAATGCAACTATCAGTGATTTAAAACTGGAGTCTTTTCTGGGAAAAGACAATTTTCTGGGCAACGTCCTAAGCCAAGTCGAAACTGTCCTGAAGCCTGTGCGTGCAGTTATCAAAGGTTTGACTGAAGACATACCCTTTCTCACCAAAGAAATCCCTAACGGCCTGGGTATCAGCCCGTCCGACATTGATTTTGACAAAAACGGTAAGGTGTCAGTTCTAGACTTAGTTAATCAAGCAAACGCTTTCGGAGAAGAATTCAAGAAGAAAACAGGAAAGGACTATACGATATCAGGGTTAAGAGAACTTACTGAGTTCATCAACGATGCTGAGACCCTTCTGAACTTAGCTAAACCTGTTCAAGGAAATTCTGAGGCAATACGCCTTCCCGGAAGCTTTACATATGATTTGAACCAAAAATCCTTTCTATCACCCAGTAATAGTACAGGTGAATTGCCCAGTTTCCTGACTAATATTACTAAAGAATTGAATGGGTTCAGTCTACCAATTCTTAAGACATCTAATGCCTACAGGCTGTTCTCAGGCTCAAAGGATATTGAGTTGTTTGAGTACAAAATGCCAACGTTTAAGCTAGTCACTTCTACTGAGTGGGCGCAAGGAGTTCAGATTCCTATTGTTGTACCTCTTCTGAACTTAACCTTTGGTCCAACGTTAGGGGGTTCTGTTGCTTTGGGGTTTGGATTTGACACTACAGGATTCTACATCAAAGACGTTAATGGAAAAGATGCTCCTGAGCTTAACTTTTTTGGAGAGTTTAGGGTTGGAATTAAGCTAGGAAAAGACAGCATCGCTTCTTTAAACGGTGGTGCAAATGTTGGTTTAGACGCTAACTTTTCTTTTGATTTTAGTGAGAGAGAAAAAGTCAGAAATTTCTCGATCGAGAGGCCCTTTGATAGAATCAGTGGCTCAGCCTATGGTTATCTAGATGCCTCTGCAAATGTTTCTATTGCTGGAGCATTTAAGGATCTGCTAACAACCCAGTTAAAAGCAACAGGAGCCGCAACCGACTATTTAAAGGAGCTTACTAAGGATGCAGGTTTGCTTGGCGAAGGCGCTGCATTATTGGATAAGGGAGTTGATGCAGTTAGTGACGGTGTGAAAAGCCTCTTTAAGAAGGCGGAGAAGAAGGTTCCCACTCCCTCCACTCTACTTTTCAAGCTAGAAAGCCCCAGAGTGACTTTGTGGAGCTTTGATACTGGCTCTGGTAATGGTGGTGGTATTGGTAACCCTCCTGTTCCAATTCTCGCTACACCATCTGGAAACCTTTTATTTCTGAATGTTGGTACCCGCTCAAATGAGCGCAAGCATGAAAATGTTGTTGACGGTGCTGAAGTATTTACAGTTCAGCAGGTTAACAACCAGCTTCTGGTTTCGGCATTTGGCTTAGAGCAAGCCTACGCTATCACTACTAAAAAAGAGGACTCAGGGAAGGAAATCATCATTCCTCAAAGAATCGTTGGAGATGCGGGTGAGAGCGGCGATACCATAACCATTAGCGCCTCAATACCTGCGGACATTCGAGGAGGGAACGGCGATGATAAGCTGTACGGCGGTTCTGCGGCTGATGTCCTCAGGGGAGGCAATAACCGAGATATTCTCGAAGGTAACGCTGGTTCCGACTTCCTTTATGGAGATGCAGGGGAAGATACTTTACGAGGCGGCGATGGTAATGATTTTCTCTATGGTGGTGAAGGCAATGACACTCTTGAAGGACAAAATCAGGATGATGAATTGTTTGGAAACGGCGGACAAGATACTTTACGAGGCGGCAACGGTAAGGATCTGCTAGATGGCGGTGCTGGTAAAGACTTCTTGTCCGGTGATGACGGAGAAGATACTCTTTGGGGCGATGACGGTGATGATGAACTATTCGGTGGATTGGGAGACGATCTGCTTTTTGGAGAAGTCGGGATCGACATCCTCAAAGGAGGCGAGGGTTCAGATGTACTGGATGGAGGAGCAGATGGAGATTATTTGTACGGTGACGCTGGAGACGACTATCTCTTTGATGAGAGCGGTAATGATTTCCTCGATGGTGGTGCTGGCAACGACTTACTAGATAGTGGTGTTGGCAGCGACACGCTTAACGGTGGCAATGGGAACGATACCCTTAATGGCGGTGCTGACAACGATACCCTTAATGGTGATGCTGGTAACGACACGCTCAACGGTGGTGATGGGGATGATTCACTCGCAGGTGGTGATGGCAACGACCAACTACTAGGAGAAGCAGCTAACGATTCCCTCGATGGGGGTGCTGGTGATGACCTACTTATGGGTGGTGAGGGTGACGACAGCCTTTTGGGCGGCAACGGAGAAGACGTGCTGTTTGGCGAAGACGGTAGCGACACGCTAGATGGCGGTAGCGGCGATGATCTCCTGACAGGTAGCAACGGAGATGACTTGCTCAATGGCGACGATGGCAATGACCAATTATTGGGCGAAGCCGGGAATGACACGCTCAATGGTGGCATCGGAATCGATTTCCTCGAAGGTGATACAGGCAATGATCAACTGTTTGGTGGACAAGATGCCGACACACTCCATGGTGGTGCAGGTGATGACCAGCTCGCAGGCGATGCAGGCGATGATTTTCTGGTGGGTGATGCAGGTAACGATTTAATTGATGGCGGCAGCGATATCGATACTGTCAGCTATGCCAACGCTCCAACTGGCGTTGTGGTCAACATTGACGAAACCAGCAGCTACAGCAATCCAGGCAGTGCGGTTGATCCCGAACCTGCCTTTGAGATCGCTGCTGGATCTGCCACTGATGGCTTCAGCACCACAGACACCCTGCAAAACCTGGAAAACATTATTGGTTCAGACTACAACGACGTTTTAATCGGCAATGCGACTGAAAATGACATCTTGGCTGGAGCCGGAAACGACCTGTTAATTGGCAATGCTGGTAATGACACGCTGGATGGCGGCACAGGTATTAACATCGTTAGCTATCGCCGTGATCCAGGATCAGCATTCATCAATTTGGAGGAAGGAAGAGCGATCGACGGCTTTGGCAACGCCGACGTTCTCCGCAACTTCCGAGATGTAGTGGGGTCGCAGGGCAATGACACAATCATCGGCGACGGTCAGGATAACATCCTCTATGGTGGCAGCGGTAACGATCGCATCGAGGCCCGTAGCGGCAATGACCTAGTTTTTGGCAATGACGGCACTGATACGCTCTTGGGTGAAGCCGGCGATGACAAACTAGTCGGTGGAGCCGGGGCTGACTCGCTCAACGGCGGCAACGGCATCGACACCGCATCCTATTTCACAGCGTCATCTGGTGTCACTGCTAATCTGACAATCGCTAGAGGCACCAGCGGCGATGCCAGTGGCGATATCTTCACTCAAATTGAGAATCTAGAAGGCTCGGAATATAACGATCGGTTGACCGGGGATGCTCAAGCTAACTATCTGTGGGGCTTGGGTGGTGATGACTTCCTGGATGGGCGTGAGGGCAACGACACGTTAGATGGAGGCACGGGTAACGATCGCTTATCAGGTGGTGTGGGCAACGACCTGCTTTTAGGGCAAACCGGAGACGATGCTCTGGACGGCGGCGACGGGAACGATACCTTGATCGGCGGCAGCGGTGATGATTTCCTCGAAGGTCGCCTCGGCGACGATCGCCTAGACGGTGGTGATGGCGATGATACCTTCTTAGGTGGTGAGGGCAACGATGCACTCTCTGGTGAAGCCGGAAACGACAACCTAGAGGGCGGCGACGGCAACGACACCCTTAACGGTGGCACCGGTGAAGACCTGCTCTATGGCAGCGAGGGTAATGACCAACTCTTCGGCGACGCAGGCAGTGATGTCTTAGAAGGCGGCAGCGGCAACGATCAATTGTTTGGCAATGACGATGACGACCTCCTCTATGGACAGGAGGGTAACGATACGCTCAATGGTGATGCTGGCAACGATCAACTGTTGGGTGGCGTGGGTGATGACCAACTGTTGGGTGGTGCAGGCGCAGACCTACTGAATGGCGATGATGACAATGATCGCTTGTTTGGTGAAGCTGGGGATGACCAATTGCAAGGCGGTAACGGCAACGACTTCCTAAATGGAGGAGAGGACAACGATTTGCTGTTAGCTGGAGCCGGCGACGATACTCTAGAGGGCAGCACGGGCAGTGATCAACTGTTTGGGGAAGACGGCAACGACCAACTGTTCGGTGGCGACGATAATGACAGCCTCAACGGTGGCATAGGCAACGACCAACTGTTTGGAGAGGTTGGCAATGACCTGTTGTTAGGCGGTGAGGGCAACGACTCTTTAGCTGGAGCGGACGGCGACGATCAATTGTTTGGTGAGGCTGGGGATGACTCGTTGGAGGGCGGCAGTGGTAACGACAATCTCAATGGCGATGCAGGCAACGACCTACTGAGGGGCGATGCAGGTAACGACGAGATCGAGGGTGGTAGCGGTAACGATACGGTACTTTATCAAACCTCTCCCACAGGAGTCATGGTTAACCTGAATGCTATCAATTACAGCAGCGAAGCTTCTTTAGAACTGTTACCCTTTACAATCGCTGCCAATACCGCTTTGGATGGCTTCGGTACCACAGACAGCTTGCAAGCTGTTGAGAATATTACCGGTTCGGACTTTGCCGATATCCTAATTGGTAGCAACATCGCCAACGTAATTCAGGGATTAGCAGGCAATGATTTACTCATTGGCAATGCAGGTAATGACCGTCTAGACGGCGGCACAGGCAACGATACCGTTAGCTACCAATTTGATCTCAGCGCGGTTACGGTGAATCTGGAAGCGGCAACGGCGATCGATAGCTCGGGAAATACTGACCAACTGATAAGCCTCGAAAATATCGTTGGTTCTGATTTTAATGACGCTCTCACGGGCAACAATGAAGCTAATTTGATTCAGGCAGGTGCAGGTAACGACGTTATATTTGCCCGTGCAGGTAATGACACCATTATGGGAGGCAGTGGCAATGATCGCATCAATAGTGGTGCTGGTAACGATGTAATTGATGGTGGCATCGGCGATGATACGTTGTCAGGAGGGGGAAACCGCGATCGCTTCATTTTCCATCGTGGAGATGGCACTGACACAATTACTGACTTTGGTGGCGTTGGTCGAGGCTCGCACCCATCTTCAGCCATCCTTACTGAAACAGACATTCTTCAATTTTCAGGTGAAGGGTTGACTGCCAAAAACATGCTTCTAACCCAAAATGGTAATAATCTAGAAATCACATTCGAAGGCATCACTGATACGAAAGTGAGCTTACAGAACTTCTACCTGGATTACCTAGATAATTTAGAGCAAAAATATGAGGGTGATAATTTAGGCAACATTGCATTTCTGTACGATGGGCAAGCTCAAATTACTGACAACTTTGATGTTTTCAATTCTGAGTGGAAAAATGGCAGCCCAGATGGGCTCAATGGGCATGTACTAAAACCAAATACAGTTACCTTCCTGAACGACCTGAACAATACAATTAAAGGTTTCAATCAATCTGATGATGTAATCAATGGTCAAGGCGGGAATGATTCACTATGGGGCTTAAGTGGTAATGACACATTACGGGGCGGCCTAGGTAACGATATTCTGGTCGGTGGCCTAGGAAATGATTCCTTAAGCGGTGATGACGGTAATGATTTTCTTTACGGCCAAGAGGGTGATGACTTCTTAGTTGGTGGCAAAGGCAATGATTTGCTCGTGGGCGGCACTGGTATCAATATCCTTACTGGTGGTTCAGGCAACGACATCTTTGCCCTAACTGGAGAAAGCAATAATACTGTGATTGATTTCGCCTTTGGACAAGACTATATTGGACTTGGTAATGGCCTCAGATATGAGCAATTAGCAATCGTTCAGGGTACAGGAGTCAACTCCAGTAGCACTTGGATTAAACTCAATAGTACAGGCGAAACGTTGATGGCCCTCAACAATGTCCAGGCTAGTACTCTAACAACCAGTTCTTTTCTAAGTTTGACCAATCAGCAACTCGATCCCTCGTTGTCCTAATTGATTTTGCTGCCAGTATTAGTTAAACCAATCAATACTGGCAGCCCTTTCATAAGCAGAAGGATAACCTTGCTAAGAACCTTACATTTGTTTTCCCAAATGTTAAGGTATCCTGAGTAAAGCAACCAAGACTCTATTGCCCCGTGAGTGCTCTAACCATTCTTTACTAGATGAATATTTTGCTTCTGTAGCATTTCATGAGCACCTTCCTTGGAAAGCCATCGACAGGGAAGGTATACCATTCTAATGATGACAACACACCATAAAGCCCCTAGCTGTGCAGCAAGGGGCTTCTTTAAATGACAATATACAAATATTTGACGATTAAAGCGATATCAGCTTTGTCAAGATAAAGCTCTACCGACGATATTTAGCTCGGTAGATGGCTTGCCTCAAAATGTTAGTTGCTGCTCAGGGCCATAGCAACACAGCCAATACTAACTGCCATCCTTGCCGTCGCTGTTTTTTCATACTCTGCCCTTATCGATGGGCTAGGAGTGCTCCTAGCTTGAAGTGAGACACATTGCACCTAGGACGGGGTCGTAGATCAATAGGATAAGGCGTCGATCGCCCTCTTCTTCTGCTCCGGGCTCACCTCCAGATACCGCTGCAAGCTGGCCAAGCTCCGGTGGCCGCTGATCTCCTGAATCACCCGCAGGGGCACCCCTGCATTGCTCAGGTTAGTCAGGGCCGTGCGCCTAAAGCTGTGGGTACTGATGCCAATCCCCTCCAGCCCGACATAGGCCAGCGCTTGGTCGAGCAGCCAATCCGCCGATGACCGAGCCAACCGACCCCGCCCATGCCGACCGGGGAATAGGTAATCCGCCCCGCCATTGTCGTAGGCGGCTAGCAGCGTCGCCAGCCGGGGGTGAATGTCAATCTGTCGGGTGGCCAGCTTGCCCTTCGTCGCCTTGGCGGGCAGCACCAGCACGTCGCCCTTAATATCACCGGGCCGGAGTGAGATCGCCTCACTCACCCGCAGCCCACCGTAGAGCAGGATGCCAAACAGCGCTCGATCGCGGGGAGAGTCCATCGCCGCGAACAGCCGGGCAATTTCGTCGTGGGTCAATACCTTGGCCTGGCCGTGGGTG
>NZ_JACJQN010000031.1 GCF_014696675.1 Phormidium tenue FACHB-1052
GAGATTCTCTATGCTTTCTAGGTTCTCCCATACTCGTCTTACTTGGCTTTGTATAAAGTTGATAGTTTCAGTATCTTTTCCTCGCCAATGAATAGCTAAGCTAACAGGCTTCTGTTCAAGTAGCCCTGTCAAACCTAGCTCCTCGATATGCTGCCTAGCTTGAGCAAGTACTTTTTCTAGATGGCTATCGGAAAGCTCCAGTGTGTATTTACCTTTGTTTGTGAGATGCTCCCAACCATGCGAACCAAAGATTTCTGGCAAAGGGTTTAAGTTTAAGAGAGGGATCAGATCCTTGATTGCACGTCCACTAATAATAATTAGCTGCGTTGTTTGAGTTTGACAAATCTCATCTAATAACTCCTTAACACCAGGATAAGGAAATGCTTTATCTCGTTCGACATGGAAAGGAGCAAGAGTTCCATCGTAATCAAGCAAAAGTATACGTTCTTGGGCTTGCGAAAGATTGTCGAAAAAGGAATCTAAATTTACATTCGACGATAAAAGTTGCATAGCCATACTGCGTATCTATAAGCTCTAATTATAACTTCATAGCTCTCTCCCTATCCTCACTGTAAACAAATCCTTCGCCACCTACAGGTTCTAGGACTGTAAAATATGCCGCATAACAATGTTATTAGAGAGTTAGTTTCCACATATTGCCCCTATCAGTGTGAATAGGCAGAAAGTTTCGGTATATCTGCCTCAATTCGCCAGATCTCTGGAAACTTTCCATATATTATTCGGATCCGGGTGGATAGCTAAAAAGCTTTGCCACATTTTTACTATAGTACGCACCTGATCAAGCCGCCTAATGGCCCTTTCTAGTTGCCCGCGCCGCAACCCCTCCACGACTACATATCCTGTGGAAACTCTTTCTACACACAGTATCCAAGCCCTTCGAGGGGTTTGGATGCGACTTCTAGATAGAACGGCAAAATCAGGCTTTGAGACAACTAGCACAAGCTAGCACAGGCCAAATTCAGTCCATTTTTCAGTGCTACTGGCACAGAGTATTTGGAATAGCAAGGTTTTCCGCGATTCCATGCCAAACCAAGCAGGCTTATTGAAGATTAGAGCCTGTCATTAAAATGAAATTGCTTGGGTGTGGGTCTCTGAAGTGAGGCGATCACGATATTAGAGGCCAGCCGCTTCGAAAATGTCAGCCGCCGTCACGGCCAACTCGGGGAACGTCATTGAAAAAATGAGATCGCCCCCGCGAAATTGCTGGAGCTGATATTCTCCATTGATCAGGGTGTACACCGAAACCGTCGGCGTTTTGGGCGAGCCAATGTAGCGGATAGCCCCTACCGCCAGGTAATCCACAATCCAGTATTCCAGGATCCCCAGGGCTTCGTACTCAGCCAGCTTATAGAGATAGTCATCGCGCCAGTTGGTTGAGCTAACCTCTACCGCTAGCTGAATGGGTTCCTCTAGGGCTGCATAGGCTTTGGGGTCAGCTGCCCAAACGTCTTTGTCAATCACGCTGACATCGGGAGTGCGGCCCTGCACCAGGCCATCATCGCGGCGGGTTTTGACCGAGGCAAACCGCGAGACCTTGTAATTCAGGCGATCGCGCTCAACCTGATCGCGAAAAGCGTCGTATATAAAATCGGCTACGTCGTCATGGGCACGGGTCGCCATCAGCTGAACTCGCTCCCCATTGACCAATTCATAGCGATTGCCATCGTCAGGCGTTGTCTCCAGAAAATCTAGAAAGCTGAGCGGTGGCGCAATGGCTTGAGTCATGGTGACGAAGAGCCCCAGCTAGGTAGCAAGCAACAACATAGAGTGCTTTCAGTGTAGCGCTCGGCGAAATCAGCAAAACCTTTGGAAAGGATGGTGCGAGGGCCGGTCGCTAAGCCACCGGCAACGAAAACGAAAACCGGCTGCCCTCTCCCAGCTGGCTTTCCACGGCAACAGCACCCCCCTGCAACTCCACTAGGTCTTTCACAATCGTCAGCCCCAACCCCTTGCCGCCTGGGTTGCACCGCTGCGCCGCCTCAGAACGCTGGTGCAGCTTAAACACCTCCTGGAGGTCAGCCGCCGTAATCCCCAGGCCAGTATCGACAACCGCCGTCCAGACGAAATTACGCTTCACCTCAACCTCGACCGCGATGCTGCCCTGGGGCGTGTACAGCACTGCATTCCTCAGCAGGTTTTCTAGAATCTCATAGACCTGGTCCGGATCAGCCCACACCGAAGGCAGAGCGTCAGGACATCGAACCGGTATCGTTCGGCCTCGGGACTCCGGCAGCGACGACACCAGCTCCACCACCTCACCGATGATGACGGGCAGCGAACACACCTGGCAGCGCGTTGGTAGATAGTCATCCATCCGCTTTGAATAGTCCGAAATCGCCTCCGCCAGGCGGTTCACCCGCTCGATTTGCCGCAGCTGCTTGCCCAACAGGTCAGGCGTCAATGGCCGAGCCCCCTGGCGGGCCAACTCCAAATCCCCCTTGAGTACCGTCAGGGGCGTGTTGATCTCATGCATCAGCACGGCCAGCCGCTGTCGCCGCCGCTGTTCCACCGTCTGTAGACTCATCGCCAAACGGTTAAAGTCAACTGCCAACCGCCGCAGCTCCGGCACATCGCTCAGGGGGGCTCGTGCCTCCAAGTCACCCGCCATAAACGCCGCCATCGCCTGCCGCAACGCCTTGAGCGGCCTGACAACAATTTCCCCCGATGACAGACTCAGAAAGACGGCCATCGTGATCACTGCCAGACCGACTTCTAATCCCCCCTCTGCAAGCGAGGGATAGATCGCTGTAAGGCTCAGTGCAATCAGCACCCCGAGCCCCAACGTCAGAATGTGGGAGGTTAGCAGCTGCATCTGCAACGGCGCAGAGCGCCAGGCCTGCCTAATCGATTGCATCTTCAAACTTGTATCCCACCCTTCTTACCGTTTTGACCAACGGGTTCACCCCCTCCGGCACCTGTAGTTTCGAGCGAATTTCTTTGCGCAGCCTAAAGATGCAAGAATCGACCGTACTGTGGTCATCCCCAGGGTGGTCGAGACCCCAGATATCGTCCAATAGCTGTGACCTGGGATAAACCTGACCCGGCTGCTGGGCCAGTTTCGCCAGCAGGTCAAACTCCAACGCCGATAGCACCAGGTCAACCCAATCGCCGGTCAGCGACGCCCGGACGCTGCAACGCCTGTGGGTCTGATGCAGCCGCAGATATTGATGCTGAATTAGCGCCGCACCGGCCCCGACCGCGTGGTCTTCATGGTATAACTCGCGCCGCAGCAGCGCTTGCAGCCGAGCGATTAACAGATCGGTGTCAAAGGGCTTAGTTATGTAGTCATCGGCCCCGGTAGCAAGGCCCGAAAGTTCATCGGTCTTCCCCCGCCGCGCCGTCAGCATCAAAATGTAGGGTTCTGGCCTCAGTGCCAGCCGCCGGACACGGGTACAGACTTCAAGGCCATTCATACCAGGCAGCATCAAATCCAGAACGATGACATCGGGCTGGATCTGCTGGCATAGCTCCAGCCCCCGCTCGCCCGTCTCGGCCCAGTAGCTGGTGTAGCCCGCCGCCTGAATGCAGGCCTGAATGGTATCGGCCACATCCGCGTCATCTTCAATGATCAGTACAACGGCCATAGCAATCGTCAGAGTAAGGAATGGTCAGCACCGCCGGTACCAGCGGTGCCTTACCTAGACTAGAGACGGAGGTGTGGCCGAGTCGGTTCTCAGAACGAGGCTAAAAATCATCCAGGCCCGCCGCCGCCAGATCCATATCGACATCAATAAACGGGTCAGGGTCAGCCCGCACCGGCGACAGCGACTCCGCCGCCCTCGGCACCGCAGACAGTGGCTGAGACCCAGGAGCCTGAGCCATAACGAGCACCGGCGAGGCCCCAGAGATCGCCAAAAACCGGTTCTGGATCTGTAGACTGCGCAGCTGCATATCCTCCAACAGGGTTTGAGCCAGAGCCTGAAGCTCCGGCTGGCTCAGCTCTGGTTCCAACGCCCAGGGTAGGTAAAACACCTTCAGCGCCCTGAGCACAGCTTCCCGCAGCGATATCGCCGGGTTCGTTTTCAGATAGGTGAAGAGCCGCCCCGCATCCGAATCCACTTCCACATCCAGGCGCAAGATCACCCGCTGCCGACGGCTCATGCCCCCACCTCCTGGAGCGCCTTGGTGTGGGCATAAGCCCTGGTGGCCAACCACTTCACCCCGCCATAGCAGTCAGCAAAGCGCACCTGGTCGATTGCAGAGGTGACCTCCTGAAGCCGGTACGCCATTTCTTGAGCAAGATCGGGCAGCCAGTTGGGCGTCGCACCGGGCAACGTCGCCAGGTAGTCCGTCAGATGAGGCCGCAGTAAGGTGGCCGCTGTACCACCACCAATTAGCACCTCATACTCCGTCAAATCGAGGGCGGCAAAATGCTCGCTCAGGTGGTGACGCACCTGCTCCCAGTAAAACGCCTCCGCCTCCTGCCTGCGCTGGGCCAGCGGAAACACCTTGCCCGGCTGATCGGGAAACTGCACCGCCTCCTGCTGGGTTAACAACGCCTGCACCAGGTAGGGATTCTCCGGTTCACAGAGCGTTTGAGCCACCGCTTCAAGGAAAGCGACATAGCCCAACTTTTCAGAATCACTGGGCTTCCCTGTTGGGGGCTTGCCCTGGCGAAACACCAGAAAGCTCAAATCTCGATGGCCAATCATCAGCACGACATAGTTTTGGCGGCTGGCCTGCTGCTGCTGCGCCAGGTGCTGCTGCTTGCGCCAGAGCACCAGCCCCGCCGCCTCCGGCAGCACCTTAACGCTATCGATCTGGAGATCGTAGGCCTGTCCGCGATAGAGAAAGCGACCCGTTTCTTGCAGCCGCTGGGTTAACTCCTCGGCCTCAGATAAGTACTCCTCAAAAGGCAGCGCGATGCCGATATCCAGATGCAGGGTTTCTAGGTGATGGGTGTGGGCCATTTCCCCCACCGCACCCAGGCTGCGGAGATGGGCCAGGGTGCTCTTGCGCAGGGTGGCCGTAGATTTGTTGGGACGCCCCTCGGCATCATCAGCCAGGGCATAGGCCTGATTGTTCCACTGGAGATAGGCTCCAGCCCCTAGACCACCGCCGTACTCCTGGCCCTGGTGACGCAGCACCTCCAGCTCCGAGGGTGGCAAATCCGCCACCTTAGGTGGACAGGCATAGCCGTAGCAGCGATTGCCATCGGTTAAACAGGCCTTGGTGCCCGACATCCCAAGGTCGATAAAGAGTTGATGGGTAGCCATCGAGGGTTCCTCCAGCGAAATGGGCGATCAGCGTTAGACGCGAACCCCATGTGACCAGTCTGGGGTAGAGGCGTCAGACGTCGTTAGATGGTTTCTTCAGCGAAATGGGCAATCAGCGTTAGACGTGAGCCCCAGATGACCAGTCTGGGGTAGAGGCGTCAGACGTCGGTGATTGGCGTGCGATCTGTCCCGACTATAGAGACCAACTTTCACCGACTCCGTGCAGCCCGTGCACGGGTTCTGCGAGATTCCTTTCTTACGGTGATGGTTACACCCAGGAGGAGGACGCTCTCCAACGGTCTGACACGATGCCACCGCTACCGAGATAAAACCTCCTAAACCCCACCTAACCAATGGTTGAGGGACGTTCAGCCCCATGCTATCGATGTGCTCGGTCTCCGCTGCCCAGGCCGAAACCTACTACGAAAAAGACGACTACTACACCGCATGTACCGACGCGGCTCGCTCAACTGCTCGCTGGTATGGCCAGGGCGCAAGCACCCTCGGACTCCAAGGCGAGGTTAAGCCCGAGGACTTCAAAGCCCTGCTCCATGGCACCGCCCCCAACGGTGAATGCCTCCATGCCCGCGCCATTGATCCCACCCGGCACCGGGCCGCCACCGACTACACCTTCTCAGCCCCCAAGAGCGTCTCCATCGCTGGGTTGGTGCAAGGCGATCCGCGAGTGATTGCTGCTCATAACCAGGCCGTCGATACCGCCCTAGAGGTTTTACAGGAGCGCTTTGCCCAGGCTCGCGTCAGCACCCCGGAAGGACGGCAGCGGGTAGTGACCGGCAACATCGTCGCGGCAGTGTTTCAGCACGACAGCAGCCGCGAACTCGACCCGCAGCTCCACAGCCACTGCGTGGTGATGAATACTACCCAGCTACCCGATGGAACCTGGCGCAGCCTCAGCAACGAAGAGATTTTGGCCAACCAGATCCTGCTGGGAGAGATCTATCAAAACGAGCTGGCCTACCAACTGCGGCAGAGCGGCTACGACATCGACCCCCAAGGCAAAGGGCAATTTGAGCTGAGCAACTACAGCCAGCCCCTGCTCGGCACCTTCTCCACCCGCACCCGCCAGATTGAAAATTACCTCCAGCAATGGCAGAAGAGCCTGGATGAAACCCAGGGCACCCCGCTCCATGCCAGCCAGAAAAAGCAGGCAACCCTGCGCACCCGCAAACGAAAACAAGCGGTTCCCCGCGAGGTGCTGCTGACGGCCTGGCAGCAGCAGGTTAGCGATCAGAACCTTACTCTGCCCGAGGTGCCGCACCAGGAGCGAGATCTATCCACTGCCGCCCACCAGCAGGCCGACCAGATGGCCCGCGCGGGCACCGCCCACGCCTCAGAGCGAGAGTCAGTCTTTCGCCGGGGGAAGGTAGAACGCTTTGCCCTAGAACATGCCCTGGGTGAAATGCCCTTGGCCACTCTGTCTCAGGCGATTGCGGCCCAGGGCGAGCTGCTGTCCGTCGAGGCCACCAAGGATAAGTACACCACCACCGCAGCGCTGCACCGAGAGCGAGACACCATTCAACTCATGCACCAGGGGCAGCATCAGTGGGCACCGATTCTGAGCGAGGCCGAACTTCAGGAGCAGTTGCCGCAGTGGCCAACCCTGAGCACCGGTCAGCAGCGGGCGCTCACCCTGGCCCTGACCAGTAGCGATCAGATGTTGGCCTGGCAGGGCTTGCCGGGCAGCGGCAAGACCTTTGTGTTGCAGGCCTTCAAGCAGAGCGCAGAAGCTCAGGGTTTTTCAGTGCGAGGATTTGCCCCGAGTGCCGAAGCGGCCAACGTGCTGGGCAAAGAAGCCGGGCTGCCGACCGATACCGTGGCCAGCCTGCTGCACGCTCCAGCACCTGATCAAGCACCTGGACAGCGAGAAATCTGGGTCATTGACGAGGCCGGACTGCTCTCCGCCAAAGATGCCCATGGGCTACTGAGCCTGGCCGTGGAGCGCCAGGCCCGCGTCATTCTGGTGGGCGATACCCGCCAGCTCTCGGCAGTGGAGGCGGGCAATCCGTTCAAGAGCTTGCAGGCCGGGGGCATTCAAACCGCCTTCCTTGATGAGTCTCGACGCCAGAAGACAGCGGCCCTGAAGCAAGCGGTTAACCTGCTAGCCACCGACCAGACGGAAGCCGCCTTTCAAACCCTGGTCGGGGCGGGCTCGATTCAAACGATCAAATCCCCGATAGCACGCCTCCAGCAGGTGGCCACCGACTATCTAGCCCAGGGCGAGACAGAGCGCGACAAAACCCTGCTGCTCGCCGGAACCAACCAAGAGCGCCTGGCCCTCACCGCCCTAATTCGCACAGGGCTTCAGGCCCAGGGCCAGTTGAATGCCGACGGCTTTACCCTGGCCTCCTTGCGGCGAAAAGACATGACCCAGGCCCAGGCAGGCTATGCCGCCCACTACGCCAGCGACGACATCGTCATCGTGAACCAGCCCTACAAACGCCAGGGCCTGGCGAAGCAGCAGCCCTACCAGGTGATCCAGGTCGATGCCCGCCGCAACCGACTTACCTTGGCCGGTGAAGCTGGTCAAACGCTGGAGATTGACCCAACGGCTTGCCCCAACAAGACGGTCTATACCCGCCAGGCGATCCCCGTTGCCGTGGGCGATCGCCTGCGCTGGACGCGCAACGACCGGACACAAAACCTCCGCAACGGGCAGGCCTTTACCCTGACCGCCATCGATGCCCAGGGCCAGGCCGAGATCCGCTACCCCGATGGCCGCCATGACTCGGTGGATCTAAACGGCTTGCAGTATGTCGATTACAGCCTGGTAAGCACCACCTACAGTGCCCAGGGCAAAACCGCCGACCGGGTGATGGCGCTGATGGATGCCACCACCAGCCAGGAGTCGTTTTATGTGGCCGTATCACGGGCCAAATACCAGCTCTCGCTCTATACCGCCGATTCAGATGAGCTGCTGCGCCAAGCGCAGCGATCCTCCGCCAAGGAGAACGTCAGCGACTATGTCCCGCTCTTTAATTTGGTGAATACCCATGCCCAGACCTCGGAAAGTACCCCCGCCGCCGCCCCCTCAGCAGTGGGCGATCGAGATGCCGCCAGGGATCTTGGCCGACGCGCTGGTGAGCGCGTTGCAGCAGGCCTTGCTACCGCTCCAGCAGCAGATTGCGGGGCTCCAGCAGGACAACGCCCAACTGCGCTCTCAGATCGAGACCTTAGTGCGCCACCAGGCCCAATCGGATCAGGTGCTGAGGCAGATGACCACCGACCACAGCCACCTCCAGCAGACCTTGAACGCATTGCTGAAGGGGCTAGAGACTGGCAGCAGCAGCGACAGTTCCAAGCAATTGCAGGTACTCTTATCGGCCTTAGTGACACAGCTGAACGAGTTAAGTCAGCGGGTGAGCAGCAATCTCGATGGGCAGGAGCGATCGCTCGCCTTGCTCATGAACTCGCTCGCGACCTTGAACGACGACGCCAGCAGCGGGAGCAGCGGGAGCAGCGGGAGCGGATCAGCGCCGAGCAGATGATGTGGGCTGAACGCCTGGTGCCGGAGGTGAGAGGTATCCTGACCCTAGCCAGGAGGGCTGGCCAAATGGAGCAAACCGGGCCTGAAACCTGGGTGCTCAAGGGCCGACACTACATGCTGTCGTTTTGCCAAGCAACCGATACGATCTCCCTGGTCGCCCAGGATGGTCGCGGCGAGCTACTCCGCCTTCAGCGGCCCCAGGGGGCCTGGCAACCGCAGCTGGCCCAGGGCCTCACGGTAGAAGATGTTGGCCAGCTCCAAAAGGCCCATCGGCTGCTGCATCAGGCGACGCAGGCTCCCCAGCGCTCCCGCCAGGTCGAAATGGAACGCTAGGGCGAAGCTTGCTCCCCTGTCTTGGCCGTCCCCTTTTTTCCTAAAAAGCGGTTCTAAGAGGGTGACCGGAAGGTAGTACCCCATAGGTAAGGATGGCTGAATCCTATATTCAGCAAGGAATATCAAGTTTTACAGCCTTCTCGAAGGCGCTAAGTATATATACTCATTGAGGGCTGGAATACTTATTCTCCCGTGGATTGTGGGTTGAAATCCTGTGAATAACCAGGATACTTTGGCATTCAGAAGCTAGCTTCATTGATCGAAACCCTTTTAGAAAAAGGATTACAACCATCCTTACCTTTTTAGGGCTACCATCAAGGGTTTCAGCGCTTGCCCAAAAAAATGTCCGGACTATTGCTGGTATAAATGTTACTAGCTGGGAACACTAAGGCTACTTACCAATTACCAAGCACGCCAACTCTTCGTTGGAGCTGACCACCGCTTAGCCCGACGACGCTGGCTAAGCGGTGGTCATGGCTCAACATTGTCATTAACTTACTCAAATTAGTGTTGGGGAGGATGTCATAAAGTTGTTTATCAGAATCTTACAACTAGTTTATTCAGAGGGAACTGTAGAGTAAATTAGCAGCAATGTTTTTACGTAGACTTTTGTTCGAAAAATGTTGAATCTTCATAGAGTGTATGAGAGTAGTTGTTCATCAACCATATTTCTTGCCGTGGTTAGGATACTTCAGTAAGTTGGCATTTTCTGATGCATTTATCATTTTGGATGATGTTAATTTTAGAAAACGCCATTATTATGACAGAACGAGAATTGTTAATATGCATGGTGAGATTCAATGGCTGGGGCTTCCTGTAGGAGAGAATTTTCGAGTGAAATGCTGCGATGTCATAGTTCGAGATGACTCCTTCCGTTCTGCACTTGTCGCAACTATTGCTCATTCCTATGCGAAGGCACTCAAATTTGAAGCAGAAATCGAACCGATCACACAAATCTTGTTGAGTTCTATTTGTGCCAAAAGTAGTCTGGTAAAGGTGAACATTGATATCATTTTGAGCTTACTTGGTCATCTGAAAATCCCTAAGCCTCAAATCTTCTATTCAAGTTCTTTTGCAAAACCTGAAGATGCTACTGCAAGAATAGTGGCTTTATGTCAACAGGTAAATGCTTCTGAGATTGTTATTGGAGGCGGCAGTAGTATAGATATTCATAACTGGCAACAGGTTAGATCGTCTGGCATTCGTGTTTTTGTTCAAGACTATATGGCTAGTCATCCCATATATCAACAGACACGAAGAAGACTTGTCCCTTTTCAGCCTGGACTTTCTATAATTGACAGTCTATTAAACGTTGGAAGTGATCAAACTTATGAGCTAATCACTAGCTCAATTTTTACTCCCCAACCCTTTGAAGAATGAGGATATTTTCATGGAACCTACAGTTCAACACGTTGAGTTTACGAGTGCTACTTCAAACGTTCTTCTTCGAGGTCGATTTGTCTTACCATCCTCACCTAGTTGGAATTTACCTTTAGTTATTATGCTTACTGGTGATGGGCCGAAAGGAACAAAAAGCTTGAGTTGGGCAAACATGCCTCCACGTCTTTGCAGTTATGGTATTGCTTCTTTTTTGTTTGATTTTGAGGGGCTTGGTTACAGTGAGGGTGAAAGATCAAAGCTTACTGTTTCTCGTGGCATAGACAACTTCAAAGCAGCATTTACTTTAGCTCGTTCTCAAGGATGGGTTGATACAGAGCGAATAGGGATTTTTGCAGCAAGTTTTGGAGCGACTGTGGCACTCCTACAGCCCGATATTGTCAATCAAGCTAAGCTGGTTGGACTTAAGTCTCCTGCAAGCTTCTTAGCTGACGCTTATGCCAACGAGTGTAGTGTAGGTGAACTAGACAAGTGGATAAAAGATGGCTTCTCTTCCGAGTTAGGTTATGACATCGAAGTTCTTCAGGATGCTTTACGACATAACGTATATTCATGCACACAGAAAATTCATTCGAAAACACTCATTTCACATGGAAATAATGATGAGATTGTTCCCTTCCATCAAAGCAAGTTTTTACTTGCAACTTTACAGGGGGAAAAGCATTTAGAGGTTTTCCCAAATGTAGGACATAATTATTCTGAAGAGGGAGCATGGGAAAAAATGGCAAGTTTATTTATTAGCTGGTTTCATAATGGCTTTGTGATGCCTAATAATTGAATGGCAGCTAGATTGAGTTTCCTATGAATAAGCTTCTGCGCTCATTGGATCTGGGCATACTTGCAATAATTGCACTAATTTCAATTAGTCTCACCATCGTCGACTTCTTTAAGTTTGGAGAGCAAAATACTAATTATCCATTTATTACGCTGTTCTTGTTAAGTACAATAGCACTCCATCTAATCGTCGCCTACTTCCTACAACAAGATTTTCACGGAAATACGCTTTCGTTACTTCAGCGCATCAGTGAAGAAGTGAATGTGACAGACTTTCGTGTTTTTAGTGATTCTGTAGAACTTGAAACTTACCTGGCGAAACGAATGCTCGAGGCGAAAAATTCGATATGTGATCTCTCATGGAAAGCTAAAATAAGTGAAGGCTTTTCAGCAAGCAGTCGACAGGTAGCACATGCGTATATGGATAAATGCATTGCTGAAGCATCAGATAGAATTGCTTACCGTGAAATATTTATGTTTAATGATTCACGGCGAATAGATAAACTTGAAAGAAGGTTGAAAGAAAATAAGTCGGGATACTCATGTAGATATTTTAAGGAGAACAGTTCCATTCCACGATTGCAATTCGTTATTGTAGATGATGAAGAAGTATTATTCTTTGCCTCATCACCTTACTCGCCATTGTGCGCAATTCGTAATCAAGAGCTATGCCGAGTTTTTCGCTCATATTATGAAACGACTTGGAACTCAGCGATTCCGATTAAGGATGGATTAAGAATGGATGGTAAGCAAATTAGTCTCATCCGTAATCTTAGAAAGAACATCTAAGCTCGACTTTATTCAATCAGGTGGCTTGGCAGAGTAGTTCAGTCGAGGTGTCGGAGATAGGGCGAGGGACTTTCACGTACTCAGGGGCGTCTAATGATTTCCGGAAAAGCCGGGAGGCCCACAAGTAACGACGTTAAACCGCCTAAAATCAATCTATTTGCTGAAATATCGACTTTAAAATGGGCAGAATAACACTTCTGGGAGGTAGCTGAGGTGACTACCGATCAAGCTGAGTGCTCAATGGCCTTAACCTGCTGAAGGCTTGTGGATGGAGTAGTTGTCTCCCGGCGCAACCAATCGAAAACTGCTACTCTCCCTGGGCCACGAGCGTCAACATGTACTCACGGGCCTCCTGGGGCATGACATCCAGCAATTTCTCCATGGTGTCGACATTGATATTTTGCCCGGACTTGAACCTGCTAATCTGCGCATTAGTGACGCCGCTTCGTTTGGCCAAGTCAGAGCCCCGTAGCTCATAGCGGAACATGGCTTCGCGGAAAGCAGTGGAAAATTTCATGGAGCTGTTCATTAACATCGCTGTCTGTGAGTTGGCCTTCATCTGGTTAGAGCGCCATTCACAGTACGCCATACACTCTACGCAACAGTCTCTACCCCAGGGCGAAACAAAAGCCTCCGGCCTAGCTGGCTCCACCACACCGGTCGGATGGCAGCAGCCTTTGGGCACCGATCGCACCCTCGATCAGATTGGCCAGGGCCAGGTGCGCAGCGGCAGGGGATAGGGCACCCGATCGCATCCCTCCCCGCGATCGCACCCTGAGATCGGGGCATCCTAGTGGACGAGAGCGCTACCGACGGCGGTAGAGACACAACTTGGTATAGCCCCTACAGGCACCGATGCCAGTGGGGGCTTTGTTTTGGGTCGGTGTGACGCCACTTACCGCCAGTTACCGCCACTTAACCGCCAGGGCTCTCTGCCTCTGCCTCCTTGGACGTCATTAGACGTCATGGGGCGACACCGAGCGTCAAACGGCGCAGCCGCCCTAGCCGCGAGGGTAGCTACGCCCTAGGAGGGCTACGCTTCCGAACCGTTCAGACACTACGCCATCCCTGGCGGGGTGAAATGCCCCTAAACTTTACCCACCAGGCGTTTTAGCGATTTTCGGGGGCAGACTGATCGCAATAGACTCTCTGCCCCTGCCCTACCGGCCAAGGCCCCTTTGATGGGTTGTAAGGGGTGGTGGCGGCGGCAATAACCAACAAAATGCCCCCAGCAATCGCCAGGGGCAGAGGTGAAATTCTATTTACGCTAGACAGCTTACCCCTGCTATCGCCCCCACTGCCAAGGGTTTACTTCTCCAAGTTCTGCTGCCTTAGCCGGTGAAACTTCTCCGCCGCGCTGTCGGCATAGCTCTTAATCGACTCATAGCCCGCCTGGGGGCGCGTATCGTGAGCCAGCTCAGGATTGCCTGAATACCACTCCGCCGCCACCCGCTTCACCGCCGTGTTCATATCGTGGCCCGCCTGAATCTGCCGCTGAAGCGCACTCTCCAGCTTGGCCCCCACGATCTGCTGCTGAATCTCAGGGTTCTGCAAAAACTCTTGGGGCGACACATCGCGGCCCAACACATCGTGATCCCAGCCGCAGTTGCTCTTCGGTTTGCCGTCCCAGGAACAGTTGAGATTCTGCGGCATCACCTGCCCCAGGCCCAGCGCCCCGGTGTCAGGGTTGACGGCGGTGTGGTCACCGCCCGACTCCTTGGCAACAATTGCCCGGTAGAGCGCAATCGTATCCCCCACCCGCTCATGGGGCTTGCGGCCATTCAGCGCCCAGACCAAGTAACCCTTCTGCGGAGCCTGGGCCACGCCCCCTTGCAGCTGCTCCCAGTGCAGGTGAGCGCCCGTGCTGCCGCCCGTGTTGCCCGTCTTGGCCACCACCGCCCCGGCCCGATGCTCACCCCCTTTGCAGTGAGACAGGTGAGCCGCCCTAAAGGTGATCTCAGGGAACGCCGAACTGGTCATATCCGCCACCGTGCCATAGCCCTTGGGGTCGCTCCAGCAGCGCACCGACACCCGATCCCCCGCATAGCCGATCGCATGAACCTGCACCCCCTCAGGCGTCGGCAGGTCAATACCCGAGTGCATCCGCATCTCCTGGTGGATCGGGTGCATCCGCATTCCAAAGCCCGAGTTGACCGTATAGCCCGCGATCACATCGCCCTTGCTGATCAGGGCTTTGAAGTCATCGTCGTAAAAACCAGCCACCGCCTCAGCCACGGCGCTGACTTTCCGGAACCGCGCCCCCCAGGTTTCATTCGTCTCCTGATCGACCATCACCCAGGCTGAGGTGACGATCGCCCCCACGCAGCCCAGCTTGAGCACCAGCTCGCCCGCCTGCATCGCCGTGCCGATGACGTAACGCCAGGTCGGCGGCAGCTCCGACCAGTGGGGCTTATAGTCCTTAACGGTTGAGTTCACTGTGAGTCACCTCCCCCTCCGTCACCGTCACATCAAGGGCCAGGCCGTTGTCCAAGGCCCAGCGATAGATCCCGTTACCCAGAGCGCAGGCAGGTTGCCCCAACCACTCCAGGGCCACAGATTCCGACTCCCCCACCAACGCCTTGCGCAGCTCAGCTTTCGTCGCATCGAGGGCAACCGGGTCAGGGGCCACCGCCACGCAGGCTTGTAGACGAGCATCGTTACCCTGCACCCTGTTCACTAGCTGCCACGCCGCAGGCTGATGAGTGTTGACCCACGACCTCACTCCATAGACCGGGTTGTAGAACTGCCCCCGGCCCGGCTGCTTGAGGTCTAAAAACGCAGCCCCGACGAACAACGCCGCCAGGGCCAGCAGGTACCGGGTTCTGATCCGCCAGAACAGCATCGCTACTCCCCGACCTTCACAGCGCGGGTATAGGGACGTGTTTCGATGGGCTGTCCCACTCGCTCTTCCCCGGTCAAGACCTTGTGAGCACTGCCCGCGATGCTCTGAGTCGGCACCACCAACATCGCCCCGAAATTGGTCCCCGCCACCACCGGGTTCCAGATGTCGCCCCCGGCTTTGACCGCCGAACCCTGTAGGACATTCAGCCCCGCTGAGAGCACAAACAGCCCGCCCCACACCGAAATGAAAGCTCCACCCATGGTTTGCAGGGGATGGTTCTTAAAACAGCTCAGAGCAGCGCGAAGAACTGGAAACACGCTCCAGGGATCCGTGCTAGGCGTGATAACAAAGATCGGCTTGCGCTTGCCGCTGGTGGCATCGAACCAGCCGCCATCCTGCACGTTAGAGCGCATGGCATTGCGCGGCGCGAGCTGGACGCCGCTGCCCCGCCCCGGCGAACTGAGCTGAGGCGTGATGTCGATGATTTGCCCGTCGATGATCTCAGGGCCGTTGTTGCCGTTAGCAAGTTGATTGTTCTTAGAGCTAGCCATTAGGAATTTTCCTCAATGATGGATTTGATGCGGTCGAACAAATCGGAGCCCTCCTGGTACTTCTTGCCGGTGCAACCCAACACCTCTTTGATGACTTGGGAGCGGGGCATGCCCTGGGCTAACGCGTTGGTTACCGCGATGATCAGGGGCAGATCCGGGGCTAAAGAGGGGTCTGGAAACTTGGAAACTTTCGTTTCACCCAGAGGTGAAAGCCTTACTCCGTCTTCGTTTCCGTCCGTTGCCCCTGCCGTTGCAGGGGCGTAACTCGGTTTCGGCACTTCATAGGCCACCATCGGCAGCCATTCCTTGATTTCTGAGTGGTAAAAAGCAGCCTGCTTGGGCGAGAACGAACGCTCAAAAACCACCTCATCCTCGATTGGCGGAATGCTGGTGTCCGACTTCCGCAGGCTCTCCAGATGGCTCTGGCTGCTGGGAGTTTGAATCGTAAGCAAGTCAAACGTGGCTCTCATGCCGCCGCTGACCCCGATATCGCCCACCAGCGACGACTGAGTAATCGCCCACAGCGCCCGGTCGTCCGTCTCCCCCGACGACAGCTCCATCGTCAGCTGCGATTTTAAGAACCCCTCGTACCAGGTCTTGAAAGCCGTCTTCATCATCGCCAGCTCGTCGATGATCAGCACCTTGGGCCGCTGGGGCAGCTGCCGCCAGGCAAAGATGAATTTCTGCATCTGGTCGCAGATGTCGTCGATATCCTCCTTGGATTCCAACGAGTCAGCCATGAACCCGAGCACGTTGTCAGCCTGCTCCCAATAGGCGTGCTCCTTGGGGTGGTACTTGGGCTGAATCACCCACACCACCGCGCCCTGTTTCACCTGGGCCTGCCGGTAGGCGTGAGCCACCGTCAACCCCTTGCCAACCCGAGGGTTAGCCGAGATTAAGGTAGGCCGCATACGAGCCGCGAGGATAGCGGCAGGGTTGCCCACCCTGAATGACTCAGTCGCTCCAGCGAAAGGCACCTGCCCATTCCAGCTCTGGGGTTCTGGCGCGATCTGGGGGCCTGCGATCGCCACCTTGGGCTGCTCTCCTCCCAAGGCCCAAGCCACCCCACAGCCGACGGCCACAGCTCCAAAGGCAATCGCCGCAGGCAGATAGGGATAGGTTTTCTCGTAGCGAATCTGAGCCCCATTGGCAAAGGCCTCCAGGTCAGCGGGAGTAAGGTTGCTGGCAGGCCGTTGTAGCCCACAGAACAACCCTAGAGCAGCGGCCCCAATGGAGCCATAGAGCAGATGGTTAGTCTCTAACTTCATGGGCCTGCACCTCTTCAGACAAAGAGTGTTGGCGGTCGTGGTACTGCACCAGGTTCTCAATCGCCACCACCGCCAGGTTGGTTGGCGGATCTTGGGGCAGCGCCGCCATCGACCGAGCCACCTCCACGGCCTCGACTCGGAAGAGCGCCGCATTAGCCTGTCGCCAATCGCGATCGCCCTTGGCGGCATCCAACATCACCTGGGCATCGCGCTGGTAACGGTTGAGGGGGCAAATGAGCTGCTGCTGGTAGCAGGGGTCAGTGGGCTTTAGAACGTCTTGTTCTGCCTGCTGGCGATAGCGATAGGCCTCATTGTTGAGCACCGACCGACCGACGTCGGCCAACACCAAACGGCTGTCTTCGTAGTTGCCCGAGAGCCGGTCTTGAGCTGCTGCCAGCACGTTCTCGTAGTTAGGGGCGGGTAGTTCACTTTGATAGGTGCCCTCGTCGCCAGTACGGCCCGACTGAGCGAAGGCGAAGGCAATGCCGGAGAGGGCCGCCACTGCAATGCCACCGGCAGCCCAGTAACGACGGTTTTGCCACCAGGGAACGGGAGTTAGGTAGATGTTTTGGATAGGCGATGCACCGCCAACGACCTCGCGACGGTATTCGAGGGGGACGGCAGGGGGAGTGAATTTAGCTTCCATGGCGTTATAACCAGAGTTACGGCGTTAACAGGATGAAAACGGCGGTTATCAGGGCTAAACCCCCTAACCAGCAGCAGCGGTATCGGGCTCGGCGGGCTTTCCCAGGCTTTGTAGCTGCGCTAGAGCATCGGCTAGGGATTTGGTTTCGTCTGTTTGAGCAGCATCAATCTGGCTAGTCTGCAAGCGGTAGAGGCGCTGCTCTAGGGCTAGATCTTGGGCCTTAGCGGCGATCTTGCTTTGGGCTTGTTTGGTGGCTTGTAGGCGTTGCTCACGGGCGGCGATGTCATCGGCAAGTGCCCCTTGAATCAGATCGGCAGTCTGCAAAAACTGCTCGGCTACGGCTAAGGGGTCGTCAATCACCAGCGCTTCAGAGTCCCGAAACTGGGCTAGGTCTACGGTCATGCCTTGGTAATTGGGCAAGTCGATGCTGGTGCAGTGGTTGCCAGCGTGGATTGTTAGGCCCCCAACAGTGGGTTCGGGATGGGCCGCAGGGGGGCAGAACTGCGCGATCGCAGCTTCTACAGCAGCGGGGCTAAGTCCGTTGCTGGTGCTGTAGCCGTTGTCATTCAACCAGCGGCGCACGGAGGTTTTAGGCAGGTTGCCGTTCTCTTTGCAGAACGAATGAAGGCTTATGGATTCGGTCATAGCTAAAAGTCCTTTAGTCCGTTACCGGTACGGGTTTGGCGCGGCATGGCACAGCAAACAGTGAGCCAATTAGGTCTAGCCCTGTACCTATGCCGTTTTGAGTTTGGTGCAGCCGTTTCGAGCTTGGTCAGATGGTAGCATAAAGTATTCTATAGTAGAATACTTTTACCCTATACAGGATACTTGAGGTAAATTTGATGCAACCGTTCAAAATGGAGGGGTTAAAACCGCTATGACTGCCACAATGCCGACTAATAAGGCCAAGCTAGGGGTCTATGTAGACCAAGAACTGAAAGCAGATGTCGAGAAGCTTGCAGAGCTGGAAAGTCGTAGCGTGAGCAACTTTATAGAGATTTTGCTGAAAGAGCTTGTGGCTAATGCCAAGGCAGAAGGAAAGTTGAAATGACCCAGAGCAGTGATCGCCTAGCCCAAATAGAAGCCATCCTGGCCGAAAATGCTCGGCAGCTAGTAGAGACACGGCAGCTAGTAGAGAGCACGCGGCAGATCTCCGACAGCAATGCCCGCGCCATTGAGGCATGGGGCAGCCGTATTGAGGAGGTGCAGGTAGACACCGAAGAGGCCACCAGCTCTACTAGAGCCGATCTGGCTGTGCGGATTGAGGACAACGCCCATAACCAGGGTATTGACCGGGTACGCTTTGACCAACTGCATGAGGAGCACACCCAGCGCTTCAATACTCTGTTGGAGGAAGCCAGAGCAGACCGGGCAGAGATGCGGGCAGCCCGTGAGGCCAACACCACAGAGCACCGGGCCTTCACACAAAACATTCAGACCCTGCTGGCCGAAATCGCCCGGCTGTGGCAGCGGGTGGCAGGATGACCAAGGGAGACAAAGCCAAGGGCGCTACAGTTGCGATCGGCCCGTTGGCGATTGCTGGGTTTCAGATGCCCGAAGGCTCTTACCGGATGAGCATCACCAGCGCGGCTGAGGCGGTTGGGACTGCTCAACAGAACGGATCAAACTTTTTGCGCTTGAATGCCTTCAAAGCCTTACAGGTCAGTAGTTACACGCCACAAACTTCTGATCCGGGTAAAGCCTACGCAGAACACGATGTCCTGCACAAACAAGTAGCCCAACTAGAACAGCAGCTCCACGACGCTGGTCTAGAGCCCTAGCAGCTACCGCTGATTGAGCGGTAACCACAGTCTTTTGTTGCACGTTAGGAGGCCGATACCAACCCCAAAACCCCAGTGAAATCAAATACCTAGAGTCTGCTTGCCCGGTGTAGACACCTGTACTATGATCCGGCAATGATTGACGCCCCGCTGGGCTGACCACCTAGCGATCGCGTGAATCAGTGTTAAGCGTCCTGACCAGACCCTTAATACGCAAAAAGAACCGGCAGCGAATGCCACCGGCTCTTTAAAAAGCGAAAGCCCGAGAGGACCAGTTCCCGAGCCGCGCGCAAATTGATTGTGTGGCTATGGTAACACCGGATCTCTCTCGGGGCAATACCCATTGCTCTTTTTTAGGAGAGAGAGGCCCCCCATGACCGCATCTATAGGATGGGGCGAGGAGTTGCGTAAGACTCCTCGTTCCGAACCCCTCCCCGCTGACCCCACCGGCCAGCGGCTGTGTGAAATCTTTGGCCACTACCCTTGGAGCTTTATCCGCGCCGACCTGCCGGATGACGCCACCGCCAAAGCCGCTTGGACAACCGTTAACACCTATCCGTTGCGGCCTCGGGTGCTGTGGAACCAGTGGCAAGACGCCAACCAGCTGATCGGCGTTCGCTTTACCCACGACACCCGCTACGCCCTACTCGACCTCGATGCCGGTGGCGACTACTGTACCGCCGAAGGCGTCGCCCAGATCCGTGCCGCCCTAGAGACCATAGGCATCACCCGCACCCTGCTGATTCGCTCTAGCTGGAGCGGTGGCCTGCACCTCTACCTCCCCTTTGCGGAGCTGGTTAACACCTTCAACCTGGCCGTCACCCTCAAAGAGTGTCTCCAGAGCCAGGGGTTTCGGCTTCAGGCGGGGCAGCTCGAAATCTTCCCCAATGTCAAAGCCTACGGTGTTCAAACCTTCATCGAATACATGGGCCACCGGTTGCCCCTCCAGCCGGGCAGCGGCTCCTGCCTGCTCGACGATGCCCTCAACCCCATCGGCAGCAGCCTAGCCCGCTTCTTCTGGCTTTGGGATGGCGCAGCTGGCCACCAAGACATGGATGCCCTGCGCCATGCGATGAAAATTGGCCGCGACAACCACCGCAAGCGACCCAAGCGCCGCAGCCACCCCGTCGAGAGCTGGCGATACGACCTCGACCTTGAGATTACCGAAGGCTGGACCGCCTACGGCCAGACTAATCACCTGCTCAAAACCATCGCCTGCTACGGCCGCGTCTTTGAGGGTCACGAAGGCCAAGCTCTGATTGACTACACCCTGCGCATCGCCCTCACCTGCCCCGGCTACGAACAGTACTGCCGTCACCAGCACGACATCGAGCGCAAAGTCACCGCCTGGACCAGAGCCGTAGAAGGCTACTACTGGCCCCTGGGCACCACCCCCACCCGCGACACTAGCCAGCCCAAAAACAACCTGGTGCCCTTCAACCAGCAGCAGGCCGAAGATGCCCAGCACCGCATCTGTACCGCCTATGCCGAGCTAGAGGAGGCAGGAGAGCTGCCCGAGCAGATTACGGCCCGAGCCAAGGCGATCGCCCAATCGGCCAAGGTCAGCCAGCAGACCCTCTACAAGCACCTCAGCCTCTGGCACCCTGCCCACCAAGAGAGTGTAATAGCCCAGCTAGCAAGCCTTCTAGCCTCTGAAGAGGTGAATTCTGAAGCAAGGCCAGAATCGCCAGAACCCCGAGAAATTAAGGAATTACACCCCTTGGGGGGATATATGAAGGGTAAGGCGCTTTGCGCCGGTGATTTGGGGTCGGATCAAAACTCTTTTTCTCCGGAAAGGGGGGTGCGGGGGGATGGGCCAACTTTTCCACAGGAGGCAGAGCCTGCGGCCTACGACCCAGCCCTGCATGAGCAAATTCAGCACCAGATTAGGAGCCTGGGGTGGTCTGCGCCGGTGATTGGGCAGTTCATTGCTGACCAATTTGGGGGCAAACGCTGGTCTGAGCTGACGGAGGATGAGCGTTTATTCCTGCTCTATCATCTGCGTGTAGTTGATAGATAAACAGGGTGATGCAAATTAGAGGGTCTAGGTACCTCAAACCCTTACCCATAAGTCTTTTCAGGGTGACCCGAATTAGTATGAAAGAAGGTGATTACTCGTTGTTAGGCTATCGCGGTCACAGAGGCGAGTTGTCCTGCTCAGCTCCAATTTCCCTAATGGCTGCATCTAGTTCCATCTCCAATTGCTCAGCAGTGGGTAGACATCCCTGTAAGGCTGGCGGCAGTTCTTCACGCAGTTTGTAGGTGGCTACACCAATGGGGTTCTGCACTGCGTCCAAGGCAAATTCAACGGTGGTGCGCTTCTTGGACTTACACAAGATCATGCCAATGGTGGCTTCGTCCCTCTCGTCGCGTAGCAGGTGGTTGACAGCGCTGATGTAGAAATTCATCTTGCCTGCATACTCCGGCTTAAACTCCGTCACCTTGAGGTCTATGACCACGTAACGATGTAGCTTCAGGTGGTAGAACAGTAGGTCAATAAAGTACTCGTAGCCGTCTACCTCAAGCCGGTATTGGCTGCCTACAAAGGCAAAACCTACCCCTAGCTCTAGCAAAAAGTCACGGATGCGCTCTACCAGAGCCCGCTCCAGGTCACGCTCCTGCACCTCATCAGCAAGGGCTAAAAACTCGAAATTGTAGGGATTTTTTAGCAGGTCGCGGCTCAGGTCTGACTGTTCAGGTGGCAGGGTGCGCTCAAAGTTGGTAATAGCACCACCCTGGCGGGTAAACAGATTGGTGTCGATCTGTAGATCTAGGATGTTGCGGCTCCAGCCAAATTCAACGGTTTTGCGGGCATACCACAGACGCTGTTCTGGGCTGTTGAGTTTGTTGAGCAGCGACTGGTTATGCCCCCAAGGAATTTGTGCTATGACCTGTAGCACTATTTGCTCATCGGGGTAGGCCTCGGCCAAAGCCCTCATATATTGCAGGTTTCGAGGAGAGAATCCCTTCATCTCTGGAAACTCGCGGCGGAGGTCTTTGGAGATGCGGTCAATGACCTTGCTGCCCCAACCCTGCGATAGCTGGCGTTCCACAATCTCTTGGCCTATGTGCCAATAAAGCATGATCAGCTCCTGGTTGACAGCCAGGGCAGCCTTGAGTTGCGCTCTACGGATGCGTTGCTTTAGGCCATTAATCAGGGCAAAGTAATTTTCGTCTTCGGGAAAAAGGGCAGGGGGTTGGGGCATAGCGCAACAGTCATTTGGTGGATCAGCGGCCATAAAGAGACGTGACCAGCGCAGAAATTCTGAATCTTGTAACCACTGTTCTACAAGGGCTTCAAGAGATGTGGCCCATTTTCACACGAATCGGTGCAATACCCGAATTTGTGCACCAGCCTGGTGCACAAATCGTTCATCAGGCCAGGCTTCGGCGAAGGCCCAAATATACTTGAGATTGCGTGGTGAAAAGCCCTGTCTGTGGGTTGGAGTAGTAATGGAACAGAAACCTACGCTAAGCACTTCTAATTTCCGTACCAATTGAACCCCTCTGGCAGAAAGGGGCTGAAACCCTGATATACCGTTTTATTTTTCTGTACCAAATAGTGAGCGATCAAAAAATAAAACCATTCATCCAGATGCTTAAGCATCTAGATGTTTAGACGTGATCGCAGCTTCGGCCACCATATACCTCCATGCCCTCGCCAAGTCAGGCCCTTTTCAATTGGGATGTAATTCTTGTGTTAGACAAACGGTAGTCCTCTTCTAGTCGCTGCCGCCCTTGCGCTTAGATGTCTAAATGCTTGAAAGTTCAAACATCTGAGCGTTTAGGCGTTCAGATGTTTGAAGGGTTTAGGGGTGAGTGTTCCGGTATCGCCACTCTCAGGCCACTCCAGAATCTAATTACGCCAAAGCAGTCAAGCAGCGAACAAAAGCCAAGCCGTTCATTCTGAATTGAATGTCCAAGCGTCTAAACATTTAGACATCTAAACGTCTGAATGCTCTTCGAGCCATGCCGCGATCGCAGACTCGGCAATGTCACTCATCTCCATTCCCTCGTCAAGGCTGGCCCGCTTTAGTCGACGGTGTAACTCTTGAGTTAGATAAACGGTGGTGCGCTTATAGTCGCTGCTGCTGCTCTTTGCCTTAGATGTCGAGATGTCGGGCTGTTTAGATGCTTGAGTGTCTGGATGCTCAGATGTTTGGACATCTGGCAATGGTTCAAAGGGGACAGGTGTTTCTATTTCGGGCTGCTGCTGGGCTGCTTTAAGCAGGTTGGCGAATCGGTTCTGATCACTCACGGTAATATCTCCTTCCCGATCGCGGTGTAGCAGCTCCAGGCGATACCCGCGTAGCTATCGCCTTTCACGTCCTTCACTAGGCATCCATCAAGTGCAGCCCTCTGAAAAGCGTTCAGCCTGCGAATGCCGCCAGTGAATAGAGGAAGCCCCGCGTCGTTCAAAGATGCCCTAGCTTCTGCTCCGGCTGCATTGGGCTTGGGGGGAATGATGGTGAGCAATACCCGATATTCTGCCTTAAGCCCTTGCAGTGGATCTACCATCTGGAGCATAGCCCCCATACTCAGGGCATCGGGGCTGCATGGAATGATTAGTAGGTCGCACCCCTGGGCAAGGCTGGCTAGCTCATCAGACGATGGCCGAGCGGCTGTGTCTATAACAACATGCTCAAACTTACCAGACATGAGCAGCTTGGGTGATCGCTGCTCATCAGCCACGGTAAAGGGGAGGCGATCGCTACCAGCCCACTGGAGAGCAGAGCGGTTGCTGTCGCCATCGACTACCAGCGTTGCCCCCAGACTTTGCAGGTATCCTCCCAGATGAATGGCGGTGGTGGTCTTGCCCACTCCACCCTTAAAGCTGACGACGGTTATGATCACTGCCTCAACTCCTAAATGATGTCGTGAGCATACCAAATGTTTAGGAGTCTGGATGCTTAAACGCTTGAAAGTTTAGATGCTTAAATGTTCAGACATCTAAACGGCTAAACATCTTGCGTTAATGCATGTAAGACTGACAATGACTCAGTGTTCCCGTCTCATTGTTCTAGTCCTGAGACTGATCAACGCAAAACCAAGGATTTTCCGGTGTCTCAGGTGAGACGTGAAACCACCGCATGACCCAATACCCAGAAAGCCCCTAGACACGTTGATCTCTACATGCTCTTTTAGAAAAAGAGCATGTAAGGTGGGGGAGTACTGAGAGCGCTAGGGCCATGTTCACTGCCAACTCATTTACGCTGCAATCGGTCGAATTACCTGAGGCCCGCAAAGTCGATCGGCGTGGTCAGGCTCGACACCTCACCGAGGAAGATCTAGCCCGGTTGTTTGATGTACTGCCTGATGGCAAGTGGCAGACTATTTTTGCGATCGCCTACTTCACCGGATCCAGAATCTCTGAGGTTTTGGCCTTGGATGTTGCCGACATCGGCACCGACCGGATCAGCTTCCGCCGCGAGAATACCAAGACTAAGAAGCCCCGGCGGGCGATGGTGGTTGAAGGTCTACGGCCTTTCCTAGCAGCCTACGATGCGCCCCAGAGTGGTTACCTATTCTCAGCCCGACATAATGCAAAGGGCGGTGGCCACATTACCCGACAAGCCGCCGACCTGGTGTTGCGTGATGCTTGCGCGATGATCGACCTGGATGGGGTCAGTACCCATAGCTTCAGGCGTAGCTTTGCCACCAACCTGCACCGACAGGGCTACAGCCTGGCCAAGATCGCAAGACTGCTAGACCACAGCTCGGCATCAATGACGGCCCGGTATGTGGAGTAGGTGGCTCTATTTCTGTTTGCTTGGGTATCTCCATCCTCTCTGTGGATTAGAGCCATAGCTGTAGCGGGTATAGGTACCGGAACTACTGAATAAGAGCCACGAAAGTCTTAGCTTTTTTAGGTTTCGCTACTTTAAGATCAGTAAGGTTAAATGTATAAAAGCTTAAGGATACATATTTCGAAAATGCTAAGCATCAAAAGTAAGAGGTTGTTTTTGCTTTCTGGTATTGCAGGAGCACTCTTTCTAACATTAGTTCTATGGAGGCTACCGCAATGGACTGTCCCTCCAGGAGTAACAGATCCGAAGGAACGAGCTGAGTTATTGAATGCTAATCGAGAGAATGTACTCAAGGTAATTCAGACAATTAGCGGGTTAGGATTTATAGCGACAGCTTATCTGACTTGGCGTAACTTTCAAATCGCTGAAGACAAAAACGCAACGGATCGGTTTAGCAAATCCGTGGAGATGTTATCCAATGAAAAAATTGAAATCAGGCTAGGCGGTATCTATTCACTAGAACGTATTGCTAAAGACCTAAAAGAAGACGCGCCGGTTGTCATGGAGGTGCTTACAGCTTTTATACGTAATAAAACAAGACTATCAAAAGAGTCAAGGCAATCATTTATTGATAGTTTCTCACCCCGAGAAATGCCTTCAGATGCTAGAAGTGAACATATCAAGCTAGAACAAGATATCCAGAGTGCACTCTCCGTCATTGGCCGTTGCAATAAGCATGATGATCAGCCAAGTTATAATGTCCCCCCCCTGGATTTAAGTGAATCAAATCTCAGCGGAATACACCTAGATAAGGCCTACCTAAAAAGAGTGCGTTTAGATGGAACACGTCTTGAGGGTGCACATCTAAGAGGCACTAATCTCAGTGAATCTCGCTTATGGGGAGCAAACTTGAAAGGAGCAGATCTAAAAGGAGCTATTCTTTGTGGAGCACGATTAGGAGGAGCTATCCTAAAAGGAGCGTGTTTAGAAGACACAAATCTTCAAAATGCTCACCTAGATGGTGCAGATCTTGAAGGAGCGTTCTTAGACAAAGCTAATCTTCAGGAAACTAGCTTTGTTGGAGCTAAAGGCATGACCGTAGAACAATTCACCAACACAAAACTGTGTAGGACTGTTTTGCCAGAAAATATAAGCTTAGATTCTGATAGAGACTGCTAGTTATACTCACCTAGGCCTTTAGCTCCTCTGCAAGTATTACAAGAGAAATTATTTAGGAGCAGCAATCGCTTTAGAGGGGCGTCCTCCTTTTTTCCCGTTTTCTCTTGCAGCGGTGGCTTTTTTAGAAGATTTAGACTGCCCTCCCTTCTGTGCTAAAGCTTGCATCCATTTTTTTGTTCCATAGATGCCATTCATTAAGTCAGGAATACTCAAATCGGCGTCTAAAGACTCCCAATGCAGACCAAGGCCAGATGGTGTTATTTCTACTTTAGATAACTGTTCAGGACTAGCATTTTCTAAACCCTGGGCTAAGTCTGGCGGAAATGCAAACTCAGTTTTGTCATTGAAGGCAATAACAACCTTTTCTTTTATCGGATCAAAATGGACTAACACAGCACGAGGATGAGTATTTGAGAAAGCCTGACCATTAGCTCGGGCTCGGGCAAGTTGCTCTGGAGTACACACGGAATGCTCCACTGAATTTGCAACGATATCTTCACGTTTTATGGAAATTGCACTAGCCATGTATATCTTCCCAGGCTTTCAATAACTGCTTTCTACACTTGTTCACAAGAATACAAGCTTTGGCTGCATCTTTGTCTTTCATGCCCCAATTTATGAGAGGTGATACATCCCCTTGTATCTGGACTTTCAGCTCTCCCCCTGACTTAAAGACGTGCACATGAGCAGGCTCATGATCGTTAGGGTTAACCCTAATCTCAAAGCCGTCCTCTCTCCAAATTGTAGGCATCTGTCCACCAGTGATTACAGATTAACCCAAGCGCTTGGGTTTGTCAAGCTACTAACCCCTATCTATATGTACAAGGTCCACACAGCTCTAACCTAGTCAAAAACAGACCTGTGTGACAATTCACCCACCGAATATTCATTAGTCCCCCCTACCCCGACGGTGTCTAAGCTTGCTGATGGAGAGAGACTTTTTCATCTGGGCCAGCCGCTTTGCCCATGACGAGAGTGCCCCGCTGTTTGCGGCAATGGACTTCCCCAGGGATAAGGCCTTGTTCGTCATCATGCTCTACTGCGGGCTGCGAGTAAGTGAGGCGATCGCCCTGCGGCCCAGTGACATTAAAGGGTCGGGGCTGGTGTTACCGGCGAAGGCGACCAAGGGCAAGCTGGCCAGGTCGTCGGCTGACTGGCTGCTAGACCAGGCGCTGGCCTATGCAGGGTTGGAGGGACGGGGGATTAGCACCCACAGCTTCAGGCGAACGGCCCTGACCAACTTGAGTAATGTGGGGGTGCCCCTGCGAGTGATTCAAGAGATTAGCGGTCACCGGAGCTTGGCCAGCTTGCAGCGGTATCTGGAGGTGAGCCCTGAGCAGAAGAAGAGGGCGATCGCGGCACTGGGATATTGAGAAACAGGCCCAACACTTCTTGCAGCTCGCCTCAAACAGGTCAATAACTTCGGCTTTTATCGATCTTCGTCAATCTCTGGTAGGCCAGCAAACGAGAAAAGAGATCAGCCTTCGGTGACTGGTCACATCTCTGGTGAAGTCTTGAAACCATTTCATGGCAAGGCTTCTACTACTTGATCCGTTTGGGGTGATTATGGACAGGATTTCAGTATTGCAATTTATTAGTATTGCAAGTAATATAGGTACAAGCGCTCTAAAAGCGCTTTCTTGTCCACTACCTAGTAAAAAGGAATCAATTTATGACCCATGCAATCAAGTGCTCAACATTCCCCAGATCCTTCGAACGGTAGGGTCTGGGGATTCTTGCAAAGTAGACCGAACAACACACCAATCCTTTCTGAGTGACGAACTGCTATGGAAAACCTCCTAATACCAGTGGTTAACCCTGCGCGAGCAGCCCCATCCTACAAGCCAAAAGGAGACACTAATGGAGCCAGTTCAGACGTCTTTTACGAACTTCCCCCTCAGTCAGAGTTGCTTATCCTCTGGGCAATCCGAAATGGACAGCACCCAGGTGTCTACGGCCTCGACATCCAACGAGCTATCGAAGAATGCAGT
This sequence comes from Phormidium tenue FACHB-1052, assembly GCF_014696675.1. GTDB lineage: Bacteria > Cyanobacteriota > Cyanobacteriia > Phormidesmidales > Phormidesmidaceae > Nodosilinea > Nodosilinea tenuis_A. Next base: position 28,042 of record NZ_JACJQN010000031.1, read on the forward strand.
GGCGGAAACATCAAAATCTCCGTCGGTACTCTCTACTCAATGCTCAAGCGATTGCGTGGAAAAGGATACATTACCTCTGTCGAAGGTAATGCTCCTGCCGGAGGCGGGAACCGCCAATACTACAGTCTTACTGACGCCGGGAATTCAGTTGTTGACTTCGCTAACGATTTCATCGCCCGACTCCAAGACTGGCAACCATAGGCCCCTGACAGAGGAAGAAGAAGAGGCTATTTTCTGTGAAGCTTTAGCTGCTTCTTTCTTAATCAAGCGAATTGCCTATCCCTTATGCCAAGTCATGGGAATGGATGAAGTCGAGCATCTTCGATGGCGAATAGTCCAGGATCGCAAGAAGATGCTCGCTGAGTATGGTTATAGCAAGCGGGAGATTCTGTTCTGGGACTTTGTAGACCTAGTCGATATTTGCCTGCGTTGGGTAAAGTCAATTGTCTTGCCAGGAGGATAAGTAGTTTCCCTACTAAAGGCAATTCGCCAGGTTTATTACAATCTACCCTCGCGTTGGGTGGCGATGCAGCTATCTGTTATCGCCACTCTAGTGCGCCGTAGTCTGGACAATGTATTGACCGATTGTGCTGGGACAATTCCTCGTAACCCACATTACCAAGCACCCACAGCTTTAGACACAACTCTGCAACCAACCTCAGCAGGCAGGCCTACAGCCTGGCCAAGATTGCGCGTTTGTTAGTCTATAGCCCAGCCTTGATGACGGCGCGGTATGTGGAGTAGCTTTCTAAGCTTGACAGCTTAAGTTCACTTACTTGCCAAGTAATTTTTTTATTTCTGCAAGGAGATAGGTTGTGTGACGCACTCCATCAAAGCTGGCCCCAAGAATTTTCTGACAATGTGGGCAGGCAAAAGCTGCTGCGTCCCACGATTCACCAGATGACGTTTTAGCTTGCATACCTGTAACATTCAGGCTTTGCAATGGTCGGGAGCAATGAGGACAACTTGCGCTCATATGTGTCTTTCCTTACTATATGAATGAACCGAAAAATTGATAGGGGTTACCAAGTACTGGTTAATGTTATTGTTGACCCCTTTTTTGCTGTTATGGTGACCCATCATAGCGGATCGTTCTTAAATTTAGCGTCTCTAATTTCCGCAGATGAGTCCTTAGAGATGCAAGCAATATAACCGTGCTATCGCTATCTCATGACGGTATGAACAAAGATTCCCCCTCCCCCGGTAGCGCTGCACCGAGTGGGGTTTTGTCTTAGGTACTCTTTTACAGGTTGCATGGGTGCTGGTATGGATGCGATCGACGCTTTTACAACGGCCAGCGAGAGCTACGGCGATTGGGAAAACGTAGCAGTGGCTGTGCTGGCGATAGGGTTGCCCATGGGAGGGCTCATTTGAGCGCTGCTGGGGATGCCAGGTAGGCCACAGGATTAAGGACAGCGGTAGCCCTACGTCTTTAACCCCTCATCTAGAGGCTCATAGCTGTCGAGTACGTCTTGACCCTCGACTAGGGTGTATTGCCCCTTGAACAACGTCTCCATAACAAAGTGAAGATCCATAGGGGTAGCCTCATCCTCGATAGGATGCCCAAACATGCCGTAGGCCCGGGAGGTCATCGTCTGGTAAAAGAACACAGCGTCTTCCTCACCCTCGTACTCAATTGCCGCCGACTCATCCGGGTCTGTTGCTGCCAGCGTTATAACAACGTTACGACGTGGGAATTCATATCTCATAGCAAGGCCCAACTACCCTCCAGTGCTGGGGGGAGAATCGACCTCTCCTTCGGCTACCAGTAGGAGCATATACCTCCTGGCTTCTTGAGGCATTACCTCCAACAGCTTTTGCAGGGTGTCTATCCTTACGTTAAAGCCGTTTTTGAATTGACTTACCCGTTGTATAGATAAGTCTGTTTTACGCGCCAAATCGCCTGCCTTGAGATCGAAGCGTTTCAAGGTTTTATTGAATGCGTCGTAAAAATCCATCGGGTAGGAGTATGGTCTACGGCTTTAGTGTAACGACGCCGATCGGGCGGGGGGAGGTGGTAAGGATATAGGGTAGCCTAATTGGCCTCCATAGATAAATGTAAGCATTTGGAGGTTTGAGCTCTTCATGAGCGGAATTATGCCGTGGGAACTCTCCCTCCGAAATTAAGCCCTTGGAGGCTAAAGATGAAATTCCCTTATTTTCTAACGGTGGTGATTACGGTAGTGGTAGGGATCTGCGTCTATAAAGGGATCCCATTCTCTTTCGTAATAGAGGGATCTATGCAAGAGATTAGTGGTCGAATCAGGCTCGAAACCAGGGCTGTTGAACCTTTTGTCCCCCGCTGAGACTAGGTTAGCAGGGCTAGAGGTGCGATCGCTCACTGTATCTGCTCAAGTAGGCCCCAAAGTAGCGAAGCTGCTATTTCGGCCCATTTAGTTCACTTGTATTGACTGGGTAGCTGCCCATCTGGCAACCCTTCAACGAAAGAATGCGAGTTTCAGCCTCTTAAAACAACGAAAACAGGCCATGTACTACTCAGTTTTCAATGAAAGTCAGTCCATTATGAGTCCAGGGATGTACTACCTAGATCCCTTGTCATACAAGGGGCTGAGCGGTAATTGGGCCGAAATAGCAGCTTCGCCAGTTTAAGGCCTTAGAGCCGCTCTCTGTACTAATGTAGTAGCAACTAAAGTTTAGCGAATGTCTGATTCCTTATCACCTGCGGATAGGCTGTCATTGATCTTAGGGGGTAGCGTTACCCTCGACATGATTTATATTCCAGCGGGCCGCTTTTGGATGGGCTCTACTCCGACTGAGAAGGATCGAAGCAGCGATGAAGGCCCCCAGCATAAAGTTCACGTGCCTGCGTTCTACATGAGCCAGTGCCCGGTCACCCAAGCACAATGGCTCGTCGTGTCGTTACTTGACGATGTGGAGAGAGACTTTAAGCCCACACCTTCTAGCTTCAAAGGCGATAACCTCCCCGTCGAGAGCGTGACCTGGTATGAGGCGGTTGAATTCTGTGCTCGGCTATCGAAACACACCGGGTATGAATATCGCCTTCCCAGTGAGGCTGAATGGGAGTACGCCTGCCGGGCTGGAACGATGACACCCTATTCCTTTGGCGATACCATCTCCAAAGCCCAGGTGAATCACAACGAACACTATAAGCAGACCACGCCAGTCGGGAAATTTCCGCCTAACGCTTGGGGCCTGTATGACATGCACGGCAATGTCTAGGAATGGTGTCAAGATCATTGGCATGACAGCTACGACGGTGCCCCCCCTGACGGCAGCGCCTGGATAGAAGGCGGATCTCCAGGTCACCGGGTTCTGCGCGGCGGCTCTTGGGACTTCTTTCCGTGGCTTTGCCGCTCGGCTTTCCGCGACTACGACTTCATCGAGCCCGAAAACCGTCTCCACTACGTCGGTTTTCGGGTGGTGTGTTCGGCCCCCAGGGCTCTTCAGCGGCCCACTGGCTAGCCCTTGCCCTTATTGGCCTTAGACTAGCGAAGCTGCGATTTGGGGCAACTTACCGATCAATCCCTCAAGCAGCAGGGAATTCAGGTAGTACACCACTTGGACTAGTCCTGAACTAATTTTCTTCAAAACTGAGTAGTACATGGCCTGTTTTCGTTGTTTTAAGAGGCTGAAACTCGCATTCTTTCGTCGAAGGGTTGCCTGTGGTGCAGCTATCCAAACAATACAAATGGGCTAAATTGCCCCAAATCGCAGCTTCGCTACTTTAGGGCCATCTACCGCGACAACTGGATGGGAGAGAAGGCATTCCAGCAGCTCCAGCAGGTCGGGTTGCCCGTAGACTGGCTCAACCGAAGCAGCAGCAGCCGTAACTTTGACCCCTCAACCCAAAGCATCAAGCTGATGACGATGCACGCGAGCAAGGGGCTAGAGTTCCCGGTGGTGTTCATCCCTGGGGTGGGCTACCTGCCGAACCGCTATAACGATGTGGCTGATGAGGCCCGGTTGCTCTATGTGGCCATGACCAGGGCGATCGAGGTGCTGGTGTTGAGCTGCGATCGCCGGTCGGCTTTTGCTGAGCGCATAGACGGAGCATTGGGGAAGGTGGGAATAGTAATTTCTACTTCCTAACTCTTCATCGTAAAAGTTCTGGCATTGCTGAACCCGTAGATAATTTGCCAGAATTTCGGACAAGCTTTCAAGAAGTTGAACTACCTCGTTACCCATCGAATCAGCAACGCTAAAGTTCTCTTCTTCTTCAGGGCATTCCTCACGCATTAGCACTAAACATCGCTTAATGCTTGCCTCAGAATCTCCCCAGCTATCGTTTCATCGCCACACTTTGAACAAGTTGCGTAAACACAGTCAGTGAGATAATTATTATCGTTTTCCTTCTCAGCATGGAGGATTTCACATAAAGTATCCGCCATATTAGTACACAAGAGCTATTTTCTGACCTTCTCAGAAACATTCTAGGAGTTAGATCCCTAATATTGATTGCTTTATCCTTTTCGCGGTTGATCATCTAGATTAAAGCGATTAAGGCTCTTCATCAAAGCTGTCGAGCTGCAATGCCCTCTTAGGTTTAATCGGCTAACGAAACTCACACAGCAGGACAGGCAAGAGCTGTGGGCATGCTGGATGAGGACGCCAAAGCCAGGTTTGAGAACCTCAGACAGAGGTATAACGGGCCTATGAGATATCACTAAAACAGCTTAACCCCCTGGCGCTGCTGCCGGATACCAATGTAGATCAGCAAGCCCAGCACCACTACCCACGCCAGAACCCTCCAGGTGTCATTGGCGGCCTGCTGCTGTGGTGCCTCTACTTGCCAATTTGCTGGCCAATCACCAGGACCCATACCCTTATCGCATTGTGAATGTTATTTTCTTATTGAAATTTGAGAAAGGCGGCTGAGTTGCAGTCGCATGTTATTTACTCATGAAGCGTGTTTGGCATACCTTGAGCACATCAGATGGAATGGGATTCCGACTTGCCCTTATTGCCAGGCTCAACGGTCAACACCAATACGCCATGAAAACCGCTATCACTGCAACTACTGCTATACTTCTTTCAGCGTTACAGTCAATACGGTATTTCACGGCTCTCACATAAAGCTAGACAAGTGGTTCAAAGCAGTGTTTCTCGTAATGACCATAGACAAGAACATATCTATTCGTCGATTAGCCAGAGAAATATCTGTTACAAATACTTCTGCTTCTAAAATAAAGAATCATATTAACCAGGCTATTGAAGAAGATCTTGATTTACTGCAAAAGCTTGCAATCTTTTACTTAGAAAATAACAGGAGTCCTAATCAATGAATCGAGTCAAACAAGCTTCTACAATTGGGGGAGCTATATTGATAGTTGTCCCTCTTATTGGCGATAAAATCATGGACATGCTTGTCGCTGTTTTTAACGAGGGCGAGCTAACTCTAGGAAAGTTCGGATTGCTTTTAGGCTCATTATTCCTAGTCGGCCTAATGGTATGGGTGGTTCAAAGCGGAATTCTTAAGCTCTTTTCAGATCTGATACGGAAATTTAGGAGGACAGATGAAGTAGAGGATACAAGAGGAAAGCTCAAGATCGCCAGGAAGACTATTAAGCAAGGACTTGAATACTTGAAAGTCCAGCAATCTAAATTCGATACTAATGTTTCTTCTGCATCTCAAAAAGTCATTGAATTGAATGCAATGGATAGAAGTTTTACTCAACGCAAGCGGCAAGCAGCAGGCGTTGTTATGTCGCTGAAGAAGGATTATCGAGACAATCTAATAGCTCTAGAAAAGGCTATTGAGCAGCTTTACAAAAACATTAACGACGCAGAGAATATTCTTGAGGAAGCAGACGAATGGTCTAGAAAAGCAGCAAAGCGTTATTACAAAGGGCCTAATTAGGATAGAGAAAACTATGCTGCTGCACTTCCTACAGCAATTATTTTTAGCTCATTGATAACAGACCATAAGTACACTTTCTCACTATCAGACTGCGAGTTTCTGTACTTGTCTTTAAAAGCTTCTAGATACCAACTAATATTATTAAAGCTCGAAAGTCTTGTCGGGTCTGCTTTAATTGGTTCAATTGCATATGTGTAAAGTACGTCAGAGTCACCTATGACAATACAGTGAGCAATCATTTCAGCAATGAGCCTTAACTCTTCAGCAAAGCTTTCTTCAGTTTCGGGTCTATGTTCCTCGAAAGGCTCTGTCTTTCTGTAAAAGTCTTGCACAAGGCTTTTATAGTTTTTCTGGCTACTCACAATCTTTCTCCTTTCTTGCTCCAACAACCGGAGCAGCCCTTCCACGTAATCATTTGACATGCCTTAATCCTCCAGAGGAATTCCTGGATGGCATGCTATTCCTTCCCGAGAAGGGCCGCCCTACCGCAAACTGTTACAGTACACATATACTGCCAATGGCTAGAGTAGTGCATATGAACTAAATCCGCAACAGGGTGACGTTTGTTGCAAGAAACCGTAACTGGGCCCAGTTGGGCCAAAAGTGTTAGCTAGGCGAGCCTTTTCACAAAGATCTGCCTAGCTAACAGTTCAGGGGCAAATAGACCTACTAAGAGAGAAGGCATTCCAACAGCTTCAGCAGGCCGGGTTGCCCGTGGACTGGCTCAACCAGCGCAGCAGCACCCGTAACTTTGACCCCTCGACCCAAAGCATCAAGCTGATGACGATGCACGCCAGCAAGGGGCTAGAGTTCCCGGTGGTGGGCTACCTGCCGAACCGCTATACCGAGGTGCCTGATGAGGCCAGATTGCTCTATGTAGCCATGACCAGAGCGATCGAGGTGCTTGTGTTGAGCTGCGATCGCAGGTTGGTGTTTGCTGAGTGCCTAAAGACTACTTTGAAGAAAGTATAATAGTGGATCGAAACAGACACCGAAAGGATTATTTTTGTTCAAAAAAATAATCATCTGGACTCATTACCTCTTGGGTATGAATTACTTTAACAACCCTTCCTTGAATAATGAGCTCTTCCTGTTCTCCCCCTGGTATGTAAATCGTTTCGTAATTTTCGCTTGAGTTAGCAGAGAACAAAGCGACTAGTCTCTCATTAATTCTGTGAAATATTTTTACAACCAAGCTATTGTTTACCGAAGCTACAATAATTTCACCATTTTTGATATCCAAAGAATTTCCTTCATACATTTTTACCACTAGTGAATCACCATCAGAAATTCCAGCATCAATCATAGAATCTCCGGAAACATCTAGAAAATAGTAGTTATTGGGATCTATTCCAAATACCTGCTCCAATTCAATCCTGTCAAAGCTATTTTCAGGCAGATGTGAATATTCAAGAGCTGTCTTATTCGGGGTTGCCGCTACGGGGATAAAATATTTTTTGTACTGCCTTACTACAGAAATATTAGATAGCTTAAGTTTTACCCAATCCCCAAATGCATTAATCTCTTTACTGGTTTTCTTGTTTCTCAATCTTTTATATTCTTCTGTCAGTCTTTTTAATTCATCCCCGAAGCTTTGTGGGACTAACTCTAAGTATGCAGCCTCCCCAAATTCTTCTTCATATTTTTCTTCTTCATATTTTTCTTTTTTTATTAAAACATCCATTTCCGAAAGCATGTAATCCCAGCATTTTATTCCTTGAATATCTTCATATTTTTTATATTTTTTTAGCTCTCTTATATGACTTTTATAGGCCTCGAAGATGGGTTCTACTTTAACCCAAAAGCTCTCGGGAATCCTTCTGGCCAAAGAGTTCTCTCCATATTTTCCTCCTACAGTCTTTTTATTGCCTGAATTAGGTCTAGAACCACCTTTTTTCGCCGATTTTTTATCATTAATATCTATCATTTTTCCATACATTTGATTTTTGCTAATTAATCAAACATACAAAATTAGTCAATTAAATAGCAAGAGTACGCATGTGCTTCAAAGCAATCTCATAATAGAGCTAAACATCTATTTCCATTCGAAGCTGTCTACATATAGTGCTTTAAAATCCATACCCAAACCTGAAAGGCACTATATAAAGCATTCGCTCATTGTAAGAATTTATCTTTTATTCTCTATGAATTGATTAAAGGAGCTAAACAATCCCTTTCTTATTTTTCTTTTTCAGCCCAGCGTTGAGCAACATAGCAGGAAAAAATGAGATTTTTTCTAATACACACATACCATGCAGTCCCCTCAAGCAAACGGCCTCACTAGTCAAAAACAAAATGCCAAGCTCAGCCTATCTCTACGTATCAGACGATCTAATTGATAATTGTACGTTTTTCAATTATTGAAAAACGTACAATTATCAATTAGATCGTTGCTTGCCAGCATGGCTGTCTATAGTTCACATGTACTCATTCGTGCTCGTTTATGTTATCGTTTATTCAGTGCATCTGTACTAGTTTTGTTCAGCCCTCCCTACCACTTGTTCCGAGCGGGCTGGATTTACTCACTAGAGACAAGAGGACAGCAGAATGGACGATATCTTGGCCCATATTGTTAAGACCTTCGTGGCATGGTTGATGTTGAGGATGCTTGATAAGCTAGCTCCCCTAATTGAGAGGACGAAAGTTGCCTTTGTGTACAAGCTTTGGCTTGTACTCTGCAAGAGGGGGATTAAATAGATAAGAGAGGACCTAAATTCCATTAAAAAAAGAGAGGAGTGTAACTAATACACTCCTCTCTTTTTTCACATCCTGTGCCTTCGCCTACCACAGCAGGCACAGAACATAGACCTCACTAGAGTCCCAAGGATTTGGCTAAATGCCTTTCGAGACTAGTACTAGTGTACATGATTTTTGTACAAATACCAATGTGCTTAGAGCCTTACAGTCTTTTCCTAATCTAAATCGGCACCTTGCCCATGGTTCGTCTAAAGCTCTGATTTGCAGTGATCCTGAAATCTACAACTGCGAGATCGCATCCACCTTCTCCTCCTCCGACACATCGAGGTATCGCTGAAGCGCCGCCATCGACGACCACCCGCCCAGGTCTTGGATCGCTTTCAGCCGCACCCCCGCCTTATCCAACCGAGTTGCCCAGGTGCGCCGATTGCTGTGGGTGCTGTAGCCGCGCAATCCTAGGAGATCGCACGCCTTCCGCAACGCCAAATCACAGGCCTGCCGCGTAATCGGTTGTTCGCCACTCCGTCCTGGAAACAAATAGCCCCGGTTCGGCAAACCAGCTTCCTCCAGCACCGCCTTCAGCTTGGGATGAATCGGCACCGCTCGCGTGCGCTTCGTCTTCGTCGTCGCCTTGCGCAGCACCAGCGTCTCCCCCACCACATCCTCCGCCCGCAGCTGCCGCGCCTCGCTCACCCGGCAGCCGGTGTAGTAGCAGATCGAAAAGAGCGATCGCATTGTCGGGCTCAACTCCCCCATCACCTGCTCGAACTGATCCGCCGACCAAATGTCCGCCTGGTCGTGGCGATTTTGCTTCGGCATGGAGTCACCTCAAAATTGGATTCAAACTACCCTTACAAACCCTGACTTGCTCTTTTTGATATTTCAGCAAGTTTAGTTTATCGGAACAGTAAGGGTTTCAGCGATTTAGGGCGGAAAGAGACAAAAACAGTGGGGCTTGTTGGGAATGGACTCCTGTTGTTGAGAATAAAGAACCGCTAGAATTTTGGATCCAAAGGGTCGATTAGATAATACTAGTCTCCACGCGTAGGATGAGATGCCTCTGTCGGTCACTCTCTGTTAAGGAGTTGAGTGAGTAATCGTACAGAAAGTTACGCTAAGGCTGCCGCCCGAGCACGCCGGGGTCATGGTGTAGGGGGCTGCTGGGGCGATTAATGGCGGGGGATGACGTCATCAGGCCAAGACACAAAAAATAGACTAGCGATGCCTGATAGGGCTACGCTCAAAAAATTACACTCCTACCACGCTTCAGCCCTCGGTACTGATCCAAGGGCTTTTTTGTAGGCCCCAAAGTAGCAAAGCTGCGATTTTGACCCATTTAGTTCACTTGTATTGGCTGGCTAGCGGCGCGAGCAGGCAACTACTCAACCAACAAGCCTTCAGCAGTTTGAAGCCATTGAGCACTCGGCTTGATCGATAGTCACCTCAGCTACCTCCCAACAGTGTCATTCTGCTTATTCAAAGTCGATTTTCAAGAAACAGGCTGGTTGCAGGCGGTCTAACGGCTGCAACCAGCGGTTGCCAAAACCTTGGCATCTCATCCAAGCTGCTTCGGTCAATCCGCTGCACCACAATTGTTAGATTTCAATCTCTCAGTCCATTGCTTGTCAATATGGGAAACAAACTCTTTTGCTTCCTTGATAAGCTCAGTGATAGTCTCTACAGAGATGTCGTGTTCGCCTCCATCCTTTTTCTTGCCATTCCGATGCACCAAATCATGACGAACAAGAACAGCTTTAAAGAGGATTCCCATGTTAGTTGGAAATTCTATATCTAACGTATCCTTAAAAATAGGTTTCACTTTACTCAAGTGATGCCAAACAACATCCGTTAGATAAGAGCGTGCTTTCTTTTCAATTTCTTCAACTGCCTTGAAAACCTCACTCACTGAAATCTTTTCAGATTTAAACTCTGGGGTCGTCTCAACGAATCTACGGAGCAAAGACTTATCATTACCGACAGCAGAAATGAAAAAGTCTGAAAGGTAAGTTTCAAGTATGGTAATCACATTGACATATAGTAATCTCAATAGGTACTTCTTTTTGAGATCAATAGTGTCTGGAGTCAGTAGATGCTCAACGTTATTGATTGCTTCATTAAACGATTCATAATGCTCTGTCGTTTGTGCAATCGACTCGAAAAAATAGTCATCGATATCATCGTATTCAGGATGTCGAGTCCATTCCCAGGAAATATCACGTAGTTCTCTAACCAGTTCCTCAATGACCTCGTCTGGAATAAGTCCACCAAACTCATCTTGAATCTCTTCTTCAGGATCGTATGGTCCTCCCCATATGTAGATGTAACCTCCTTCGGCAGATTCGTAAGGTGTACTTTCCACCGGATCTTCATAGTTTGAATAGAACCAAGTACGCATTACTTCCAGTTGAATATTGTGGTTGGAGCGCCGTAGTTCTGTTGCCGTTACTGATCCTTCACTATTTGGCAACGGGTAACGTCTTGGCTTACGTCTACTCATAGAATTCAATAGATAAATGTAAATCTAACGTTCCTGGTTAGCGGTTGCTGAGATCTTTGCACCACCACAAGAGGTTTGGGCAAATCCGCTGCACCAGGGTTGTTTATGCAGCAATTAAAACCGTATTAAATTACACCCCCTTAGACAAAATTAGACGGAATACGTCTAAGAAAGCCCTCATATCTAACTTCAGGCTGCCCTACAAACTCTCCATCAGGTTCTTGATTGTAAAATAAGAGCATTACTCCAAACTCTTCGTTCCCAAATTTCCTTTGCAAATCTCTCCAGTGTTCAGATAAATAACGAGCACTACCATACGTAGCACTAGAACCAAGACCTGAACAAATAAATACAGTAGTTTTACAATCTATATCGTAAATCCGCTGAATAAAAGCAGGTTCTACACGGCTACTACGACCTGGAACTACAGGTGAATCCTCAAAATCTTTACGACGAATACCTATGATACGGTTTTCCAGTTTGTCTTTTGCGTGATAAAAATACCAAGGATAGGAATCAGAATGCTTTTCGAAATATTCTCCTAGATAATAATGTGCCAAACTATTGTAGACACCAGTTCCTAGTACTATTAGGTTATCATCGAACACTGAATCTCTATTGCTAAGCTTAGGGGGACTTAGTTTGACTGGCACATCAAGTGTTCTTAGTTCAATACTTTCTTGACCTAGCCATTCTTGCAAACTTCTTGGAAGTAGTGCTAATGGTTTGGCTCTCAACTCACGTTGAATTGTTAGTGCACCGTCATATTCTAGCTTCGTAATTGCAGCCCCTCTGTAGCCTTCCTTAACAGGCTCAATTCCCGTCGTTCCTCCTGGCTTTATATTTAATGTCGAAACATATATACAAATTGTTGGCTTTACATTATCAATACCAAAAAAGCGTAAAGCATATTTTCTGTTTCTTAAATAAAGATACACATAGATAATATAGCTTAATGCAGCGATTATTAGGGTAAAAAATAGTGTTGCTGTTAATTCAGCTGCTACATTGAGCAGAAAATCTCTCATACAATAACAAGTCCTTGATAATTAGAGTTATTTGTCTAAACAAGCCATCTTCCATTTTCCCAAAAATTGAAGCAGCTCCTCAGGTGGTTTTATCCATAAATCAGCATTCGTTGGACGTAGATGCTCGCGAACCAAAACACTTAATCCTTTATCTTTCAAGAACTTAAAAGCATCTTCATCAGTATTATCATCTCCAAGATAAGCAATCATAGGCGTCTCCCTTGAATCTAAATTAGAGATGATTGATTCTACTGCTGTCCCTTTGTCTTTACCAGTTACACGCAACTCAAGTCCTCCATCAAAATCATGGAGTTCGAGATTCTCTATGCTTTCTAGGTTCTCCCATACTCGTCTTACTTGGCTTTGTATAAAGTTGATAGTTTCAGTATCTTTTCCTCGCCAATGAATAGCTAAGC
>NZ_JACJQN010000032.1 GCF_014696675.1 Phormidium tenue FACHB-1052
CCAGGGGCAATCTGTGGCTGAGGTCCTGGAGGTGCTGATGCCTGCTTAGACTCGATAACTCTGCCCCGAAGTAGCCCTTCAGGCTAACCTTCCAAGTCGTGTCAAAGTCCCCCTTTTTATAGACGCTTGTGGCTTCCCGCAGGGTAGGGGGATTTAGGGGGATTGCTAGCTTTGGTCGGTAGTCCTTCAATCTCTAGATGCGCCCTAGCGTCGCCCATGGGCACCGTCTCACTTGAGATGGGTTTCTACAAAATCAAGAATGGCCTTGTACCCGCGAATCTGATTTTCCTTCTTGACGAACCCGTGGCCTTCGTCCTCAAATACCACATAGTCTACCGGGATGTTCCTGGCTCTCACGGCCTCTACAATCTCGTCAGATTCTACCTTCAGCACTCGGGGGTCGTTGGCACCCTGTAGCACCATCAGGGGTTTGATAATGTGCTCCGTGTGGAACATGGGCGACTTGGCTCTCAAGAATTCCTCATCCTCAAAGTCACCCATTTCCTGTTCCAGGGCCTTACGGTAAGACTCCCACCAGGGAGGAATGCTCTGCAGGGTGCGCACCCAATTGGAAACGCCAAAAATATCAACCCCCACATCGAAGGCATCGGGCCGGAAGGCCAGAGCGGCCAGCACCATGTAGCCACCATAGCTGCCACCCATGATGCCAATCCGCTGAGGATCGATATAACCTGTCTCAATCAGCATTCGTTTGCTTGCCACCACATCCCCCAGGTCGGCATCACCATGTTTGCGGTCATCTAGGTGATAGAAGGTTTTGCCATAGCCGGAGCTACCACGATTGTTGATAGCGTAAATGGCATACCCGTGATTGACCAGATATTGAATCAGGGCTGAATAGCCGACCCGGCTTTGCCCCCCCGGCCCACCATGAACCCACACCAGGGCGGGCACCTGGGCCTGTTCGCTGGCTTGCAGGGGCCTGTAGAGAATGCCAGGAATTGCCAGGTCATCGTAGGAGGCAAAACGTACCACCGTGCCCTCTACTAGATCCTCAGGATCGATGTTAGGGTTCAGGGAGCGGGTGAGCCGGATGGGTTCATCTTCTGAGAAATGGTAGACAAAGAGGTCGCGGGGCATTTTGCTGCTGCTCGCATAAAACGCCAGCCGGTCTTCGGTGGCGGCGATTTTGACGGCGCTGATCTCGGTGTCAGGCGGTTGGGGCAGGTCGATGGGGGTAAGGGTGGCGGTGTCATAGAGGCGCAACTCGGTCTTGGCATCGTTGTTGATGCTCAGCACCAGATATTTCCCTGCTTAGATAGGGCAGCGCTGGTGATATCCCAATCAGCAGACAGGAGTGTCTCATGGCTTTTGGTCGCTAGCTCGTAGCGCACCAGGTACAAAAACTCGCTGTCTTTATCGGTGAGGTAATAGAGGAACTGACCATCGGGACTGAACCCCGAGGGGTAGTGGTTGATGTCGCCGTTGTGGGCGGTGATTTTGGCGAGTTGGTTGGTCTGACGATCGCATAGATAAATGTCGCTGTCAGCGTTGGTCTCGGTTTTGCTCAGGGCAATGGTGCGGCGATCAGGAGTGATGGCCCTGAAGTTAAGACCTTCCTTGTTTTCGTAAATTAGCTGCCGTTGGTATGACTCGACCTGGTACTCGTAGGCATCGAAAAAGCGGCGATCGCGCTCGTTGGTGCCCACAAAAAACGATTGATCATCCTGTGCCCATCCCAGAAATATGGCCTTGACCTCATCCCCTGGGGTCAGGTCGGTGACAGTGCCATCAGGCGACTGAACGTAGAGGTGGCTGAGTTCGTTACCGCCTTGATCACTCTCATACAGGAAGCGCTCGTCCTGAGGGAAGTAAGCGATAGCAAAAATGGAATCAGTGGTGGAGTGAGTCAGGGGAGCAATCGTACCGTCGCTGATGCGAATGGTGTAGGCGTTATAGATTCCCGAAGCATCGCTACTGACGAGCACAGTCGTATTGTCGGGTGAAAACGAGGCCCCTGCGTAATTGGTCGTGCCCAGAAAATCTTCGATTGAATAGGTTTTTGGGGTGTTCATCGGTTCGTTTCTGATTTGCCTACTTCTCTATTTTTGAGCTGATCAGCCTCAATTTCAATCTTGGCCCGTGGCACCACTGCCGCAAGTATTCATGCGGTCAAGGGTTTGCCAGTGTAGATCCGCCAACTGACCAGTGCCGCTTTAGCGAACTACTGGATTACGCCAAGACATCAAGATAACAATCAGAAGTAATGCTTGAATAAACCAGGGAGCTAACGTAAGACCTGCGAACAAACTTAGAAACGATACGATCGCAGCAAATATTCTAACCATCTCTTCCCGTGCCATATTCCTGAGACACAGCGCAAAACAGGCGATCGAGAGTGAGGCTAAAAGTGGAGTAAGCACCATGATAACTAATGAATAACGAAAGGTTTTTGAGGCCACTTGAAGGATGAAATCAGGAATCAACTGTGGAGAAATATTTCATGGCAGTAAACGCATTCTGGAGAGTTCTCTTGTTGAGCCTTCCAGCGCAAAGCAAATAAGCCGTGATGTCAGTGGTTATTAACTCAGTAACAGAAAGAGTTGACGCAGTGACAAAAAGAAGAATTTTGATCGCATGAAACTGAAGTTGCACGGGTATTCCATGCAACTTTCCGAATCCAATGAATGGATTACGAATCCGCCCTGAATAAATTCACAATAGAAATTAGCAGGACAATCATCTTCAGGTTGAAAAACTGAAGTGACCACCCTTTGTCTTTCAATTAGGATCTAAAGCGGCTGGTAGTTTAAAGCAAAAACTTGGTGGGGATTCAAGTCGCACAGTGCTGCCACAGCGAGGCGATTACAGCAACTTCTGCTTGACTGTTCTTTCCCAGTGCCGAGCGGCAAAGTAATCAAAGCTTGAATTTGCAACTGCTTTTTGAGCAGATTTTAAGTGTCGGTGAACGTCAGCATTCATTTTCCTAACAGGCTTAGCGCTTAATTCAGGTAAACATTTTTAGTATACCACAATACGTTTTGTGGTCAATGTCTGTACTTTGAAACGACAATTGAGATGCCCCGCTATAATTGAGCGCTATTAGTCGTGCTAGGAATAAATCTGGTGGTTTACTTTGGGGGAGCGACCAGCCACATATTTGGTTATTGGTGGTGCAGAGATGGTGCTTTGGCTGGTGGCGATGGTTCTGTCGCCTAGCTCAGGATTATGAACAGCTGCCTGAACATGCCGAAGCCATGCTCCAAATCGCCATGATCCGCATCATGCTCAGGCGCTTGGCCTAATTTGCTATACCCCTACACCTTTTCAAACGCCCTCTGAGCGATCGCCGCATGTTCAATCACTGCGGCGACGGCATCTGGATGGGAAACCATCACGACATGGGACGCGCCATTGACGACGACTGTCTCATTAGAATTAGCTCGCTCTGCCATAAATGATAGGGCGGCGGCTGGGATATTGAGATCGCGATCGCCATAAATAAACCAGGACGGGACAGACTTCCATGCGGGTACACCAGAGGCTTCGTTCAATGCAGCTTCCGTAATTGGACGTTGGGTGCTCGCCATCAACTGCGCGTCGTTGGCGGGCACATCTGCGGCAAACTGCGCGTGGAACCTGTCTTGTTGGATGTAAAGGTCTTTGCCGCCATCAGGTAGTTCGACTGGGGGCGCGAGGGTCGGCCCCAGGGTGCTGCCTGGATAGCGCCCTGAAAGTTCAACCGCAGTTTCGCCCGCATCAGGAGCAAAAGCCGCAACGTAAACCAACGCCTTCACGTTTTCGTTGTCCTTGACCGCATTCGTAATCACTGCACCCCCGTAGGAGTGACCTACGAGCACAATGGAACCTTCAATACCCTGGAGAACGCTGGCGACATAATCGGCATCGCTTTTGACTCCGCGCAGGGGATTGGCGACAGCAAGCGTTGGGTATCCCTTGGGAATGAGCTGGTTCAATACACCATTCCAACTGGAAGACTCGGCAAATGCACCGTGAACCAGGACGATGGTCGGTTTACTGTCTTGAGCGCTAGCAGGATTCATAATAGCTCCTAAAGATGTGATGATCGTGGTACTTAAAAAGAGTGCGACGATGAGAAATAGTCGGATGCCATGCTTGAGCGCGAACCTCTTCATGGTGTGGCTTCCTTTGTGTTGGGTGATTTCGTCAGTTAGCCTTTGATTACGCAACGTGAGTGGTCATAAAACGATGGATATAATTCGCGATCGCATCTTCTGTACTCTTCCAGGCAAAGTGTTCGGCACTGAGGAAGGTGTCGAGAGTTAAACGCGAATTTAGGAATGCAGTTGCTACTTAAACGTCAACTGTTTGAGTTCCCTTTGATTCCAGTTGCCTAACCTGGCAGCAGCTTCGTAGGTGCTTTGCAAGAACTCTAACAACATCTGATCGGGTGATTCTGCCTCGCGGACAGCGTCATAGGGCAAGATAAATTCACCTAACTCTTTACTGTAAAATGCAGCATCGGGACGAACCTCAGCTTGCTTAAACCCATCGGGTTCTGGGTACGCATAGGAATAAAATGCTGGGTAAGATAATCCGGCTCCGGGCCAAAATCCGGCACTGCTGACTTCCTGAGAATAGGCTTCCTTTGCCACTACATCCGGCAAATTCGGCACTCCTCCCGGATGCTCCGGAGCCGATCGCCCCGAAAAGCGAGTCACGGCTAAATCAAAACTCCCCCAGAAAAAATGAACCGGACTCACCTTGCCGGAAAAATGTGAACGAAATTCTCGAAAGACGCGATCGGACTGTAGCAGCACTCGCCAGCATCGATTGGCATAATCCGCATCATAGGCGGCATGGGTTTCATCCTGCTCAAATTGAATCGGCTCTGGAACTTCGTTTGGCTTGGTGTTAATGGTGATGTGAAGATCTAATTCTCTCAGAGTTTCCATCACAGTCTGATAAAAATCAGCAACAGAGCGAGGGTAGAGGGCGATCGCCCGTCTTGCCCCTTCGCTGGTTTGAATCAGCAGCTCATGATCAATGAAATCGAAGTCAATTTGAAAGATCCGGCTACCATAGGGAATCGTGGAAGTTGTCAGTCCCCGAACGGTTAAATAGAGGGGAATATGCCAAGAATGATTAATCCACGGAGTTTGAGCTAATCGGATTTTGCCGATGATTTGCGTCCACATGTGCAAGGTGGTGTAAGTCTCTTGCCATGCGTCCAAGGGTAAACTCGGCCAAATATCTATTGGGACAGGCTGATTTGACATATGGTTTCCTCGCGAGTAGAAAAGGGGGCGTGATCAATAGTTCTTCTGTTGCTCGTCAGCAAAACACCATAGCCATTGTTCTCCCAATTCGGCTGAACTGATCACCGCGTGTCCGCTCTCTTCATAATGGCGGCGAGCGTGCTGATTTTTGGATGAGTCACAGCACAGCATTGTGCCGCAGGTTTGACAAATTCTTAAATGTACCCAGCGATCGCCAACTCGCAGGCATTCCTCACAGCGGAATACCGGGTAATTGGCTTTTGAAATCATAGTCTCTAGCGTCAGTTCGTTCAGGTGTTGACAAGACATGAAAGATTCCTGTGAATGGGCAAGATATGGACTCGATCAAGTGGGATACAGCCATTTGCGAAAGAGTTGAGTGAGGCGCGGCATAATCACGTAGGTCAGCAGGGCAACCGTTAGACCTGTAACTAACAACGTTCTAAGCAATACCGGAAGCCCAGCTAGGAGCGGTACTAGCAAGTGATTGAGAATAGATATCGTAAAAAACACTGCCAGCCATGTCACGATCGCCATTTTGTAGCGCGGAGGTGGAGCCTTTATAGGTTTGTTGGGAAGCGTAAACCAGGTTTCTAAACCCGTTAGAGTTTGAATGGTTTCAGGCTTTTCAATCAAGGGTTGTAACCGCTCCAACCATTCTTGCCGCACGCTGGATTCCAGCCAAGTTTTGAGGTTGTTGTAATGATCAAATCTGACGATTGCCACATATTCAGGATGAGCGGGGTTACAGGGGCGAATCACATTGACCCCTAAATGTCCCTTAAATTGATGGGCAGCCGTTGCAATCCCGTGTAACCACTCCTCATATCCTTGCTCACGCCCAGACCGAATGAGGTGAGAAATGATAGCTGTCACCTGGTGAGTTTCTTCATCTGTACCGGCTACCAGTGGGCCTAGCATTGGACATGACCTCAAAAAAACTCTAGCTGCAAGGAAGTAATGATGGCTAATGAGCGATCGCCAGCGATCGCCCCTATTCTATGCACAAAATCATCCAGTGCTGCTGCAATGCCGCAAATAAACTGGATCACTGAGCAATGACAACATCCACTCAGTTATACACGAGTCATGAGGCGTTCGCGATTGGCAGAGCCAGCATTTGATGTTGTTGCATAGCTCGTCATTAGGTTTTTGTAGTCAGGAACAAACTCTGCAAGGAGATTACCTAGCCCTTCAATATCGTTACGCCAATCACGGTGCAATTCACCCACAACGCTAAACCAATTGACCAACTGAGCGCCAGCACGAGACATCCGATCCCAAGCTGCATCGCGACAGGCTTTATCAAAGGTGCCAGAGGCATCAGTAACCACAAAAACGTCATATCCTGCCTCCAATGCTGAAAGCGCGCAAAAAGTGACGCAGACATCCGTGACAATTCCGGCAATAATCAATTGCTTCTTACCAGTTGCTTCTACGGCTTTAACAAACTCCTCATTATCCCAAGCGTTGATCTGTCCGGGGCGCGGAATGAAGGGAGCATCAGGAAACTTCTCCTTCAGTTCCGGCAGAATGACTCCATTGGGACCGTCCTCAAAGCTAGTGGTCAAAACAGTAGGCAGGTTGAAAAACTTGGCTATACTTGCTAGCGCTAGCACATTATTTTTGAAGTCGGCAGCACCAATATCACGCACAAGCGAGAATAGTCCAGTTTGGTGATCCACCAGTAAAACCGCAGCATTATTCTTGTCTAGACGATTGTACTTGAATGTAGACATTAGGTAATTCTCCTATTTGAGCGATTGGTGAATGAGGAACTGAAGAATGAAATCAAAAGCTAAACATCTCTGCTTGTGCTTTTAAGTGAAACGTCTGTTTGCCCTCAAGGGTTGATGATGTAAGCGATCGCGCCATGAACTGAGTCTGCAAGACAACTCTAAATTTCGCCACTTAAAATCCGCGAGTTAGGCACGGAGTTAAGGCATTCGCGTTGCGTGCCCAAAGGACATTCGCGTCACTGTGCGATCGCTCCTAATGCTTTCAACGTCGCTGCTTGAGCGTGCGTTAATCCAGTTGCACCTTGAATATTCATGCCTTCAAGCATGGAACCGTGCAATTTACTTGCTCGATCCATGTGCATGACTACTTGCACAAATTCAATATAGGGGGTTGTCTTGAAGCTGTCGCCTATAGCAAGTTAAATTTTTTACAGTGCAAATTGATAGAGTGACCATGCCATCGTGGAGTAGAAGGCTGGCTCTAACTTAAGTTAGAATCCGAACTTGATCGAAAGTACATTCATACAACCGATCAACAATCAACGTCTGAATGCAAAATCCGGTAGCGATGTCCCACCCCTTTGGCAAGCGATATACTTTGGGAAACGGATGACAGTCCTTCATCGGGGAGCACTCAATGATTACCCTGCCTGGAATTACTATCCACAGCAAAATTTATGAGAGCTTAGCTTCTTTAGTGTATAGGGGCATCAGAGAGCAAGATAACTGTGCAGTGATTGCCAAAGTTCTCAAACAGGACTATCCCTCTCCTCAGGACTTAACTCGCTATCGGCAGGAGTATGAAATTACTCGTTTTCTCAATATTGAAGGCGTAGTCAGGGCATACAGCCAGCAAGACTACCAGCGCACGCTGGTTATTCTTTTGGAAGACTTTGGTGGAGAGTCTCTAGAATGCTGGATGCGGCAACAATTAGACTTCTCTCCCATGCCGCTGTCGGTTTTTTTGAATATGGCGATCGCCATTGCCGATACTCTAGGCAAAATCCATGCGGCTCATGTCATCCATAAAGACATTAATCCTGGCAACATTGTCTTTAATTCGAGGACTGGCGTTGTCAAAATCATTGATTTTGGCAACGCCACTCGCTTCAGCCGCACCAATCCCACATTCAAAAGTCTCCATCTTCTAGAAGGAACCCCCGCATACCTGTCGCCAGAGCAAACCGGACGAATGAACCGGATGCTCGACTATCGCACCGACTTTTATTCACTGGGCGTAACCTTCTACGAACTGTTGACGGGACAATTACCGTTTCCCACTACAGATCTTCTAGAGCTAGTCCACTGCCACATTGCCAGACCGCCGACTCCCCCGCATGAATTGAACGCGACGATTCCCCAACCTGTTTCAGATCTTATTTTGAAACTGATGGCAAAGAATGCGGAAGATCGCTATCAAAGTGCTTGGGGCATTAAGGCAGATTTAGAACGCTGTGCCCAGCAACTGGCAGAAGTGGGTCAGATTAACGCCATATCCTTGGGACTGCAAGACATTTCTGAACAGTTTTGCATTCCTCAAAAACTGTATGGGCGAGAAGCAGAGATTGAAGCATTATTAATGGCGTTCGACAGAGTGGCAGGGAGTGAGGGAGTAGAGGAATGGAAAAGTGGGGGAGCAGAAGAAGAAGTTACCCTGCCCTCGCATCGCGAAATGATGCTGGTCTCCGGTTATGCTGGCATCGGCAAAACGGCATTGGTGCAGGAACTCCATAAACCGATCACAGCAAACCAAGGCTATTTTATCTTTGGCAAATTTGACCAATTTGGGCGCAACATTCCCTACAGCGCCATTGTGAATGCCCTGCAAAAGTTAGTGCAGCAACTCTTGAGCGAACCGGATGGGCAGGTGGAAGTGTGGCGATCGCGCCTGCTCACTGCTCTGGGCAGCAACGGACAAATTATCATAAATGTCATCCCCGAAGTTGAGTTCATTATTGGCAAGCAGCCACCTGTGCCCGAAGTTGGAGCAACAGAAGCACAGAATCGCTTCAATCTCACGTTTCAAAGATTTGTGCGGGCATTTTGTGCAAAAGAGCATCCCCTAGTCATTTTCTTAGACGATCTACAGTGGATCGATTCTGCGACGTTGAAGTTCATCAAATTCATCTTACTTGATGAGCAAATCCAGTATCTGTTTTTGATCGGAGCCTACCGAGATAACGAACTGACTCCAACGCATCCGTTGGTCTTAACGCTAGAGCGCTTGCGAAACCAGGGAGCAGTACTTCAGGAAATTACCCTGGCTCCCTTAACCCTGGAACCGTTGACTCAACTGGTGGCTGAGACATTACATCGCAATCCTGATACCGTTCGTTCCTTAGCCCAAGTCGTGTTGTGTAAAACCGAGGGCAACCCTTTCTTTGTTGGCGAATTTTTGAAGCTGCTGCATAGCGAAAACCTGTTAACCTTTGATGCCCAACAGTTGAGTTGGCAGTGGAACCTAGCTGAGATTGAAGCTCAAGATATCACCGCTAATGTGGTAGAGTTGCTGCTGCGTCAGTTGCAGAAATTGCCGGAAGCAACACAGCAGGTTCTCTCCATTGCCGCTTGCATTGGATCTGAGTTTGATTTAGAAACGTTGGCGATCGTTTGTGAGAAATCACCGAAAGCAATTTTCCAGAATCTACTAGCAGCAATACAAGCGGGATTAATTCAACTCCTGTCTGAATTGGACGAAGATTTGTTGGTTCAAGACTATAGGTTTCTGCACGATCGCGTACAGCAAGCGGCTTATGCTTTGATTGATGAATCGCAGAAACAAGCTGTTCATCTCCAAATCGGTCGCGATTTTCTCGAGAAAACTTCACCAGAGCAACGATCCAATCGGTTGTTTGAAATCATCGATCATTTCAATCAAGGACTTGAGCTAGTCACTGCTCGATCAGAACGAACTGAAATTGCCAGATTGAATTTAATGGCAGGCCAGAAAGTAAAGGCATCAACGGCTTATGAAGCAGCTTTCAAGTATTTCACTACAGGACTTAAACTCCTCAATTCAGAGAGTTGGCAGGATGAGTATGACCTGACCTTGGCGCTGTATTCAGAAGCAGCAGAAGCGGCGTATCTCCAGGGTCACTTTGATGAGATGGAACAGTTGATAGAAGTGGTACTCGACCGCGCTAAGACAGTGGTTGACAAAGTACAGGTTTACGATAGCAGAATTCAAGGATATTTGTCACAGGGCAACCTAAAAGAAGTACTAAAAACTGGGTTGGAAGCGTTAAAGCTTTTGGGACTAGATTTGATAGAACATCCAAGCCAGACAGATATTCAAAGGGAGTTAGAGTCAACGTCTGCACTACTTGCTGAACGAGAAATCGAAGACTTGATTAACTTACCAGAGATGACTGCACCAGAAGCACTGGCAGCTCTGTCAATCCTAGCGAATATGGGGTCTGCTGTATTTATAACGTTACCAGAACTGTGGATACTGATTGTATGTAAGAGGGTAAATCTGTCAATTAACTACGGTAATGCTACCTGGTCACCACATAGTTATGTTGCTTACGGATCTGTTCTATGTGGAGTTGTTCAAGACATTGAACTCGGTTATAAATTTGGACAACTGGCTCTCAGCTTAGTAGAACGATTGCATAGCAAAAAAGGAAACTCGAAAACATTAATGTTTTCGAGTTTCCATATCCTGCATTGGAAGATGCATCTTAGGAGAACAATAATATTTCTGGATGATGCTTATCAAAATGCGGTGGAAACCGGAGACTTTGAATCTGCTGGTTATACTGCATATTTCGTGTGCCATAACTCATTTTTTGCTGGGGAGAAACTTACCCAGCTAGAACAAAAAACAGCAACTTACAGCAAAGCGATCAATCAGATCAGACGGGAAAGCCCCTCGAATTGGCTTGCAATATTGTGGCAGACCATTCTTAATTTATTAGATAAGTCTGAAAATCCTAGCCGCTTAGTTGGTCGGGTGTGTAATGAAGAGCAGGCGTTACCACACGCTATTGCAGTTAAAGATGGAAGTGCAATTAAATTACTCCATTTATACAAAATTATATTATGTTATCTATTTGGTGAATATCATCAAGCAGTACAAATTGCTATTTTAGCAAGGCAACATTTTGAGGAAGTGACAGCAATAACGATTTTACCTGTATTCTGCTTCTATCATTCTCTGGCGCTTTTGAGCTTATCGCTTGAGGCTTCAAACTCTGAAAAATCAGCTTGGTTAAACTCTGTTAACGCTAACCAAAAAAAGATGCAGAAATGGGCAGAACATGCCCCAATGAATTATCTACATAAATTTTATCTAGTCGAGGCAGAAAAGGCGCGAGTCTTAGGGCAATTTCTCGAGGCTGAAGAGTTTTATGAACGAGCGATCGCAGGTGCTGCCGAAAATGAGTATATCCAGGAAGAAGCATTAGCTTATGAATTAGCGGCTAAACATTATCTGGCGAGAGGTCGGGAAAAGTTTGCTCAGACCTACATGAAAGAAGCGCACTATTGCTACGATCGCTGGGGCGCAACCGCTAAAGTCAAAGACCTAGAGAAACGCTATCCGCAGTTCTTTTCTCAATCGTCTAGAGCCGCTTCCACATTAATTCCCATTACTGCTGAAACCAACAATAATCCCTGTCATGCCGCTCTCGATTTAGCAGCAGTGATGAAAGCTTCACAGGCGATTTCTCGTGAAATTGAACTGAAGCAATTGCTGCGATCGCTGATGCAAACTGTAATTGAGAATGCTGGCGCACAAACCGGATATCTGATTTTGGAAAACTCAGGAGAATGGTCGATTGAAGCGGCTTGTGAACTCAATGCCGATGAAAATGCTTGTGCGACTCAGGTGCTACAGTCTATTCCAATTGCCGATCAACTGCCAGAATCAGTCATTCAATATGTGATTCGGACTCTGGAGCCTGTCACCTTAAATGATGCGACTTGTGAAGGTGCGTTTATTAATGAGCCATACATTCAACAGAACCAGCCTCAATCTATTTTCTGTTTGCCGCTGCTAAATCAAGCCAAGCTGGTCGGTGTATTGTATTTAGAAAATCGGTTAGCAGCTGGAGTATTTACGCCAGAGCGATCGCAGGTTTTGCAGCTATTATCGACTCAAGCTGCGATCGCCATCCAAAATGCCAACCTTTACTCAGAACTGCAAGCCAAGGAAAGCAAGATCACTCAGTTCCTCGAAGCGATTCCGGTGGGAATTGGGATTGTGGATGCGACGGGTTGCCCTTACTATACCAACCAATGCGGTAATCAACTCATAGGCAAAGAAACTGATACTTCCATAGCAACGGAGCAGATCTCAGAGGCTTATCAGCTTTATGTAGCGGGAACAGATCAAATCTATCCAGCGGAGAGCTTGCCTATTGTGCGGGCATTAAGGGGCGAACGCATCAAGACTGAAGATATAGAAATTCGTCGAGATCATGTCTCAATTCTAATTGAGGCACGGGGAACACCAGTTTTTGATCAACAAGGCAATATCACTTATGCGATCGCTACCTTTCAGGACATTACAGAGCGCAAACAGGCCGAGAAACTCCTAGCCGACTACAACTGCACTTTAGAGCAACAGGTCGCAGAACGAACTGCTGCGTTACGACAAAGTGAGTCCAATTACCGTAACCTGATTCAGACTGCGAATTCAATCATCCTTCGCACGGATAGGCAAGGACGAATTCGATACATGAATGACTATGGACTGGGCTTTTTTGGTTATGAGGAAGATCAGATTTTAGGGCGTACTCTACTGGAAACAATCGTTCCAGAAACCGAAATATCTGGACGCGATCTTAAGCAGTTTGTTCATAATCTGTTTCACAATCTTGAAGATTCCTTGCCTCAAGCTTACCTGCAAACCGAGAATGAGAACCTTTGTCGAGACGGTAGACGGGTTTGGATTGCCTGGTCGAATCAAGTCATCTTCAACGAACAGGGAGAGGTCGTTGAAATCTTATCGGTGGGCAATGACACCACCCAGCGTAGACAAGCAGAAGAGGCATTACAACGCAGTGAAGCTAAGTTCAGAACGATCTTTGAAAACTCGCAGGTTGGCATCTTCCGCACCCGACTCTCGGATGGATTACTTCTCGATGCCAATCAATGCTATGCCAATCTGCTTGGCTTTGATTCATCAGAGGAGATGATTGGGCTTGAACACGCCACAGACTACTATGTAAATCCCAGCGATCGCCAACAATTCCTTGAGGTGCTGAAGCGGGATCGGGAAGTGCGAAGCTATGAAGCACAGGGGCGAAAACGAGATGGGACAGTGTTTTGGGGACTTTTCTCTGCTTATCTGAATGCAGACGATGACTACATTGAAGGGGTGATTGCGGATATTACCGATCGTAAGCAAGCAGAAGCCGCCCTACAAACGAGTGAAGAACGACTGCGCCTAGCATTAACCGCTTCAAATCAAGGACTCTACGATCTCAATATCAAAACTGAAGAAATCGTGGTCAACCCAGGATACGCTTTAATGCTGGGCTACGATCCAGAAACATATCATGTGACCACATCTAAGTGGATTGAGAGTTTGCATCCTGACGACAGAGAATCAGTGATTGCAGCTTACCATGCTAGTCTTACTGAAGAAGTCCCTAACTTTCAAGTAGAGTATCGCCGTCGTACCCAGGATGGTCAGTGGAAATGGATTTTTGATGTTGGCAAAATTGTTACCTGGAATGAATCCGGTGAACCCATCCGAGCGTTGGGAGTTTTTACGGATATCGATGATCGCAAGCAAGCAGAAGAAGCCCTACAAGCCTCAGAGACAAAGCTACGGACTCTAATTGAGGCAATTCCTGATCCACTGTTTGTACTGTCTGCTGAAGGGCGATTCCTTGAAATAATCGTACTGGAGCCAAATCTGCTATGGCAGCCCTTTGAGGAGATGATTGGTCAAACCATGCATCAACTTGGAGAGGAACAAGCTGATGAATTTCTAGGTTATATTCAGCAAGTGCTGAGAACCCAACAAATCCTCACGGTCGAGTACAGTGCGTTTCTAAATGGACGAGAAGCCTGGTTTTCGGCTCGCATTGCCCCAATCAGCCACGATCAGGTGATTTGGCTGTCGCGAGATATTACGGCGCTAAAGCAAGCAGAAGAAGCCTCAATTTTAGAAGAGCGCAACCGCATGGCACGCGAAATTCACGACACACTCGCTCAGTCGTTTACAGGTATTCTGGCTCAGGTCGGAGCTGCAAACCAGGTACTAACGGATGATTTAGAAGCAGCTCAGGCACACCTAGACCTGATCAAAGAATTGGCGCGAACTGGACTGACTGAAGCGCGGCGATCGGTTGTCGCGCTCCGCCCTCAGCTTTTGGAGGAGGGCAGTCTACAGAGCGCTCTGCACCGTCTTGTCGCTCAGACTAGAGCCGCCGCAATGGATACTACTTTGCACTATGGGATCGAGGGGGCAGTGTATGCTCTCCCTGCTGAAGTCGAGAATAACCTACTGCGGATGGGGCAGGAAGCCTTAACTAATGCAATCAGACACGCCAATGCTGACGAAATTCGAGTTCGGCTAGTCTATGATGACGACCAGTTTTGCTTGCGCGTGAAAGACAATGGACAGGGCTTTGGCGTTGGAAGCATACCGTCCGCTGAGGGTTTTGGTTTACTCGGCATGAGCGAACGGGCAGAGCGCATCGGTGCACAACTCACGATTCGGAGTCAACCTGGGCAGGGAACAGAAATTATTGTCACCGTTAATCCTTGAGTAGTATCACGATGAGCCAAGCCACGACCATTCGGGTTTTGATTGCGGATGATCACGCCATTTTTCGGCAAGGATTAGCCACGATTATTAACCGTGACCCAGATATGCAGGTGATTGCCCAAGCCGAAAATGGGGAGCAGGCGATCGCGCTATTTGAGGAACATAACCCGGATATCACGCTAATGGATCTCCGCATGCCTGAAGTGGAAGGAGTTGCTGCTATTGGTGCAATTTGTGCTGCTGCTAAATCGGCTCGGATTATTGTACTGACCACGTATGATAGCGATGAAGATATCTATCGGGGATTGCAGGCAGGCGCAAAAGGATACCTGTTGAAAGAAACTGAACCCGACGAGCTTCTGAATGCAATTCGTACCGTTCATCGGGGTCAAAAGTACATTCCGCCCGATGTAGGAGCAAAGTTGGTACAGCGGCTCAGCAATCCAGAACTGAGTGAACGAGAACTGGCGGTACTCCGTTCATTAGCTCAGGGGATGAGTAATGCTGATATTGCGGCTGCTTTAAGTATCGGTGAAGGCACGGTTAAATCTCATGTCAACCGGATTTTGAATAAGTTAGATGTTAGCGATCGCACCCAAGCTGTGATTGTTGCCGTTAAGCGCGGCATTGTCAGTTTGTAGGATGTACTTTCGATCAAATTCGGATTCTAACTTAAGTTATAGCCAGTTTTCTACTTTTCGATGGCATGGTTACGCTACCAATTTGTACTGTAAAAAATTTAACTTGCTGTAGGCGACAGCTCGAAGGCGACCCCCTATATTGAACTTATGCAAACAGTCATGCAAATGGATCGAGCAAGTAAATTGCACGGTTCTATGCTTGATACAAATGTAAAAAGATGAGCGACGATCGTAGTCACAGATCCCTGCTTGTACCACCTTCAACTCAAGATTGGATTCAAGGTATTCTGAGTGCCAAGGTAGTACTGGTGATGTACGGAGACTATCAATGCCCTAGAAGTGCGAACGTTTACAAGCTGATTAAAGCGATCAAACGAGAGCTTAGTGCTGCTTTTGGAGAAGATTCTTTATGCTTCATCTTCCGTCATTTTCCACAAACACAGATTTATCCCCATTCTCAACGGGCAGCCCAAGCAGCCGAAGCTGCCGCCGCCCAAGGACAGTTTTGGTTAATGAGCGATACTTTATTTGACAATCAACAAAGGTTGGAGAACGGTTATCTTGTCGAGTACGCCAATGATTTAGGGCTTGACATTCCTCAATTTCTCAAAGACTTGCCGAAACAAGTGCATATTGATCGCATCAATGAAGACATTGAAGGCGGAATACAGAGCGGAGTGACGACCGCCCCAGCCCTGTTTATCAATGGAAGTCGGTATATCGCGCACTGGAACACGACGGAGCTGATGGCAGCCATGATTGCTGCAAGTCATTAAGTTTCCCGATCTTTGCCCCGAATCCATCTCTGACTTGTCTGTAAGTGCTGTAAGCCATCTATTTTGATGGCTAGATTTTACCTGTTTTACTGAATAAAGCTGCCGCTTTTGAAGCATGCCAAAAACTGAATTCCTTTGTATTAATTTAGTCAATTGCAGATCAGTATTTCATTGAGGATAGTTCTATGACGCGTTTACTAATACAAGGTAAGAATGATTTTGGGCATGAAAGTACACCTCAGACTGATTCTCTTCGCGACTCCTCAATTAATCATGCCCTGATTGCGATCGCGCAAGAAGTCACTGAGTTGCTGAGACAAACTTACCCGATACAAACTGATGAAATTAAAACAGGAGAAACAAAATGATATTGCAAGATAAAGTGGCATTGGTTACAGGCGGCACATCGGGAATTGGTCGTGCAACGGCGATCGCTTATGCCCAACAACAAGCAAAGGTGGTGGTGGTGGGCCGTCGAATGGATGAAGGTGAAGAAACAGTTCAATTGATTCAGAAAATTGGTGGAGAGGCGATTTTTGTGCAAGCAGATGTCACAAAAGAAGCTGATGTTAAAGCAATGGTTGATAAAGCGGTTGACGTTTTTGGTCGGTTAGATATTGCCTTTAACAATGCAGGAATAATCGGCGAAAATCCCTCATTAATTGAGCAAACGGAAGCTGAATACGATCGCATTATGAACGTCAATGTCAAAGGCGTTTGGTTGTCGATGAAGCATGAAATTGCTCAGATGTTGAAACAGGGAAGTGGTGCGATCGTCAATACGTCATCTGGGGCTGGAGTCGTTGCAGTTCTTACCCAACCCCTCTATACCGCGAGTAAACATGCAGTAGTAGGTTTAACAAAAGCCGCCGCGCTCCAATATGCCAAAGTAGGTATTCGCATCAATGTCGTTGCACCAGCAGCCATCGAAACAGATATGTTTGAAGCAGCTACAGGTGGGCAGGATGAGGTCAAAGCTTACATAACAGGACTCCACCCGATCGGACGAGTTGGAACATCACTTGAAGTTGCCAATGCAGTTCTGTTTTTATCATCTGACCTGGCATCGTTCATAACAGGTGAAACGTTGATGGTAGATGGTGGGTATGTAGCGCAGTAGTCGATCGGCACTGCAAAATATTGCAGTGCTTGAATGCACAACGGCCAGTTTTTGCCTGTTTTGTTGAGCAAATTGCCAATCTTTGAACCATGCTAACCATTACAACGCCAGCCCTTGAAGCTAAGCGCAAAGGTCTAACGCACACCCGATTACAGCAAGTACTCGGCTATATTTGTACTCACCTTGATTCGGCAGAGCCGACGCTCCGCGAACGAGATTTGTCACTGACTGAGCTTGCAGAAGTGATCAGTATTAGCCCGACTTACTTTGCGACTTTGTTTAAGCAAGCAATGGGAATTTCTCCCCGTCAATACGTGATTCAACAGCGCGTGGAACAGGCAAAGTTGATGCTATCCAAAACAGATTTGGCGATCGCAGACATTGCCCTACAAGTAGGCTTCTCCAGTCAAAGCCATTTGACGCAGCACATCAAGCGATCCACGGGGAAGACCCCCAAGCAGATTCGTTAGCACCATAGGAATCTGGAAATTTGCCCTAAGAATCTGAAAGAACTCGAGCCCTGGAACTTATTACATTAAAGTTAAGTTAGGCAAGAATCTGAAGCAGCAACAGAATTAAGATTGTATCTTCGTCCACAGCGTCAACTAAGAATGGATCGTACGAAAATGAGTATTCAGCAATTAATCACGCCTGAAAAGCACAACCTAGGTGGGTTTAGCGTACAGCGCATCTTACCGAGTGAAACCTTAAAAATGGTTGGACCTTTCATCTTCTTTGATCACTTAGGTCCAGCTATTTTCCCGGCTGGAGAAGGCGTCGATGTTAGACCCCATCCACACATCAATTTAGCGACGGTTACCTATTTGTTTGAAGGCAGCCTTCTGCATAGAGATAGTCTAGGCACAGTACAAGAGATTTTTCCGGGCGAGGTGAACTGGATGACAGCGGGCAAAGGTATTGTTCATTCTGAGCGATCGCCCGAGAGCTTTAGAGAGAAAGAATCTACTCTTCACGGCATTCAGACCTGGATTGCCCTCCCCGAAACCGCTGAGGAAGTTGAACCTAGCTTTTCACATTATCCGGCGACTGATTTACCGAGGTGGGTTCAAACAGGCACCAGCGCGACCTTGATCGCCGGTAGCTACCAGTCTCACCAATCACCCGTTAAAACCTACTCTGCTACTCTTTACCTGGCGCTCGCTTTCACAGAAGGTAGTCAATTTCAGTTAGCGCCAATGGAAGGTTTAGAAAGGGCCGTTTATAGCGTCACATCCGGCCTATTCGTAAATGGAAAGCCGTTAGAGCCATATCGTTTAGCCGTTTTAGCGCCGGATGAATCAGTCAATATCAGTGCGGGGGCTGAGGCAAAAGCAATGATTATCGGCGGGGCACCAGTGGGCGATCGCACAAAGTACTGGAACTTTGTGTCGAGCCGCTCAGCGCGTATCGAGCAGGCAAAACGAGATTGGCAAGACCGCCGCTTCCCAGCGGTTCCCGGTGAAACTGAATTCATTCCGCTCCCTGATCATTCAGATCACGATAGTAGCGTGACCCCTCTGAGTTGACGGCAGTTAGGCGTTTTTGCTGAGCGAGAGAACAGCAGCTTAACTCGTACACCAAAGCTTTTTACTGTGTTGGATTAAGTCTATTTCATTCGCAAAACGCTTGGGAAATGATATGGAAGTTGGGATTGACAGTTTTGCCTCGGTTGGAACGAGTGAAAATGGTGAAACGGCGGATGCCGCGCAGTCTGTCGCCGAACTGCTGGAGAGAATAGAGCAGGCGGACCGTTCTGGCTTGGATATCTTCGGTATCGGCGAGCATCATCGGCATGAATTTTTAGATTCGGCAAACGCAGTTATTCTCGCCGCTGCCGCCGCACGCACCGAGCGCATCCGTCTAACCAGCGCGGTTACGGTACTAAGCGCGGCTGACCCGGTGCGCGTGTTTCAACAATTCGCCACGCTCGATTTGATTTCAAAAGGTCGCGCCGAAATGGTTGTCGGGCGCGGCTCGTTCACCGAAGCCTTTCCGCTGTTTGGATTTAGCCTCGGCGATTACGACGAGATTTTCGCTGAAAAGCTCGAACTCTTGCTTAAAATTCGGGACAACGAAACAGTCGATTGGTCGGGCAAATTTCGCCCCGCGCTGGAAAACCAAGCGATTTATCCGCGTCCGCTGCAAAAGCCGTTTCCCGTCTGGATCGGGGTCGGCGGTACGCCGCAATCTTTCCGCCGCGCCGGAATGCTTGGACTGCCGCTCGTGGTCGCCATTATCGGTGGCGAAACGCATCGCTTTCGCTCGCTCATAGATTTATACCGCGATGCCGGAGAGTACGCCGGACACGCGCCCGAAACATTGAAAGTTTCATTGCATTCGATCGGTTATGTCGCCGATACAACCGAGCAAGCCGTTGAAGAGTTCTTTCCGGGCTACGCCGAAACGTTCACTAGAATCGGCAGAGAGAGAGGCTGGCCGCCCGTTACGCGCGCCGCTTTTGATGCACAGCGCGGCGCGACCGGCGCGTTATTGGTCGGTAGTCCCAAAGAAGTGGCAGAGAAAATCCGCCGTCACAGCGAATCGCTCGGCGGCATTTCGAGAGTAACGTTTCAAATGGACAACGCGCAGATGAATCACGCCCAACTGATGCGCTCTATTGAACTGATTGGAATGCAAATGTCGCCACTCTTGAACGATTCTTTGCAACAACCCATCCAGTGACCTCTGGTGGATATTAATACTTGAAGTTTTCTTGTTTATTCTCAATTAAGGAGAGTTAGCACAGATGGAATCTATGAAAGCAGCCGTATTA
Organism: Phormidium tenue FACHB-1052; assembly: GCF_014696675.1. GTDB lineage: Bacteria > Cyanobacteriota > Cyanobacteriia > Phormidesmidales > Phormidesmidaceae > Nodosilinea > Nodosilinea tenuis_A. The sequence continues at coordinate 19,998 of NZ_JACJQN010000032.1, forward strand.
ACTGCATTTGGTGATGCTGAGAAATTTGAGATTCAAACGGTTCCCACACCAACACTGAAGGCGAATCAGGTGTTAGTTAGAGTTTGTGCAACCTCGATTAACCCAGTCGATTACCAAACTCGTCGTGGTGATTACAAGGAACTGGTTCAATTACCCGCCATCATTGGAGTTGATGTTTCGGGGGTGATTGAGGCAATTGGCGAAGCTGTGACTGATTTTAAGGTGGGAGACAACGTGTATTACTCACCGCAAATTTTTGGAGAATTTGGTAGCTACGCTCAGTATCATGTGGCTGATGCAGCGATTGTTGCATTGAAGCCTGTAAATCTATCGCACATTGAAGCAGCTTCTTTTCCGCTTGCAGGCGGAACGGCTTGGGATTGTCTAGTGACTAGGGGCAATCTACAAGTTGGTGAAACAGTTCTCATCCATGCGGGTGCGGGTGGAGTGGGTTCGATCGCAGTTCAACTCGCTAAAGCGATCGGGGCATACGTTTTTGCGACGTGCAGTGCTAGAAACCGAGATTTCGTGACAGAACTGGGCGCAGATCGAGTGATTGATTATAAAAATGAAGATTACGTAGAAGTCATTCGTCAAGAAACAAATGAACTGGGTGTGGATTTAGTTCTAGATACGATCGGCGGAGAAACAATTCAGCGTAGTCTAGAAATCATTCGCCCCTTTGGTAGGCTTGCAAGCATTGTAGACGTTGCAATACCGCAATCGCTTCTTGAAGCATGGGGTAAGAATCTGACGATTCATTTTGTTTTTTCACCCCAGTACCGAGCAAAATTAGAGGCTTTGGCAAAACTCATCGAGCGTTATCAGCTTCGCCCAGTGATTGATTCAGTCTTTTCTTGGGATCAGGTTGTTCTGGCACATCAGCGTCTAGAGCAGGGAGGAACACGGGGCAAGATCGTGCTGAAATTTACAGAAGATTAAACCAGCTTTACGGCGTTAGTAATTGCTAAACGGATCGGAGTTTGGTTGTGTGCTGAAGGTCAATATTGGTTGGGACAGGAGAAACAGAAGATAGAACTAGGAGTATTTAATCATGGTCAAAGAGCAGACTGTAGACGGACAAGCAAATTTACAAGCAACTACCAATTTGACACCAGCCCAAGAGTCTTTGCAAGCACTTTGGGAAAAGCATTTGCAGTATGAGTTTGGCACTCACAGTACTGAAGATGCCCTCGCTACGATGGTTGAAGATGCTTACGTTAACCACATCCCGGTGATGACTGGGGGAGTCGGGAAACCAGCACTGCGCGAGTTCTATTCCAGATACCTCATTCCACAAATGCCGCCGGACACGGAGTTGACCCTAATCTCGCGCACGATTGGGACAGATCAACTTGTGGATGAAATGATGGCTAAGTTTACCCATACTGTTTGGATGGAATGGATATTACCCGGCGTTGCTCCCACCGGGAAACGGGTAGAAGTGCCAGTAGTAGCAATCGTCCAGTTCCGTGACGGCAAAATAGCCCATGAACACATTTACTGGGATCAGGCAAGTGTGTTGGTTCAAGTCGGCTTGCTCGATCCGGGTACACTGCCCGTCGTGGGCGTTGACAGTGCGCGTAAGGCGATCGATCCCAACTTACCTTCAAACACACTAATCGAGCGCGATTAAGTGTAGGTGCCAGCAAACATCAGTACCCAAACCCGCCATTTTGCAACCAGGATCGTTATTCATGTTACTCATCCTGGTTATAGAGCGAGGTGCTTCTTGCTGCTGGCCTCTACACGTATTGCTACCCATTGAATTTTTGACGCAAGTAACATAACTATTCACAACGAGAGGTAACTATCATGATGCTTAAAGGCAAGGTTGCTTTAGTGACGGGAGGGACATCGGGAATTGGCAGAGAAACGGCGATCGCTTATGCCCAACAACAGGCAAAAGTGGTGGTGGTGAGTCGTCGAATTGATGAAGGTGAAAAAACGGTTCGATTGATTCAAGATGCTGGCGGAGAGGCGATTTTTGTGCAAGTAGATGTCACGAAAGAAGCCGATGTTAAAGCAATGGTTGATAAGACGGTTGACGTTTTTGGTCGGTTGGATATTGCCTTTAATAATGCAGGCATAGTCGCCGAAAATCCCTCATTGATTGAGCAAACGGAAGCTGAATATGACCACACGATGAACGTCAATGTTAAAGGCGTTTGGTTGTCGATGAAATATGAAATCGCTCAGATGTTGAAACAGGGAAGTGGTGCAATCGTCAATATGGCATCTGCGGTTGGAGTCGTTGCACTGCCTAACATACTTCTCTACACCGCGAGTAAACATGCGGTAGTAGGCTTAACAAAAGCGACTGCCCTCCAATATGCCAAAGCGGGTGTTCGCATCAATGTCGTTGCGCCAGGGTCAATCCAAACAGATTTATTTGAAGCCTCTACAGATGAAGCCAAAGCTTACTTAGCAGGACTTCACCCGATCGGACGGGCTGGCACACCGCTTGAAGTTGCAAATGCAGTCCTATTTTTATCATCTGACCTAGCATCGTTCATAACAGGTGAGACGTTGATGATAGATGGTGGGTTCGTAGCGCAGTAGTCGAAAGGCAGTGCGAAATGTTTGATACAGCACTTCAAGCGAATTATTAAAGCAACACTGAAATCGGTTCGCTAATTCCATAGGAAACTCCATAGGAATCTGCAAGAAGTTGAATGTTGGAACTGACTACACTCAAGTGAAATAAGACAAAGAAAATTTAGGAGTTGATGATTATACCCAAAGTTGGAGAACAGAAAGAGATGATGAACCAAAACAAAGAGATTTACGAGTGCGTCATTGTCGGTGGCGGTTCCGCTGGACTTAGTGCGGCACTGCTTTTAGGCAGAAGTCGCCGTCGAGTGTTAGTCTGCGACAAAGGGAATCCGCGTAACGCTCCCGCACACGAGTCGCACAGCTTTTTTACCCGCGATGGCATCAGTCCGCATGAACTTTTGAGCATCGGGCGCGACCAACTCAAACCTTATAAAAGCGTTGAATTTCAAGCGATCGGGGTCAAGGAAATCAACCCATCCGGCAATCAATTTGAAGTTGTGTTTGAGGATGGCACGATCAAAAAAACGCGCAAAGTTTTGCTGGCTTTTGGGGTAATGGATGAATTTCCAGCTCTCGAAAACTTTGGTGATTTCTGGGGCAAAAGCGTGTTTCATTGTCCCTATTGCCATGCCTGGGAAGTGCGTGAAGAGCCGCTTGCCATTGTTGGAAATGGTGAAACGGGCATCGAAATGGCGGCATTGCTGAAAAATTGGAGTGCTGATTTAGTCCTCTGCACAAACGGCAAAGCCGATCTAACCGCTGATCAAAGGACACTGTTGGAAAACCACAAAATCCTTGTCCGCGAAGAGAAAATTATCCGACTCGAAGGCGATAACGGACAATTGGAAAACATTGTTTTTGAGACAAATGAGAAAATTTCGCGTCGCGGAATACTGATCCGACCAAAGCAAACACTCCGTTCAAACCTAGCTGAAAAGTTAGGCTGTGAGTTGAATGAATTCAATTTAATCAAGACGATCAATGTTTTTAACGAAACTAGCGTCAAAGGTGTTTATGCGGCAGGTGACATCACTTCACCCCTGCAAGTGATCGTCGCCGCTGTTTTTCAGGGTAGCGTTGCTGCTAGCGGCTTAAATCACTCTCTGATTATGGAAGATTTCGTCTAAATCAAGGTAATCCAATCGTTATCAGAACAAGCATCGCGGCTGTCTAGTTTCATAGACCAAGAAAGTAGGGAAAGTCATGCGTGTTAATTACATATCAAGTCTACAGAGCGATCTAATGATGCAGTTTTTGTGGTGGTGGGTTGGTAGCGCAGTAGTCGAATGGCAGTGCGAGATGACAACACTTGCAAGCAAAGTTTCACTGGTATAGCTGTAGCCAATTAGATTAGGACACAGACTATCAGTCAAGACAGCCGCCGTAAAACAACCCTCATTAATCACGTAATCAAAAAGGAGTTTAATCGTGCAGAACATCACACTTGACACTATCACTGAAGCCGTTATCAATCATGGCGATCGCGGCAAATCTCACCCGCGACTCCATGAGATTTACACGAGCTTGGTTCGACATTTGCATGACTTTGTGCGTGAGGTGAAGCTGACTGAATCAGAGTTGCAGCAGGGACGCAATTTTCTCAACCGGGTCAGTCATCATACTCAGGAGATTCCCGCTGGAGAAATGCAGGCGTTAACAGATCTACTGGGAATTTCAGAGTTAGTAGAATTGCTGCACGATGCTCATCGCGGTACAGAAAGCAATTTAGAAGGACCCTTGTATGTGCCGAATGCACCAGAACGGCAGATGGGCGATCGCTTGGGTATTGATCCAGAAGGAGACTCACTTTTCCTGTCAGGCAGGGTTTTAGATTTGAACGGTCAACCGATCGCCAATGCTCTGATTGATGTTTGGCAACCCAATTCCCAAGGATTATATGATGTCCAAGAGCCATCTCAGCCGTTGGGGAACCTTCGGGGACGGTTCAAAACGAACGAGAGTGGAACGTATAGGTTTGAAACTGTCGTGCCACTAGGTTACAAAATACCAAGCAGTGGTCCATGTGGCGAGTTGCTGGGACTCTTGGGACGGCATCCCTGGCGGGCAGCTCACATCCATTTCAAACTCAGTGCTCCGGAGTACACTCCACTGACAACACAAACTTTTATTGATGGCGATCCTCACCTGGATTCAGATACAACCTTTGCCGTGCGATCGGCGATCGTTCAATTGCAAAAGCACGAAGCACTAGACGAACTCAAGGCACACAATCAAAGTGAACCGTTTTACACGACTGAGTTTGATTTTGTGTTGAAACCCGCTACTCTCTAGCGGAGAATCATCAAGCAATGGTTGCACATTATGTCTACACCATCAATCCAGAACAATCTGCTAATTGGCATTTGGAAGCTAATTTCTGCAACTGCCATTTACGCTGATGGAACGGTGACTCCAGACGTGTATGGACCTCATCCGGTTGGCTACATCACCTACACATCAGATGGTCACATGATGGTGATGTTTTCTAGGAGCGATCGCCCATCGTTGAGTCAGGAAGTGCGATCGCCGTTGAGTCCAGAGATGCAATCTCTACCGGCTGAAGAACTTGCTCAAGCATTCACAACATTCAATGCCTATGCAGGAACTTATACCTTGAGTGGCAACACTGTAACTCATCACATTGAAATTGCATCCATTCCGAATCGAGTGAGTACAACGTTGGTTCGCACCTTTACTCTAAACGAAAACCAAGTAACACTGAGAACTTTGCCAGTCCTAAACGATGGTGTGGAGGTAGTGTTCGAGTTGGTGTGGGAACGCATTTGATTACGTCTTGAACCCAGATTTAAGCACATAAAAGCTGCCTCTGACTTGTAGATGAGATCAGTAAACTTCAGTGCTTTAAATCAGAGAAATGAAGAATGAGAACAACACAACACTCGTTTTTCAGATTTCTACAACATGAATATTTCCGGTATCAAACACTTGCAGGAGATCTAAATGTTTATCGACTACATTACACTCATGCTCATGAATCTGGTAGCTGGGCTTGTTTTACTAGCAACCTATGTATACTTTGGTCTTGATGAATCCAATCAGAAACGCTGGGTTCCAGGCTTTGGTCTGGTTGGCACGATCGCGTTAGTTACTGGCTTACACATGACGTTTACCTGGCCTGTGATTGGTAGTTTCAATATTGCCTATGGTGAAACAAGTGTCCTGTTTGGCATTCTGTTTGTTGGAACTTCTCTAGCTCTGGCAACGGGTTGGGATCTGCTCACCCTAAGTATTTATGGATTTTTTGCAGGTCTAGTATCACTTCTCATTGGCGTTCGCTTCATCAACTTAGGGTTAACACCAACGCCTTTGCGGGTAGGAATTGCATTCATTTTGGTTGGCTTAGGCGGAGTGTTTTCTGCACCAACGCTTTATTTCAGAAAAAATCGGCTTTTACGAACGACTGGAGCAATTGTATTACTTGTAGCAGCCCTCATCTTTACTCACATCGGACTGGATGCTTACTGGGCACATCTTGAAACCTTCTCAACGTGGCAACCCAGGTTATAGCGCAAAAACTGATTAATGGTTAAAGTAAGCAGGCTCAAACTGCCCTTATCAAGGCCATCAATATGATTCGTAAAGGATAAGTGGAGGAGGTTGAGAGAGGCGATGTGCGAGCACAAGTAGAATTCGTGTCTCAAATTTTCGGAGTTATTGCTTAATTGATTTCAAGCTAAGTCATGTGTTTATTCACAATAGTTTTGCGACAGAACCTCGTTAAGACGGCGCTCGATCGCTGCATAACAATTGTGATGTAACAGACAAAAACACATCATGCGTTTAAAATGGAGAAACCTCTCATGCCTTACATTACTGTTGGTCAAGAAAACTCTGCAAATATTAATATCTACTACGAAGATCTGGGAACAGGTCAACCGATTGTTCTGATTCATGGATTTCCATTGAACGGACATTCTTGGGAGAAGCAGGTTTTAGTTTTACTGAATGCAGGATATCGAGTAATTACCTACGATCGCCGAGGATTTGGCAACTCCAGTCAGCCCTCATCTGGCTATGACTACGATACCTTTGCCGCCGATTTGAATATACTCATGACCAAGCTTGACTTGCAAAATACCGTGCTGGTCGGCTTCTCAATGGGAACAGGTGAAGTCACACGCTATCTTGGCAAATACGGCTCAGAGCGGGTGCAGAAAGCCGTGCTGATGGCTCCCGTTCCACCGTTTCTGTTAAAGACAGACGACAATCCAGAGGGTGTTGATCAAAGCGTTTTTGATGGCATTATGAAAGCGATTGTTGAAGACCGTCTAGCCTACTTCTCTGCATTTTTCAGAGAATTCTTTAATGTTGATGTATTGCTTGGCGATCACATCAGCAATGAAGCGATTCAAGCCAGTTGGAATGTAGCAGCAGGGGCTTCTGCTAAAGGGACTTTGGATTGTGTACCCTCCTGGCTCACCGATTTCCGCGATGATCTTCCCCGCATTGATATACCGACTCTGATTATTCATGGCGATAGCGATCGCATTCTGCCGCTAGAGTCCACCGCAGCAAGACTTCCAAAGTTGATCAAAAACAGTCAATTGGTTGTCATTCCTGGTGGACCACACGCCATCAACTGGACCCACGCTGATCAGGTCAATCCCCTGTTGCTGGACTTTCTTCAAGAGAACGGACGAGCTTGATTTCCAGATCACATCTACAAGGAGAGATTCTATGTCGACTTTTGTCTTAGTTCATGGCTCCTGGCATGATGGCTCTGCTTGGCGGGCAGTCATTGATCAACTAGAAGCAAAGGGACATCATGCTTTTGCGCCCACGATCGCTGGACATGGCAAAGGCGTGAACAAAAACGTCAATCATGCTCAATGCACGCAATCGATCGTCGATTACATTGTGAGTGAAGACTTAAACGATATCGTTCTAGTCGGACATAGTTTCGGTGGAACAATTATTGCCAAAGTTGCTGAAGCAATCAGCGATCGCATTCGACGACTCATCTTCTTCAATGCCTTTGTCCTCAATGATGGTGAAAGCATCAACGACAACGCCCCACCGCACTCTCAAGCGTTATCCGAGCAGCTAGCGAGACAATCGGGCGATCATACAGTGATGCTACCTTTTGAGATTTGGCGAGAAGCGTTTATCAACGACGCTGACCTCGAACTGGCACGATCGAGTTACGCACAATTATCGCCTGAACCGTATCAACCGTGGCTTGATAAGTTAGACCTGAAGCAGTTTTACTCGCTGCCCATCCCCAAAAGCTACCTCTACTGTACCGAAGACACCGTTCTTCCTCAAGGCGATTGGGGTTGGCATCCCAAAATGTCTAGCCGCTTGGGACTATTTCGGTTCGTGCAAATGTCCGGTAGTCATGAGGTGATGTTTTCCAACCCGGTCGGTTTGGCAGAAAAAATGATTGCGGCAGGGCGCGACTAGCTGATAGTTGAGATGAACAACAGACAATTGCTTATCCCCAAAACAAGGGCGCTAACCGAATGCCGAGCACAGTGTAGCAAGGCTTTTAGAGATTCAGAGCTACGTTTAATTAAGCTCACCTACTGACAACGTAGTAAGCAAACAAGGAGCGTCTCCAAAAATGGTTAAAGGTAGGTTAGAAGCATTCAGCGATGGGGTAATTGCTATTATTATCACCATCATGGTACTGGAGTTAAAAATACCTCATGAGCCAGATTTAGCTGCACTACGTCCGTTGATTCCAATTTTTCTAAGCTATGTGTTGAGTTTCGTGCATGTTGGTATTTACTGGAACAATCACCATCACCTGTTTCAGGCAGTCCGACAAGTGAATGGTTCAACGTTGTGGGCAAACCTACATTTGTTGTTCTGGTTATCGTTATTTCCCTTTGTCACCGCATGGATGGGTGAAAATCTCTTTGCTGCGTTGCCTGTGGCGCTTTATGGTGTGGTTCTATTGTTGGCTGCGATCGCCTACTTCACTCTGACCCGCACACTTGTTTTTCACCACGGTCAAGATTCCACCCTTGCAAATGCTCTTGGTCGGAACTTTAAAGGCAAGTCATCGGTATTGATTTACGCAGTTACAATTCCACTTGCTTTTGCAATCCCTTGGCTTGCATGTGCGTTATATGTTCTGGTTGCAGTTCTATGGCTCATTCCCGATCGTCGTATCGAAAAGGCGTTGAACTCATAAAGTTCTATGTTCGATATAACAAAAGTTAAACGTACTGCACCAAGGAACATCATGCATAAGCCCGAGTTTTTTGTCACCCCCGGTTATGGGGAATATATGTTGAATAACTTGCACTTCTCGCAAGCGGTAAAAATTGGCGATCGCGTGGAGACATCAGGTCAAGGTGGCTGGGATGACAATCTGCAAATTCCCGAATCGCTTGCAGACGAGATCGCCCAGGCGTTTTGGAATGTAGAGCGAACCTTGGCAACGGCTGGCGCGGGTTGGGAGCATGTTGTCCACATCAATTCTTACCATGTTGGTGGGTTGCCCCCAGAAGTTAATGAGGTGATGGTCAAGCTATATCGCCATTACATGCCCAACCATGCCCCAATTTGGACACAGGTAGGCGTTGCAGCGCTCGGGCTGCCAACGATGCGGATTGAAATTCGTGTTACTGCAATTGTTCCGTGAGTTTCGCATCAGTGGCAGCAGAGACGGCTCCGTTAAAGTATCCACCTGAACAAAGGAGAGATTCACATGTCAGCGAACAATAAAGCCATCTTAGAAGCGGCAAATGCGGCGAACGCTGCAGGCAACTATGAAGGATTCTTGTCGTTCTGCACTGACGACACGAAATGGGCGTTCGTAGGGGACAAGACCCTTAACGGAAAAGAAGCTGTTCGCCAATATATGGCAGAGACATACATAGAGCCGCCAAAGTTTACGGTCGCCAACTTAATCGCTGAGGGTGATTTTGTCACGGCAGTTGGCGATATCACCCTGAAGGACGCAGACGGGAAAGCGGCTCATTACTCGTACTGTGATGTCTGGCGCTTTCGCAGCGGCAAGATGGTCGAATTAAAGGCTTTCGTGATCAAAACCAAGGTCGAGGATGAAAGCAGCAACACGGCATAAAAGGAATCGATTACCATGAAATTTTTCTCTCATCACCTGCGAGGACAAAACCTGAAAAAGGCGATCAAATCCGATTGGTTGCGGTCAGACCTTCCTTTTAAGCAATGGCGATCGCTCTGGATCACCTTCAGCATCCTCGTCACAGTCACAGTCATAGCCACCGTCGGTATCGTCATTGCAGCTTTCCAGTTCGGACTTCCCTGGTGGATGCAGGAAGGAGACCACAATCATCTGTACGAAAGTGATGTCGGTTCTCTACGCTACCAGGTTCACCTTCCGCCTCAGTTGGATGGCACGACTCAACTGCCAGTAATGATGGCGATTCACGGCTGCGGAATGACGGGCTACGGATGGAACTCGATGAAGTCTACGACGCAGTTCAACCGCTTGGCTGACCGCGAAGGCTTCATCGTTGTCTACCCAACGCAACGAATGTTTCGCAACATGATCAACTGCTGGAACTCGTCTGACCCACGGGAGCAGCACCGCTACAGCGGAGAACCTGCGCTTCTCGCTGGCGTTGCCCGACAGGTGGTCGAGGCGTACAACGCAGACCTAGCCCAAGTGCATGTCGCGGGTGCCTCGTCGGGTGCGGGGGCTGCTGTTATTCTCGCTGCGACCTACCCCGATGTCTTCGCAACGGTGACATCGACTGCGGGTGGTGAGTATGGGCTGAACCAGGTAAACCCGGACGACCCTGACTCCACACCACCGGACTACACGGCACGTCAGGCGTGGTCACAGATGGGCGATCGGGCGCGGCAGGTACCGCTGCTCGTCATCTAAAGCGAGGAGGATGCTGTCGTTCCGCCCATAGTTGCCACTCGTCTAGTTGCACACTGGACTGCGGTCGGTGACTTTGTTGATGACGGTTTACTCAACGACAGTCTAAACCTCGTCGAAAAGACGACAACTGTGCCTTCAGAACAAAGCAGGCATTCTTACACACATACCACCATCACCACGCTGGATGGTACGTCTGTCGTCGAGTTGTACCTCGTCCAGGATATGGGACATGTCTGGCCAGGCCCTGCTGGAGACGGTATTTATATCGATCATGCTGGTCCCGATGCCAGTGCCATTATCTGGGATTTCGCCAAGCGCCACCCGAAGTCATAGTCAATTGGGGCAACGTTTTGAAAGGGGAGTTGCTGAGTAGGAGTATGATTTCGCAAAAAATGAGCGAGATTTCAATACCTACAGAGATCTATTGGTACCTAAAATCCGCGATATTGGGTGGGCAGAAGAAGTGGAGGGCGATCGGCACATAGACCGCGCGGCAGCGATGAATGGAAATATTGGTAAACCCCTTCGGGGTGGGCAG
>NZ_JACJQN010000033.1 GCF_014696675.1 Phormidium tenue FACHB-1052
CCTGAATTGGATCCGGTCTCAGCAATGACCCAAGGGGCAGAGAGTATTGCTCTCCCGCCTATCTAGCTGTCGTCATCGGACACGTTCAGTGTCGTCTAATACGTGGCGATTGGCCAGTGGAGTGACTCGTCCGAAACGGTTCCACGTCAAACAAGCTCTGCACCTGAAACTCAGGCTCTTCAGTGGCTGGGGCATTAGCCACAGATTCAGGTTCAGGCGGTGATGCTTCCTCTAAAGCGAGGGCAGGCGGTTGATGGGGGTGGATGGCGATTGCCCCCTCCCCCTCTGCAATCACCACCTCCCCATGCTGGGTCAGCCTGTCCAAGTACTTGTGCAAACTCTGCACCGGGAACCCTGCCACTTGTACACGTCCGAGTTCCTTCACCCCAGACTCCATGCTGGTGCCAATCATCTCCAGATGCTGGGTTGCAGTGCAGCTACTCCAGAGCCATGGATTGTCCTCACTGCCAAAGCCTCCAGGTCGTGAAAAATGGGCGGGAATCGCTCTCAGAGGGTGTGCTGCTGCAGCGATATCGCTGCAACGACTGCGGCAAGCGATTTATTGAGCGCACGGCACCCCGATGGCCTGCCTCCGAGCCCCCAGTTCAGTAGTGGCCACAGCGTTGAATAGCCGCACCGAAGGGATGGGAGCGCAGGCGGCAGGCCGCACTTTCGGTAAATCTCATTCAACGATTCTGCGCTGGGAAGAGCGCCTGGCGAATCAGGTTGATGCCTGGTCGCCCCCAGCACCAGGAGATCGAGAAGTGACGCTAGAAGGGGATGAAGTGTACACTCGCGTCGGCGAGAATCGTCCCCCCCGCTAGCTCAGAAGGATGGACAATCCACTTTATCGAACGCAGCAGTCGCTACTGGGTCTCGGCCCAGGCTGGTCATAAGGACGAACTGCTGTTTCAGCGGGGAACTCAACAGGCCTGGCAGTGGGCACAAGCGTGTCCTTACATTCGCTGGTTCACTGACGGTGAGTGTCGCTATGCCAAAGCGTTGTGGGACTTGGCCAGTGTCTATCTGGCGCTCCGCAATTGTCCGGGGGCCTACCGCACTCGAAAAGTCTGGAGAGAAGGACTGGAAGTGGCGATGAAAATCACAGGGTCTCAAGGCCAACGGCGTGTGGTCTGGGTTAAGACAGAGCATCCGCTTACGGCCATTAGCCCCGTGGCGGAGGTGCATGCGAATCACAATGAAGCTCAAAATGCGGCTCTGAGACGACGCTGTAGCGCCTATCGTCGGCGTCAGAATCTCTATGCCAAGACTCGCTCAGGGTTACAACGAAGTTTGGAGGTCCAGCGGATCATCCACAATTGGGTCAGACCGCACTGGGGATTGGGGAAACAGACGACTCCGGCGATGGCGATAGGCCTCTGCTCTCGCCCCTTATCGACCCAAGAAATCCTTTGCATGAGAGGGGTTTATTAGACGACACTGAACGTGGGCTCTTCCGAGCTTTTGGTGAAGCCGAGAAAACGATTGCTGCCTTACGTTGAGCTTGCTGTTATGCAGCCATAATGAATCGCTTGGCGAGTAGCTCTAAGTTAGCCCTGCCGTACATCTGGCGCTTCAGCATCTTCAACTTGTTGTTCAAGCCTTCGACAGGGCCGTTGCTAACCTCTGTCATGAGGCTAGCTTTGACCGCAGCATAGTCATCAAATAACCCTTTGGCAAACGTTTGCAACGGTTTGAGCGCGCAGCGTGCTGCCTTTAGCAACCAGTCATCGAAGGCGTCTGCCTGCCGTTGTCTTAACAGTTGCAAGAACGCATCGGCCAACACAACCAGCTGCGATAAGTCCGGATGCTGCTGGACGACCCGCTCGAGTAGATCAGTCTCTTCTGCCTGACGATTGTCTGGCTTGAGTACGACCAAGTAGGCGGCTTGACGCGGCGTGAAGGGTGGCGACTGTGGGTCAACGACTTTTGGCAACGCTTGGGCGACTTTAATCCTCACTGGCGGTAGACCCTGAGCTTCGCGCAGCCCGCTAAGGTAGCGCTGTACGGTACGAAGAGAGCCTTCAAAGCCACAGGGTTTGAGCAATTTCATTAGGAGGCTAGGCTCCCTAATACCCGAGTTCCACCAGTCTAAAAGCTGTGGTTTGTAGGGATCGAGTAGACTGCGCCCAAACGTAGGCCGGCGAGGGGGTATTTCTGGAAAGTCTGGCAAGGTGCTGTAGCGTTCAACGGTCTTGAGGCTAACGCCTACCGTCTGAGCAATCGCCGTTTGAAGCCATCCCTGTGCTCGCAAGGACTTGATAGTCTTCTGTTGGTCTATTTTTCGCTGTTGGTTCTGGTGTATTTGTTGCTGCGACGTCTCCGTAGCGGTTGGTTTTGGCATAGCCAAGACGGTCTCTTCAGGAGCATCTGCAATGGCAATTTGATGCTGTGATTGTTCAGCCGCTTTTAGCTCACTGCGGTAGCTACCAAACGCTTGCTCTAAGGTTTCACTCAAGTTCTTGACCAAGTGAAAGCGATCTGCGACTTGTATGGCCTCCGGTGCGCCTTCAGTCATCGCACGTTTGTAGGTTTTGGAGCGGTCGCGGGAGAGCACTTCTATACCAAGGTGGGCCTGGAGCCACTCGACCAGGGTTTCTGCCTTACGGTCTGCCAGCAGGGCAATCGGTTGATGCGTTTCCAGATCAACCAAGATAGTGCCGTAGTTGTGGCCTTTGCGGAAAGCAAAGTCATCGACGCCCAATACCTTGGGGGTTGTCACGTCCGGCAGCGGCAGTTGCTGAAGCTGGTTCATCAGGGTACTGCCGCAGGCCGCATAACCCAAGCAATCACCTAATCGAGCCCCTGCGGCACCCCCCAGCGCTAAGCCAATTGACTGCAACCGCTGTATCAATCGCACGGTCTTTCTCGCCCAAGGGGCGGCCACTTCCGGCAGGCGTTCGGTGAAGATGCGGCGGCGACACTCAGTATTTGGGCAGAAAAACTTACACACTTGGAGAATCAGTCTAAGCCTGAAATGGACACAGGGTAGGTCAGCTAACGTTCGCTCATAGTGGCTATGGATACGGTGAGTCAGACCACCGCATAGCGGACAGGGGATTATCGCTTGTGTAGAGGAGAGAGTCAGCAAGAGGCAATCGCCTGACTCAATGGTGTAGCTTTCCAAACGGAACAGACTGCTACTGGGCAACAGAGCTTGAAGAAATTCCATCGGCAGATTACTGAAAGGGGCGATTTACAGTTTCCTCACTAGCTCCCGGCTTCACCAAAAGCTCGGAAGAGCCCTATGTACTTGACATTTGATAGGGGTTCAATGCATCTCCCGTTAACAAACCAGTGCTCTTTCTAGATTTCAGACCATTGGCTACAGCCCCTGCTTTACAAGGGTCACAGAGATTTATCCACTCTTAAGAGGCCAGTCCCTAGCCGTCTAAGTTCAGGCTAGGGCCCTCCAAATCTGTCTGGAGTGTTGTCTTTAATTGTGAAAACCAAATCAGTGCTCTGTTTCAAGACCTATGTGCTTGAGCTAGAACTGAGTTCACCTTCCAATAATTTTTTACAACTATGAATCCAGCTACTCTAGCGTTTGCCGCTGCTACACTGTTCTTCTCCAAATTACTAAAAGAAGGTGGAAAAGCTTTCGGTCAAGGAACTGCTGTTTTAGCAACTCATCTCCCTCAAAATAAAAATGCTATGGCAAAAATCCAAAATGCCAGCTCTAAATCAGGCGGCAAAACCTTAAATTAAAATAAAGACCGGGAATGCTTCACAAAAAGTAGTGTATAAAAATTTACATTGATTGACGTCAATAAATAAACGGAATATCTTTGAATAGTAGAATTTTATTTATGTATGAAATTCTACTACTTTCCAATTTTACCCGGTTCAGCTTGGGGTCTGTAGTTTTCTCTAGAAAGCAACTCCTCTTCTGGAATTGGGCAAGGTTTGGATCTCAATAGTTTCAATGGTTTCGAAGTTGACGAAAGGCTTGAGTTAGATCTTAATTGTATTCATGTCGAGGAAGCTCAGACCACACATTTTCATCTCACCTCACGCTCCCTGTAAATTCCATCAAGTCGGCTTAGTCTACCCCTTTTTCTGTTCAGCGTGAATCCTTAATGTATAAACGTTGGAGAGTTTACAGTACCTTCTTAACTGGGTTTCTCATCGGCCTGTCTTACACGCTAATTCTCAGTGGCTTACCCCCTTCGAGTCCTGACACTGAAGTTTCAAAAGCATTCGGCTTACTAGATTGGCAAGTCTTAATTCTTGCGTTTTCCGGCATTATGGGCGGTGTGATTTATTCCATTGTGGTAGATGGCCATGTGGAAATGCCCCGGTTCGTTTCCAATAAGGGAGACACATTTCAGGCAGGTCTATTCGGCGACATTTTGCTGGGCATTGCAGGGGCTTTTATTTTGGAGGCATTGCTGCCTTCAAGCTTGATGAACCCCAATGCTGAGCAACCAAGCAGTATTCCCCTGGCGGCCACCGGTATTATCGGAGGTTACGGTGGTAGAGCAATTTTGCGCTTTGCTTTGAACCGTTTCTTCAAGTTGAGTGGAGAATTACCCAAAGCAGTCGATTTTACGACCGTTGTTGAATCAGACGCAGAAGAGTCCCAGACGGCATCTGAGCCAGCGTTCCAACTCATCACACAAATTGATAACTACATCCGCACTAGGGCCACTGAAGCTGAGCAATCAGTACTCATTCAAACCCTTACAGAATTATCTGGCGAAACTCGAAGACAGGTGTTCGAGGCCCTGGTGGATTTACGACAACAAGCACCAGAGCTTGCGTTAACTACAGAGCAACGGCAACGAATGATAACGGTTCATGAGCAACTCTTGGCCCAAGAACCTGAGAAACACAAAAGCCTAGGCGAAATGGCCCTGCTGTACAGAGACTTAGATCCGCCTGATTATTCAAAAGCCCTGACGTGTCTAGATCTAGTCATTACTCTGCGGGGGCCATTGACTATTGGTAAACCTTGGCAGTATGAGCTGAACCGTGCTGCAATTCGTATTTTGCAGGCCAGTCGGACAACCCGAGTCCCTGACTTTTCTCCTCCTGTACAGGAGAACATCATTGCTGATCTGCTGGCTATTGCTCAAATTTACAATCTGGAAACGATTTTGCAAGCGGCAAGAGAGCGACAGATCCCCTCACCCGTTGAAGATTGGCTACGCCTTAACCAGGCCTATCTCACCACCCGCAATGATACGCGCACCGTATCAGAAGCTGTCAGCCGAGTTCTGGGGCTACAACCTACAGCGCTTGCTATGGAGGAAACTCAAAGCACAACCATAGGCAGTCTTGATGTGGGGTCAACAGAGCTACCTCTACCGACTCCGACAATTACCTCTCAAACCGTAGATGCTGCCACAGAAACTGGTGAATCGGTAACAGACGGGCAAAAGCCTTTCGCTGAAAGCAATTTGGCAAGTACCACTGTTGGTGAAATTGGATTTGAGACTACTTTCCGAGATCCAGTCCCTAATCCTGAGGGAGAAACCCTTGAGGCCATTTTCTATTCTTTGGGTAAATGCTACGACATTCTTTACCTAGACCCGTTTGACATTAGTGGGACTGGTAAGGATCATCGTGTCTTTGATTTCTATCCGGGTGAGGCTGAGAAAGCAGAAGATGAGGGAGTCCAGTTCTTAAAGCCCAAGGGAACTCAATTTACGCCTATTTCCTCAGGGGGCCACAACACGAGTGAACAGACAAAGGTTCTATACACAGAAGCTGATATCCAAAGGGAGTTTGGTGGTTCAATAAGCGGTCTGGTAGCAAACCTGTTCGGGCTGTTTATGCCTTTCAGTCTTTCAAAAAACTATCAAAGCCTCAGACAAGAGCGGAGACATGAAAAAAGCATCTACGCATTCACCAAGGCCGAATATCTTGACTTTAGGCTGGGGCTACCCCCTGTTGGATTGAAATTTCCTCCTGACTCATGGAAAAGCTTGCATCCTAACCAAGACTTCGAACAGGCTGTTAGCTTGTTACCTGTCAATGACGATTTAGTAGCCTACAACACTTTTATCCAGGAATTTGGCACCCATATTGCGACTCAAGTAGATTTTGGTGGTTTGGTTTATCATAAAATCCGTCTCAATGAATCAACCTATGCCTCTGTTGTAAAACGAGGTGGAAATTTCGAGGCTGAAGCAGCAAAGATGTTCAAAGCTAGTTTTTCAAAAGATGTTGAAAAGAGTCGCTTTGAAGAAATAAGAGACCATTCCGAAGAACTTAAGTTTTGTGGCGGCAACTGGCAGGGTAACAGAGATGCCTGGTTTTCAACAGTTAAGGATGACCCAACCCCCGTTAAATTAGAGCTTTTGCCACTGTATAAGTTATTGACCCCTAAGTTCTTTCCAAAAGATAACCAAATCCTACAAAAGCAGAACTTGCTCAAAGAAGCCACTAAACAATACTTAGAGCAGCAGTCAGAACAGCCTGAATGGGAGTTATGGCCCAGCGTTACTGCTGGAGGTGGGGGGGGAGAGCCTTTTGCTGACATTGAGGTTGGGCCTCACACCCTGGAAACTAATCAGCAAAGATATCAAGATGCCAATGTATCAGAAATTAAAGTATGGGTTGGTGCTTGCATTGATGGGGTTCAACTCGTTTTGGATGGCGACGCATTGCCCTCATCAACCCATGGTGGTGAAGGAGGGCAATTAATGACCTACAAATTAAACCCTGGTGAGTATATCAGGGGGGTTGAGGTAACGACAGGAACAATGAAAACGGTTTTTGTTACGAGTGGGCCTTATATTACCTCAATTAAATTCATTATTGAAGGACGCTCACCCTGGATTGTTGGTCATCATAATTCAAGTGAAGCTATTACTCTAGATATTCCAGAGAATTATCAGGCCGTTGGTTTCCACGGTAGATGCGGAAAATATATGGATAGCCTTGGAGTTATCTCTATTCCAGTGAAAGATTTGAGTCATCAATTAGAAGCTTAGGAGTTCTGAATCATGGATGATAAGCAAAAGAAAACTAGACTGATTATATGGGAGCAGTATCGTGCAGCCTCCTACCGGCGATGGCGCGTCTACAGTACGTTTTTGACGGGCCTAGCCATTGGCTTTCTTTTTGTAGTCATCCTCAGTAATAGTCCAGACAATACGACAACATTTGATGCCTACGTTAATCCAGAGACACTCGTATTATTATTCTCCGGCATTTTGGGTGGAGTAATTTACACCATCCTGGTTGACGGTCATGTAGAAATGCCCCGATTTGCGGGAAACAATGGCGATCAGTTTGAGGCAGGCCTCTTTGGCGATATTCTATTGGGAATTGCTGGTTCAGTCGTAGCATATTTTTTATTATCCGGTACTCCTTTTTTTGAAGAAGGCGGAGATAATATCACAATAAAAATTGCGGCTCTCGGGATTATTGGCGGTTATGGCGGTCGCGCTATCTTAGAGTTTGCCCTCAACCGCATGTTCTCTGATATGAATGTGCTGGAGGAGGACCGACAGAAATATCTAAAAGTGGCCTACCAGCAAAGGGCTGAAGCCCAGGAAGGGCTCAAAATTATTGACCAGCTGAACCAGCATGTTCAAACTGGACTATTAAACAGTGAGTTGGCCGAGCTGACAGTTGCGATTCGGCAAGCCCCAGCCAGCGTAAGAAGGCAGGTTTTTGAACTGGCTAAGGATTTTCGCCAAACAGCCAGTTTGTCAGAAGTGGCGAAGCCCAGAGTTGCCAGAACCATTCCTGTTTTTTATGCATTGACCGAAGTCGAGCCCGATAACCACCGCTACTATGCTCAATTGGCCTATGCCTATAAAGACTCGGGATCGCCGGATTTACTTAAAGCGATTCAATACCTGGATAGGGCAATTGAACTTCGGGGTGAAGATGTTCAGGAGGATTTCTGGAAGTATGAACTCTGTCGAGCGATTACCCGCATTCAGCAAGAACATAAAAATAAAGGAACCTACGACTTTGACACAGCCGTTAATGACCGCATTATCGCGGACTTGCTAGCGGTTGCGAAAATCTACAACCTTGAGAATATTCTAAAGGCGGCAGAGGAGAAAAATATTCCGGTGCCGGTTTGGGAGTGGATGAGAGCTAATCAGAAGGCTTTAGAAGCTCGTGACGATACTAAAGATTTTGTCGTTAAACTCTCAGGGCCTGAGGCAGTTAAACCAGGAAGCCCTACCAAGACTTCAGCTGAGGCGGCTGATGGTACTGATCATAGCTATGAGGCATGGATGATAGCTGTACGGGATACCTGGCTGAAGAAGTTTCCTGATCAAACAAGCTTACTTTCAGATGATGAAAAGCACTTTTGCCCTGCTGGAACAAAATATCCAGTTGAGAGTTATGAAGTAGCTCCGAATAATCACTACGTTGTGAGGTTAGGTCATGGTGCTGGAGAGTGGTACATCTTCGATACTGATTTCGATAATCATTGGGATAGAAGTTGGGAAAAATCGACTTATAAAACTTCACCCAAAAAATCAGACAGTCAGAAAAGACAGAATAAAAAACTGAGGAATACAACCGATGTTCCCATTGTTTTCGACAAGCCGTTTCCGGAATCTCAAGTAAGTTCACCTTATAAAAAATATTTCAACAAAATAATGGGTTCTCTTGCTGTGACAGGAGGATTCATGGAGCCCTCTGGTCATGGATATAAAAGTCAGTATCGCAAAGCCATATATAGAGATGGAGTGCTTAGGACTATTAAGCCAGGGAACTATAATATTGGATTTGATTATACTCAGGGATTCGGCAGTAAAGTAATTTGCATGTACTCAGGCAAAGTTCATAAGGCACAAATGGAAGGGGCTTATGGTTATAGAATTCACATCAAACTAGATATTCCGTTTACTTATCAAGGGAAAGAATATACCTGTTTTCAGGCTTATGCCCATAACTCAAAGTTGCTAAAAACTGTTAATGAAAGGGTTAATCAAGGAGATGCTATTGCTTTAGAAGCAGGTCATAATGGTAACTCTCCTCATGGATACGGATCGCACGTTGATCTTGATACCTATTGCGATATAAACGGTGAAAAGGTACATATAAATTTTGAATTATTGGCAGGAGACTTATCAACAAGTGACTACATCGAGAAAATAGATATACTTGAAAATGGTTCTAGAGGTTTAGATGTTCGATGGCTACAACAGTTATTAAAGATAAAGGATGATGGCAACTATGGCTCTAAGACCGATACAGCAGTCAGAGAATTTCAGCAGAAAAATCCAGACTTAAAGGTTGATGGGATTGCTGGAGAAAACACTTGCAAGAAATTAGGGCTTAATGGTTTTGCAATTTATTCAAAGAAAAATGGTGTATTAATTAAACCTGACTTAGCAAGCTTTCAAGGGTTGCCTATACCTGATGGAGATGGCACGCTTCCGTTAGTTGCTCATTCGGTTGAGGTTGGTGACGATGAAGACTACTGGTATGTAGAACTGAAAGAATCACTTGGAAATATTAATAGTGGCTATGTTTATAAGGAAGATGTAGAAATTGTCAAAGGATATGATTTTCCTATCAAGACTCTCACTACTGATGGAAAGCGTGAATCTACTAAAGGTACATCAACACTTACTTTAGCTAGCCAGAGCTCTAAAATACTTTCAGATTGGAAAGCTGTCTTGAAGAGTTGTGATACAAATGGTTGTAAACGAGCAACTTCAGAACCAGAAGGCATTAACCAACCAGGCATTGAAGCGAGCCATGAAATAGCACGTCGTGATATGGTTCATCTAAATTCCGAGCGTTTGAATAGCATTAATTTAGTGTCGAAAAAGTTCAACGTTCCTAGAGAAATTGTTGCTGCTTTGGCAAGTCGAGAAAGCCACCTCGGGAGTATTTTGGGAAAAGGTGGTAACAAGCCTGGCTGGGGAGATAACAACCATGGATGGGGTATCTTACAAGTCGACAAAAGGCACCATAATCTTAGAGGCCTTGATAGTCCCTTCTCTCAAGCTCATGTTGAACAGGCAATAGAAATTTTTAGTACATATCGAGATCAGATTGCGCTTAAGCATCTCAGTTGGTCTGATGAGAATGTATTAAAAGGTGCATGTGTTGCCTATAACTCCGGAGTCACAAACGTCCAATCTATAGCCGGAATAAATGATGGAACTACTCACGATGACTATGGTGATGATGTGATTGCTAGAGCCCAATTCTATTTGACAGCTCTAGACTCTATCGAATAGTTTTCTTGATATAGCATAAGGGAAAATAGATGCTGACAACCTGTGAAGTTGGGGATGCGATCGCTGACTTGACCTGTGATGCTCATGCCTGATTTAGGATTGAGGACTGGCATGATTAAGTGAATGGAATAGTTGAGCGATCGCGGTACAAAAGCCTCATCTGAATCGTGCCATTCTCAATAATGCTTGAATATCCTGTCTAGTGTTGGTGGATGAGCGATCGCTCTTTCGGTCGGTGCAGCTATAGGAAACTTGACCTTGCTGCGTATAGCTTAAATTATAAGTAGGTGGGACGAATTAAACGTCAAATAGGCTAAGCATCTGTAACCCTTGCCAATTGAGGCTTTCATCGATTGTGAAGAAGCCGAGCCATCTTATAAATGATTGAGCCTTGCTACTTAACTAGCCTGGTTGATAGGGCGATCGCCATATGAGTCGAGTGACAAGGGGCGATCAATGTGGAGATCTCGATTAGATTGGTAGAATTTGTAGAGTTGTACGTGAGTGAGGGGCGCGATCTCCAGAAACTTGACTACCAGGGGAGTGTTTTGGGTTTGAATGAGAACCGTAGACATGGAGATGACTCTACGTCATACGATGCGCTTAAAAAAAAATTCTTACAAGGAAACTGAGTGATTAAGGCCACCACTTTGCGACATCTTGAATAGCTTGAGCCGTATCTGCTGCTGCATCATCATCTAAAGCAGCAATTACAGGCACTAGGGCTGCTATGTCGCTGAGCAAGTTATGTCGAGTTCGGTCTGAAAGAAAATGTAGTAAGTCCTTCCAAAGGCCGGAGCAATTTGATTCATTAGCCAGCGAAAAAGCTATAGACGTTAGTGCTTCGATACGATAGCGCTTCTCCTGAATGGCTTGGGCGGCTTTGACAGATTGGTGGATTAGCTCTGAAGGTAGGTTATGAGCTATCGACATCAATGCCTTGTTAGCAGCGGGTTCAGTTTGAATGGCTAATAGGGCTTCCACTGCTGAGGGAAGTAGCTCTGGGGATAGTTTATGAGCCAGAGCAGTCAATACCTTGGCACGAAAGAAATCATCCCTAATGGCTAGTGCAGCTTCTAGGGCTTTAGGGAGTACTTCAGGCAGTTTATCAGCCAGAGCAGTCAATACCTCGGCACGATGGAAATCATCTCGAATGGCTAGTGCAGCTTCTAGAGCTTTAGGGAGTGCTTCAGGCAGTTTATCGGCTAGAGCAGTCAATACCTCAGCACGAGAGAAATCATCCCGAGTGGCTAGTGCAGCTTCTAGGGCTTTAGGGAGTGCCTCGGGTAGCTTACCAGCCAATGCTGTTAATATCTCAGCACGAGCATACTTGTCCTGAATGACTTGGGCAGCTTCTAGAGCTTGAGGGAGTAGCTCAGGAAGTTTGCTAGCTAGGGCTATTAATGACCTTGCATGAGAGTACTTGTCCTGCATAGCTTGGGTAGCTTCCAGGGCTTGGAGGATTAATTCCGGAGAAAGTTTGTTTACTAACGCCCCCAACATTCTGGCACGAGGGTAATCACCCTGGATAGCTAGGGCGAATTCTAGGGCTTGAGGAATTAGCTCTAAAGGCAATTTATGAACCAACTCCTTCAATGCAGTGTCACCAGCGGGTTCGTACTGGATGCCTAGTAAAGCTTCTAGAGTTGAAGGAAGCGTCTCTAATGTTAATTTATCAGCCAGCGCTGTCAATGCCTCCATGCGATCGCGATCACCATGAATGGCTAGTGCAGCTTCTAGAGCCGGAGGAAGTGCCTCAGATAATTTATCAGCCAGTGCCGTCAACACCTTGGCACGGTTGTTCTCAAACTGAATAGCTAGTGAAGCTTCTAGGGCTTGGGGGAGTACCTCGGGTAATTTATCAGCCAATGCCGTCAACGCCTGTGCACGATATTCGTCATTCTCGATAGCTAGCGAAGCTTCCAGGGCTCGGGGAAGTAGCTCTGGTGTTAGTCTATCTGCCAGTGCCGTCAATGCTTCGACACGAGTGAGATCACCCTGAATAGCTAGTGCGGCTTCTAGGACTTGGGGGAGTGCCTCTGGTAGCTTGTCTACTAGCGCTATAAGTGCCCTGACATGAGAATCTCCATACTGAGTAGCTTGGGCAGATTGGACAGCCTCCAAGGCTTTAGGAAGTAACTCCGGTAATTTATCGGACAATGCAGTTAATGCTTCGGCACGAGAGAATCCATCCTGTATGGCTTGAGCAGATTCTAGGGCTTGGGGGAGTAGAGCCAAAGGCAATTTATCAGCCAGCGATGTCAATGCTACGTTACGGAAGTACCTATCCTGGAAAGATGGTAAAGCTTCTAGGGCCTCTTGAAACATAGCTAGAGGTAGTTTGTCGGCCAGTGCCACCAATACCCCAGCGCGAAGGTCTTTACGCTGAGTGGCTTGGGCAATTTTTAGAGCTTCGGGGAGCAACTCAGGCAATTGCATTGCCATGCCTATCAGTGCTACAACACGAGCCTCCTCGTTCTGAATAGCTAGGGCGGTTTCTAGAGCTTGAGGAAGTGCCTCAGGTAGTTTATTGGCTAGCGTCACCAATATTCCAGCACGATATCCCTTATTCTGGATGGTTAGGGCGGCCTCTAGGGCTTGCGGGAGTAGCTCTGGAGTCAGTTTATCGCCCAGTACCATTAATGCTCGGGCACGAGAGTCTTCTTCCTGTATGGACAGAGCAACTTCTAAAGCTTGAGGAAGTAATTCTGGGTGCTTCTCGGACAACGCAGTTAGGGCTTCGGCACGAAAGCCATCATCCTGAATAGCTAGTGCAGCTTCTAGAGCTTGAGGGAAAGCTTCTATGTGCTTGTTGGACAGGGCCGTCAATGCTCGGGCACGAGAGTCTTCATCCTGTATGGACAGGGCAACTTCTAGGGCTTGGGGAAGTAGCTCTGGGTGTTTATCAGTTAGAACCCTCAATGCATCGGCACGCCAATAGTCAGTCTGAATGGCTAGTGCAGCTTCTAGAGCTTGAGGAAGAGCCTCGGGTAATTCATCTGTCAGTGCCGTCAGTGCCTTAGCACGATATTCCTCATCCTGAATGGCTAGTGCAGCTTCTAGAGCATTTGGAAGTAGCTCTGGCATCAGTTTATTTGCCAGTGCTGCCAGTGCCTCAGCACGAGAGTAGCTATTTTGGATGTCTTGAGCAGCTTGCAGTGCAGATTTTAATATTTGATGTTTCAATGGATCGGAATTTAGTAGTGGCTCAGCTAACGCCGTCAGACTCTCAGATCTTGTCTTTGGATCATTAATTTGATGAGTGTATGCCAAGGCTTTAGCAGGTTTCCAATATTGATGTTTAACCAGTGCTACCATCAACGCAGGTGGAATTTCTGCCAAGCTATTAATCGAAGTCTTCATCAATGCATAGCGACACTGTAATCCAATACTATTTTTGGTTGGGTGTTCAGACACCTTATCTGCTTGAATCCATGCCATTTCTACATCAGCTAGAAAACCTGCTGTGTCCCCAAAGCTGTCTTTAGCATCAAACCAAGCATTACGTTGGTTTGTCGTTTCAAATACTAACAAGTCGTGGAGTTCTTGAACACGCTTTCCCCTGACTAAATGCTGTGCAAGATGCCGCAATCCATATGGATTAATCTCCCTCAAATCTTGCCAATCTTTAGACTCTTCTTTGCAGTATTCAATAATATTGTCATGCTGTTCTTTAGCATCACACCAAAAGTCATGATTGTGTTTTCTATCCAACAAATACTCTCGTAGTGACTGATGAAAAATGGTGTAGAGTTTTTGTCCCTCATCATTCTCTACTTCATCTAGGAACTGGTGCAAAATAGCGATCGCACTTTCTACCTGAGGCACACCTTCCACTTGGTCAGAAGCAACCTTTGCAAACTTCGCTAACTGTGCTGAGCTAATTGCTTCCTGAGTGATCGTGAGTGTTCCTAGGAGTGGCTGATAGAGATTAATCCACTTGCGAACCGAACAGCGATGGCGGAGGAAGCGTTGATACACTTCATAGAGGTTTTTGGGTAGGGCAGACAGTTTTTTTAGCGATAGCTCGCCTGTGCCAATCCCATCCATTACCAAACGGGTATAAAGATAGTTGCCGTTGGAAAGATCCCTGACTTCCTGTACCAACGCTTCAGCAGAAAGCTGTGCCTGTTCTAGCCGAGCCTGAAACTTAGCCTCTGGTTGGTCAAGGGTTTCTCGTACTCGTCTAGTTACATACTGCTCAATGTCAGTCAGGTTCTCTTCCAGCAACTTCTCTAGCTCGTAGTGCTTCAATGACTGAAACTGGAGTGCAGTATCACTTCCTGGACGCGCTTTCAAGATTCCCGGACGTGCGGTCAGGATAAACCGAATCCAAGGGGGCAGATCGTTGGCTTGAGACAATGCTGCTAGCAAGGTTGCTACGTTGTCCCGTCCGGTAGTGGTGACGGCTTCATCCAGCGAATCGATCAGAAATACTTTTAGTGTTGGGAGTGTTGCCCTCTCTTCTTCGGGTAAGTCTTTATAAATTTCCGGGAGTTCTGCTAGGGGAGCCTGAATCAGCAACCGCAGTTCTTCTCTGGGGTCAAGATCTTTCAGGTTTTCGATGTAAATTCCTGTGACCTGGCTATTACTCAGAGTGTCAATATTGATATTGACATCAATGTTCAAATGCACCTGCTCAAGCACTTTGTTCAATGCTTTCCCGTAATGGGGCAGAGTTTTCCCCAGTTGCGCCGCGATCGATCGCAGCACTCGTCCCGGTCTCACGGTTTCCACATCCCCGGCTCGACAGAAGTGATACGCCGCTAGTTTGCCCTGTTCTTCATTTCCCGGCTGCGTCTGCCAGCGCTTGATTAGTTCCGCCACGATCGCACTTTTCCCTACTCCCGGTTCACCCGTCAGCAGATAAAACTGCTCGTTACCGTTTTCCAGCCAGGGTTCGATGTGCTCCTCGAACAGCCATTCTCGCCCAGTGAAGCGATCGGTGAGGCGATCGATGTAGCGGGTGAAGTCAATAGGGGCGAAACGATTCAGGAAAGAGGTGACCATAGGGCTTATTCTGGTTTTTGGTTCAGTAAATACTCGCGCAGGGAGGGATGGAAGATGGCAAAGGTATCGACAGGCTCAACCTCTTTCCCATCCTTATCACGGCTTTCAGGATCTGGTTTTGTGCCGACATCCAGGAATTGCCGTAGTCCCCACAGGGCTTGCCGCACCAGACGAGGACGTAGTTTAGTGCGGCTGACCAACTCATCCTCGGTGAGAAATTCCTTAGCGTTGGCGATCGTCCTCAGAATAGATTGGCACTCGTTACCGGATGCTGCCACAAACCACTCTTGGGCATAGATTTGTTTCAAGCTCTCTGGCAATACCGAAAGCTGTCTAGGCGATTGCGTGCCAGATTCCAGTTCATCCAGCACACAGCGAACATAGCGGAAATTCCCCTGAGCTTGTTCCGTCAATGCCTCTACCAGGGTTTGCTCTGACATCTGCGCGGTTGCCAGTAGCGGTTGGAAGGCGGGTTGCTTTACTCGTTGCTCAATGTACTGCCGAATATCTGCTTGATTCTCGTACGACATTTCGCTCAGCTTGTACTGGCAATTTGGCAAGATAACCGCTTTCGTCTGAGCATCCGAATTCTGAGTCTTTGCTTCTGACTTATAGAGCTGAAGTGGCTCAAACTCTCGCAACACCCGGCGATCGGGACGGGAGGTAAGAATAAATTGCACCCAGGAAGGCAGATTTTCAGCTTCTGAGAAGTTTGCCAGTAAGGTCACAATATCTTCGTCATCTTGAGCCGCTGCTGCACTCGAAACCGCCACTTCCAGCCCATCAATCAAGAAAATTGCTCGGTCTGGAAGTGACCCTTGAAAATCGCCCAATGCTGCCAAAGGTGCCCGAATCAAAATCTCCAGCAAACTGTCCAGG
The DNA here is from genome assembly GCF_014696675.1 of Phormidium tenue FACHB-1052. GTDB lineage: Bacteria > Cyanobacteriota > Cyanobacteriia > Phormidesmidales > Phormidesmidaceae > Nodosilinea > Nodosilinea tenuis_A. Next base: position 16,062 of record NZ_JACJQN010000033.1, read on the forward strand.
TCTTCCTGCCCTTCCTTGCCCTCGTTACTAGACTTCAGATTCCCAATGAAGACCTCTGTGATTTCGCTATTGGTGGCTTTCTGATAGGTGATTTCGACCTTCGCCGCTAACGTTGGTGACTTAATCGTATTTAGCAATGCCTGACCATACCCCGGTAGCGCTTCCTTGTGCTTCATGAGTTGGGCAGAAAGCGATCGCACGATCTGTCCCGGTTTTAAGGTGTTGAGATCGGTTGCTTGGCAGAAGTGATAGGCAACAATATTTTCGCGGGTTTGAGTCAGGTGAGCCGCGATTGTACTCTTTCCAACACTTGGTTCTCTTAGCAGAACGAGGAAGCGATTGTTCTTTTGTTGCAGCCATTGATCTATTCCCTTGAAGGCCCATTCTCGCCCTACAAACTGTTCAGTAAGTTGTTTAATATCCTTATTAAAGTCATTTGGTTTCACATCACTTGTTAAATTCCAGCAAAACCTTAGTGCTTTATGTTGCAAGCCGTGAAACTCTGGAAAGAGTTTCAGTTCCACCAACGACATATATCTTGGACAGCTTGAGCAGCTTCTAAAATTGCATCCTCACCACCCAATGAATGGAGTACAGAAGGTAATACTGATATATCGTTCAGTAAGTTGGATCGAGTTCGCTGAGAGAGAGAACGAAGTAATTTCTGCCAAAGCTTGAAGCGATCGGGGGTTGTCGACAAATAAACAGCTAAAGCTCTAAGTGTTTCGGTGCGACAGTGCGATTCCTCAATAGCCTGAGCTGACTCTAGAACTTCAGATAGCAAGTCATCAGGTAACCTTTCTATTAATGTTATCAAAACTCCTGCACGCGATCCTCCATCTTGAATTGAAAGAGCAGCTTCTAAAATTTGAGGAAGAGCGGCATCAGGTAACTTGTTTGCCAGTTGTATTAGCATTGATGCACGATCATACTCAGACCACTCGGATAATACTTCCTTAAGCACTTGTGGAAGTAAATTGGGCAATTTATCTATTAGTAATATCAGAACCTCAATGCGACGGCTTTTATGTTCAACACCAAGGGCAGCATCTAATGCCTGGGGAAGCACATAGGGTATTTTATCTGTTAGTGCTATTAAGATAGCAGCACGATGAGTATCTTCAAAAATAAACTCTGAAGATTGGCTATTTACTAATATCTCCACAACTTTCGGAAGTATCTCAGAAGGCATCTTATTGATCAAGCCATTAAGTGTCCAGTGTTTCAACAACCGATGACTCCACGACGACTGAGAGGGGGTAAACTCTTGGGAGGGGCTAAATTGTTGCAGCCACTGTTGGTTATTTAGTACAACTTCAGAGGCCTCTGGAAAAAAGTCAAAGGTAACATTATCCATGAATGCTAATGTTGCAAGAACGCGAAAGTCGTGATGGCGAATACTTGAAACAATTTGCAAGGCATTATTAATGAGATGATGAGGTAAATAATCTGCCAAAACAGTAAGTCCAGCAGCGCGACAACTCTCATCCTGAATTGTCTCCAGAGCTTCCAGGATTGTTGAAAATTCAAGAGGTATTTTACCGATTGAAAGCATTAATAGATGCAGATAGGCGAACTCGCAAATACGCTTACCCACATAATCTGTCTGAACGACTTCCAGAGCCTTCAACAGTAAATTTGATGGTGTAGAGTTATTGACTATAGGCAGTAATGTATTTGCGCGCAGTTCTTCGTGCTGGATAGACAGCGTAGCTTCTATCACTTGTGGAAGTAGCGCATGGGGCAATTTTTCTGCTAGGGCAACAAGAGACTCTCCATAAAATCTCTCATTCTTAATCGTTTTAAAGATTTCCAATATGTTCGAACATTCTGTTTCAGGTAATTGATTTACTAGTGTGATAAGGGCATTAATACGCTCTTCTTCATTCCGGATTGCTTGAGCTGCAATCAGTGCTTGGGGTAATAATACTTCAGGTCCTTCTTCCACTAATGCAACCAATACTCTAACTTGAAAAGGCTCATCCTCACTTGCTTGAGCTGCAGCTAGTGCTTGAGGTAGCAATGATTGAGGTAGCTTTTTTGCTAATACAGTCAATACTTTGAATCGATATTCCTGATATGGGATTGTCAATGTTATTTCTAAAGCTCTTGACAACAACGGTTCAGGAAGTTTGTCGATTAGCATGCTTAACAACTCAGCACGATCTATGCCAGACTGAATCTCCAGTACAGTTTCTAAAGCCTCGGGATAGAGCACTTGAGGTATTTTTTCTGCTAGACATGCTGATACCTCAGTCCGAGAGGTACTTCCAATTTTTGCAGCGACTTCTAGGGCTTTGATAACTACGTTGGGTAGTTTATCTGCAAGTACCATCAGCACTCTGAAAAGGGGTAACTCAGCCTCAATCGTTATTGTAACTTCTAGAGCTAAGGGAAGAAGTGTTTCAGGCAATTTAGGGATGAGCGCCGTTAATATATCAGCACGTCGGCCTTCAAGTTGAATTGTGCGTGTGGCTTCCAGCAATTGCGGAAGAAGTACTTCGGGTAACTTATTGGCTGATACAATTAATGCCTCAGCACGGCAGCTTTCACTCTTCAAAGCTAAGATAGCTTCCAAGATAGTTAAAGATAGTTCTTTGGGCAGATTGCTCATCAGAAGTACCAGTGCTTTGCTACGAAGGAATTCATCCTCAATGTCCATAGTAGCTTCCAGAGCCTGAGCTGCTATTTCAGGTATTCTGTTGATTAAAGCAATCAATACCTTTGCGCGGGAGTCATAATTTTTTGGAATTTTTAGAGCGGCTTCTAGAACTTGAAAAATTAATGCTTGAGGTAGTCTTTCCGCTAAGATCGCCAATGTCTCACCACGATTGTACTCATATAGAATAGTAAATGTGGCTTCTAGAATTTGGGGAAGGTGAGTTTCAGGTAAGTTCTTAGCTAGTGTTGATATTAGCTCAGCGAGTTTAGATCCATAGACAGTAAATCTAAAATCCTCGCCTGTTATGTAACCATCTAAAACTTTTTGAAGTACAAGTTCGGGAAGTTTATACGCTAGAGCTTGCAACACATCTATTTGCCAAAATTTATTTTCGAAGGATACAATAGTTTCAAAAGCTTCTGAGATTAAAGCGATGGGCAACTTATCTATCAAGCCTGCCATTGCTTGTGCACGATATTGCTCATTCTGAACATTTTGAGCGATTTGCAGGAGATTTGGAAGCAGCGATTCAGGGAGAAGATCTGCCATGTTAACTAGCGCCTTAACACGATATTCTCCTGCTTGAATTGAATCAATATCTTCTAAAACTTTCAAAAGTAGCGTATTTGGAAGTTTATTGGATATGGCGACCAATACATCAGCACGATGTTCCTCAGATTGAATTGTTCCTATAGTCTTTAAAACTTCTGAAAGCAATGTTTTCGGAAGAGTAATTGCAAAAGCCTTTAATACTTTGACAAGATATTCTTCATTCTGAATAGCCTGTCCTATTCTGAGTAGTTCTAGCAATAGAATATCAGGAATAGCATCAGCTAGTGCGACCAATAAATCTACACGATAATACTCTTTCTGAATTGTCAAAGCAGCTTTCAAAAGCTTCGCAGATATTGCTGGTGATCGCCTAAGAGCTAATGCGACTAATACCTTCGCACAATGTTTTCCTCCATCATAGTCTCCGATGCTCGTGAGCACAGTTTCCATAACTCCCGGCAGCAAAAGTTCAGGAAGCCGGTCTACCAAGACTACTAAAACATTTGCAATAATCTCTTTATTCTGAAAGGTTTGGACTGCCTCTAATATTTCTATTAGTAACTCTTCAGGAAGCGACAGCTTTAATAAATACACCCATACCTCAGCACGAGTATATTCGTCGAGAGTTGCTACAAACTCTAGTAAATTCGGCAATAGCGTTTGAGGCAGATGGGAGATAAGAACAGCTAATGCAGAAATACGCTCATGATTTAATTGAATATCAAAAGCAGCCTGGAGTGCGGATTTTAGAACTCTAAATTTTAAGACTTCGCTATCTGGCAACGCATCAGCGATCGCTTGCAATACTTCACATTTTGTCTTTGGATCTAAAATACGCTCAGCATAGGAAATTGCCCTAAGAGGATGCCAGAACCTATATGCAATCAAAGTTTTTACCAATTCTGATGGAATCTCTGCTAGCCTATTAACCGAGGCTATGATTAGGGCATAACGGCACTGCAATCCAATACTTTTTGCAGGTTTATGATTATAGGCTTCATCCGCTTTCGCCCACGCTAGCTGCACATCAGACAAAAATCCTGCCATTTCTGCAACAGAATCCTTTAAATCAAACCAGGCGTTGCGACCTTCTATCTCTACTTTCAACAAGTAATGCAGTTGCTCTACCTGTTCTGCTTGTACAAGATGTTGGGAAAGATGACGTAATCCATATAAATCAATTTGCCGTAGTGCTTGCCACGATTCAGACTCCTGCTCATAACAACTAATGATGTTCTCATGCTGTTCCTTAGCATCACACCAAAAATCATAGTTTTGTTTATCAAGCAAATATTCACGTAATGATTGGTGAAAGATAGAGTAAACAACTTCCCCCTGTTCATCTTCAGACTGATCCAAAAACTGCTGGAAAACCTCAAGATCTTGCTTTAGTTCTCTGGGTTTAATTCCTAGAAATTTGGTCAGCTGCCCCAACGTGATGGCTTCTTGGGCAACACTCAGCACTCCTAAAATGGGTTGATATCGCTTCAACCATCCCCGAAACGAGCAACGATAGCGCAAGATGCGGTGATAAATGTCATTTAAGTTTTTGGGCAAAGCCGATAAATTCTTAATCGACTGCTCTCCTGATTCAATGCTGTTCAGTAATAGTTTGGTATATAGAAAATTTCCATGCGAAAGCTCCTTAACCTCACCCACCAACTTCTCAGCAGTAAGGTCAGCCTCTTCCAACCGTTGCTGTAGTGGTTTTAGGTTAGAAACGAGTGCATTATTAATTTGAGGCTCAGGTATCAATTGCACCTCTCGAAACTGATTGTCAACCCGCCCTTGAATATACCGTTCAATATCACTTAAATTCTTTGCCTCCAGTTCCTCTATCTTTTCAGCTTGAAGTGGCAGAAACCGAGTTAACACGGACTGATCAGGACGGGCAGTCATCAAAAAACGTATCCACGGTGGGAGAGTTTCCCGTACTTGGTACAACAAGGCTAACAAAGTCACCATATTCTCCTGACCTGTGGTGGTTGCAGCCTCGTCTAGCGAGTCGATTAAAAGAACCTTCACTGACGGAAGTGTTTCCCCAAGGCTGGCATAGATATTTGACAATGTCGCCAGTGGTTCCTGAATCAACAGACGAAACTCTTCTCTGGGGTCAAGGTTCTTCAGGTTTTCAATATAAATACCCGTTACCTGGCTATTGCTGAGGGTGCCAATGTTGATCTCAGAATTGATGTTCAGATAAACCGGGTCAATGACTTCCTTCAATGCCTCTTTGTATTGAGGTAGCGTATTGACAAGCTGAGCTGCCAGCGATCGCACCACCCGTCCGGGTCGCACTGTCTCCACATCTCCAGCTCGACAGAAGTGATAAGCAGCAAGTTTTCCTGCTTCCGGATCATTCTCTGCCCAACGTTGAGTGAGCCGAGCCGCGATCGCACTCTTGCCAACGCCTGGTTCACCCGTCAGCAAGTAAAACTTCTCTCCATCTTCCTGATTGAGCCAGTGATCCAACTTCTCAAATAACCACTCACGTCCGGTAAAGCCTTCCACCAAACGCTCAATCGTATGGCTAAAATCGATCTCGCCTAAACGGTTCAAAAAAGACATAAACGGTACTCTTAACTGAATGGTTACTTAATTAGGAACAGGTGGTAGCGAGCGATCGCTGCATCAAATAGGCTTTTAGTGAGTCATGAAAAATAGTGAAAGTTTCATAAGTCTCATAATGGTTTTCTTTTTTGTCCCAAATTGAGCAATAACGAACTAAGTGAACATCTAAAAACTGACGTAATCCCCATAAATCCTGTCGCAACTGCCGAGGACGAATCTCAGTCAAGGTCGCCAATTCATCTTCTGCTAATGGATGCTTTGCCTCCATCAATGATCTCAGAATTTGGTCGTGTCGCTGACCCCATTCATCCTTAGGGAAGCGTTGAGCAAAATCATCGGCATAGCTCCTCTCTAGATCTACCGGCAATACAGGCATCTTTATCAATGAAGAGTGCCCTACCTCCAAGTCATTCAGCAAGCTTTTGATATACCGAAAATTCCCCTGCGATCGCTCCGTTAACTGCTCTATCCATTTTTGAGTCTCCATCGGAGTCTCTGCTACCTGATTCTGTATGGTAGAAGACCCTGCTATTCGTTCATCTATGTACTGTCGAATATCTGCCAGATTCTTCTCTGACATCTCCTCTAATAAATACGGCTTGAGGGGTTCAAACTCTCGCAATACTCGGCGATCGGGACGAGTGGTAAACAGAAACCGTATCCAAGAGGGCAGACTTTCATCTTCTGACAACGCAGCAAACAACGTTGCTAAGTCCTCGTCTTCTTGAACCCCTTCTTCCATCGTTACCGCGACATCCAAACCATCAATCAAAATGACAGCTATCTCTGGCGGGGTTTCGCCCTTTTCCTTGTATATCTTTGGCAATGCCGCTAGAGGAGCACGAATGAGGATGTCTAACTCATTCGCAATATCACTCGCATCAACGTTATTAATTCTGAAGCGCTTGACTATACTGAGAGTGCCATCTTCAAGGTCTTCAATCTTGTCAATGTTGATACGAGCTTCAGCGGATAGCGTTGATTTAATCGTGTTAACTAATGCATCATAGTAGTAAGGAAGGGTTTTATCAAGTTGAACCGCTAGCGATCGCAATACTCGACTGGGACAAACAGTGTCTTCATCTCCTAGTTTGCAAAAGTGATGAGCTGCGATAATTTCTTTTCGCTTTTGGGTGAGATGAGCTGCGATCGCACTTTTTCCAACTCCTGGTTCTCCTAACAAGATGAAGAAGCGATCGTTCTTCTTTAGCAGCCATTTGTCAATTTTCTCAAGAACCCACTTCTGCCCAACAAAATCTTCGTTGAGTTGAGATATATCCTGGCTAAAATCGATTGCCTTTAGCTGAGTTGCAACAATTTCAGATGTCATCTACCGTTACTCTCCCGTAATTACTGGAATGAATGAAGCAAACTCATCTCGCACTGTAGCTTTGTAAGACTCATCTTGAATTGCTTGAATGACGTTAGAGATTGTCTGCTTAATGTCTTCAGATAGCTCTTCAGGTAAGCTTCGAGCTATTGAGATGAGTATTTGCGTGCGGTAATACTCATTCTCAATGGCTTGAGCAGCTTGCAAAGTTACAGGCAGCACATCGGGAAATTTAGCAATTAGTGCTGTCAGGGCTTGGGCACGATAGAACTCATCTTCAATGGTTTGAGCAGTCTGCAAAGCCACAGGCAGCACTTCGGGAATTTTATTGGCTAATGCTATCAGGGCTTGGGCACGGTTAGGAGTAAACTGAATGGCTAATGCTGTTTTTAGAGCTATGGGGAGCACTTCAGGGAGTCTATCGGCTAGCATCGTTAGAGCTTGGGCACGATGGAACTCATCTTCAATAGCTTGAATTACCTCTAAAGCTACAGGTAGCAAGTCCGGAGGAAGTTGGTTGGCTAGTGCTACTAAGATTTGGTCACGAGAGAACTTATATTTAGGGGAGTGAGCTACCTCTAAAGCTAAGGGCAATAGATCTGAGGGAAGTTTACTGGCTAATGCCATCAGGATTTGGGCACCATGGAACTCATCTCTAATATCTAGCGTTACTTCTAGAACTACTCGTAGAAGTTCTGGAGGAAGCTTATCAACCAGTTCTATCAGGACTTGGGCACGATAGGACTCATCTTCAATGTCTAGTGTTGCCTCTAGAGCTTTAGGAAGAGCTTCGGGAAGCCTATCAGCTAGTGCTGTAAGTGCTTTAGCCCGAGGGGTCACGTCTTGAATTGCTAGAGCTACCTCTAAAGCCTTTGGAAGCAGTCCAGGAGAAAATTTATCTACTAGAGATACAAGTAACCGTTTCTTGTGGTGATCGTCTGTAGAGCCAATGGCAAAGTTTAGAGCCTCTACAAGCAGACTATCTGGATAGCGAGAAGCCAATTTGATTATCAGTTCAACTTGATAATTTAATTCATCAACATTTATAAGCGCCTTAAACTCCTTAGGAGATAGTTCTCTAGGAAAATTTTGAATAAAAAGCTCAATGTCATCTAAAAAACCTGCGGGCTCACCCACCGCATTTTTAGTCTTAAACCAAGCATTTTTCCCATCTTTGGTTTGCTGGGATAATAAGTCTATTAGATTATCCCATGACGTAATCTCTATTAGATGCTTAGTTAGATGGCGCAATCCATAAGTGTCGATTCGTTCAGAGCTTGAAGTATTTAATGTAGTCATAAAAGACTGATAGAAGCTACTAACTAAATAATGAAAATCTTTAGCATCGCACCAAAAATCTTGATTACGCTTTTCATCAAGTAGATACTCGCGTAAAGCAGCATGATGCAATTTGTAAGTTTCACTACCAAATTTCTGTTCAGCTTCCAAATACTGAAGTAAAATCCCCAAAGATCTCCGCAATTTGGTAGAGTTAATGCGATAATCATCAGAGCTTGAAAGAAGATTTCTTAACTGCTCTTCAGTGAGTGCTTCATAAGCGATACTGAGAACCCCTAAGATGGGTTGATAGTTCTTATCCCATTCATCCTGACAAAAGCGACGCAAAAAATTTTGGTAAATACCGTCAAACCCTTTCAAGGCATCCGACAAACTACTTATCTCTAGTCTGCTAGCTTCAATTTCATTCAAAATATGATGAGCTACGAGAAAATTGCCATCAGCTAACTTCTGAATGTGAAGATCAAAGGATTCAAGTTGTACACCGATCACTTGAAGTTTCTCTTTGATTTGTGTAACACTAGTTCTTGTTTTGATGTATCTGGATAGATCTTTTATGTTGGCTTCGGATTTAGTTGCAAGTGTATACTGATGCGGTTTTAGGAGTTCAAAATAACTAAGAACCAAGCGAACTGAGCGGGTTGTACAAATAAATCTAACATTCGGTGGTAAGTCTTGAAGTTCAGAAAGGATGCCGACAATATTTTTACCACCGCTGTAAGCTAATGCTTCATCAAGGCTATCAATAAGAATAGTTATCTTGTCTCTGATACCTTTTTGGTAAAGGATATTGAGAGGATCTAAAATCAGTCGATTAAAAGCTTCCTGCCCGGATAATCCACCCAAGCTCAAGTTTTTGATAAAAATCCCTTGAATCAAAGAATCATTTGCTTTTCTGACATCAATATCAACTTTAATATTAAGAATTTTATCCCCATCTCCAATTTCCTTCAAAGTTTGAGCATATGCTGGAATAGCAGATAACTGTAAGGCTATAGAACGGGCAAAGTTTCTTGGATCAGTCCAATTGCTACGTCCTACCGAACAGAAGTGATATGCGCTAAGGAACCCCGAAACCAACTCAGAATGAGATTCGGAATGAATAGATTTTCTCTGAAAAATCAGTGTGAGTTGAGCAGCGATCGCAGTCTTCCCACTTCCTGGTTCACCAGTTAATAGGAAATATCGCGCACCATCAGAATCAGAAAGCCAATCATTAATGGCTCGAAACACCCACTCGCGTCCTGTAAAATCACGAGTGCGATCGGCAATATAATCCGAAAAGTCGATTCCTAATATGGGATGGGGAAATGGCATGGCTTGGCTACTTTTGGTAAGTCTCTATCAGTAAGGCAACTTGAAAAGCGATCGCAGATAGGCAAGTAGTCATTGGAATTGTTTGGTGTAGATTGAGTGCAACGAATTGGCGAGAGAAGAAGTGTTGGGAGAATCAGCTAAGGCTGGTTATCAAAATCTTTGTCTGTTGGTTCCTGTCTGTTCTCCTGGTTGAGTTGATGGCGTAGTCTAGAGATCGCCTGATAGACCTCTTTCCGCACCCGATTCACACCGCCCAACGGTCTATGGTCAGGGAGAGCGTGCCAAGGATTAAACGACAGATTTTCATCAAATTCATTGCGAGCCTTTGTATCAAACTGCTGCGACGAAATCCGAATAGTCGCCACCTTGATAAAAGGAGAATCTGCCTCACTCCACTCCACCGTGGCATCTTCAATCGGCATATGTGCCGCATCGGTCTGCACCTGCACCATAAAATCAAAGAAAACATCCTGATGGCTAAGCTGCTTCACCATCGCTTCCCTTAGAAAGATATCTGACGTTGGGGCTGGTTGGCTATCCCCAGTTGGTTGTAGCCCCCGAGGGACAGCAGCAAACTTAATCGCATGTGCCCCTAGTTTGTAGGGAGTGGTGCTCCAATACTGTATCTGTAGGAGGTTGGTCACCGACTTCTGACGGATGGCTTTAAGAATGCCCACCTGCTTCCGGTGAGATGGTGCATACATCAAAAGGAAGGGTAATGGCTTCAAAAATGCTACCGGCATGTTCTTGACTGCCAGCAAGGCTTTAGAAATCGCCAGCGTATCCTGAGCATCTTCCAGAAAAAGCACAGGATGGTTGATCAGAATAAAGTCTTGGGTCGTAGCATCCCTCTCGCCATCCAGAAGCTTTTCACCAGGGACGCCCACCAGTTTGAGCGCCATACCACGCACATCACCCTTGGCATCGGGCTGGATGTTAGAAGACCCGTTGGAGAAACGAACCCAGGCAGGATAGGTGCAAGGCTTGGTGAACATTCCAACTTTCAGATGCTCTGGCGCATCTTCTACGATAAATTCGGCCTTGACACAGCCATGACTTTTCGGATGCTGTTGCCGCTGCACCGGATCGGCAGTCTTGTTTAAGAGGTCTTGCGATAGTTTAATGATCGCTGCGATTGTCTGCTTTTCACTTGCAGGTGGATATTCCTGCCCCAGTTCAAGTTCGTTAGTAGGTATCATAGGATTTTGTGAAGAGATGGCTAAACTCAGATCTCACTCCTGCCTAGGGGCGAGATCTGAAGTAAATAAAGATTTTCCGGGTCAACCGTTCAACTCATTACCTCTTTGGTGAGGCCAAAACAGCGATTCGCATCTTCTTCATCTCCAGTTGCCTTCTTCTCAAGGTAAGTAGGGCAACCAAAGCTTATCAAGAGCACTGTACTCTTGATAAGCTTTGGTTAACTTAATACGGTACCTATTGAGTCTGTAACTTCCGCCATTATAGATTTCAACAAACATCTCCCAGTTCAAAGTTTTTAAGGCAGTATCTGCTTTATTTAATTTGATAAAATTGACCATGGCGAGAAGATGCTTACTCTCTGATTCATACATATCTTTTACGAAAGACTGAACATTTGAATATCCAGCCATTTTATAATTCCCCCATGATCTGCCCTAATCCCCAACTAGCTGATATCAGGACAGCACTTTTGTCCAGCGCTTTAGGTTTCTCTAGCCGATTGTACTCGCCATTATTACGCTTGAATTTGTAAATTCTGTAATAGCACTAAGTTATCGACCGAACTTTCTATTCCTTAGGAGAATTGGCTATTGAGCAAAAAATAGGATGATCGCCTTTATTGCTCCAAATGACGGGTGCATCCCAGTCTTGCGAGACTCATTTTGAGAAGTAATTGTTTAGATACGCGCACCGCTGTCGCAGCACTTGTTGCACGTTGTCTTCGTCCCACTGAG
>NZ_JACJQN010000034.1 GCF_014696675.1 Phormidium tenue FACHB-1052
GCAGCAAGCAGCGTGGGGATCATCAGTACGCCGAACCAGCCCACATACAGGCGGTTCTCGGTGCTGGTCACCCACTGGCAAAACTGCTCCCACAGAGAGGCGCTCTCGCGCCGCTGTAGAGTCGTGGTCATGATGTATTAGTCCAGGTAATGTTCTAAGTATGTTGCTGAGGTTTTGCTTCAGCTATCGTTACATTAGCACACACTCTTAAATAAAAGCGAGTAGAAAATAACCGATTACTCCCTTGGGGGGATAGGGAGTTGCAATCCCGTACAGTTGGTGGTGCAATAGAGTCTGCATTGTCCTGCACTCAGCGAGGGCAATCTTGGGGGCGTGGCGGAATGGTAGACGCTACGGACTTAGAAAACTGAGCCTTAGCGGAGAAATCTGCTAAGTGGAAGCTCTCAAACTCAGGGAAACCTAACTTTAGCTTTGGGTAACGGCTTCAGCCCTATTCCGATGCTAGACATGGCAATCCTGAGCCAAGCTGGCAACCTAAACTTGCCGGAAGGTGCAGAGGCCCGACGGGAGCTACCCTAACGTTTAGTCGAGGGTAAAGGGAGGGTCCAATTCTTAAAACCTGGTTCGGGTTTACCCAATCCAGGCAGCAGCGAAAGCTGCGGGAGAATGAAAATCCGTTGACCTTAAACGGTCGTGAGGGTTCGAGCCCCTCCGCCCCCATACCATTACTAATACTGAAGCGAGGCTTTACCCGAGAGAAGCCAGCGTGTTTGGCGATTGGACTATGATCCAGCGGGCCACAATGCTTGTAGTATTTTTCTAAGCTTTCCTGTAGAGTCCAGTTCCACTATCACCAAGCCGAGCAGCTATTTCAATAAGTTATGGCGTTACTTGCTCGGCATAGGTTAAAGACTTCAAATTATTTGCCAGCTCTCCGCTTAAAGGTCAGTGGAATATGTTCTGGTTATAACTAGGCACAATAGCTGATTAGGCTAAAGTCAGTATTGTGCTGTGTTACTTTACACAAATGATCTGCGGCTGTTACTTAAGTGCCCTAGGCACCTTAAGAGCTACGCGAATAGCTATTTTCTCCTGTAGAGGGCTAGCTGACGTCGGGGCATAACACCAAGACATGCATCTACCATCGGGTTCATTGGGTCTGGAATTTATCGGATTTGGATTGTTTAAGCAATTAGTCTGCGGCTAGATCTGCCAAGAGGTAAGTTTAGCCAGCGTTTTGACCATCAGAGTCTAGAGCGTCTGGCGGTAGCACTCTAGTAGATGCTGTTTGCTATTTGCAAGCAGCTAACTCAGGTCGCTTGCCAAATTACTTCCGGTAATTATGGGTCGAATCTACCAACCAATGTCTCGGGAAGCCGTGTCTAGATATCCTTCAATGGAGTCAAACGAGTATGGGGCTCGACCTGGGTTATCGCTGGCTCAAGCACAGCAGGTCATTTACGATTTTTTGCTAGAAATCGTAAAAATTTGGCATCCTCAAGACGTTTTGGAAGAGTTTCGCCATCTTTTCGTCCATCACACTGATTCGGTTAGCTCTCAAACACTGCCAGCGCTGCATGTCATATTGTTTGCTAATAATGAAGCAGAGTTTCGCAACACCATCAAGCGCTGTTGTTACATTCTCGTCAACAACTGGGAAGTTGCCCGTCAGTTTGACGCGATTCAGGATCTAGTTGACTTATTTTCTGATCCGCTAATCCAGCGTCGCACCCTATCGCCGACCCTTAAGCGGTTGCGCCACTGGCTGCTCCGATTTCTTGAGAGCAAGGATTTTGAAGAACTCAGGCTGTTTGCGGCTCGCTACACTGAGGAGCGCACCTTAAATCGCCCCGACGATTGGACCGCTCGCTATACTCCGTACCTGCTGGTACCTCAGTACATCAATGAAAATAATCCTATCGAGCAGCGCCAGGCAGCCCGTGCCCTCTCTCGCCGACTGAAGGACAAGTTTAAGTTTGACCTGGCTATGTATACAGCCCATAGCCAGTCGGGACAAACCCGCGATCGCCCCGTAGACAACCCCACAGCCTTGGGAGACAGTGCCCTTCGCCTAGTCAAGGCAATTGTGGCCAGACGGGGCGAATTTAGCTATAGAAACCTAGCGCGCTTGTTTTTAGAACAGGTCAAAGAAAGCAGCTACGGTGATTTTAAGAAAAGTTTGACTCGGTATTTGCTCTACACCGTCAGCGGCAACCCAATCTCTAAACAGATTCAGGAAAGGCTAGATGCACGGCTAGTCGACCTTTATACAGAGTCTGATTATGAGCCCTGGGATTCATCACTGGTGTTGCGCACCAGCAATCGGGTCGTCGACTACTTAATGACGGAGGATCAAAAACAGCCTTCGCCCTTGTTTTCGATGGTGTTATCCCAGGGCAATGCCCTGACTCTAGCGATTATTTTGCTTAAGCTAGCGCTGGTTTCGCGCCAGACGCTCCCCTACATGGAAACGAGAATTGCCACCCTGATTCGCTACTACGAGCAATTTCCCCGTAGCGAGTGTCAGTGGGTCATTAACTTTTTGGAGGTGTTCCAAATTACGTTTGCCATCTATGGCGATAACACGGAGTACAACCTGGTGAAGGTGACCCAACGTGAGCAAAGGCCAGAAGCCCTATTTCTCGCCGAACGCCAGGGGCTAGATACCTTCAGAATTTTTTCCCAGAAGCTGAAACAGGTGCGTCCCGATATCCTGGCAAGTGCTGATCTAGCGGTGGGGAAAGAAGACCACTTCAGTGAAGAAGAGATAGACCAGCTAAACCTTGACGATCAGACTTAAGTCCTGGAGCTAGAGCGCCGCGTCAGCCTGTTGATACCACAGACTGAGTGCCGTCTGGTGCACCGTTTGCCAAGGAATGTTGTGATGGCGGGCCAAGGCGGCACAGTCTTCGTACTCTGGATGGACATTGAGCACCGCCTGGGTGTGGGGGTGATAAGCCAGTTTCAAAGCTACTGGGCCGTAGGGCGTCTCAAGGGTTACTGTGTGGCGGGGCAGCACCCACCGCTGCTGAGTTTGGCGGCGAATGCCTAGGGTAGAGGTTTCGGCAAACAAAATGTCTGTGCAGTGGGGTTCGTCTTCAGGACGGCAAAGCACCGTAATGAGTAGCCCAGGTCGAGATTTTTTCATCGCTACGGGCTGGGTGAAGAGATCAAGAGCACCGGCTGCTAAAAGGCGATCGTAAAGGTAGCCTACGGCCTGGGGCAGCAGATCGTCGACCTGAGTTTCAAGCAGGGTAACGGTGTCGGAATCGTAGGGAACCTCGGCTGGGGCTGACTGTACCACCGCTGCTACTGGAATCGCTGGTGAGGCCGCTTCCCCAATCCACAGGCGCAGCACGTTAGCAACGGGCAGCTCTTTTCCCCCGGCTCCCAGTCCGGTACAGCGTAGGGTCATAGCAGGAGGGTCGCCGAAGGATTCAGCGAGGGCAGTGACGATCGCCGCTCCAGTCGGGGTTACCAGTTCTCCGTCCAAGCCGTTGCTGTAAATTGGCACCTGGCGCTGTTCTAGCAGCTTGAGAACGGCGGGGGCGGGGACGGGCAGCCAGCCGTGGGCAGCTCGCACCCGCCCACGGCCAGTGGGCAGGGGAGAACAGAATAGCTGCTCGACGCCGAGGTAATCGAGCCCCAGGCAGGTGCCGACGATATCTACAATGGCGTCGGTCGCGCCAACCTCATGGAAATGCACCTGGTCTACGGCAATGCCGTGAACCGCCGCCTCGGCCTCAGCCAGGCGACGAAACACAGCTAGGCTCCAGCGCTGGGCGCGATCGGGCAGGGCAGCCTGGGTAATCAGGTGCTCGATCGCAGGCAGATTGCGGGTGACAGTTGAGGGCGCGATCGCCGCGCCAGAACCCTGGTCGTACTCGGCAGCCGCCGCGTGATGGGAATGGTCTCCATGGCGATGCTCCCCTGGAGACGAGGTCAGCGCGACTTCGGCGTGGAGCGCACGCAACCCCCGACGGTGGGTCGGCGTTACGGTGAGGGTAAATTCATGGCTCAGCCCCAGGGTAGCCAGCTGGGTATGCAGATACGACAGCGGCACGCCGGCGTCTACCAAGGCAGCCAGGCACATATCGCCAGCAATGCCCGAGGGGCAATCGAGGTAAGCTAGGGTTTTCAACAGAGCAACCGCAGCGGGGACAGGGACAATGGCAACAACCTACAAACTACATCCTGACAACCCGCAGAGCCGCAAAGTAGAGGCCGTTGTCTCAGCACTGCGGCAGGGGGCGGTAGCCCTTTACCCCACCGATACAGTTTACGCGATCGGCTGTGACCTCAACCATCGCGGGGCGGTGCAACGGGTGCGCCAAATCAAGCAGTTGGCCAACGATAAACCCCTCACCTTTCTCTGCGCCTCGCTGTCGAATATTGCTGACTATGCGGTCGTTAGCGATGGTGCCTACCGCCTGATCAAACGACTAATTCCGGGGCCGTTTACGTTTTTGCTGCCCGCCACGCGGCAGGTGCCCCGACTAGTGATGAACCCTAAGCGGCGTACTACAGGCATTCGGGTACCCGACCATGCCATTTGCCTGGCTTTGGTCGAAACGTTGCAAAATCCAATTATTTCGACCTCAGCCTTGACACTGCTACCAGAGGCGACCAAAGGACGCCCTTTGGACAAAATGACGATGTTTGACACCCTCGAAAAATTGGTGGACATCGTGATCGACGACGATCGCCCCCTGGCCCATGAAGTCTCGACCATTCTGGATATGGAGGGGGAGAATCCCTTGATGATTCGCAAGGGGCTGGGGTGGGAAACGGCTTTGGACTGGGGTGCTCAGCCGGTGTAGCTGCCACTGGCTGGGCTACCGCCCATGGGGGCAACTGGGCAACTGGCACCTCAACCGGCAAATCCTAGGGACATCGCTTAGATCGCGATCGCCACAGCTATATAAGCCCCGCGATCGCGGGCTTATATAGCTGTGGACAATGCTGAAACTTCGTCAGAGCAGGACTTTTCAGCATCAGCAATTCACAGCAGATACAGCATTTTCCTGGGATAGTCAGATGAGCAAGCCCCTGCGACTGACCTGCGGCTAGGGCGGGTAGCTTTGAGGGCTGGCACATGCCTTGAGAAATCTTAGCGGCTGAAGCGGGGGTACATAGCAGCCCACCCGGAATTCACCACTTTACTGAGTGTCCCGGCTGGCCCTTCCCGATTTCAGTGTCGTTGTTAGGATTGGGTAACTATGAAGACCGCATCTACCTGCTTAGCCATGCCCCCATCGCCCCTTGGGATTTCACCACAGCCCTCAGAACCGTCACCTCAGCCCAGTGGTGACAGCACAGCCCCCATTGCCACCTTGGTAGAAGAGCTGTTTACAACTCATCTACAGCGCCGACTGGGGGGCATAGACGGGGTAATCCAGCGGCTCACAACAGAGATTGAGCGCATCTGCGCCATGAGCGATCGCATTCAGTCTTCAGGAGATGTCAGCCACTGGCAGACGGCCCTAGTGCGCCACCGGGTGAGCAAATGCCTGGCCTACTATGACATGGGCTCTAACCGAGGCCGGGTAGAACTGCACAGCAGCCTCAGCGCCATTGTCTACCGCCATGTGGCTCCCCACGGTAGCCATTTGGGGTTTAAGGGCCGCTATGCCCTGCTTGAAGATTTCATGCAGATTTTCTACATAGAAGTGCTCAACGCCTTTCGGCGCGAGCATGAGCTACCGGCTACCTATACCCCCCGCACTCGGCTGGAGCTGGCGGAGTATATGGCCTTTAGCGAGCAGTATGCCAAACGGCGCATCAATCTGCGGGGGGGGAGCCAGCAGCTGATTGTGTTGCGCGCCCAGGCCTTTAGCCGCCGCCAGCCCGCCGAGACCTCAGTGGATATGGCTCTAGTCAGCGAGGGGGCCAAGACTGAGGCTGCCGAAAGCCACGCCCGCAGTTCGGTGGTGCAGCAGGTGCGCGAAAAAATGATGGCCGAGGTCGATGACCCTGGCGACGGGGTGATGCGCGATCGCGTCATCAAAGCTCTGGTGCAGTACCTCAAAGACCAAAACCAGACTGACTGCATCGACTACCTGGTGCTCAAGCTGAGGGACTGCTCCGCCGCAGAAATCGACGATATCCTCGGGCTTTCGGCTCGGGAGCGCGACTATCTCCAGCAGCGCTTCAAGTACCACGTTGAGAAGTTTTCTCAGCAGCACGAGTGGCAGCTGGTGCACCAGTGGCTCGGAGCCAACCTCGAGGCGCGATTAGGGATGACGCCGACGGAGTGGGGCGATTTTTTGGCGACCTTGCCCTCCGACTACCGTCAGTTTCTCAACCTTAAACAACAGCAGATCAGCAACGCCGCCCTGACCGATGAGGCGATCGCCCACACCCTGGGCTGGACGCCGAAAAAGGTGCAGCGCAATTGGACTAAGGTGCTCAAGCTAGCGTGGACCTTTCGCAACCAGGTGCGGGGGGCGGAGGCGGGCTAGCCTGCGATCGCCTCTTCCCCGGTGCCCGGTGGCTCAAATTTGTAGCCCACACCCCGCACCGTTTGAATCAGGGCCGGTTGAGTCGTGTCTTTCTCAATCTTTTTGCGAATCTGGCCGACATGCACGTCAACTACCCGCTGATCGCCGACGTAGTCGTAGTCCCAAACCTTTTGAATCAGTTCTGCCCGCCGCCACACGCGCCCCGGGTGACTGGCCAAAAAGTGCAGCAGGTCAAACTCTAACGCCGTCAGCGGCACCATTTCATCGTTGAGCATCACCTCTCGCCGCACGGGGTCAATAGCCAGGCTGTTGAAGGTCAGACACTGCTGTTCTGCCGCCGTGACCGGGCGCTGGCGCTTGAGAATAGCGCCCACCCGCACCTCTAGTTCCCCGAGGCTAAAGGGCTTAGTCAGGTAGTCGTCGGCTCCTTCGTTAAATCCTCGAATTTTATCCGACTCGTCGGTGCGGCTTGTGAGCATGAGCACAAACACTCCGGTTCGCGACTGCATCTCTTTACACAGGTCGTAGCCGTTGGTGTCGGGCAGGTTGAGATCGAGAATGACTAGATCAGGAGTGAACTGCTCAAACACCGCCAGAGCCTTCTTACCGTCCTCCGCCGACTCCATTTCATAGTCCTGCTTGGCCAGGAACCGATGAATCAGATTGCGAATTGCGGGGTCGTCATCGACAACGAGGATCTTGGCTTCCGCCATAGTCATACCTTTCTGTAAAGTTAGCTAATCAGGATGATGGTCAGGAACCCTCGAGAGGCAGGTTCCCCAGCCCGTGGTGGGCAATGCCCTTTTAGTGCTTTTCAAGCCCGCTGTGCGGCATCAGTAATAAACTCACAAATAATTTCCTAGCTTACTCGAGAACTTTACGAAGTTACCACCTCAGCCGCCCGCCCCCACAGTTTGAGGCATTGGGCATCCGTGAAATCACGGCTATCGACGCGGCGATCGCACCTTACCGCCCATCAGCCCCAGCAGCGGGCCTAAAATTAGCCCAAACACAAACCCTCCTGAGTGCGCCCAGTAGGCGACTCCGCCACCCGAACCCGCTTCGCTGCCGAGGCTAGCGATACTAAACAGCGCCTGCTGCACAAACCAGAATCCCAAGAAAAAAACCGCCGGAATCCGAACGGTGGTGAAGAAGATAATCAGTGGAATAAAAGTGACAATCCGGGCTCGAGGAAACCGCAGAATATAGGCTCCCATGACTCCGGCGATCGCCCCGCTAGCCCCAATGGTTGGCACCGCCGAGGACGGATCAAAAATCCACTGGGTCAGCCCCGCCAGGGCTCCACAACCCAGATAGAAAATCAAGAATTTGACGTGGCCCAGTCGGTCTTCAATATTGTTGCCGAATACCCATAGATAGAGCAGGTTGCCCCCGATGTGAAAAAAGCCCCCGTGGAGAAACTGAGAGGAGAGCAGGGTAATCCACTCATAAATTGGGGCCTGAAGCGCCCCCTGAAAACTCTCGGTTAGCTGGGTTGGCACCAGTGCCCAGGCGTCAAAAAAGCCGTCAATGCCCTCCTGCGACAGACTGAGCTGAAACACAAATACAGCAATATTGATTCCAATCAATCCGTAGGTCACTACGGGGGTAATGCTGGTGGGGTTGTCATCACGAAGAGGAACCACGGCTGTACCTAAAACGTGACTCCATTCTAAAGACGCCTAGACGGTAAACACCTAAACCGCTGGCAGAATTTCGAGGCGGCCCGCACTGCCGTCCAGGCGAGCCATCGCTCCGACTGGCAGAGCGGCATTGTCGCCGTCGTGGCCAAAGGGCAAATTGGCCACCACCGGAATGCCCAGATCGCCGAGGCGATCGCGCAGCACCTCGGCCACCGCAAAACTGGGCACGCCGTCGGGCGGCTCGCAGCGGCTAAACCGCCCCAGAGCAATGCCTTTAACCTGGGAAAACTTGCCCGCCAGCCGCCAGTGGGTCAGCATGCGGTCAATGCGGTAGGGGGCCTCGGTGACATCCTCAAAGGCCAAAATTGCGCCAGTCAGATCGGGCTCATGAGCCGTGCCCAGCAAGTGGGTCGCCACCGTCAGGTTAGCGGGCCACAACCGCCCCTCCGCAACGCCCGCGCTCCATCCTTCGCCATGGAGCGCGGGCAACCCATGGCCCATCACCAAGTTTTTGAGTCGTTGCTGCGACCACTCGGGCTCCGCCGCCAGGGTGGTCAACAGCGGCCCGTGCACACCGACTATCCCCTGCTTGCCTAAACTCCACAGCAGGCTAGTGATGTCAGAAAAGCCAATCAACCACTTAGGCGGCATCGCCTCTGGCCACTGCCAACCCTCCAGCAGCCGGGTGCCCCCATACCCCCCCCGAGCACAGAGAATGCCCTTATAGGTGGGGTCTGCCAGGGCATGGCCTAGCTGATGGCGGCGGTTGGCATCCGACCCCGCTAGGTAACCCCAATGCTCCCTAGTGCCAGGACTCACATCTACCCCAAATCCCCAACTGCGCCAAACCTCAATGCCTTGGTTGAAGCTCTCTAACTCTCGTAGGGCACCGCTGGGGGCAATCACCCGTAGGCGATCGCCCGGCTTTAGCGGCGGCGGATAGCGCCATCCCCTCAATCCATCACCCGCAGACATCCCTTGACTCACCCCGGCACTCCACAACTAACTCGCTATAATGCTTAATAAAGCGTTACAAAAGAGATCTATGGCTAACATCCCCAACCCCTCTGAAACCCGCGAGTGGGGCTTTACCCCCGCCGCCGAAAGCCTCAACGGACGACTGGCCATGCTGGGCTTCGCCTTTGCCGTTGTGATTGAAGCATTGAGCGGCCAGGGCGTGCTGCACTTCTTGAATCTAATCTAGACCCCAAAAAGGGAGAGACAAAGACAGCGATAGGAGCATCTAAAACGTCCTTATCTCTCTCCCTCATCATTTACATTGACATTACCGCCGTCCCAAATTTCTTCGTTCTCCCTAGAGCTATTGAAGAACACTGGCCAACAGCGCTTTTTGGGCGTGCATGCGGTTCTCCGCCTGATCCCAAACCCGAGAGGCAGCCCCTTCCATCACCTCGTGGGTAATTTCTTCTCCCCGGTGGGCCGGCAGGCAGTGCAGCACGATCGCCTCTGGGCTAGCTTTTTCTAGCAGCGCATCATTGACCTGATAGGGCTGAAACAGCGGCAGGCGCTGGCCTGCCTCAGACTCCTGACCCATGCTGGCCCAGACATCGGTGTAGAGCACCTGGGCATCTTTGACGGCGGCCTCAGGATCGGTGGTGATGAGCACATGACCATTGCCCTGCATGAGTTGGTTGGCCTGCTTCACAATGGCCGGATCTGGCGCATAGCCCTCCGGCCCAGCGATGTGCACGTTCATCCCTACCATGGCGCAGCCCAGCAAGAGCGAATGGGCAACGTTGTTGCCGTCACCCAGGTAGGTCAGGGTCAATCCTTGTAGAGCACCAAACTCTTCTTGGATGGTCAGCAGGTCGGCCAAGATCTGGCAGGGATGCTCCAGATCGGTCAGGGCATTGATCACAGGAATCGAAGCGTAGTCGGCAAATTCCTGAATCTCAGCCTGGTCAAAGGTACGAATGGCTACTACATCTAAGTAGCGATCGAGCACCCGGGCGGTATCACTGGTCGGCTCACCCCGGCTCACCTGGGTCACCCCAGAATGGAGATCGAGCACCTGTCCACCTAGCTGATACATAGCAACCGAAAAGCTGACGCGGGTGCGAGTCGACGCTTTGCGAAACAAGAGACCCAGCACCTTCTGAGGAAATTGAGGATGGTATTTACCGGCCTTCAGCTCAGTAGCAAAGGTCAAAAGTTCTAGCAACTCATCAACACTCAGGTCACTCAGGCTTAGCAGGTCGCGCCCGCTCAGGGGTGGTGTGGACATGGGCAAGCATTCGTAAAAATAAGACACTAGCAGATTATTGGGGAAGCCTCTCTCTGGTCTGTATCCACAAGGGCAAAAGATCGCTACCGGGGCTTGCGGAGGTCGCCGAGGCTATCTCAGTACAGATGTGTCGCCCTCTTAAGTCTGCACTATCATTGGGGCATCGCATTTGCTGTGGTAGTTTCGCCCTTTAGCCGCAGGGTTTTGAGGGACGATCTATCGCTTTTCATTTGCCACCTTGTTACCCCTGCACATTTATGATTAGCGCGGTTATTCCTCCTCAGCCACAGGCGTTGCCCCAGGGGCCTTTGCTTCAGCCGCCCTCCGTAAAAGAACGGGCAGCGGCAGGATACTTTCGTGACATTGCCCTGTGGCTCAATCAACCCCTAACCCCCCACGGTATTTTTGTGCAGGTGCAGGCCGATCGCCCCGGCTGCCTACAGTTGGTGGTGGAGTTTCGACAGCCGCCGATTAAAGACCGCCTGCTGCGGTTTCTGTGTCACCGCGTGTGGCTGCTCAATTCAGAGCTAATCGAAGGGATTTTGGTAATTGCTCGCCCCTTAGGGCACCGCCGCGTGCTTTGGCAGCAGCGCGTCAAGATTGTTACCCCAGCCCTGAAGCGCCGCCAGAGCAGCCTCAAAGCCCAGGCCCAGCGCCAGGCGGCCTTGGCGATGCCGCCAAAAATTCGGCAGCCGCGCCCGAGCCCAACTAAAACGCTGTCGCGGCAGCGTTTACAAACCCTACGCGCTTTTGTGTTGTCGGGGTCGGCGGTAGCAGCCTTCGTCATGGGCTGTCTACTCGAAGTGATTATTTCTGCGCCGTCGCCGTCGCTGCCTCAGTTTTCTGCTCAGACCGAGGTGCTGACTGAGACAGACTTAGATCGAGACACTGCTCCGGTAGCACCCACCGCCCTCAGAGATTCTGGCGAGGGCAGGCCGGTCTCTGCTCCGGGCAGAAATTCAGCCGGGGCCAGTGGCAACCGCGCTACGGTAGTTGATACTGCCCTTGAACCCGTGGGCGTGATCACCCATCAAGCGGTCACACCTGCTCCGACCGATGATGTCACTCTACTGTTCGGCGGCGATATTTCGCTAGACGACATTGCCCCAGACAGTCTTACAGCTCCTGGCGGTTTTTTTGCTGACGTTGCCGAGTATGACCAGGCCGATTTGGCTCTAGTAAATTTGGCGACCCCTCTCGCTACGGCGGCCACCAACCTTCAGGAGGGGCTGCGGCATCAGACCCGCACCGATGCCGTCAATCTACTGGTGAACAGCGGTGTAGACATTATCAATCTCACCCACAGTAGCCTGATGGACTATGGGGCCGAGGGCCTCAACGAAACCCTCACCACCTTAGATAGCAAAGGGCTTTATCGCATTGGGGCAGGGCGCAATGCCCTCGAAGCCCGTCGCCCAGAGGTGCTCGATGTCAAGGGTAAGCGCATTGCCTACCTGAGCTACGCCATGGGGGGCAACAACGCGGCCCATGACACTGACGTGCTCAGAGAGCGGGCTGGGGCCAGCGACAAGGCGATCGCCAAAGAAGTCGAAACTTTTAAGGCCGCCACGGCCTTTAAAGACAGAGCCGGGTTCAACGCGCAAAACATGCCCGAAATCGTCGCTGACATTCAAGCCCTGCGCGACGAGGTGGATTGGATTGTAGTGAACTTTCGCTGGGTTGACCACCTCAGTGAGCAACCCAATTTCATGCAGACCAACCTGGCCCGCCTGGCCATTGACCAGGGTGCCGATGTGGTCGTGGGCTACCATCCCACCGTGATTCAGGGGGGTGAGATTTACAAGGGGCGGCCTATTGCCTACTCCCTGGGCGATTTCGTATTTCGCCCCGACGAGCCCCTCGAAAATCAGGACTCAGCGGTGCTCAAAGTCGGGCTTAAAGACGACCAGATGCGGGTTGAGCTGGTACCGGTGCGGGTGCAAGACTCTCATCCCAAAACCCTCCATGGCAAGGACAGTCAGCAGGTGCTCCAGCGCATTGAACAGGCCTCGTCGCAGTTTGACAAACCGCTCAAGTCACCCGTTGTGCTTGACCTTAAAACCCAGGAAGCACCGCCAGAAACCGTCAGCGACCCCAGCAGCCCCTTTGTCTCACCCGATGCGGAGGAGATTCTGCCAGTGGAGCTGGAGGCCGAACCGACACCAGAATCTAAAGACCGACTGGAGGACGAGGCTGAGTCCAAGGACATCCTGGAAGAGGCCGCTCCTAGCGAGGACTTGGATGTCCCTGAGGCTCTTGAGGACAGCAGTGAGCCTACCAACGGAGATCAGCCTGCGACAGACCCAGAGGTAGACCCAGAGACAGATCAGTCTTCTCCCACTGGGCCAGAATCTCTGGAGATGGAGGTTGAGTTTGACGGCGATTTAGAAGAGTGGGGACCTAAGGTTTCACCAGAGCAGCAGGAGTTTAAGCCTGTGCCGCCCGAACGCAGCGGCGGCACTTCGCAAAGCGCTCGGGAGCCAATTCAGAACGAGTCGCCCTCCGAGAGCCGCCCCAGTGAGGTTCCGGTGCCGCTGCCTTCCCCGATTCAGGTAAAGGCCAAGCCCGTTGCGATCGCACCATTGGTCGCCCCCCAACCTGCCGTTCTAACGGATGACGCTGAGGCCGAGTCCTGGGCCGACACCATACCCGAGACCCCAATCCCTACCGCAGGTGAATAACCCATCACTAGCGACTTCACATCTCTGGTAAAAAGCCCATAAATAGCTGTGGCTAGAGCCTCTGACGACAGAGAGCTGTGGTAACGTCTAGGCGTTGTGCCCCTAAGGTGCCCTGTGTTCGCCGTCGCCCTAAAAGCAGCCCCCAACCCCACCTACGCGCTGTCGGATACCGATACCGACACCCGGCTAGAACTGGTGCCCGATCGCGGCGGCATTGCTACCCGCTGGCAGGTGGAGGGGCAGGATATTTTTTATTTTGATGGCGATCGCTTCGCCAACCCAGAACTATCGGTGCGGGGCGGTATTCCCATCCTGTTTCCCATCTGCGGCAATCTGCCCGATAACCAGTACGAGCTAGATGGTCAGACCTACAGCCTGAAGCAGCACGGCTTTGCCCGCGACTTGCCCTGGCAGGTGACTCAGCAGGATGTGACGGAAGCGGCCAGCCTCACCCTAGAACTGGTCAGCAGCGATGCCACCCTGGCGCAATATCCCTTTGCCTTCAAGCTGGCCTTCACCTTTAAGCTGCGGGGCCACGTTCTCGAGTTGCAGCAGCAGTTCACCAACCTTTCAGCTCGGCCCATGCCCTTTTCTACTGGGCTGCACCCTTATTTCTTAGTAGAAGATAAATCTCAGCTAGAGTTTGAAATTCCCTCAACGGAGTTCCGCAACCACCTTACAGGCGGGGTTGAAACCTTTGGGGGCAGCTTTGACTTCGGCCAAGACGAGATTGACCTGGCTTTTCAGAACCTGACGGCTCCAGCAGCGACAGTCACTGACCACCAACTCAGGCGACGGCTTACCCTGTCCTGGAGTGGCGACTACACCAAACTAGTGTTTTGGACGGTAAAGGGCAAAGACTACTACTGTCTGGAGCCCTGGACGGCCCCCCGCAATTCTCTCAACACGGGAGAAAACCTACTAGTTATAGAGCCAGAACAGACCTTGGAAACCAACGTACGCATGGCGGTGGCTTTTCTATAGCTGCTGAATTGTTAGCTTACAGACTGACAGGGTTGTCGATAATCTCAAACTTATCCCCAGGATTCCCCTCTGTTCCAGCGATGGTGGCAGGGAGAGATGCCAGCAAGCTAGGCGATCCCCGCCACCGACAGGGGGCAACAAGATCCGCTAAAATGTGCTTCTGCCTGGGGGTAACCACCCGCCGGGAGACTTTCCCTGCATATAGCTGGCTCTATGACCCAACTTAATAACGGCATTACGCTATTTTTTAGCTTGCTGGTCGAGGCCATGCCCTTTCTACTGCTGGGGGTCATCTTTTCCAGCGTGCTGCTGCTGTTTGTCGATGAACAAAAGCTGCTGGCCATTATCCCTAAAAATGTAGTGCTGGCGGCGCTGGCGGGCAGCTTAATTGGCTTTCTGTTTCCGGTGTGCGAGTGCGGCAACATTCCGGTGGCGCGGCGGCTGCTGACCAAGGGCGCACCGACGGCGGTGGCGATCGGGTTTTTGCTGGCCGCCCCCACGGTCAACCCGGTAGTGTTTTGGGCCACCTGGATTGCCTTTCGCGACCAGCCCGAAATTGTGTTTCTGCGGGTGGGTTTTACCCTGGTGGTGGCCGTCACCATCGCCTTGATCTTTAGCGCCCAGACCGATGTGCGCCCGTTTTTACAGGACAGCCTCACCCGCATGATGGGGGAGCCTGAGCCTGCCATGCCAACCCCAGCGGCAGAAGAGATCTCGCCGCTGCTAAAATCGGGCACCTTTTTGATGCAGTCGCCGGGGCAGGTGCTCCAGCTCGATGCCCCGCCCGCCCAGGTGTTGGCCCAGGTCGCTGTCGCCGCCCCGCCCATGGCCACTCGGCTGCGGATGATGGTTGACAACATGGTGCTAGAGCTGCGGGAGCTGGGCGCGGTGCTGGTGATCGGCAGTGCGATCGCTGCGTTTGTTCAAGTCGCTGTCCCCCGCGAGGTCATTCTCAGTTTGGGCCAGGGGCCGGTGACTTCGATTTTGGCGATGATGGCCCTAGCTTGGGTGGTGTCGATCTGCTCGACGGTCGATTCGTTTTTTGCGCTGTCGTTTGCCTCCACCTTTACCAGCGGTTCGCTGCTGGCGTTTTTGGTGTTTGGCCCGATGATCGACCTCAAAAACATCAGCCTGCTGCTGACGGTGTTCAAGGGCCGGGCGATTCTCTACTTATTTGTGCTGGCGGCGCAACTGGTCTTTTTGCTCACCCTGGTGATGAATCTCTACACTGGCTAGGGCGAGCACGGCCCACTATCCTACCGACCCGCTCCCTCACCATTCCCTTTTGCCCATGACCTCAACGTCTCGTTCTAACGGTTCTCGCGCTTCGGGCGGGCGATCGCTCCCCTGGCAGGCCCTGGTGGATGCCGCCATGCTGCTGCTGTGGGGGCTGATGCTGCTGCGCTTTACGGTGACGGGCAAGCTCTACCTGCTGCTGCACCCCGACTACATGTGGCTGGCCCATTTGGCCATGGTGCTGCTGCTGGCGATGGGGGTGAGCCGCCTGGTGCAGGTAGGGCTGAGCTACCGCCAGGGAACCGGACAGCCCATTCGCAGTCAAGAGCATATGGCCCTGCTGCCCCGGCAGTTTAGCGTGGGCCTGCTGATTGCGATCGCGGTGTTTGGCCTGATTTACACGCCGCGCCCCTTTGCCAGCGAGACCGCCTTTCAGCGGGGCATTACCGATGTGCTGGGTCAGACGCGATCGCGGCCCCAGCGGTTTTCCCTCAGTGGCGACTCGGAGGAGCGCACCATCGTTGACTGGGTGCGTACCCTCAACGTCTACCCCGAGCCCGACGCCTACGCAGGTCAGACCGCCAAGGTGAGCGGGTTTGTCACCCACATTCCCGGCTGGCCCGACGAGTTCATCATGATTTCGCGGTTTGTGCTCACCTGCTGCGCCGCCGATGCCTACCCCGTCGGCCTGCCGGTGGAGCTGCCCCCCGGCACCGCCCGGCCCGCCCCCGACACCTGGCTTGAAATTGAGGGCACCGTGCAAACCAGCACCCTCGACGGCAAACGCCAGCTCGCCATTGGCGACCCCACCCTGACCGAAATTCCTGAGCCCCGCACCCCCTACGAATATTAACCATGGCCCGTCGCCGCTCTCGCCGCTCTCGCTCCCAGCCCCTCGATCGCCTGGCGATCATGATCATCGCGGGTCTCTCCCTGGCCCTGGTGCTGCTGATTCTTTCGGGCGATCACGCCACGGCGCGGGTGCGCGACTTTACCTGGCAAGACCGCCAGGTTGGAGCCGAAGACCAGGCGTTTTTGCTCACCTTTAGCCGCCCCATGGATGTGGCCAGCGTAGAGCAAAACCTCACCCTCGATCCGCCCCTGCCGGGCAAGGTGAGCTGGGCCGGGCGACGGATGGCCTACACCTTGACAGAACCGCTGCCCTACGGAGAATCGTTCAGCGTCAGCTTGAAGGGGGCGCGCGATCGCTACGCCGCCACCGCCGCTGGCTCTAGCCGATTTGAACCCTTCCAGAGCCAGTTTGAAACCCGCCCCCGCGCCTTTTTATATATCGGAGCCGAGGGCGACGAGGCCAATCGTCTGGTGCTAGCCGATCTGAGCAGCCAAGAGCGCACCATTCTAACCCCCAAAAACCTCTCAGTAATGGCCTTTAAACCCTATTCGCTGGGCGACAAGGTGCTTTTCTCAGCCAGCGACACCAGCCAGGCCGGCAGCCTGCTCAACCAGCAGATTTACACCGTCACCACGGGCCTCACCCCGCGCCCGCCCATCGACTTTGCCGCCCCGCGCCCGCCCCTGTGGCAGCAGTGGTTCCAGAAGAAAGCCGCTCCCTCGGGGGAAACCACCCTGGTGCTCGACAACCGCACCTACCAAAACCTCAAGTTTGACCTCTCCGCCGACGGGCAGACCATTGTGGTGCAGCGGGTCAACCAGCAGAACCCTGCCGACTTTGGCCCCTGGATACTGCGCCAGGGTTCCGCTCCTCAGCCGATCGAAACCGAACCGGGCGGCGACTTTTTAATTGCCCCCGACAGCCAGTCGCTGCTGCTGCTCCAGGGCCAGGGCACCGCCATTATTGATCTGGGATCAGAGAAAACTCGCGGCCCCAGTCAGCCCCTCGACTTTTTGCCCAACTACGGACGAGTGCTCGATCTGTCTGCCGACGGCTCGGCAGCCGCAATGGTCAACTTCAACCAGAACGACCCCGAGAAACGCTTTACCGAATCGCTGTTTTTAGTCACCAACCAAGGCCGAGAAGAAGAGCTATTGCAAGTAAGCGGAGCCATCGTTGATGCCCAGTTTGACCCTACCCGTCAGGTACTCTATGTGCTGGCCAGTGAGCTGGTCGAGGCCTCACCGGATCCTGATACTTTGCAGTCGGAAGATGCGTATGCTGAGCAACCGTTGCTGCTGGCTATAACCCTAGCTGACGGTAAAACCAGCCCACTGCTGCGTCTACCCCAGCAGCAGCGCATTCACATGAGCGTGGCCCCCGACGGGCGATCGCTACTGCTTGACCTGGCCGGACAAACTACCCCCGAAGGCGAAATCGGCAAGCCAGTAATTTGGCATCTGCCGTTGGTTCACCCAGTGGTCTCTCTCAATACCGCTGCCGAAGATGCTGACCCCACATCAGGCGTAGCCAAAACTGAGCCCACCGAGATCTCAGCCAAAGATACCGCTAGCCGCATGCCCACCGTTACTGATCCAGAAGAATTTCCCTTTAGCGGCTTCCAGGCCACTTGGTTGCCCTAGGCAGCAGCTACCGAGATGCCCCTGGCCCTCGGCTGACAATACCCGACCACTGCACCTGCTTTTCCCCAGTGCGGCGATAGGAGAAAAAGCGTTCGGGCTCTTGGAAGGTGCAGTGGGGCGCGATCGCCACCTGCTCCCGCCTCAGCCCCAGCTGCTCTAGCTGCCACCGATTGGCCAGCCGCACATCCAACCGCGCCTTGCCAGGGGCATCATCCCCCAGCACAGGGGAGTTTTCAAGCCGTTGCAGGTCTGCTACCACTGCTGCGTCATTATCAACAGAGCCAACGGCCTGGGTAAGAATTGTGCGCCCCACCGCTGCGGCCACCTCCACAGACACCTGGTAAACCTCCCCGGCGATCGCTGGGCCAATCGCCACCACCAAATCCTCCAACCGGCTGCCCTGGGCTTGAAGCTTGCCTACCGCCACCGGCACGATCGCCTGGGCCGTGCCCCGCCAGCCCGCGTGAATGGCCGAGACCTGCCCGGTAGCGCGATCGCCAATCAGCACCGGGCTACAGTCTGCCGAGCAGACCCAGAGGGCTTGATGGGGGCGATCGCTCAACAGACCATCGGCCTCAGCCATCTCCTTTGAATTGGGAACGGGCAGGTCAGCAGGGATTAGCACCTGGTTGCCGTGAACCTGCTTCACCCGCTGCACCGCTGCCGTCGCATCCAGGGCCGCCGTTAACACCTCAGGGGTTTGGGGCCAAAACTGTCGGGTAAAAAATCCGTGGGGCCAATCCTGAAGCAGATCACAGGTGAGGAACACTTGCCCTTGCCAGGTCTGCCAATGCCAATTTGCCATGTCGCCCCCTGTGGTGGTTATGATGCCGTAACTCTATCCGGCTCTATCGGGCCGGACAGAGACTGCTATATAGAGAAAGCGTTAAGCTGTAGCGCCGTTTTATCAAGTTCTATTTTGCGATCCCCTCAACCGTCTCCGTAGATTTCCTGAGGTGGTAGCGTGATCAGGTATTAGTTAAAGACCTATCCTAAATTTCTATATAAAATTCTAGGACGATTAGCGGGTGAACCTAGATCGACTTCGCCAGGCCCTCCTACAGCCCTCCAAAAACTTGGGAATCATGCCCGACTATCAGGCATTGCGCCCTCGTTTTCACCTCCACTGGGCCGAGCACATTGACTCCACCAACCAAGCGCTGGTTGCCATGATGGCGGCGGGCGCTCCGGCGGGCACGGTACTGGTGGCGACCGCCCAGCGGGCTGGGCGAGGGCAGTGGGGGCGGCAGTGGCAGTCGCCCCCTGGCGGGCTGTACCTGTCGCTGGGGCTGAAGCCTGATCTGCCTGCCTGCCGCAGCCCCTTCCTCACCCTGTCCAGCGCCTGGGGAGTGGCCACCAGTCTAGCCAACCTGGGCCTGCCAGTGCAGGTCAAATGGCCCAACGATTTGGTCTCTGGGGGCAAAAAGCTGGGCGGCATCCTGGCCGACACCCAGATCGAAAGCGGTCGGGTACAAACCGTGGTGATTGGTCTGGGTCTCAATGGGTTTAACCCAGTTCCCGACAGTGGCACCTCGATTCAAGCGCTAATTCAACCGGAAATGGCCCCAGGCCCGTTGAATAGCTTGGAGGGCCTGGCTGCGATCGCCCTCTACGGACTCATGCAGGGCTATCTCCACTGGCAAAACCAGGGTGATGACGCCTTTCTCATCGACTACCAAACTTGCCTGGCCAATCTAGGCCAGAGCCTAACGGTAGAAGGTCAGGCCGCAGAGGTCATTGGCGTGGCCCCATCGGGGAACCTGCGGGTGCAGGTAAAGCCCACACACAACGACAGGCCAGCGGTCAAGACGCTGGAGATTGAACCAGGTAAAGTAACTTTGGGCTACAATGCGTAGCGGCTGATCATATGGTGAAAAGTAATCACGCAGAGTCTATTCAAGCGCATAAACTCTCCGGAGTTTATCCTTCAGTAGCCTGGCTACAGATAGCATTGCTCGTTGGGGGCATGGGGCTAACCCATAACGGATCGGCCATTGCCGGAACTACCGATACCCCTGACTCGTCTGGGCAAGAAGTGCCAGTTGAAACCTCAGCTGACTATCTCATGCCGACACAGGGCAACGCTCACAGGGCTAGCCCTCAAGCGACGCTCAGTTTGCCTTCACCCTCCGTAGCACAGCCTGAGTTTACGCCTCAGCGCCCGTCTACCTCAGCCGTTGTGACATCCCCCCCTTCAGCGAGTTCGCCGATGTTCTCTCCGGTTCCTCCGCCGCCCCCAGCGGCTATCACCGTTACCGTTCCGGCCACCCCTACGGCCCCCACTATGGCAGAGAGCTTGCTGAAGCCCGCGATCGCCTCTACACCTGGCGAAACAGCGGCAACCGAGGTTCCCGCCGTCGCCCCTTCCGCTGAGCCGGTTCCTGCCGAAGCTCCTGCCACCGTAGTCCCCGAAGCCATCGCCGCTGATGAATCGGTGCCAGCGGGCTACAACAGTGTTTTTATCGATCCCACTGATTACAGCCTAGGGGCCACCCAAGCGCCAGCGGCTCGACCCGGTGGCTCCCCCAACGTAGTCTTTGCCGAACGCTCTAGCGGCTGCCAAATTACTGTCGCCGCTGGGCAAAGCAGCCCCAGTGCAGCGTGTGGTGTCAGTCCTGGGGCAGCCCCAGCCTCAGCTCCCCAAGGCGCTAGGGCTGCCAGCGCTGGCCAGGGTGAAATTCGAGTTGGCCCCATTGCCGTGAGTTCCCAAGGGGTGAGGCTGGGCAGCACCACCATCGTCAGCCGCGAAGCCCTCAACGAAAAGCTGCGCCCCCTCAACGTGCTGCGGCGCGGCAGTGAAGAATACGTATTTCCGCTGTCGGTGCCCGCGTCGATTTCATCGCTGTTTGGCTGGCGCATGCACCCCGTTGCCCAGAGCTGGCGGTTTCACTCAGGTACTGACTTAGCGGCCCCGATGGGTACCCCGGTGCTGGCGACCCGAGCCGGGCGCGTCTCGGTGTCAGACTTTTTGGGCGGCTATGGCCTAACAGTGATAATGCGCCACGATGACGACAAGCTTGAATCTCGCTACGCCCACCTCTCTCAGCTCGCTGTAGAAGCTGGAGAATGGGTAGAGCAGGGCGAGGTAATTGGTTTAGTAGGCAGCACTGGCACTTCCACCGGCCCTCACCTTCACTTTGAACTGCGTCAGCTAACCGGCGAAGGGTGGGTCGCAGTAGACCCAGTTGAGGTGCTGGAGTATGGTGTAGCCAACTTATTAGAGATCATTGACAACCCGATGCTAGCTCTGGGCCAAGGAGCCGCAAAGGCAGCAGAAACCGAAGAGAGTCTGCCCACCGAGTATCCCTTCCGCCCAGCCCAGCCCAATGCCAGCTAGCTTGGTGCTGTTAGCTAAGCTACAGCTAGAGTTGGGATAGCGGCTATGGGCTACATCTTTGAGCATCAGGTGCGGTTTCACGAAACTGACGGGGCCGGGGTAGTCTATTTCGCCAATGAATTAGTGATGTGTCATACAGCCTATGAGGCATCACTAGCAGCGGCGGGGCTAGATGTCACAGCGTTTTTTCGAGCCGAAACATTGGCCTACCCCATTGTCCATACCAGCATGGATTACCGACATCCGTTGCGGTGCGGCGATCGCGTCACCATTCACCTCACCCCCACCCGTTTAGACGACAGCAGTTTTGAAATTCAATATCA
Organism: Phormidium tenue FACHB-1052; assembly: GCF_014696675.1. Classification (GTDB taxonomy): domain Bacteria; phylum Cyanobacteriota; class Cyanobacteriia; order Phormidesmidales; family Phormidesmidaceae; genus Nodosilinea; species Nodosilinea tenuis_A. Next base: position 21,368 of record NZ_JACJQN010000034.1, read on the forward strand.
GCTCACGCTTGAGGATGCAGCAATGGCCCAAGCCGTAACCCGCCATGTCTGCATCGAAGTGGATAACCGTCGCCGCAGTCCGCTGCCCACTGAGATGGAGCAATGGCTAGCCCAATGGAGCGGTAACTCTCCCCAAACTGGGCAGGGCTAGTGATGGAAGGTAGTTGGCAGGAGTGGCTATTTGTAGGAGGGTATGTGGGGTTTTTAGTGGCGATCGCCGTCCTCGTTCTCATGACTCGCTCCGATCCGTAGCCCCAAACCTTTACGGTATCAAAAGAAATCCGGATGGCTACCCCAGTTGTGATGGGGCGATCGCTAGCCAAGCATCTCCACAGGTCTTTACGGGAACCTGAATCTTCCCGTGAAATCACCAAATTCTGTAAGCAACCCTTAAAGCTCGCCGTGTTGTTTCCGTAAATTCGCGGTGGTGCTCTCCCCATCTACCGTTGAGTCCGATAGTCTTAATACAAGCGCTAAAAGGGCGGCTTAAATTTAGCTTAAACGTCAAATAGGCGTCTCCTGATGGGGTTTCCCCCGGCTTCGGTCGGGGGTTTTTATTGAGGGCAAATCTGCTTAGCCCAAACGCCAGGGTTGATCGGGGGCCGCTAGCTTGTCACAATGAGGTAACAATCGACAATACAAACCGCAACGCAGCAGACCTTCCATATAATAAATGAACGTAATCGGAACTCTTAGCATTCTTCTTGGACTATTGGCTGTAGGAACAGCATTGTACCTACTCACCCCTCGCCGGTATCAATCTTCTAATACCGTAGCCAATTCCTACGATCAGTGGACTGAAGACGGCATTCTGGAGTTCTACTGGGGCGAACACATTCATTTAGGCCACTACGGCTCACCGCCACGCCGCAAAGATTTTCTCGCAGCCAAGGCTGACTTTGTCCATGAGATGGTGCGCTGGGGAGGCCTAGATCGCCTGCCTGCGGGCACCACTGTTCTCGATGTGGGCTGCGGCATTGGCGGCAGCAGCCGCATCCTCGCCCGCGATTATGGCTTTGCAGTTACCGGAATCACCATTAGCCCTAGCCAAGTACAGCGCGCCCGGCAGCTAACTCCCCCTGAAGTCTCCGCTCAGTTCCAAGTGGATGACGCCATGGCGCTATCGTTTCCCGATGGAAGCTTTGACGTGGTGTGGTCGGTGGAGGCAGGCCCACACATGCCCGATAAAGCCTTGTTTGCCCACGAGCTTCTACGGGTGCTGAAACCCGGCGGTGTACTGGTAGTCGCTGACTGGAACCAGCGAGATGACCGCAAAATTTCCCTCAATGTCTGGGAGAAACCCGTCATGCGCCAGCTGTTAGATCAGTGGTCACACCCAGCCTTTGCCAGCATCGAAGGCTTTGCCGAACAGCTCGAAGCCACCGGGATGGTTGCAGGCCAGGTCACCACCGCCGACTGGTCCCAGGAGACCCTACCCTCCTGGCTTGACTCCATTTGGCAAGGGGTCATTCGCCCCCAGGGCATGGTGCGCTTTGGGCCAGCAGGGATTGTCAAGTCGGTGCGGGAAGTACCCACTCTGCTGCTAATGCGGCTGGCCTTTGGCTCTGGGCTGTGCCGGTTTGGCATGTTTCGCGCCGTTCGGAGCACCCTAAATACGCCACGTCAGGCAACGGTGACTGCATCTGATAGGTACACGTCCTGAATTAAGTGAAACAGTTTCACCCCTTCTTCGAAATCGCGCTGGAAAGTTTTGCGGCCTGAAATTAGCCCCATCCCCCCGGCCCGTTTATTAATTACAGCAGTGCGGATGGCGTCGGCAAAGTCGTTTTCGCCAGAACCACCTCCAGAGTTGATCAGCCCCATACGCCCGGCATAGCAGTTGAGCACCTGGTAGCGGGTCAGGTCAATGGGATGGTCAGTGGTAAGATCGCTGTAAACACGGCTAATGGTTTTGCCGTAGGGCTGCCCTAGGGCTTTTGCTACGGCCCCGTAGCCATTGTTGACCTCTGGCAGTTTTTGCTTAATGATGTCGGCCTCGATGGTGACGCCTAGGTGATTGGCTTGGCCAGTGAGGTCAGCAGCGAGGTGATAGTCTTTATCTTGCTTGAAGGAGCTGCTGCGCAGGTAGCACCAGAGAATGGTTGCCATACCTAGCTCGTGGGCTCGCTGAAAGGCGGCGCTGACTTCTTGAATCTGCCGAGTCGATTCATCAGAACCAAAATAGATGGTGGCCCCGACAGCGACAGCGCCCAAATTCCAGGCCTGCTCGACATCGGCAAACATTATCTGGTCAAAGCGGTTGGGAGCCGTAAGCAGCTCGTTGTGATTGAGCTTAAGAATAAAGGGAATTTTGTGGGCGTAGCGGCGCGACACACTACCAAGAACTCCAAGCGTAGTGGCGACGGCGTTACAGCCCCCTGCGATCGCCAATTCCACAATATTCTGTGGGTCAAAATACATAGGGTTGGGCGCAAAGGAGGCCCCAGCCGAGTGCTCAATCCCTTGATCCACCGGCAAGATGGAGAGATAGCCGGTATTCGCTAGGCGGCCTGTACTGTAGAGCTGTTGTAGGCTGCGGAGAACCTGGGGATTGCGATCGCTCTGGGCAAAAATGCGATCGACCCAGTCTGGCCCCGGCAAGTGCAGCATCGACTTCGGCACCTTGGCCTTGTAGCTAAGCAGCTCCTCAGCCTCGGAGCCAAGCCAGTCAGCAATTGTGTTGGAAGATGACAGGGCAGTTACCATGGCATTGATTTGAGCAACAGCAGTGAATAACAAACGAGGCTATCTAAACGTTAACCCAAGATTTCAAGGACGTGAGCCTAAGCTCTATCCCCCCACTCTCCAGCGTCCGACCTTAAACATCATCAACACAAAACCCCCACTTCAATACTGGAGTGGGGGTTTCAATAAGGACCTGGCATCGAGCTATTTTGACAAGGGGCAACCCCCTCACTATCTTCGCCGCAGCTGCGTTTCACGACTGAGTTCGGGATGGGTCAGAGTGGG
>NZ_JACJQN010000035.1 GCF_014696675.1 Phormidium tenue FACHB-1052
CCTGAAAACGCTGAGGCTATGCTCCAGATTGCTATGGTTCGCATCATGCTCAGGCGCTTGGCTTAATTGGCTACACCCCTACCCCTTTTCAAACGCCCTCTAATAATGCTTATCCCAATCCGAGTTCTTCTACTATCTGATAAAATTTTGTGCAACACTACCAAGTTTTGAGCTCCGAGGCGGAAATTTCAAGCTTTGAGGTTGGCGTTTCAAGTTCAAATGTTGGAGTTTGAAGATTGAGAGGTGAATGGTTAGGCTTGAGCGCCAGAATTAGTGCCAAACCACATACCTGTTTTCACTAATTATTGATTTGAAAAGTAAATCTTCCACCTTTTGTAGGCAATGACAGAATATTGCTGGCAAGTGCATAACAGAGAAGGAAAGGAAATAAAGAATGTTGTCCTCAGTTGATGATCAGGTTTTAGATTTCTACAGTGAACTATTCAGTCACCTATTTTCTGAACCTTTCCGTGAGCATATCACCGAGCGACGACGGCTTAATGAGGTAACTCGGCAGGTGGAAGCCGCTGCAGATGCAGCATCAGCTTCGCTGACTCGCTTCTTCTTAAGCCAGAAGTTAAGCGAAGACATTGTTGCCAACATTCTTTCAGGCTTTGCATCGATGGGAAGCCTGCTGCAATTAGAGAAGGTTTCAAACGCTAACGTGACGGCTGAGGAAATTGTTGAGGATTTGCTCAATCATCTACCCTGTCCCCAAGCAGTACAGCCGCCCTATAATGCGATTTACCGTTTAGCGCTTTACACCATTGTACAGGTCTTGACTCAGGTAGGACCGGTTATGGCAGAGTGGCAAAAGCTCAACTTCTCCAGCACTTTTGAATTGCCGCGACGAGTAGTAAATCGATTGAATGAAATCAGCAGCCAGATTGATGCTTTAGGGCGGTCGGGTCAGGCTGGAGCCGATGAAAGCTATGAAATTCAGTACCGGGACTATCTGCTGCAACGCTTTCACAAGGTTGAGGCTGGCACAGTACGAATGACCACCAAACTAGATGTGGATTTGCGTGAGCTATTCGTAATGCCTCGTGTAGTGAAGCGAAAGCTTTCTAACGTAGCAAAGGACACAGAGAAAAATCTATCTATTTCTTTAATGGATTTAGCAGCAGCGCGTAAATCATACGGAGATCGCAACAGTCGGCATGGGAGAATCCAGCGAGTAGGGATTGAAAACCACGAACAAGTAGATGAATTACCTCCTACCATACTTGAGCAGGTGAGACGATCCGCTCGTACTGTGATTGTGGGGTTGCCCGGTTCTGGCAAATCTACATTCTTTGAGTGGCTACAGGTGCAGCTGGCATCGGTGGAAGAACAATTTATCTTAGGGGATCAGCAAGCTATTCCTTTGCTGTTGCGAGTGCGGCAACTTGATCTGCTGAACTTACCCCAAGGGGCGGCCTTAATTGAGAAAGCAACTGCTAGTAAAGACCGAGCGGATCTAATGCCGAAAGGATGGATTGAACGGCAGATGAAGGCAGGTCGCGTTCTGTTTATGCTGGATGGACTAGATGAAACCGAACCAGAGTTACGGGATAAGTTTTTGTTTCCTTGGTTGTTTAGGCTACTGAAACTATATCCGAAATGCCACTATCTAATCTCTTCTCGCCCTGTGGGTTATCCCCCTGGTCTGCTTCGCATAGGCAAATTTGCCGAATGCGATCTATTAGATTTCAACACCGCTCAAATTCGGGACTATACGTGCCATTGGTGTACAGCAGTTCGTCTAGCGCGGAACGAATCGGAGGATGAGGCACGGCGGGAGGGTGAACAGGATGGCAAGAGAATTGTGGAGGGATTTCAGGAACATCCATACATCCGCGATCTGGCTCGTAATCCGCTGATGTTATCTGCGATCTGCTTGGTCAACTACTTTGAGGGTGGTAGTTTACCTGAGGATCGGGCGTTGCTGTATCGTCTCTGCGTAGAAGGATTGCTGCATAACTGGGATCAACGGCGTGGCATTCACTCAGAATTCGGTTTTGATGAAAAGTTACGAACCTGTCGGGAACTGGCTCTAACGATGCAGTTAGAAGGTCTGGCTGAATGCAGTGCCAGTGAGGTATTGGCAACGTTTACTAAAGTTTTAGATGATTCAGAACGGGCAACTAAATTACTGGAACACATTCGCTATCGAACTGGACTTTTACTGGAACGTCGCCCTGATGTCTTTGGGTTTGCTCATCTGACCTTTCAGGAATATTTGGCAGCAAGGGGAATTCATGAGGGGAATCAACTTGACGTTGATGCTACCCAATTAGTGCGAGAAAATGATGATGGACGCTGGAAAGAAGTGATCGCCCTCTACTCTGGTCTAGCAACAACACCTGCCGTGCGAAATTTGATTGAACAATTGATCGTTCAAACAGATACAAGGTCATTAGGAGAGGTGTTGACGGAAGTCTATCTCTCTGCTGGCTCTGAGTTGGCTCAAGACAAGGACCTGCGACGGAGGGTCTTGGAACGAGTAGCAGTAGCACCAGGAGCGTGGGAAGCACAGCCTTTAAGTCGCTTTCCAACAGAAGAAGTTACGCCTGTAGCCAACACCTTAATTGGTATGATTCAAAGTGACATTGGCATTAGTGAATCCCTTATATGGTTGAGCGAGCACCCTAACTTGCTGGAGGTGTCTACCTTAGTGAATCGACTCCAATCATGGAGAAATATGACCTCTATCCAGATTGCTGACCTAATCTATCTAATTCATAGATTTGCTCCTGATGAAATACTAGAAGATATAGCAAAGAATAAAGCTTTATATAGTTCTTTAGGCCCCACCTTTGGCAGAAGCGAAGAAGTTTATTTCTCTCAAGCAGAAGTTGCTCTTATTGGGTTAGAACGTAGTAATTTCAAGCGATCAAAGTTGAAAGGACTTAACGCGTGCCTCCACCAAATAATTCAAGTGTTTCTTAGTGCAGACAATCTTTCTTGGTCTTCTTTACATAGTATTAGTAGTTTTTTAAAGGAAGAGATTTTTGAAATATCGACTTCATATTGGAGTCTTGAAGAGAAGCAAGAGTTTGTCTCCCTTGTAAAAAAATTGGCTGTTCACTTGGCGACCATAGAAGTGAAAGAAGGACCTATGGATGTTCAAGAAAGTGCCATCAGTGCTTTGAACCAATGGGCAAGTTTACTCGAAGATGGAAAAACAGCAGAAAATCATTATCGTAGATCGAAGTCTTCAGTAAAAATTATGCCTACTCAGCCCAAACGTAAACGGAAGTAAATTATCTTGAGTACCAAATCCAAAATATCCCCCGCATTTGAGCCTTTTCTTGCCGATAGTGGTGAGGATGACAAACGGGACGCGATCGTCATTTATCAAGCACCTCCTATTGAAGGATTACATTTACGTGGTCGCTTACGGGAACTTAAACGACGATTGGATGGAGTCAAAGAGCAAGCAGCAATAAAAGCATTTGAGCAGAAAATGCTAGCCCATTATCAGGAAGCTAGCCGTGACTTAGGTTATGCTGCACAACCTCTAAAAACTTCCACTATTGGTTCTGGCACTTTGCCCGTTATGACTGTTGAAGTTACCCGTAAAACCCTGGAAGCATTGGCAGAACAGCCTGATGTTGTTGCAGTTCTGCCTAATCAAAGGATTCACCTAATTCAGCCTAGAAAAGTTGAATATGAGGCACTAATTCAACAAGAGCAAAAAGACGGGCTGACTTGGGGCTTGAAACAACTGGAGATACCCACAGTGTGGGAAGCTACCAAAGGTAAAGACATCAATGTCGCTGTGCTGGATACAGGTGTGTACGGTGCCCATCCAGCCTTGAATGATCGCGTCAAAGAATTTATTGTCATCGATCCATTAGGGCGGCGTATCAAGGCAAACCCCACATTTGATTGCGGGCAACACGGTACCCACGTTTGCGGCACGATTGTAGGTGGGCAAGACTCCAACGGCGTATCGATTGGTGTAGCTCCCCAAGCTAATCTCTTAGTAGCAGGCGTTCTGATTGGTGACACCACCCTCCGAACTTTGATGGAAGGAATCTCCTGGGCGATTGAGCAAGGAGTAGACATTATCAATATGTCTCTCGGCATGAACTATTACGAACCGCTGTTTGCTGAAGTTTTGAATATTCTACTCAATCAATATGGAATTTTGCCTGTTGTGGCGATCGGCAATGAAAACCACGGTAACAGCAGTTCTCCTGGTAACACTCACAATGCGTTTTCTATTGGAGGTATTGAAAAAACTGCGTCAGATGGCGTAGATGTTGCGTTCTTTAGCAGCGGTGCTAGTTTGGTGTTTCCAGGCAAAGAGCCTGGTGCTTTAGTGACCAAACCAGATGTAGTTGCACCTGGTGCCCAAATATACTCCTGTATTCCTCCCACAAAACGCTCTAACGGAACTTTTGAATACAACTTTATGGATGGCACTTCGATGGCAACGCCTCATGTGGCTGGAGTTGCTGCCTTATTGATGGCAGCCAAACCAACAGCTCCTGTAACCGATATCATAGAAGTACTCAAAGAAACAGCTAGTCATCCGGATGGTAAAGACCTTCGACCTTGCAATCGTTGGGGATATGGGTTAATTCAACCCATTGAAGCACTCAAAGCCCTTGCCTAACCTTAAACCAGGTACGAGCATGATGTCTGAGCGCAGTGTAAATAACCAGAGTAAAATCAGTCCTGAGTTTGCCGCTCGATTAACTCAGCTTGAACCTCAAGAAAAAGTGCGCGCTATCGTCTTGCTAAAAGTTAATGAACCTGAAAACAACACAGGAAAGCATCCATCCCGTGTAGAACGCCAAGCTAATATGAAAGCCTTACAAGAATCAGCAGAGCAGTCTCTAGAAACTATTGACGGAATTATCAAACTCTTTGACGGACACCCTTTGGTTGAGCACCCTGATCTATTAGGTTCTATTCCAATTGAAATTACTGCTGCTGGTATCAATGCTTTAGCTAAATCTGATGCAGTCAAAGCTGTTATAGAAGACCAGGCAATTTATCCAGGACATTCAAATAATTCTATTGAAATCAGTCTTGGTCAATTTTGAAAGAATGATCGACCTTCAATTTTTATCTTTCAATCTTCAACCTTAAACTTTGGCCTTTCTGCTCAAAAAAAAGATAGAAACTCAAATCGTCGAGCAAATTGCTTTAACATTTAAGCCGGTTTCTTTCATTGTTATTAGCTGACGGACTATAGGTGCTCACTCATCAAAAGCCCAAAGCGCTTTAATCCTGCACTACGATCGCACTATCCCCCGCCCAACTAAAGCACCATGCTCACCGTCAGCCCAGAGCGCATTCAACTGCCCCCCGGCAGCACCGTCACCCTCCACTACCAAACCTGGGACGACTACGAGACCCTGCTCGCCAGCCGTCGCGACGATGCCGCCATCAAAATTCGCTTCAACGCCCACACCCAACAGATTTCGCTTATGGCTCCCATGGCAGGCCACGGCAGACGCATAGATACCCTGGTTGATCTGGTTAAAGCATTGCTACGCCACCAGGGGCGCGACTGGGATAGCTCCCACCCCGTGACTCTAAAACGCCTACGAGAAGCCGGAGCCGAACCCGATGCTTGCTTCTACATTCAAAACTGGCAGGCCGTTTTAGGTAAAGAGCGCATTGATCTAACCACTGATCCACCGCCTGACCTCGCGATCGAAATGGATCTCACCTCGGTGACTGAGCTAGAGGTATATCAAATGCTGGCCGTGCCAGAGGTCTGGATCTACCGCCAGGGACAGCTAAATCTCTATGTCTTAACCGAATCGGGCTACGGCGATCGCCCCACCAGCCTCGCATTCCCCACCGTAGACGTGAAAGCTCTACTGCCGCAGTATGTTGAGCGAGCCTGGGCAGCAGGCTCTAGCGTTGCCCTGCGAGAGTTTGAGCAATATCTCCAGACCACAACTTAGGTTATGTAAACCTGCTCTGCTGAGTCAGCAGCATACCTTGTCATGGTACAAGTAAACTAATGAATATGGGCTTTCTACCTTGCGCTATAGCTTCGAGTGGGATCCTGCAAAAGAGGCTGCTAATCTGCGGAAGCATGGCATTTCGTTTCGGCAGGCGTCCAGCGTCTTTCGCGACTCTCAACAACTTTCTGTCTACGATGAAGAGCATAGCCAGCAAGAAGACCGTTGGATTGGGTGCATCCCAGTCTTGCGAGACTCATTTTGAGAAGTAATTGTTTAGATACGCGCACCGCTGTCGCAGCACTTGTTGCACGTTGTCTTCGTCCCACTGAG
>NZ_JACJQN010000036.1 GCF_014696675.1 Phormidium tenue FACHB-1052
TATATTGATAAAGCGCCTGAGGGAAACGCGCTGAACTGCGCGACTGACCGAGGGCTTAGCGAACCTCGACAACTACATAGTCTAGAAACAAAGCCAAGGTTCCTGTCAAGGATTAAATTGGTTTAACGATAGCACTTGTGCTGTGGTTGAGTCAAGAAGGAAGACAGAATCGGATACTGAGGTATCCGGGACATGCTTTTCGGGTCATTTTTCACGAATGACTAATTGAGATTAGCTTTTTGGAGTTAATCACTAACATGGAGAGTTTGATCCTGGCTCAGGATGAACGCTGGCGGCGTGCTTAACACATGCAAGTCGAACGGACCCTTCGGGGTTAGTGGCGGACGGGTGAGTAACGCGTGAGGATCTGCCCTTAGGAGGGGAACAACAGTTGGAAACGACTGCTAATGCCCCATATGCCGAGAGGTGAAATGTTATATCGCCTAGGGATGAACTCGCGTCTGATTAGCTAGTTGGTGGGGTAAAGGCTCACCAAGGCGACGATCAGTAGCTGGTCTAAGAGGATGATCAGCCACACTGGGACTGAGACACGGCCCAGACTCCTACGGGAGGCAGCAGTGGGGAATTTTCCGCAATGGGCGAAAGCCTGACGGAGCAACGCCGCGTGAGGGACGAAGGCCTTAGGGTTGTAAACCTCTTTTCTCTGGGAAGAAGAACTGACGGTACCAGAGGAATAAGCCTCGGCTAACTCCGTGCCAGCAGCCGCGGTAAGACGGAGGAGGCAAGCGTTATCCGGAATTATTGGGCGTAAAGCGTCCGCAGGCGGCTAATTAAGTCTGTTGTCAAAGCCCACAGCTCAACTGTGGATCGGCAATGGAAACTGGTTGGCTAGAGTGTGGTAGGGGTAGAGGGAATTCCCGGTGTAGCGGTGAAATGCGTAGATATCGGGAAGAACACCAGTGGCGAAGGCGCTCTACTGGGCCACAACTGACGCTGAGGGACGAAAGCTAGGGGAGCGAAAGGGATTAGATACCCCTGTAGTCCTAGCTGTAAACGATGGATACTAGGTGTTGGACGTATCGACCCGTGCAGTACCGTAGCTAACGCGTTAAGTATCCCGCCTGGGGAGTACGCACGCAAGTGTGAAACTCAAAGGAATTGACGGGGGCCCGCACAAGCGGTGGAGGATGTGGTTTAATTCGATGCAACGCGAAGAACCTTACCAAGGCTTGACATGTCACGAATCTTTGCGAGAGCAGAGAGTGCCTTCGGGAGCGTGAACACAGGTGGTGCATGGCTGTCGTCAGCTCGTGTCGTGAGATGTTGGGTTAAGTCCCGCAACGAGCGCAACCCACGTTTTTAGTTGCCATCATTAAGTTGGGCACTCTAAAGAGACTGCCGTGGACAACACGGAGGAAGGTGTGGACGACGTCAAGTCATCATGCCCCTTACGTCTTGGGCTACACACGTCCTACAATGCTACAGACAGAGGGCAGCGAGCGCGCGAGTGCAAGCAAATCCCATAAACTGTGGCTCAGTTCAGATTGCAGGCTGCAACTCGCCTGCATGAAGGCGGAATCGCTAGTAATCGCAGGTCAGCATACTGCGGTGAATACGTTCCCGGGCCTTGTACACACCGCCCGTCACACCATGGGAGTTGGCCACGCCCGAAGTCGTTACTCTAACCGTTCGCGGAGGAGGGCGCCGAAGGCAGGGCTGATGACTGGGGTGAAGTCGTAACAAGGTAGCCGTACCGGAAGGTGTGGCTGGATCACCTCCTTTTAGGGAGACCTACCCTTGATTACTCCGAACCATTGTTATTAGGAGAATTGAGTGGTCACTCTAGGTCGAGCAGGGCTTTGAGTAGAGTTTCTAGACTATGGTTGAGGTTTATTTCTTGTACTACTCCAGAGATGGGTGAGTATAAGGAACTAAACACGGGCTATTAGCTCAGGTGGTTAGAGCGCACCCCTGATAAGGGTGAGGTCCCTGGTTCGAGTCCAGGATGGCCCACTTGTGGGGGTTTAGCTCAGTTGGTAGAGCGCCTGCTTTGCAAGCAGGATGTCAGCGGTTCGAGTCCGCTAACCTCCACCATGAAAGCATGGATTAAATTCAGCACAGTGTGTTTTGGGATTGACCAAGGCATAGTCTGCTGGGTGAGAGCCTAGCGAAGAACCTTGAAAACTGAATAAGAGAGAAGTGTAAGGTAGTACACACAGAACATTCAAAGTTCGTTGAGAGAAGAGTGAATTTTGTTGGGTGATACCAATGAAATGAAGGTCAAGCTACAACGGGCTCACGGTGGATACCTAGGCACGCAGAGGCGAAGAAGGACGTGGTTACCGACGATACGCTTCGGGGAGCTGGAAGCAGGCTTTGATCCGAAGGTTTCCGAATGGGGCAACCCTAAATACGGCCACCTGAATATATAGGGTGGCGCGAGCGAACGCAGCGAACTGAAACATCTTAGTAGCTGTAGGAAGAGAAAGAAAACTCGATTCCCGTAGTAGCGGCGAGCGAACTGGGAAGAGCCTAAACCAGTGGTTTTTACCACTGGGGTTGTGGGACAGCGATATGGACTCGAGCGGTTAGACGAAGCATTGGAATGATGCACCAGAGAAGGTGAAAGTCCTGTAGTCGAAAACTTAACGATACTAGCTGAATCCCGAGTAGCACGGGGCACGAGAAATCCCGTGTGAATCCGCGAGGACCACCTCGTAAGGCTAAATACTCCTGCGTGACCGATAGTGAACCAGTACCGCGAGGGAAAGGTGAAAAGAACCCCGGGAGGGGAGTGAAATAGAACATGAAACCGTGAGCCTACAAGCAGTTAGAGCCCGATTAAACGGGTGATAGCGTGCCTGTTGAAGAATGAGCCGGCGACTTATAGGGTCTGGCAGGTTAAGACGGAAATGTCGAAGCCAAAGCGAAAGCGAGTCTGAAAAGGGCGATAGTCAGATTTTATAGACCCGAACCCGGGTGATCTAACCATGGCCAGGATGAAGCTTGGGTGATACCAAGTGGAGGTCCGAACCGACTGGCGTTGAAAAGCCAGCGGATGAGCTGTGGTTAGGGGTGAAATGCCAATCGAACCCGGAGCTAGCTGGTTCTCCTCGAAATGTGTTGAGGCACAGCGGTATTGATTATATACGGGGGGTAAAGCACTGATTCGGTGCGGGCTGCGAGAGCGGTACCAAATCGAGTCAAACTCAGAATACCCGTAGCACACAATGCCAGTCAGACGGTGGGGGATAAGCTTCATCGTCGAAAGGGAAACAGCCCAGACCACCAGCTAAGGTCCCCAAATGGATGCTAAGTGATAAAGGAGGTGGGATTGCAGAGACAACCAGGAGGTTTGCCTAGAAGCAGCCATCCTTAAAAGAGTGCGTAATAGCTCACTGGTCAAGCGATCCTGCGCCGAAAATGAACGGGGCTAAGCATCCTACCGAAGCTGTGGACTTGTATTTATACAAGTGGTAGAGGAGCGTTCTGTATGAGTTGAAGCGTTAGCGAGAGCAGGCGTGGATTGTACAGAAGTGAGAATGTCGGCTTAAGTAGCGAAAATGTAGGTGAGAATCCTACACCCCGAAATCCCAAGGTTTCCTCCGGAAGGCTCGTCCGCGGAGGGTTAGTCGGGACCTAAGGCGAGGCCGAAAGGCGTAGTCGATGGACAACGGATTAATATTTCCGTACCTGATTTGGATTGTGGCGGGGGACGGAGAAGGCTAAGACAGCCGGATGTTGGTTACCGGTTTAAGCTTCCGAGGTGATGAGAGACGGTGAAAACGTTTTGAGCTGAGGAGCGAGTACGACCCGTTACGACGGGGAAGTGTCTGATGTCAGGCTTCCAAGAAAAGCCCGAACCACGTTAATTCAAATTGGCCCGTACCCTAAACCGACACAGGTGGGAAGGTAGAGTATACTAAGGGGCGCGAGATAACTCTCTCTAAGGAACTCGGCAAAATGGCCCCGTAACTTCGGGAGAAGGGGTACCACCGAGAGGTGGTCGCAGTGAAGAGTCCCAGGCGACTGTTTACCAAAAACACAGGTCTCCGCTAAGTCGCAAGACGATGTATGGGGGCTGACGCCTGCCCAGTGCCGGAAGGTTAAGGAAGTTGGTCAGGCTCTTCGGAGTTGAAGCTAGCGACTGAAGCCCCGGTGAACGGCGGCCGTAACTATAACGGTCCTAAGGTAGCGAAATTCCTTGTCGGGTAAGTTCCGACCCGCACGAAAGGCGTAACGATCTGGGAGCTGTCTCGGAGAGAGGCTCGGCGAAATAGGAATGTCTGTGAAGATACGGACTACCTGCACCCGGACAGAAAGACCCTATGAAGCTTTACTGTAGCTTGGTATTGGGTTCGGGCTTTAATTGCGCAGGATAGGTGGGAGACTATGAAGTAGCCCTTGTGGGGGTTATGGAGTCACTGGTGAGATACCACTCTATTAAGGCTAGAATTCTAACTTTGACCCGTTATCCGGGCAGAGGACAGTATCAGGTGGGCAGTTTGACTGGGGCGGTCGCCTCCTAAATGGTAACGGAGGCGCGCAAAGGTTCTCTCAGGCTGGTTGGAAATCAGCCATCGAGTGTAAAGGCATAAGAGAGCTTGACTGCGAGACTGACAAGTCGAGCAGGTACGAAAGTAGGCCTTAGTGATCCGACGGTTCCGCGTGGAAGGGCCGTCGCTCAACGGATAAAAGTTACTCTAGGGATAACAGGCTGATCTCCCCCAAGAGTTCACATCGACGGGGAGGTTTGGCACCTCGATGTCGGCTCATCGCAACCTGGGGCTGTAGTCGGTCCCAAGGGTTGGGCTGTTCGCCCATTAAAGCGGTACGTGAGCTGGGTTCAGAACGTCGTGAGACAGTTCGGTCCATATCCGGTGCAGGCGTAGGAACATTGAGAGGAGTCTTCCTTAGTACGAGAGGACCGGGAAGAACGCACCGCTGGTGTACCTGTTATCGTGCCAACGGTAAACGCAGGGTAGCTAAGTGCGGAGTGGATAACCGCTGAAAGCATCTAAGTGGGAAGCCCACCTCAAGATGAGTGTTCCCATGGCATAAGCCAGTAAGGTCACGGGTAGACCACCCGTTAATAGGCGCTAGATGGAAGTCCAGCAATGGATGTAGTCGAGGCGTACTAACAGACCGAGGGCTTGACCTCACACTCAAGTCCTTCAACAACTCAACAATGGCTGTGTGCGCAGCCTCACGTCTCTCTATTCAGTTCTTCAAGGAACTTAAACAACCTAATATTGAAGCTCTTAAGCTTTCCTGGTGTCTTTGGCGCTGTGGTCCCACTCTGACCCATCCCGAACTCAGTCGTGAAACGCAGCTGCGGCGAAGATAGTGAGGGGGTTGCCCCTTGTCAAAATAGCTCGATGCCAGGTCCTTATT
>NZ_JACJQN010000004.1 GCF_014696675.1 Phormidium tenue FACHB-1052
CGGTATCCCCACTAGCGGCCACATCATCAACCCTCATCCTGACGAATCCCTCAATACTGGATCCGATTCTCAGTGATGTCACATTAACCTTCCAAGTCGTGTCCTTCACTGCTTTCCTGGCGTTGCAAACCATAAAACCGGAGCATCACTGTAAGCGATCGCCGTAGATTTTGACGTAGTATCGAGTCGTTTTGAAAGGCTTGGATGACCGCATCACTGACAATGGGCGCATCGGTGTTAAATGCACTTCTCTCTGGCAAAGGAAATAGCCACTGGATAAAATCATGGGTGCACTCTAGTTCCTCAAAATTCCAAGTCCACATCTCTTGAATCATGCGACCTTGAGAATCTTGCTGCTCCCCCAAGTAAAACGGCACAATTCTCTGAGTATGTTGTTTTTTCTGAATCATTGCTAAACCACTTTCAAAACTAGATAGACTGGTCTAGGATGCGACTATTCCAATGCGACCCGCAAACTAAATTACACTTAAGTATTTACAGATAATTTCATTTACATCATTACCAATTATTTCGCAGCCTAACAATAGGTTCATAGATCTCCGCGTAGAGCATAGAGCTGCTGATAGCCGCAAAAAAGCCCGGCTGAGAAAATTCAGCCGGGCATCAGGAGCAAGACTATAGCTACGCTAGGGGGCTAGATCTCCGCCACGGCGCGCTCGATCAACCGGCGGGCCAGGGTTTGGGTACCAGTGTGCTCGTAGTACTTCACCGACATGTCGAGGAATGCGCCCAGGTAGTCGAGCTTGCCCTTAGAGCCCTCGATAAAGCCGCCCAGGTTATCGACCAGTTTGCTCTGGGTGATGTTGTGGTCGGTCACAAGGCGATCCATCCAGCCCTTAGTCGATTCAAAGCTCTCGGTCATAAAGGAGAGCTTGGCCTTGTCGTTACCGCCAGGAATTTCGTCTTTGATGCCCTTGAAGGTTTGGTTGCTTTCCAGGTCGCTGGCCCCCATGCCCTTAATGGCAGTGAGCGCCTTGGTCGAAAAGTCGGCCCCCAGGGGAATGATGCCGTCGAAGCTGACCAGGGCAGCCATGCGCACCAGCGATTCGCTGCTGTAGTCGCCTAGAGCAGTCAGAAAATCGCCCAGGCTGTCGCCGGGGATGCCGCTAATTTTGCAGAAGGCGACCACCTCGGCCACCAGCTTCACCACCAGGTCAATGGTTTGCGCTTTTTCGGGCTTAGGGGTGAGGTTTTTGAGAAAGCCCAAGAAGGTGTCTTGGCCAATGCGGTTGGCTAGCGCCGCGGCTCCTAGCAGCCCGGAGGCTGAGTCAACAGTTTCGTAGAGCCAGAGGGCGCTCTGGTAGCCCTGCTTTTTGTCGTTGAAGAGAGCGATCGCCCGTTCGCCGATCGCCTGCACCATGGCCTCATCGGTCTCGCCCGTGACGGTTTTGATGGTGTTGTCAAAGCCCACCAGGTTATTCCACTGACCGGGCACAAAGGTATCAAGGGTCTTCAGCGCCCGCACAGTCAAGCCCCCGGTGGGAAGCTTATCGACAATCTCGTAGATTTTTTTGCTCACAACTTACTCCTTAGGTCTGCCCTAGTTTCTGGATCGTCGTCATCGCCGTTTGCATTGCTGACTCCCTAAGAGGCAGGCTGAAGACTGGGAGACAGGCTCGGCAGTTTCACCCGGGGCAGTTTAAAGCCATCCTTGGGTCGAGCAGCGGTAGGAGCCTGGGGCAGCGCCGCAGCGGGTTTGGCGACGGGGTTAATCGCCCCCTTGAGCTGAGCTAGACCTTGGAGGTCAAACTTTTGTAGCCAGGCCACCCGGTCTTCTTTAGTAAAGGAAGAGTCGCGAGAGAGCACTTTGACCTGGTAGCGATCGTTCACCAGCACCCCAGTGGCGGTGCTGCCCTGCTCTACGGTCGGAAAGCCGCCGATCGACTGGGTGGCGGTGCTATATTTCTCGGCTGAGCCAGGCACGCTAGTGGTGTCGCTGATGGTAAGCATGGCCACGGTCTTGCCATCCTGCTCGAGCTTATATTCGGCAAACCCTTTCTTCTCTTGGTAGGGAATGACGTTGTAGCCGCTCTGATTGTCCGGGAAAAAAGCGTTGAAGGTGCCGCCCTTTTCGGCTTTTTTATCGACCGCCGCAGGAGAGCCAAAACCAGTGGTGTCTTCTTGCACCTGGTCGTATTTAGATGGGGCTGACGTGCAGGCGCTAACCAGCAGCACTAAACACACCATCAGGGGCGCTAGCCGCCGCAACCAGCGGGTAAAACTCATAACGTTCTCCTTAACAGGCAAAGGGTTAAAGCCCTAGAACGCTCTAGGGCCACTTGGGGATTATCGTTGACCCTGGCACAGAAACATAAAGCTGGCGTCAGCAAAAATTATCTTTTAACAAAAAGGATGGGGGCGTTTGGTCTAGCTGGCAAAATCAAGCCCACATTCGACCACAGTCCCCAGTGCTGATCGAGCACCCTTGCTCCAGTGCGATTTTGGCCGGGCATTCACTCCGAGGCAGTTCCCGGTTTTGGGCTGCCCCAGACTAGACGCTTCACTCACCGCACCCCTCTCCTCATATTAAAGGCCCAGAGGCACCTTAAACTTGGCCAAAGCGGCGGCTTCGGCAGGGCTGACCTTGTTGCTGCCAGTGCCAAACAGTCCTTCACCAGCCGCCGCAGCGACAGCGGCTCCGCAGTCGTAGATAAACTGCTTGTATTCAGCGACTTCCTCAGCGGAGGCTTTGCCTTCAACCAGGGTGAGGGCGGCGCTAATGTCGGCGATCGCGCTATCGATCATCGCCCCAGACTTGACATCCTCGGGCTTGATATCAGGCTTATCGAGCTTGATATCACCCCTTTTCATGGTTTCTTCTGAGAAGGCCGCCTGAATGATGGAATTGTCAGGATATTTTTGGGCAGCCCCGGCAATTTGCTTTGACATCGCCGCCGCTTCAATGGCCGTGGAGACAATGCCCATATCAACCATGGCCACCGAAAGCCCAGTCATCATTGGGGCCTTGACCAGGGTTTGCAGCTCTGCGGTTGTGTAATTGCTCATGGTTCTACCTCGTGGAGGACGGTCTTGGCATAGATACTAAACTACTCAGCCTGCTTCGAGGGTAAGCAAAAACGATAAGGAACCCATAAGGAATCATCCGGTGAAATTAGCCCAGGGGATCAACCCCATTCCCAAACGTCGGTCTGTAGTGGGCCATGCTGAAAATCATTCCTAGCCAGGGCAGTCTTAAATTGGCAGCGTTAAGATTAAAGCGCTACAGCCCGTGTGCCTAATTTTGGGGCTGTTGATACCGCGATGGTTCTACGAGGGCGGTCTCATACCTGTGCTTGCTGAAGAGGCTGCGCCATGACTATCGCACTGACGCTTGAGGAACATCTATGCCCACAGTTACTCAGTCTCCCTACACCCAGGAGCAGATCAAGGTTTGGCTTCGGGGGCTGCTCACCCTGGCCTGGGCCGACGGCAACTTTGACGACGACGAAAAGGCGCTAATCGCCACCATGACCGCAGACGAACTGGCCCCCGAGCTTGATTTTGAGCACTTTGACCCTGTTGCCCCTGCCGAAGTAGCCCGCGTGCTTGGCGCTGACCCCAAAGTGGCCGAAAACTTTTTGCGCATGGCGGTCATGGTCGCCCTGGCCGACGGCGTGTATTCCGTAGAAGAAGACTTGCAGCTCCAGGCGCTGTGCCAGGCACTGAACCTGCAAGACACCGTGCTTACCTCGGTGCGATCGACCCTCTACAGCCTTAAACCTGAGAATGACGAGGTTGCCGCCGGGCTACGCCCCCCAACGGTAGGCAAGATCGACCCCCTCAAACCCGCCCGCGAATGGCTCGACCAGCTCGAAGTACACGATCCGCGCCTGGCCCGGTTTGTGTGCAAGCTGATTCCCTCCCAGTGCCCCTTTGAGCGCGATGTAGTGCTGTTTAACAAAAAGCTGGTGCACATACCGCCCATGTGCAAAATCAACCCGCTGTATGAGCAGCTAGTGGGGCTGCGGTTTCGCGCCCTGTCTTATCTGGCTGACGACTGCGGCGAAGACGTGACGCCGCTACTGTAGACGGTTTGTTGGTCTGCTGCCCTCTAAATCAAGTCGAAGGGGCAGCAGACGCAACTGAGATCTACAGACTTTCGGGTTCTTTGCCGGAGACCACCGGGGCGATCGCACTGAGCTTGAGTTCGGGGTGGTCAGACTGAATCTGCTGACAGTTCCACTCGTTGCGAAACAGGAGCACTGGGCGATCCCAACTGTCTTTGACGGTGACGGTATTAAACAGTCGGCCCACTTTTTCGAGAGCTTCCCAGCCGCCATCGACCCAGCGGGCCACAGCGTAGGGCAGCGGCTCAATGCGGGTTTCGACGTTGTACTCGTTTTGCAGGCGGTACTGCACCACCTCAAGCTGAAGCTGACCCACTGCCGCCAGAATGGGGTCGCGCTTCGACTCGTCGGCGGAGAACATGATCTGCACCGCCCCCTCTTCGCGCAGTTCTGAGACACCCTTTTGGAACTGCTTGTACTTAGAGGGGTTGGGGTTCTTGAGGTAGGCAAAGATCTCCGGCGAAAAGCAGGGGATGCCGTCGTATTCCAGCCGCTTGCCCTGGTAGATGGTGTCGCCGATCGCAAACACACCCGGATTATTCAGACCAATCACATCGCCGGGGTAGGCTTCTTCGAGGGATTCTCTGCCCTGACCAAACAGCTTTTGGGGGTGCGACAGACGCACCGACTTGCCGCTGCGGGCGTGACTCACCACCATATCTTTCTCAAACTTGCCGGAGCACACCCGCACAAAGGCGATGCGATCGCGGTGTTTGGGGTCCATATTCGCCTGGAGCTTAAACACAAACCCCGAGAAGTCTTCATTGGTGGGGGAAATTTCACCCAGGGTGCTGCTGTGGGCCGAGGGTTTGAGGGCGTAGTCCAAAAACGCGTCGAGAAACAGCTGCACGCCAAAGTTGGTCATGGCGCTGCCGAAAAATACTGGAGTCTGCTGCCCGGCGTGGACAGCGTCGAGATCTAGCTCTGGGCCGACTTCTTCGATTACCTCCAGCTCTTCCTTGAATTGGTAGTAGAGGTCTTGGTCGAGCAAATCTTCGATGCGCGGGTCGCCAATATCGAGCACCGTGTTTTTGGCCGCTTTTTTGCCGTGGATGCTGCGCTCAAACAGGTGAATCTGCTGGTGGCGACGGTCATATACGCCTTTGAAGCGATCGCCCATGCCGATCGGCCAGTTGACCGCGTAGGTTTGCAGCCCCAGCCGCTGCTCAATCTCATCCAGCAGCTCTAGGGGTTCGCGGGCGGGGCGATCCATTTTGTTGAAGAAGGTGAAGATGGGCAGCGATCGCATGCGGCACACTTCAAACAGCTTCAGGGTTTGCGGCTCTAGACCCTTAGCGGCGTCTTCGAGCATCACCGCGTTATCAGCGGCGGCCAGCGTCCGATAGGTGTCTTCGCTAAAGTCTTGGTGGCCCGGCGTATCGAGCAGGTTGATGGTGTAGCCGCCGTAGGCAAACTGCAACACCGTGGAGGTGATCGAAATCCCCCGCTGCTGCTCCAGCTCCATCCAGTCGGAGGTGGCGCTGCGCTGGGCTCGCTTGGCCTTCACCGCCCCAGCCTCTTGAATAGCGCCTCCGTAGAGCAGCAGCTTTTCGGTCAGCGTCGTTTTACCGGCGTCGGGGTGAGAAATAATGGCAAAGTTGCGCCGTTGCTCTACCGCTGCGGCAATATCGGCGGAGGTGGCGGCAGTAGAAACGGCGGCGTCAGTCATGAACTAGCGGTACTCGTGCGAGAAAATGGATACGTCTTCTAATTGTACGGGCTGGCCTGGGTTTTGATAGGCGGCGATGCTGAGCGGCCAGCCTAAACTCGGTTTCTGAACATGAGGCAGTGTCTCAGCCAAAGAAGCGTTCGTAGTCGTCGTGACTACCGATCCAGAACCAAGTCACCGTATCACCATCCAGAATGCCGATCGCCCTGTAGCCCCGAGTGACTCTGACAGACCAAATGCTTTCCTGGCTATTGATGCACTTGAAATGTAGCGATGGATGAAATGGATTTTCAGCCCACAGTCGATAAGCTTTTCTAGCGCTTTGCCTAATATTGGGGTTTAAGCGCCGATATTCAACCCAAAATGAAGGCAACGCCTCGGATTTCACAACTGCTCAAAGTCAAGAGGGGCAGCTTGACCATCAGCGATTTCTTGCTTTGCCCGTTGGGCAGCGGCAATCAACCTACTCTGAGAATTTTGAAACGATGCCTCCCAGCGTTGCTCATCTTGCAGGTCTGCGATGTATTCGCGCAGATGAGCAGCGACCTGTTCTTGCAGGGCCGCAGGCAAGAACTCCATCATAGTCACAACCGTTGTAATGGCAGACGAAGACATGGCTGGAGAAGGCATAGATCTATAGCGCTAAGTTAGCTTACTTTGCCTGAAGTGTGATTTTGACCTCCCAAGGCAGAGTCAAATGACCAGGCGCGATCGCCCAGAACACCTCACTCAAGTCAAAATCATATTGCTATACCGTTAAGTAATGAATTAGGGATTGAGCCATGCTCATGGAATGGTGGTATGGGCTGTTTGGTGGCATCCTCATTGGCCTCAGCGCTACACTGCTGCTGGCCTTCAACGGGCGCATTGTGGGCATTAGCGGCATGGTCAACGGGGCCATTACCTTTGCCGTTGCTGAAAGCTGGCGCTGGCTGTTTCTGCTGGGCCTAGTAGCGGGCGGCCTGCTCTACGAATACGCCCTGGCCCCTCAGCCCACGCCGACCTATCCCTTCGCCCCCGCCACCATGGTTGTGGCTGGCCTGCTAGTGGGCTTTGGCACTCGCATGGGCAACGGCTGCACTAGCGGTCACGGGGTCTGTGGGCTGGGGCGACTGTCGGGGCGATCGCTGGTTGCCGTGCTCACCTTTATGGCCGCTGGCATTGTCACCGTATTCATCACCCGCCACCTGCTGAGCTGGGTTTAGAGATATTGAGGAACTAGCTATGACAACCCAAGACGCATCCCCCCCCAACACCCTGACCCAAAACCTAGTGACCCTCGTCGCCGGGCTCCTGTTTGGCCTGGGCCTGGGCTTTTCGCAAATGATCGACCCCCAGCGGGTGATTGGCTTTCTAGACCTTTTTGGTAGCTGGGATCCTACCTTAGCCTTTGTCATGGGCGGCGCGGTGCTGGTGACACTGATTAGCTTTCGCGTTATTCTGCGGCGGCCCCATCCGCTGTTGGGCAACAAATTCTTTGTGCCCACCCGCAGCGATATCGATCGCCCTCTGGTGCTGGGCGCGGCCCTATTTGGCATCGGCTGGGGGCTGGGCGGGTATTGTCCGGGGCCTGCGATCGCCGCCCTGAGCTTAGGGTCGGCCAACCCAGTTCTGTTCGTAGTAGCGATGATCGCAGGCTCCCTAGCCCACAAAGCCCTCAGCCGTCCGCCGCAGCCCTAGGACAGATTGGTGCCGCGACCGGCAAAAAATTCGCTACCCTAAACGGTCGTGTAGCGTAAGCAACAAGGATGGCAGCTATGGGGACTGTGGGCAAGATTGCGGTGGGTTTAGCCCTTGGGGCAACCCTAGTGGTTGGCGGGCTAGGGCCAGCCTTGGCAGAGACACCAACAGTAACGGCATCGGGCTTGGATAGCCGCCTCAAACAGACGCGATCGCAGTCCTACCGCTATGCCATGCTGGCCGGCTACTCCGCCGCTGAGCTGGGAGACTACCACACGGCACTGATCAACTTTCGCCGGGCGCTGACGTTTCGACCGGGCGATCGCTACGCCACCGCTGGCATTCGCAATATGCAAACCTACATCGCCCAAGAGCGGGCCGAGGCCGCCAAACAGGCCGAAATCGTGCAGCGCCAAGCCACCCTAGCCGCTGCGGTGGAAGCTAGCGACTGGGCCTGTGCCGCCGCCTCGGTCGATCGCCTGGTGGTGCTGGTGCCGCCCACCTCCGCCGATCGCGCTCGGCTGATTGCCTACCGGGGCGAGCTGGCCGGGTTCATTGAGGCCAGGGCCAACCTAGACCAATGGTCTACGGTATGTCCGGGGGGGCAGGTTTAGCCGGGGTGTTGGCCAAGCCCCTAAGGGATGAACGCCAACGCGGCATAATAACTATTGGGTTCACACCCCACTGTCTTTGCCCCATTGCCTTCTGGAAATGAACTACCTGGTCGCTGTTTTAGACAATCGCATCAAAGCCGAAGAAGCCTACAACGCCCTTGAGGAAGCCAGTCTGCCCAGGGACAACTTTGACATCTTGGGCAAAGGCTTTAAAAGCGCCGACGAGTATGGGCTGATCGACCCCGCCGACCAGGCCTGGAAACAGATTCGCCTGATGATGGTGTGGCTAGTGCCCTTTGGTTTTGCCGCCGGGTTTATGTTCAACATCATTACTGGGCTAGATACCTTTGCCTTTACGGGGCGGTTGGGCAACCAGATCATCGGCGGTTTGCTGGGAGCGATCGGCGGGTCGATGGGGGCCTACTTTATTGGCGGCGGCATGGGCATTCTCGGCAGTGGCGATGCCCTCTCGTACCGCAACCGGCTTGACGACGGCAAATTTTTGGTGGTAGTGCGCGGCTCCGAGGCGGTAGTGCGCCAGGCGACCCCCATTCTGCGCAAGTTTCGCCCCGAGAATATCCAGGGCTACACCGGGAGCTAGGGGCAATGCCCTCCATCAAAAACACCGATGTCATTGTGATCGGCAGCGGCATTGGTGGCCTCTGCTGCGGGGCGCTGCTGGCCCGCTATGGCTATCGCGTCACTGTCTGCGAAAGCCATTCCATTGCAGGTGGGGCGGCCCACGGCTTTGAGCGCCAGGGGTTTATTTTCGACTCGGGGCCATCGCTTTACTCGGGCCTGTCGTACCGGGCTTCTACCAACCCGCTGCGCCACGTGCTCGATGCGGTGGGCGAAGGCGACAGCATTACCTGGGCCAATTACAACACCTGGGGCGTACGCATTCCCGAGGGCGACTTTGACACCACCGTGGGCAACGATCAGTTCGCCGACGTGCTGCGTAGACTGCGGGGCGAAACCGCTGTCAAAGAATGGCGGAGCCTGCAAAAAGTGATGGTGCCCCTGGGCAAAGCGGCCACAGCCCTACCCCCCGCCGCTCTCAGGTTAGATCTGGGTGCAGTGCAAACCGTCGCTCCCTACGCTTGGGAACTGCTGCGAAATGCTCCAGCGTTTACCCAGTCCAGCAAACCCTTCAGCACCGTGCTCGATCGCACCATCCGCGACCCCTTCATTCGCCACTGGATGAACATGCTGTGCTTTTTGCTCTCAGGCCTGCCCGCCGAGGGCACCAGCACCGCCGAAATGGCCTTTATGTTTGCCGAGTGGTATCGTCCGGGCGTAACGCTCGACTATTCTATCGGCGGCAGCGCGGCTCTAGTCAATGCCCTGGTGCGCGGTCTAGAGAAGTATGGCGGCACCCTGCGGCTGGGCGCTCACGTCAAGGAAATTTTGGTGGAGGGCGATCGCGCTTCAGGAGTTACTCTCCGCTCTGGAGAAGTTCTCAGTGCCGGCACCGTCATCTCCAACGCCTCCATTTGGGACACGCTGAAGCTAGTACCCGATGGAGCCTTGCCAAAGACATTCGTAGAAGCACGCCAGGCCACCCCCGAGTGCCCCAGCTTTCTGCATCTACACCTGGGCATTGACGGTGAAGGACTACCCCCCGATTTAGCTTGCCACTACATCACTGTGGAAGATTGGGAACGGGGCATTGACGCTCCGCAAAATCTCATTGTCATGTCGATTCCCACGGTGCTCGACCCGTCCCTGGCTCCGCCGGGCAAGCACACCATCCACGTTTACACCCCCGCCACTGAGCCCTATGAAATTTGGCAGGGGTGCGATCGCCGCACCCCCGCCTATACCCAGCTCAAAGCAGAACGGGCAAAGCCCCTCTGGCAGGCTCTGGAGCGCATCATCCCCGATGTGCGCCACCGGGTAGAGGTAGAACTGGTCGGCACTCCCCTCACCCACGAACGCTTTTTGCGCTGCCACCGGGGCAGCTACGGCCCCGCGATCTCGGTTGAGAATGGCCTTTTTCCAGGGCCAAAGACTCCGCTGGAGGGGCTGCTCTGTGTGGGCGGTTCTACTTTCCCCGGCATCGGTCTACCAGCAGTAGCCGCCTGTGGATTGATGACCGCCAACACTCTGACCTCTGTCAGCCAGCACCGCCAACTGCTGCGAGATGTCTTGGGCTGAGGGATGGCAGCTACTGTTTTCAAAACGGTAGTCTGCGGGTCGTCAACATTTGGTAGCCATAGCCCATGCATAGTAGCGATACTAGAAACTGCCACAGGCTGGTGGGGTTGAGAATGGCGCGGCTGCTGGCAAAGACACAGATAATGCCGAAGGCGATCGCCACCCAGCCCACCGCCTTTGCCCCAGAGGGCAAGCACACCAGCATAAATACCCCAACCGCTAGCGACAGCACCGATAAATCAGCCGCAATACTGCGCCACCAGGGATAGGCTGACGTCGTAAAGAAAATATTCTTACCCAAAAAGTAAATCCCCAAAATCATTAGCGCAAACCCAAGCAGGGGCGTTAGCAGCCGCATAGTTAACCTCGTCAGTACAGTTAAAATGTCAAACTTCGCTAGTCTGCGATCGGTCTCCCCGATTGCCCTAGCCCCCAGGCTATGACCAGGGGCACCCCCAGGCCAATCACCAGGTTGAGCAGTAGCCACCCGTAGGACGCTGGCCCGCTAAACCCGTGGATGTAGAAACCCCGGCGGGTGGAGGACAACAGAGCATCCCAAATTAAATGGGCACTGATGCCCACCGAAAGCCCCATCGCCCCATCGCGCAGTAGATTGGCCACCGTTTTTTGCCAGGTTGATAGGGCCAGCCGCGAGGCCAACCATAGCCAGCCGCCCAGCCCGGCCACAGGTATCAGCACCGAATGGAACAGCCAGCTGCGGTGGATGAGAAATCGCAGCCCGGTGGCCTTGTAGAGGGGAATATCCCAATCGGGAAAGGCCATGTAAAAGAAGGTACCGCTGAGCAGCGGCACCCCCAGCTTGCGAAAGAAAAACAGGCCGCTGGCCCCCCAGACCACCATGACTAGAAAGCAGATGGGGTTGATCGTTGCCGCTGCGTTCCGGTGATTGCGCTCTAGTACCCACCAAAAAACAACGCCGGTAGCAATGCCCACGGCAAAATGAAGCAGCTTATCCAACAGTGCAGGCATTTGGTAGCGAAGGAATCCGATAGTGACTACAAGGTCAAACCCAGGATTCCCGAAACGTTCTAGCCTGCAAGCAATCGTCACCAATCCCCATCGGGATTCTTTTTCTCGCTTTTGGGAACGTGGGGCTGGGAATGGGTGGCCAGGTCTGAAGCTTTGGCACTGACCCACGCTACTTTGCCCCCGCCCCATCACCCATGCCGACTCAGCTCGGCTCTCGCCAAAAGGTCAGATTTTCACCGATTGGCTGCAACGTGGTGCCGGGGTAGTAGAACTGAAGAATGCGAGGATAGGCCCAGCCCAGGTTGCCCAGTCGATAGGAGCCTGCCTGGCTCAGGCCCACGGCGTGACCCCAGCCGCCGCCGACAAAGCGATAGCCGCTGAGTTGTCCAGCAGCGCCATCGGCTCCGGCGGTGTACATCGGCTCCAGGTAAAAGAGCAGGCTGCGGGGGGGGCTGAGCACTCGCACAATTTCGTCTTTTTTGAGCTGCACCACGCCCAGGTCGGTTTCGATGTCGATCGCTTGCACCCGGCCCGAGTTGGCTCGTTCGGAGACCCGCAGCGATCGCACCTGGGTAAACCCCGCCAGCGGATGCTGCCGCCGCCCTAGATAGCTCTTGAGATCTGCCGTAATCTCGCTGAGGGTGCCCTCGTTGCGCCAGCGAAATAGTTGCCAGGTGTCTTCGTTAAAGCCTTTGTCAATGGCGATAAAGGCGCGAATCGCTTCCTCGGAGCTGAGGGGATACCGGTTGATATCCCACAGGCCATTGACAGTATCGACCACAGGGCGCAGGTAGGGGCGATCGGGGCCTTCCCACACGTCGCTAAAGGCAGCGGTGACTCCGCCCGAGGTAGAAGAATACAGCGCATCCACCAGCTCGTTTTGGTAGGTGAGCACTTGCCCCTGGGTGGAGGTGATGGCCTGGTCGGTCACCTGCGCGGTGCCGGTCAGGCCCCGATAGACCTGGCATTGGGTATCGGCACAGAGTTCGTAGTCATCGATCGCAAAGCGGCGCAGGTTGCGCAGGGCATAGGTGCGAGCCAGCACCGCCTGGGCCTGAATGGCGGGCACCGGGGCACCGGCCCCAATCTCGTGGGGCACCACGCCGCGCAGGTAGGTTTCGATCGGCACGCTGTTGACCAGGGTGTAGGTGCCGTAGGTGTTGGGCTGCACTCGCAGGGTGCCGCCGTAGACGCGGGTGACGGGGGGCTCGCCGGGCTGGGTCACCCGCACCCGCCCACCGCTGGCGCGAATGTCGAGGGCATCGCGACCGTAGCGATAGCCGTTGGCTTCAAAGTAGGTGCGGGGAATTTGGCCTACCACTTCGCTGTCGAGAAAGACCTCGGTAAACCCCTGGGCTTGCAGGTTTTTGACCAGCAGGCGGCGCACCAGGGGGCTGTCGTAGGTTTCGCGGTTGGCCCACACTTCCCAACTGCCAGGCTGGGCGATCTCGGGCTCAATGCCGCGATCGCGCCACTGCTGAGCACTGTATTCGGCGGTCTCAAAGCTGCGGTGGTTGCTGAGCACGACGCGCTCGCCCAGGGTGGCTTCGGGCAGTTGCTCGGGGGTCAGGCCGATCACAACCCGGCTGGTGGTGACGGTTTGGGGCTGGCCCTGGGTGTCAAAGCTGAGGGTGAGCTGCTCGCCAGGCAGGGCTTCGAGGGTGATGCGGTCCTGCAGATTTTCGCCAAAGCGCTGCACAATGCCAACCTGAATCACCGGGTTTTGGGCGGCGGGGGCGGGGGCGGCGATGGCGGTGGTGAGGGCGATCGCAACTCCACCTACGGCCCCTAGCAACCGCCGCGATCGCCGATAGCCCAGGGGCCGAAACTGAAATCGGGGTAGGGAGAGCGTAGCCATAGTGCTCTAACAAAGTAGGGTGCTGACCGCTGTTTGCGCAGTCGGGTCAAGGAAATTCTAGCGGCTTCAGACGTTTGTTGCTTTCATGTCTGCATCTCGCCCATGAAGCGAATTTGCGAAAAGGTCGCTCAAGCGATTTGGCAATTTGGGCGATAGGTTTTCATCAAAAAGTAATTTCATGACGATAAAGGTGCGGTCATAAACCAACGCTCGCGATCGGCGACATAGGCAATGCAGGCCTTTAATGCCTTCTGGCGTCAGGTCGGAAAAGTTATCGAGAATTTCGGCTTTGGTCATCTCGGAGGTGAGGTACTTAGGGCAGGTGGTTGGGCAAGAAAACTATTAGGGGAGTTGGGTTTCGCTTGCGCTTCACCCAACCGACAAGCTCAACAAAGAACTTTACAATTGAGAGTTCTGCTCATTGTCGATATCTTGAAAGGATAGTAGAATCTGCTTGAAGCCTGTAATGGTTTCCCTTTTTAACAGATAAGCAGCCAATAAGAATAGGAATTTTAAACATGGCTTTAGATCAGCTTGAGGCATTTTTAAAGAAAATGAAGTCTGAACCTGCACTTAAAAACGAGGTGCTCGCAGCATCTACTGCAGATGATGTTGCACGAATAGCACTAAAACTTGGTTTTGAATTTTCAGGTGATGAATTACTGAGAATGTCAGGAAAGAATTTTGGCGGAGTTACCGTTGTAAAAACCGTTCTTCCTGGGGAATATAATTAAATTCTTTTTAGGATTGTTGGGTTTCCTTCGTCAACCCAACCTACAAGAGATCTGCGATCGCACTTTTAATAGCTTTACCTACGATCGCTTGATTGCACCACCTGCGAGAGATAATTATGCAGTGAGGTTGGCCCCCGTTCGACAGAGTCTACATCTGGGAATGTCTCATCGAGGGTTGCTGCTGTCATGTTAGCGAAAGATTCGGCGGCTTCGTTTGAGAAGCCGATATTTTTGAACATCACTAACCATTGGTCGCGAGGAATCGATTCAGCAGCAACGGGACGACCCAGTGCTGTCGCAAATGCAGTGGCTACATCTTGAGACGAGTAGCGATCGGGGCCTTCAACATAATGCAGCCCTGTCTGCTCGATCGGTTCAGTCATGAGACGAGCTGCGACCTCACCGATATCTGATGGAGCAACCATCGGCAATTTGAAATCTGCTGGAAAAAGCGTTTGTATGATTCCCTGTTCGCGCGCTGATTGTAGCGATGCGCACCAGTTGCTCATGTAGTAAGCGGCTCGAATAATCGTTGTGGGAACAAGTTGGGCGGCTAGTGCCTGCTCCATTTCATAAAGCACGCCTAAGTCGCCTATGCGCTCTCCAGGTTGGGCTCCGTAGGTTGATTCGGCTACGATTTTCTGCAAATCTGCGCCATCGATCGCGCTCAAAATGGCGGCTAAACTGCGTCGCTCTTCAGCAGCCATATCAAGGGAAGGAGCAGCGGGTGGGTTGAGTAAAAACAACCGCTGACCTTGGCGAAAGATACCCCGCAGCGTTTCTATATCGTGCACGTCGGCCACTGCAACGTTGGCTCCGTCTCGGCGCAATTCCTCGGCTTTTAAGGGATTGCGAGTGACGACAAGAACTGGTTCACGGCGGTTGAGTAGTGCCCGTGCTACGGCTGAACCAACGTTGCCGGTGCCGCCAAGGATTATGTGCATTCAGTACCTTGAGGATGGTGTGCATCTCCTAGATCTAGGATAAACAATTGATTTGGTAGTTTGGGCGATAGGTTTTCATCAAAAAGTAATTTCATGCCGGTAGGGGAGCGGTCATAAACCGCCGCTCGCGGTCAGCAGCGTAGGCAATGCAGGCTTTTAGAGCTTCTCGCGTTAGGTCGGGAAAGTCATCGAGAATTTCGGCTTCGGTCATCTCGGAAGCTAAGTATTCAAGCACTTCATAGACGGTGATACGTAAGCCGCGTACACAGGGTTTGTCGCCGCGCTTATTGGGCTCAATGGTGATGTAGTTTCGGTAGTCCATAGTTGAAATTATTGAGGTGGAATATTCAACATTGAGGCTGTATTTTCAACTTTTTTTGAGACTAATGTGAGGTACTGCCTCGTGCTGCTAGCCAGCGTTCAAAAGACTGATGGCTTTCGCCACTCTGTCTACCGGCTAACAGACCTTCAATGCCAATATGTTCGTCTAAATCGACCCATTCAATGGCGTAACCATCGCCTAAAAGTTGCCAGTTTTGCCGTTCTTCCTGAGAAGCATGGAGTAAACGGGGATACCAAGATAGAGGAACTACTAAGCTTCGTCCATCTACTAAATCTACAATTAATCTTTCGTCTGTTATTCTGATCTGTGCTGCGAGGGGCTCTGTCTCAAGTACCAAAGTAGTCATGCCATGCCTCCAATAATGTTTGTTGGTGCTCCTCTACAAGCTGAGAAATATCGTTTAGTTCGTGATCTTTGAATCCTCGGTTTTTAGTTAAAGAAACAGGATTCAGCCAAAACTTAACCAACTGCCGATCGCGCTTAACGTGAATGTGAGCGGGTTCACCTCTGTCAGAGCTGAAGAAGATGAAGCTGTAGGGGCCGACTTGGAGAACCGTAGGCATTGATGAGGATACTACTTGTCTACGCTCAGTTTAACCTGTAAGCAAGCAAAAGGTAGTTTGGGTGGAACGCAGTATTCGCGTAGCATCTCCAGGGGAGAAAATCTAACACTAAACTAAGTTTCTTCGGGTTCTGCTAGCGGGCTAGCCAATCTATGGTACTAGGATTGTTGGGTTTCTTTCGTCAATTCAACTTACAGGAGGGGTGCGATCGCACTATAGTTCTTTATCGCTGTTACGGCCAATGTAGAAAGCTGTTTCAATTAACTTATCAAGTTTATTTTCTAAACGTCTCAATGCTTCTGGTGCCGAAAAATCACCATGGTAATGATGCACTGATTTAACAAAGCCATCTTGATACTCCACTTGAAGATCACAGGAAGCCTGGCACGTCATCCCATATTCACTGTAAGAATCATTAAGAGCTTGAAAGCTAGCGTGATTTAGAGCCTTTTCAATCTCAATTATTCGAGAAATTGGTATAGACCATGAAGCAAAACCAACGACTTCTACAAAATCCTCGCCAAGCCACTCAACACTACCGTCTTCAAAAACAGTCACATCATAAACAGGGCAACTGCCAAAACACATGCCACGACTCAAGACTAGCTTACGAATTTTGGGAAATTCTTTATTCATTTTCTAACTAAGAATAAATAAGAAGCCATACAAAAAGTTAGTAGATTGGGTTGAGCTAGCTTAACCCAACAGCCACCGTTAATCTAGCACTATGCAATACCACAGTGGGTTGAGAGCAAAATCTTTCTGGGATTGTTAGGTTTCCTTCGTCAACCCAACCTACACGAGATTTGCGATCGCACTGCCACCACCTCCTAAATCTGGCGTAACGACAATCGTCCAGCTAATAGGCTTATTGACTTCCTTCCACAGGCTTCGCAAGTGGAAGCTCAAAATGAATTTAGCTGTAGCAAGGATTAGCCTCCTCCTAAATCCATTAAAGTTTGAACGGGTAACCTAATAAATTTAGCTGCCATAACACATTCTTCATGGGTCATTAAATGTCCTGTAATAATTTCTTTTGCCCTAACAGGGGGCACACTTAATCTTTGAGCTAACTCATCTAGACTCATATCATTAGTTTGCATGAATCCGATAATCATATGGGTCAAAGGATTAGGTTCCGGTGCAGGATCATGATCATTGCTGCTTGATAATGCCTTAGCCGAGGCTAGTTGCCCCAGACGCTCAACAATACGGCTTGCAATTTGTACTAGTTCCACAGGAGTCAGACTTTCCAGATTGCAATCTACTCCTTCTCTTTGAAGAGGGAGAAGGGATAAGGTGGTTGGGTTTACATCTGCGAATTCTTGATTACTACGCCCTTCAAGCCACTCTCTAGCAAGCCATTCAGCCTCTTCAGGGTCTTTGGATAACCCTCGCAACAGCCCAAATCGCCTCAAAGTGTGAGGTTTGATCTCTTGAGTGACCTCCCCTCTGATCCATCTCGATATTTGAGCACCTGTGAATCCCCTAAGGCCATATTGACTGAGTTTGAGATGTGTTTCCCGCCCAAATGCATTAACTCCGTCTCCTGTACCTTCTTTTTCAGCGCACCTCTTAGCCTCAGCCTTAATCCAAGCCTGCAATCGCTGAATATAACTCGTGCTTACTGTCATACCCCAAGACCTTATTTCGGATCAAGACAACTATATCTTACAAGATATGAAAACACCCTGCAAGTCTATCGTATCTCTTGCGGAATAATGGCTCAAGCTTTGATGGACGAGTTTGTGCAAATGCTCTAGATTTCAGGAATTTGTAGCTAATCTTGCTGTTCTCTATCTGTGACTTACGCAAGCCTGAATCCCAATTTGCCTGGAATGATAAATTAGTTCTTGCCTGCATCGAGCTTGTGTATCGAGCAGGAGACCCGCTTGAGTGGTGGTTCGTTTGTTCTGATGAGTTAATGCCAGGGTTAAGCGAGATCATCTGTTTTCAACTGGCAGAATGCAATCTTTCACCTTCACCTTCGCTAGCCAACTCTACTCTACGGTTGACGAGGAGCGGTTGTATCAGTATTCTCTTTCGTTAAGCCGTTCAGCAGAGCGGTGCTTACGCAGAACTCGAAAATCTTGGCGCTGTCTGAAGGTGCTGGTAACACCAACAGACAGCTAACCCCGCAAATCTAGACGGCAGATTGCGAGGCTAGGCTCATCGTACCCTAGCCCCCACAGTTTGCACTTCAGCTGCGGGTGGCTGGGGTTTTCGCGTTCTGTTTCTTCCGTACCCAATACAAGGAAACAGAACCGATGTTTGAATATCTCGAACCCGATGCCAGCGGCGCATCCAATCTTCCGCCGTCTTCATCCAGCACCCCCCAAATTCGCCCAGAGCGGGTGCGCCACATGCTCTACGGCAGCCTCGCAGGCATCGATCGCACCATCAAAATCCTCCACGCTCTCGGCTACACCGACCCCAACGACTGGAGCGACCCCATCCCCGTGCCGCCCACCAGCGGTGCAAGCTCCCCAACAGGAACAGTCTGGATGGCGATCGCCACCAAAACCGTGCTGATTGAGTAAACCCCCTGCCTCCGATGGCTTACCCATTGCCGTCGGGGGCTGCGATCGCAACTTGACACATCGAGCAGCCCGTTTAACAAACAGCGATCGATGCAAAGCAAAGTGGCACAGCTGTTTAGCTTACACAAGCCGATGCAAAGCAAAGTGGCACAGCTGTTTAGCTTACACAAGCCGATGCAAAGCAAAGTGGCACAGCTGTTTAGCTTACACAAGCCGATGCAAAGCAAAGTGGCACAGCTGTTTAGCTTACACAAGCCGATGCAAAGCAAAGTGGCACAGCTGTTTAGCTTACACAAGCCGATGCAAAGCAAAGTGGCACAGCTGTTTAGCTTACACAGGCCGATGTAAAGCAAAGTGGCACAGCTGTTTAGCTTACACAGGCCGATGCAAAGCAAAGTGGCACAACTGTGTGATGGTTTCAAAGGGCAAATTGCCAATTGCACACCGTGTTAAGTCAGGTTGACTCAGCAGTATTGATGGGCGCTAACCGTCCTTACGCTTGTGCAGTCGGGTGAGCGAAATTCGCGCCGACTCAGCCACCTGAAACTGAGAGTCTTTTTCGAGATAGCGCAGGGCTGGCTCAGTTTTTGGCGTAGGCAGATAGCCCAGCGCCTCAGCCAAGCGCTGGCGCACCAGCCAGTCTTCCGACTGGGCAAACTTGAGGATTTCGTCGACCGCTTCTAGGTCGCCAATCTCGCCGACAGCTGCGATCGCCGCCTGCTGCATCACAACCTCGTCACTCTGCAACGCCTGCATCAGCACATCGTGGGCACGAGGATCTTTGAGGTTGCCGAGAGAAACCGCCGCACTAAAGCGCACCAGCCAGTCAGTGTCTTCGTAAAACGCCCGCACCAGCGTCTCAAACGCTCGGGGATCTTCCAAATATCCCAGCGCCCCCGCCGCGTCAGCGCGAATGCCATAGTCAGGGTCAGAAGTGAGCAGATTGATCAAAATGTCGTACGACTCTTCATCGGGCTTAATGCCCAGGGCAAACACCGCCATCGAGCGAATTTGCAGGTTTTTGTCGTGCAGCGCCTGCCGAATCAGCGGTGCCGCCTGGGCTGCGGGCACATCGCGCAGCGAGGCCAGAGCCAGCATGCGGTCTTTCGAGTCTTCGCTTTTAAGCTGGGCAGAAATCTGCTCTAAATCCATGGGGAAGGTTCGGGGTGAACGGTCTTCTTCAGTATAAGGAGGTGGAGGGAGGGAGGGGTGAGGGGTGAGGGGTGAGGGGTGATGGGTGAGGGGTGATGGGTGAGGGGTGATGGGTGAGGGGTGAGGGGTGAGGGAGTGGGGAGAGTTTTGAGTGCTTAGTTTTGAGTGTTGAGTTCAAGCTGTGAATTCAACACTCAAAACTCAAAATTAAAAACTTCAAGACCCACTCTCCATTGCATCACCCCCATCCCTTAAATTCCTCGCTTCCGCAGTCGCCCAAAATGCTCCTCTCCCTGCCGCGAGGGTATGGAGTTTGTCACCGGCTCTAGGGTCAATATTTCAAAGTGGGGTTCAAACAACTCGCGCACTTCAGCGGCGGTCGTGCCAAAGGGCGGGCCGCCAGAGCGCTGGTGGGTGAAAAATACGGCCAGCAGTTCGCCATCGGGAACCAGCAGCTCGGCCACCAACGCTACGTAAGCAGGGCGCAGGGCGGGAGCGATCGCGCAAAAGCAGGTGTGTTCGATCGCATAGTCAAACTGGCCCGCCAGCTCGGGGGTCAGCTCAAAGATGTCCTTTTGCAGCAGAGTCAAGGAAAGCTGCTGCGCCTGGGCTTGCTCTCTCAGCGACTGAATCGGCGAAGGGGCGAAGTCCACAGCGGTGACCTCAAACCCCCGCTG
This sequence comes from Phormidium tenue FACHB-1052, assembly GCF_014696675.1. Classification (GTDB taxonomy): domain Bacteria; phylum Cyanobacteriota; class Cyanobacteriia; order Phormidesmidales; family Phormidesmidaceae; genus Nodosilinea; species Nodosilinea tenuis_A. The sequence goes on from NZ_JACJQN010000004.1 coordinate 20,010, forward strand.
GGCAAAGAAGAGAGCATCGTGGCCACGTCCGGCACCGAGGGCAATCGCGCGACCCGGCTGCGGCGCATCCACCCCATGCAGCAGCGTTTGAAAGGCGGGGGCGGGATGGCCCAGATCCCAACGGGGGGTGCCCTCTTGGTAGCGCTGTTCCCAATCTTCGGGGCCAAGGGGCGGCAGGGAAGAGGACGAAGGTTGTGCAGTCACGAGGGGACTCCGGTGTATGCTCGGCAGTGGTGTTGCAAAATTTTAGGGTAGCGCGTATGCGGCGGCGACAGCTATTGGGCGGGCTGGGGGTAGCAGCGGCAGGGGTGGCGCTGGGGCAGCGGGCGGTGCAGGCCCAAGGGCGTCCTATCCTGCTGCCGCCGCGCCTGCGGGCAGGGGATACGGTGGGGATTATCAGCCCGGCGGGGGCGACCTTTGAGCGCGATCGCCTCGATCTGGTGATTGACGCTGTCAAAGCCCTGGGTTTTGTGCCCCGCGTGGCTCCCCATGCCCTGGCGCGCTACGGCTATCTGGCGGGCACCGACGCCGAGCGAGCCGCCGATGTGAATGCTATGTTTGCTGACCCCGCAGTCAAAGCCTTGTTACCGATCCGGGGCGACTGGGGCAGCGCCCGCATTCTGCCCTACCTCAACTACGACCTGATTCGCGCCAACCCCAAAGTGGTTATCGGCTTTAGCGACATCTCGGCCCTGCTGCTCGGCCTCTATGCCCAAACGGGGCTGGTCACCTTCCACGGCCCCCACGGTCTGACTGCCTGGCGCGACGACCAAGTAGAGCCGCTGCGTCGCATTTTGATCAACGGTGAAATGCTCACCTACACCAACCCACTGCTGGGGGGCGACCAAGATCGCCTGATGCGCGACCAGGGCCGCATTCAGACCATGACACCGGGTCGCGCCACCGGGCCACTGCTGGGAGGAAATCTCTCGGTGATTTCGGGCATTGTGGGGTCACCCTATATGCCCGACACCACTGGGGCAATTTTGTTTTTAGAAGACGTGGGCGAAGCTCCTTACAGCATCGATCGCATGCTGACCCAGCTCAAACTGGCGGGGGTGCTCGACGGTCTGGCGGGGTTTGTGTTTGGCCAATGCACCGGCTGCGGCCCCGGCGAAGGCTACGGCTCGCTCACCCTAAGTGACATTCTGCAAGACCACATTAAACCCCTGGGCATCCCCGCCTACGCGGGTGCCTGGATCGGTCATATAGAACCGCTGTGGACGTTGCCCATCGGCGGATCAGTAACGATGGATGCCACCGTTGGCAGTCTGCAAATGCAGGCTCCAGCCGTGAGCTAGTTCTCAAGACTCCTGGATTGGAATCAGCCGCACCAGGTCATTGGGAGCAAACTCGGTGGCATCGGTGGCGGGGGCTATCTGCCAACCCGGCGGCACCGTGTCGAGCAGGGTTGACGGCGGCTCAAACAAAAACAGCCTGGGCTGGTCTTGGGCCACAGTTTGCAGGGTGGCCACCGGGGGCAAGGTTCTCTCGGGCAGCAGCCATAGAGCAGTGTCGGGGTTGAGGTAGTGGCTGAGGGAAATGGCTTCTCCCAGGGTGATACCGCTCTCACCAAAGATCACCACCGGAGCGCTCTGCTGGTTGAGGTAGGTAGCGATCGCCAGGTTCGAATAGCTCAGGGATTTATTCCACCAGGTGAAGGCGCGGGTGTTGGCAGCCCCAGAGGCGACACCCAGGGTGAGCAGCAGGGCTAGAAGCGCCGCCGCCATTGCTCTAGACCGCTGCGAAGCGGCAGCGAGACCAGCGTTGATCAGAGGGGCGATCGCCAGGGGCACCAGCAGCAGCGACGGCAGAAAGTAGCGGGTGTTAGTCGAAATCTGCCCGCTGCGCACCAGGTCGCCAACAATCAGCACCAGGGGTGGCACCAGCAGCCCACAGCCCAAAAACACCGCCGTTGAGCGGGGATAGTGCCGCCCAATCTGAACCAGGCTGATGACCACCAGTCCCAGCACCAAGACCGGGCCAACCACCGTAAAGACATGGTCGAGGGGCAGATTAAAATCAACTATGGTGGCGCTGTAGTGCAGCCCCCAAAGCTTCGCCAAAAAGTCTAAAGACTGAGGGTCATCTGTCCAAGCCGTGACCTCTCTCAGCCGCTCCCACCGCCGCACAATCGTCCAAATCCAGGGAATGAATAGCCCCATGCCTAGGCCGTGGGCCAGCCCAAACCCCAGCCAGGGCCGTCGCTGCCGCTGGGTCAGCACCATAAAAGCCAGGTGGCTCAACCCCAGCAGTCCAGTCATCAGCGATCCGTACCAGCTGAGCCCTAGGGCCAAGCCGTAGGCCAACCAGGCCAGCGGCTGGTTGAGCCGCAGCGCCCGCACCAGAGCCCCGTGGGTCAGCAGCAGCCCCACCGCCCACAGGCTATACTCGCGGGCCTCCTGGCTGTAGATGATTTGCACAGGCGACACCGCCATCAGGGCCGTGGCCAGCCAGGCTACTGGCGGGTTGAGCGGAAATAGCTGCCGCCCCAGCCAAAACATGGCCGCTAGAGCGATCGCCCCAAAAATCGCCGCGATCGCCCGGTAGCCCCCCACCGATGCTCCAAAAATCCGCCCCCAGCCGTGGGCCGCCAGGTAATACAGCGGCGGATGCTCCGGGTGGTTAGCCAGGGCATCCCAGCAGTCTGCTAGGGAGGGAGATGGCGGCATCTGCTGGTACTGCAACAGGTCGGCAGCGGTTAGATCAGGGCGGTCTAAGACGGCATCCTGCACCGCTGGCCCCATGTAGCCTGCCACCCGCAGGCTGGTATAGACTTCATCGTGCCAGTAGACCTTGCGGTCTAAGTTAGAGAAACGCAGTACTAGGCCTACGGCTATGGCTGCGATCGCCACTCCTTTAACCCAAACCCAGCCCTTTGCCAATCCCCTTCTCCTTCAATTAGGCCAGCCATGCCATACTCAAGCTCTACCTACCCCCGACAGAGGCCGGGAGCCTGTTTTGTCCTAGGGAAAAAGCCATGGCCCGGCTCATTCCAATAACGATCTAAAACTGGTAACCCACGTCGTTAAAATTAGTGATCAGCGCCACGTTGGCGTGTTCTAGGCTGGTGACTAGCCAGGGCACTTCTTTGCAGGTGCGGCGCTCGTGCAAATTAAACAGCACCGAAAAGCAGCGCTCTAGCCAGGGCTTGGCCGCCGAGCAAAACAGCACCAGCCGCAGCAGCAGCCCCATGGTTAAGGTGTGCCCCACATCGTTAACCAGGTGGCGAAAGTTGCGAAACACGGGGCGGTGGGGGCTATCGACTACCAAAAAGTTGAGCAGACGACGACAGGTTTCAACCAAAATAAAGCTGTTCAACGGCTGGTTGTCAAACTCCGCCAGGGTTTCGCGCAGGTATTGGCGCAAATTGCGGGTGAAGTGGTTGCCGCTGTATTTGGGTTCTGCCGCTGCGATCGGGCTAATTAGGTAATCGACAAACTCATCTTTAAAGTCGCGGAACGATCGCACCGTTTTGCTATAGGTGGCAAACCAGCGCGCCTGGTCGCGATGGGTGCGGCCATCAATTTTGCCGCTGTAAAAGCTCAGCGCCTGGTCTAAACCATCGGCATCGAGCAGCGTGGGGTTGACCGCTTGCCCAGCCCGACCGGGAGCCTGATGCTGAGCATGATAGCGGGCCAGGCGAATGCCCAGGTCGGTCTCAGCGCGACGGCGCAAATCATTAATGTTTTGCTTTTGCTCTTGGCCACTGTCTTTGGTCAGCAGACTGTTGTCGTACAGAAACGGGTAGTGGCGAATGCGGTGGGCCAGGGGTTGCTCTTCAACCACCGCTGCCGCCGAGACATCGACCTCCCGAGCCGGAGCCATAATCTGCTGAAGCCGCACTAGCGACGCATACTGCTCAGTCTGGGGAAATTCTTTAACCAGACTGTAGACCTTGTGGGCCTTGGGGTTGGTGCTATTGGCGGGGGGCAGATCCTCAAATAGTCGCACCAATTCTGGAATTGCCCAGTGGTCACGGGGCTGGGTGTACCAGAGGTTAATCAGGGTATAGCAACAGCGGTTGAGCACATATTTAAACTCGCGGTTAGCCGTCTCTTGTTCAGAGAGACTTAAAAGGGCGCTGGCCACCGAGCTGTCGGAGTAGTTGGCCACGTCCAAAAACAGGCTGCGAAACCGCGCAATCAGCTCATGGGGGGCCTCCTGCTTACGCCAGTACTGCCAGTGCTGGTAGAGCAAGTCCTCTAGGTTAGCGGGGGGCCGACTAGAGTAGTTTGACCACGAATCTAAGGAATCCCAGGGACTCATGCTGCTGACCTGATTAGAAGGGCGGTAGATGACGAAGGCACCCCATCAAAACCGACGGCGGCGGAGATAAGCTGCACTTCCAGGAACAGGGATGACTTAGCCAAAGTGAGTTTGTGGGTAGGCTAAGTAGCGAGTTTTACTTAGATCAGCCCAGATCACGGGCATAGTTTAGACAATAATACCCAGGACAGGGGCAGTTTTCCCCGCTAAGCAGGATGCATTTTTTTAAAGTTTTCTTGAGGATTTGCCACACACTGGCTTCTAAGGCGTCTTTAGTGGGCCACAATTTGGCTCACCACGGTTTGGGCCGAGTAGCTCACCCCTGCCGTTCCTTCACCCGGATGGGTGCAGTCACCCACCAGCCAAAGGCCGTCTACTGGCGTGCGGTTAGCAAACCCAAAGGGGCCGAAGGTGCTTACCCGCATGCCCAACCCGCCAACGCTGCCCTGGTCGCGGGCGGTGAAGTGGGCAAAGGTGCGAGGGGTAGCCGCCTCGACGTGAATCAGATGCTCGGCCCGCAGGTCAAAATAACTAGATAGCCGCTGTAGAGCGCCGTCGGTATAAGACTGCTTCATAGCCTCGTAGTCGCTGACCTGCCACCACGGAGCAAGATCAGTGAACGATGAGGCCACAATGGTGGCTCGGCCCTCAGGAGCGCGCCCGTCGCCGGGGCGGCTGACCGACACAAACAAAGTATTGTTTTCGGCAATAGGGTCGTCGTAGCGGTAGAGAAACTGTAGATGGGGCGGGCAGTTGACCGGAATCGCCGCTTCATCGACTCCTAAATACAGTACAAAAGCGCCGTTGCCCTCAGGCAGCGCCTCAACCCGCCGTTGGTAGCCTCGGGGAGCGCGATCGCCCAACAGCTGCACCAAATTTTGTACCGTTACGTTGGCTACCACGTGGTCAGCAGGTTCCACCCAGGTTTTGCCGGTGTTTTGGTCTGCCACCGTCACACCGCTGACTTGGCCCTGGGCGGTGTGAATATGGCGGACACCGTGGTTGAGCTGAAGCAGGCCACCATCGCGCCCCAGCGCTTTTTCTAAACTGTCGCTGAGCACCTGCATGCTGCCCTTTAAGTGCCACAAACCCTGAGGCGATTGGGACATACTTAGGGCGGTAGCGGCGTAGAGCACCGCCGTCTCATCGGCGCTCACCTGGGAGTAAAGCTTGAGCTGGAGGTCGAGGAAGGTCTTGAGGCGGCGATCGCCCGCCAGTCCCATCTGCCTCAGCACCTGGCCCACCGTACTAAAGGTGTAGGGCACCGTCACCAGGGTATCGGGACGCAGGGCCTGGGTTAGCTGCCACAGATCCCACGGGCTGCGGGGGGGCAACACCGGCTGTCGAGCCTGAAACCGCCAGCTGGGCTGAAACAAAGACTGCATCAGCTGCCAAAAAGGCTCACTGCCCGGAAACTGCCGCTGGCGCTCGGCCTGCCATGCTCCGGGGTCGCGCCATACCTGAATGGGCTCGGTTTCACCGGGCAAAAACACCGCACAGGCCGGGTCACAGGGGGTCGCCTCCGGCAGCGGCAGATCGAGTTCGCCGAAAATTTGGTGGTGAATGCCTCCCGGCTCTAGCCCCGCCACCTGGGTTGCCCCGACATCAAAGGTAAAGCCTCGCCGCTTAAAGGTTGAGGCACAGCCCCCGGCCACACGGGCCTGGTCAAACACCCGTACCGCATAGCCTTGACGAGCCAGCAGTGCCGCTGCAGTCAGTCCGCCAATGCCAGCACCAATTACCACTACCCTACGGCCAGAGGATAACAAGGCGCGGCTCATACTGTTACATTTCTTTACGATAATCTCAGCTTAACTCACCTTGAGGCTGGGATTGGTCGAATTTGTAGGGCGAACGACCGAGTTATATAGGGTAATAAGGCTGGCAGGTGAACAGGTTTAGTGTTCAGATTGCTGGTTGTGTGCCTGGCTGGCTCACCCTTGCGTTGGATCCCCCACTTCGACCGTTGCCGCTGGATTGCGACCTAGATTGCGACTATCTCTCTAGTCATGTTCACGGCGGCCTGCGGCGAACTGAAGCACCATGGGCAGGCCACCGTCCTGGTGATACTTATCGGCCCAGGCACGCAGCATGGCGTCGAGTTCTTCAAGAGCGACTTTGCGGTCTTGGGGGGCGACATCGAACACCTCTACCCCCCGCAGCACGCCCTCATCTTCTCGCACCCAGGCTTGTAGCAAGCTGAAGAACCTGGCCACATCGTCGATCATGGCGAAGACTCGCTCCTGCTCCCCCTTGGGCGAGTAGGACTCACTAGCCAGGGCATACAGCGGAATATCCACTAGGGGAGAGTCAATTTGAATCACGGTGCCAGAGTGCAGCAGCCGAAATTTAATGTGCAACATCAGGGCATCGCTAAAGGGCATGCGCTGGCTTGAGGGCAGTTCCTCCTGCGACATTTGATGGAGCAGCTCCATCAGCTCGGCAAACTCGACTTGATCTAAAATGCGGGCCTTGGGGGCGCTGGATGGCAGGCTCTCTTCAATGGTCTTGCGCTCGCCGGGGGTCAGCCCCTGTAGCCGCACTCGCGCTGCGCCTGGGGCACAGGGAAAGTGCTCTTGCCAGAGAAACGGCAGGGCAATGAGATAGTAAGGTTCCTTAGAATTGAGTACCTTGAGGCTTTGCCCTTCCGCCAGGGCAACCTGAATCTCTTGGACAATAGCTTTGACCCGTTTGGGTTCAACGTGGTACAAAAACCCCGTCTTGCGAATATTGTTGCCCTGTTCGACGAAGGTGCTATAGATTGCCAGCTTGGCAGCGGTGGTGGCGGCGTCTAAAAAAGCTCCGTAGCGGTGCCCGCCCATTTTCATGGTGCTGAGGGCTAGGTTTAACAAAATCCAGTCTGCGGGGCTACTGTCTACAGCTCGCAGCAAATCATTTTTCAAATCGGGCGGAACTTGGGACAGGTGGGTCACAGGATAAAAATGACTCAGACTAGGTAAATTACAAGATTTTTAGCCTCAACAACTTACCGCTAACACTAAAGTGACGATGATGGCTACTTAGGACAAAACAACCGTTCTTGAGCTGCTTAAAATTGCCCTACTTAGTAATTTAGAAGCTCACTGCAAACATAGGCAAGTAAGCCTTGGGCACTAAGTATTGGGCATTGTTACCCCATTCGCCATTGCGGCGATGACCTAATTGGTATAAGCAGCAAGGCCTACTCTACAGCCATAGCCCTGGTCTGTAGAGCGCTACGTATGCCCCTAACATAGCCCAAGCTCACAATTTTTGCGGCTTTCTATGCTGAGAGGTTTAAGCAGAGTTCAAAGTATAGGGTTAGTTGAAGAAAATGCTTCATATTGGGGAGCAAAATGCTCAGAAGTTGCTTGTCTGCAGCCAGAAAAATGGAGTCAGACTAGATTTAGCCTGACTTGGTCGTGAACTTAAAGACCGGGACATCTGAGCGATCGCTGAGTCCTCAAGCCTAAACAACAATCCCCAGCTCTAGGCGGCTCGACGCTGGGGTAGGGCAATTCTGGGATAGCTACTGGTTGCAGGGCGGTTCTCGCCTCAAAGAGGCCGCAGACACAGGCTTCGCAAATCAGTGCTACGACCCAGTGTCGGTGGGTTGGGCGGCACCGCAGTAGCCATTGACCTCAGTAATGAGCTGAGATTCAGTTTGGGAGAGGGTCTCAATGGAAGAGACCGCTGTCATGGTCTGCTGCTGGGATTCTTCGATTTTGGCGGGCAGCTCAGCCTCTGACTCGACCTGCACGACGAGATCCATGGCCTCTCGAGCATCGGTGAGGGCGGTGCTAAAGCCCTGCACAACCCCAACATAGTCGTCCCTAAACTTGCTGAGGTCTTCGTCCCGCAGGGTGGTGGACTGGAGATCGCCGACCAGCCCGTCGAGGTTGGTGACGACTTTATCGACGGCAGTGGTGTACTGGCTGGCGGCTAGCTTGATGTCGTCTAGGTTTTTGACTTGGGCAGCGCTTTCGCTAAAGGTTTGAATCTCGGCCTCAAACTCCTGCATAAAGCCCTGGGTTTGGTTGACTACTTCGGCGAGCTGGTTGCACTGGGCGACCTTAGATGACCCACAGCCGACCAGCAGCAGCGGTAGCACCAGCACTACCCGGCCCATGCCCCGTCGCCATTTACCCATGCCCGTCGCTGCTACCTGTGTCATCGCTGCCGCCGTTGTTTATTGCTACGGCTTCAAGTTTTACCCTGTCTTGGTTAGGTTTACAACCTAATTTATTGAGTTTTGATGGTGAGGTGCAGCGGAATGTAGGAGTGTTTAGGGAGGGGGTTTGCGGCTCTGGTGGAGCCTCGTTGGAACAGCGGTGATGGCGATCGCGATTCTCCTCCGGAGAGGCTGCGCCACTGCTTTTAGTTCTAGCCCTGCTCTGCAAAGACTGGAAAACTGCTGATAGGATCGAATATTAGAGGGTATTGCTAGATACCAGGGCCGTGGTTCTGGGATAGTTCTGAATCTAGGCAGCATCACCGCCAACGCTGTTCCCGATTGGGCCAGGGCTTCTGCGATATCTTGGATACTCTGGTGAATACTTTGGCCGTCTCAGTTTATAGGATGCGATCGCACCATGCTCAGCCCCGCCGATTTTTTAACTGCCACCCAGTGGGCTGGCATTGGCACCCTGGTTCTGGCCGCGCTCACAGCGCTGGCCTTCGGACTAAAGTGGGGTCTACGTTTTCGGCTGGTAGGGGCCACGGGGTTTGCCGCTGTGCTCACCGTCGGTCTGCTAGGCCTGAGCTTTGAACCCTTTAGTCGTATCGCCGTGCCGGGTTCTATTCCCTACACCACGGTTTACGACTCCGGGGCCAGCCAGATTGTGATTACGGTGCCCCCCGCTATCACCCCTGAGACACTAGATGCCACCCTGCATCAGGCCGCCAGCAATCTGTTTAAGCCCTACCGCCTAGGCCTACCGGGGCAGGTCGCGACCATTCGCGCCCGCACCGTTGTCCATGACCCCGATGGCATCTCTCGGCTGCTTTACCTAGGCCAAATTCAGCCCAATCCTAAGGGCTCAGAGGAACCGTTTCAGGTGCAGCTCAACCGAGATTCCTGGGCCAAACTCCCGACTCAAAGCTAAGCCCACCTACTCCTAACTATCCACCTACTCATCCACTCTCTCCCCGCCTATGACCACCGCTCAACTACCCATCCTTGCCATCTCCCCGGCCCAGGTTGTTCGGGGAGACGGCATTCTGACAGCCCAGGCAGCAATGCCTGGAGGGATCGCTGCACAAATCGCCCGGCTGGGGCAGAGTCCTCTCATTGTCGGCGGCAGCCACAGTCTGAAGCTGGCCACTCCCCTGGTCGAGGCTCTCGGCGCTGCGGGTCTGGCAACTCAGACGGTAGCCTACGGCCCAGACTGTAGCGAAGCCGCCCTGGCCCACCTGCGCTCCGCCGCCACCGATCACCAGGCCGACGTGGTGATTGGCATGGGCGGTGGCAAAGCGCTCGACGCCGCTAAGCTGCTGGCCCACCAGCTCAATCGGCCCGTGGTGACGGTGCCCACCTCGGGGGCGACCTGTGCCGCCTGGACCGCGCTGTCGAACGTATACTCTGACCAAGGAGCCTTTCGCTACGACGTGGCCCTAGCCACCTGCCCCAATCTGCTGATTCTGGACTACGCCCTGATTCGCACTGCACCCCGACGCACTTTGGTAGCAGGCATCGGTGATGGCTTGGCCAAGTGGTATGAGGCGGCGATCAGCAGCGGCACCAGCCAGCAGACCCTGATGGTGGCGGCGGTGCAGCAGGCGCGGGTGCTGCGCGATATTTTGCTGCAAAAGACCCCGGCGGCCCTGGCGCAGTGGGGTGGCCCCGACTGGCAAGAGGTGGTAGATGCCACGGTGCTGCTGGCCGGGGTTGTGGGCGGCATTGGCGGGGCCCAGTGCCGTACTGTGGCGGCCCACGCCGTGCACAACGGCCTGACTCAGCTACCCGCCAGCCACGGCATTCTCCACGGTGAGAAGGTGGCCTACGGCATTTTGGTGCAGCTACGCCTCGAAGAAATGGGTGGCAACGCGGCCCTGGCGCGGGCCGCGCGGCAGCAGCTATTGCCCTTTTATCAAGCGGCAGGATTGCCCCAAACCCTGGCTGACTTGGGTCTGGAGGACATGACCCTGAGCCAGCTACAGCAGGCGGCGGAATTTGCCTGCCGCGAGGGGTCTGATATTCACCACCTGCCGTTTACTGTCACCCCCGAGGCGGTGATGGCAGCCATGGTGTCGCCCCTGTGTCCCGAATTGCGCGAAAAGCCCCGCGACTCTGCCTCTGCCCGTTCGTCCTCTAGTGTTGCCCCGGAGGTGCAGCCATGACCCTTGACTGGATGCCCACCGCTCACCGTCTTAGCGCCCTACCCCCCTACGTGTTTGCCCGCCTGGATGAACTCAAGGCTCGCGCCCGTGAGCAGGGACTTGATCTGATCGACCTAGGCATGGGCAACCCCGACGGCCCCACCCCGGCCCCCGTGGTGGAGGCCGCCCGCGCGGCGATCGGCGATGCCACGACCCACGGCTACCCCCCCTTTGAGGGCACCGCCAGCTTCCGCACCGCGATCACCGACTGGTATAGTCGCCGCTACGGAGTGGCCCTCGACCCCACTGCCGAGGCTCTGCCTCTGCTGGGCAGCAAGGAGGGCATTACCCACCTGGCGATGGCGTTTATCAACCCCGGCGATCTGGTGCTGGTGCCGACGCCGGCCTACCCGGCTCACTTTCGCGGCCCGGCGATCGCTGGTGCCGAGATCTACAACCTGCACCTCACCGCCGCCAACAACTGGCTAATTGATTTTGACGCCATTCCGGTGGAGGTGGCTCAGCGGGCCAAGGCGCTGTTCTTTAACTACCCCAACAACCCCACCGCCGCCACCGCCCCACGTGAGTTTTTTGAGGCTGCGGTGGAGTTTGCCCACCGCTACCAGATTTTGCTGGTGCATGATCTCTGCTATGCCGAGTTGGCCTTCGACGGCTACCAGCCCACCAGCCTGCTGGAGATTCCCGGCGGCAAGGAGGTTGGTGTTGAGTTTCACACCCTATCGAAGACCTACAACATGGCGGGCTGGCGGGTGGGCTTTGTGGTGGGCAACTCCCACATTATTCAGGGACTGCGCACCCTCAAGACTAACCTCGACTACGGCATTTTTGCGGCCCTGCAGCGGGCGGCAGAAACAGCCCTATCACTGCCCGACCATTACCTAGAAGAGGTGCAGCAGCGCTACTCTAGTCGCCGCGACTTTTTGATCGACGAGTTTGCTTCCCTGGGTTGGACGGTGGAAAAACCCCAGGCCACGATGTACCTGTGGGTGCCCTGCCCCCCCGACAGCACCTCGACAGACTTTGCCCTCTCGGTGCTGCAAGAAACTGGGGTGGTAGTCACCCCCGGCAACGCCTTCGGCCCCGGCGGCGAGGGCTACATTCGCGTCAGTTTGATTGCTGAGTGCGATCGCCTCGCCGTCGCCATGGATCGCATTCGCCAGGCGGGCTTCCGCTTCGCCCCTGAAACGGCAGCGGTCTAGGGCCAGGGGCCGGGACGGTTCACTGCCTCTAGCCCGGCCCCTAGCCCCAGGCTGTATAGTTAGACAACCACCACCACCCTAGCGCCATGTTTAACCTCGGCTGGACTGAAGTCGTTCTCGTCATCGGAGTGGCCGTACTGATCTTCGGCCCCAAGAAAATTCCTGAACTGGGCAGCGCCCTGGGCAAAACCCTGCGCGGCTTTAAAGAAGAGATGAGCCAGACTCCTGACGAAACGGCCATCGACACCTACGAAGACGCTGAAGACGCTGACGTATATCGATAGTTTGCCTTTTTAACCCCCTAGCGTTATCCCCATGCGGCAATTTTTGAAGTACACCCTGGCCAGCCTGACCGGGTCGATTTTGTTCTGTTTGCTGCTGGGATTTTTGCTCACCCTGGGGGCGGTAGGGCTAGTGGGCGTGCTCGTGGCGGGCCTGGGCAAAGAGGGCGAGGCCCCTACCGTCGAGAAAGACACGGTGCTGGTCTACGACCTCGCCACGGTGATCCCTGACTCGCCCGAGGCCATCGACCCCAGCGCCTTGGTGTTTGGCACCCAGATCCCCAGCGAGCTGACCCTGCGCCAGGCGGTGCTGGCCCTCGAAGAGGCGGCCACCGACGATCGCATCACCGCCCTTTACCTGAAGGGTAGCACTGCTCTGGGTGCCGGGCTGGCCAGCCAAAGCGAAATTCAGCCTGCGATCGCGGCCTTTCAGGCGGCGGGCAAGCCGATTTTGGCCTACGACATTTCCTGGAGCGAACGGGAGTACGCGGTGGCCGCCTTGGCCGACACGATCTACCTCAACCCCTTTGGGGAGATCGAGATGAACGGCCTCTACGCCGAAACCATGTACCAGGCCGATGCCCTGGAAAAACTGGGGGTAGGGGTGCAGGTCACCCGCGTGGGCCGCTACAAGTCGGCGGTCGAGCCGCTGATTCGCGACACCATGAGCCCGGAGGAGCGAGAGCAGACCCAGCGTCTGCTGGGGGATGTGTGGCAAAACCTGCTGACCACCGCCGCCGCGCCCCGTGACCTGTCGCCCCAGCAGCTGCAAACCATTGCCAACACTAAAGGATTTTTGTTTGGGGCCGAGGCTGAAACGCAGAAGCTTGCCGATGCGATCGCCTACGAAGACGAAGTGATCACCGCCCTGCGAGAACTGACCGGCGAGGGAGATGAAGAGGTAAAAGACAGCGACCTCGACTTTCGCCAGATTAGCCTGGCGCGCTATGCCGCTACCGTTGCAGACCCCCTCACCAGCCGCCGCTCCGGTAACCAGGTGGCCCTGGTCTACGCCGAAGGCCCGATCATCGACGGCGGCGATGGCGACTTCAACCAGAGTGGCATCATTGAGGGCAATGTTTTAGCTCGGCAGCTGCGGCAGCTGCGCCAGGACGATGAGGTCAAAGCCATCGTGCTGCGGGTCAACAGCCCCGGCGGCAGCGCCACCGCCTCGGAAGTCATTTTGCGTGAAGTTCAGCTATTGCGCGAGGCGGGTAAGCCCGTGGTGGTGTCAATGGGCAACGTGGCGGCCTCCGGCGGCTACTGGATTGCCTCCCAGGCCGATGCCATTTTGGCCCAGCCTACGACGATCACAGGCTCCATCGGGGTCTACGGCATCTTTCTCAACCTCGAAGATCTGGGCACCAAGGTGGGGGTTAACTGGGACGGGGTCAAAACCTCGGAACTGGCCGACATTTTCTCCAGCACCCGACCCAAAACCGAGGCTGAGCTAGCAATTTTGCAGCGCTCCGTCGACACCATCTACGACAGCTTTCTCGACCGGGTAGCAGAGGGGCGCGACCTGACGCGGCCAGCAGTGGCTGAGCTGGCCCAGGGGCGAGTATGGTCAGGCCAAGCGGCGCTCGATCTGGGTCTGGTAGACAAGCTGGGGGGGGTGAATGAGGCGATCGCCACCGCCGCCGACCTGGCCGAGCTAGGCGACGACTGGCGCTTACAAGAGTATCCTGAACCCAGCGAGTTGCAGCAATTCTTGCGCGGCTTTTTCAGCGCCGAAGTCGCTCAGATCCAGGCCCACGACCCGCTGACAACCCAAGTACTCCAGTTCGTTGACGATGCCCAAATTCTGCGCACCCTCAACGACCGCCGTGGCATTTATCTGCTGATGCCCTATCAGTTTGTGGTGAAGTAGAGCTGTAGAGCGATAAGGAAGATGGGGAATGGCGGCATGAGGAGATGGGGAAGCTGAGGGGAAAAAACTCAGTTTGCGAACTTCTCCACCTGCCTCATCGTCCCTAGACGCCTCACTCCCTAATCTTCTTCCGTCGCTTCACCCCAGGCAAACCGTGCACCCGCATCAGATCGGCCAGGGTCGAGCAGTAGGGTTCCATGCCAAAGCTGGCGGGGCTGACGGCACCAGCGTAGACGAAGTGACGGTAATGCAGACAGAAATAGTCCCAGGGGGCCATCTGCACTCGAAATAGCTTAATTAGCACATCGGTCAGCCACATCGAGAGGGGAATGCGAAACCAGATGCGCTGGCCAAAGTAGTCGCAGATTTGCTCGACGGCCTGGTTTACCGTCAGCGGTGGGTTGCCCAGCACGTACTCACGGTAGCCCTCGGTGGAAGGGTGCTCGACGAGATAGTTGACCACCGTGGCAATGTCTTGGGCATGGGCAAAGTGAAACCCGGCATCGGCCCGAAAAAAGCGCGCCAGGCCAATCCAGCGGGTGACATCCTGAAGCCCGGCGGAGATAAAGGAGTAGGGCTTTTCTTTGTCGCCGCCAAACACCAGGGTGGGAAACACCGTCGTAATTTTGTCGTAGACGGGCAGCTCACCCAGGCGATGGTGGCATTCGTACTTAGTGCGAATGTAGTCGGTGCCAATTTCCCCAGCTTCGGGGAGGGGTTCGCTGCGCTGGCTCAAAATACTGGCGGTGGAAAAATAGATCACCTGCTGGCAGCGATCGCGATCGAGGCGGGCCAGTAGCCCTAGGTTGGCCTCAACATTGATCGCTTCTACGTAGGCAGGGTCGCCGCCCCAGGCCGCAGCAGTCAGAATGGCGATGTCGATGGTGGGCAGCAGGTCGGCAAAGGGCTCAATATTTTCGAGGCCACCCTGGAGAATGTGTACCCTGGGGTTGCCTTGCACCGGCAGCTGTAGCTTCTCGGGGTGGCGCAGCAGCAAAAATAGCTCGTAGCGATCGCTCTCCAGCAGCAGCTCCAAAATATAGTGGCCAATGCAACCGCTGGCCCCCGTCATAAACACACGCAGGTAGTCAGGGCTTGGGCCGGTAGAGGAAAAAGTGTCCAAATCGCTCAGGTTCAACAGCTATAGTCAGACAGTTTAGACGGTTTTGGTAGAGCTAAGCGTTTGTTTGAGGCTGAAGGGCTTACCAAAGCCCAATTTCTGCCTTTAGGTTCCGCCTTGCAGTGGCCCACCGCTGCTTTAAAGATTAGATAAAACCCGGCAAAGTTTCCCGGTTTTCTCCGAAAAATTGCGTAGACGGCACTGCAATTTCTATCCTGATTTTCGTTGCTATGGTTGACCTTAGCGGCTACAAGTTTACCCGTCGCCCATTCTTTGTCCCGGTTCAGAGGGAGCGGGGCTTTACCCTCATTGAGCTCATGGTTGTAGTTGTGATCCTCGGGGTCTTAGCAACGGTAGCCCTGCCCAGCTTTCTCAATCAAGCGGCCCGCGCTAAACAGGCCAGAGCGCTGAAATATATTGGCATGGTCAACCGGGCTCAACAGGCGTTTTTTGTGGAAAATTCTCGCTTTGCCACCTCCACTACCGAGCTGGGTTTTACTAATGAGAATGCTCCCCTTGACTACACCTATACGATAACTGCCGGAGTAAGCGGATTAGAGATTACCAGCACCCAGGCCACGCCTACCAACCCAGCACTGCGAGGCTACGCTGGGGTCGTCTTTGCCACCGTTGCTCCCAGCGGCTTGGCCCGACTGGGCACGGCCATCTGCCAGGGCAGTACCGCAGACGTCCCGACTCCAACGCCGATCACAGTGGCAGGGCAAGTGCAGATTGCCAACTGCACGCTGCGCTGAGGGGCGGTGGGCAGGGTATTAGGTTAGGCCTGCGAGTTCCCTCTGTAAGGCAGAACCCCGCATCCTAAACCCTAAACCTTGCACCCCAACCTGCCAGAGCAGACCCGATCGCGATCGCACATGTAACAAACACTACGAACTACCGTGGCTGTGGGCCAGGGGCAGCGCTACAGTAAAGGTTACTCTTCTATTGCACTCACCGTGGGATTTGCCCAGCCACCCCCAACTGCCCCACCAACCGCCGCCCCAACTGCTGCGGATATTCAAGGCCTGTTCGATCGCATTGCCCCGGTATACGACCGTCTGAACGAACGCCTCAGCTTTGGGCTGCACCGGGTGTGGAAACGCATGGCCGTGCGCTGGAGCAGGGCCGCCCCAGGCCAGCAGGTGCTGGATGTCTGCTGCGGCAGCGGCGATCTAGCGCTATTGCTGGCCCACCAAGTGGGAGCCACGGGTATGGTATATGGACTTGATTTCTCGGCAGAGCTGCTAGCGGTGGCGGACGGGCGTTGGCAAAGCCTCTCCGGAGCAGAATTTCGCCGGGCCTACCTGCCTGCTGCGCTGCACTGGGTGCAGGGCGATGCCCTGGCCCTGCCCTTTGAGGCCCACACCTTCGATGCTGCCACCATGGGCTACGGCCTGCGCAACCTCACCGACATTCCCCAGGGGCTAGCCGAGCTGCGACGGGTGCTTAAGCCCGGTGCCAGCGCCGCCATCCTCGACTTTCACCGGCCCCAGGGCTGGGTGGCTGAGCAGTTTCAGCGCTGCTACCTGGAGACGCTGGTAATACCCACCGCTGATCGGATGGGCCTGACTGACGAATATGCCTACATCGGCCCCAGCGTCGATCGCTTCCCCACCGGGCCAGAACAGGTAAAGCTGGCTCGTCAGGCGGGGTTTGAGCGGGCGGTTCACTACCCCATTGCCGGGGGGCTGATGGGGGTACTGGTGGTGAGTTGCCATGACCGGGTCTGAGCTGTGGCTACTGCTGGCACCGCCCCTGGTGGGCGGCATCATTGGCTATTTCACCAATGACATCGCCATCAAAATGCTGTTTCGCCCCTACCGCCCCATCTACCTAGGCAAGCGGCGGCTACCCTTTACCCCAGGGCTGATCCCCAGCAACCAGGAGCGGCTGGCCAAGCGCATCTCTGACACGATCATGGGATCGCTGCTCACCCCCGAAGAGCTGCAAAACCTGGCCCGGCGACTGTTGCAGACCGATCGCACCCAGGCGGCCATCAAATGGCTGTTGCAGCTCGCCCTCGACCAGGTGCAGAGCCGCGCCCAGGAGCGCACCGCCAAAATTGCCGGAGCCATACTGCAAGACCTGTTCGGCAAATCGCTGCCCCGCCTGATTCGCGTCTGGGCGCGGCGCGAAGACTTTTTAGAGCCCCAGCTCAACCAGCTATTTGACCAGGTGCTGCTCGACTTTAAGCTCACGGCTGACCAGGCTGACCAGATCGCCACCTGGTTGCTCAGCGGCGTGTTTCCCCCCGACAAACTGCGCCAGCTGACCATCGACTTTCTCACCGATCGCAACATTCAGGTGATCGACACCATCTTTCGGGAGCGCACCAGCGGCACCTACTGGGTGGTGGCCAACCTGTTTGGCGTGCGCAACGCCCTGGGCCGTCTGCGGGCTTTTTGCCTTGACGAACGAGAGGTGAGCAACGCCCGCATTGCCGAGCTGGTGATCGCCCTTCAGCTCAAAAAGCGCCTGCAAGAGTCACTCCAGCGGGTGTCGCTGCAAAATCTGCCCGTGTCAACGGTGCGCCAGGTGCGCCGCAACCTGCG
Organism: Phormidium tenue FACHB-1052; assembly: GCF_014696675.1. Classification (GTDB taxonomy): domain Bacteria; phylum Cyanobacteriota; class Cyanobacteriia; order Phormidesmidales; family Phormidesmidaceae; genus Nodosilinea; species Nodosilinea tenuis_A. Next base: position 37,619 of record NZ_JACJQN010000004.1, read on the forward strand.
CGAGTCATTGCAGGGCTACATCCGCACCTTGGGGCCAGAGTTCGTCAGAAACCTGGGCAACTCGGTCAACTGGGAAACCCTAGCCACCCAGTTGCTCAACCGGCTGCAAAATTCTGAGGTGATTACCCAGTCGCTAGACCCGGTGAGTGAAGAGCTGGCGCTGATTTTAGAACGCTACCTAGAGCGCGATCTAGAATCGCTGGTGGCGCAAATCATCCCGATTTTAAACATTGACCAGGTGATCATCGACCGGGTGCGGGGCACCTCGGCTAAGGATCTAGAGCTGGCGATCCAGGGCATTGTGCGCAGTGAGCTGCAGGCGATTGTGAATCTGGGCGGCATTCTGGGGTTTGCGATCGGGCTACTGCAATCCGGATTTTTCTACTTTCAGCGCTCCGGTGGCGTTTAGCGGTAACAGCCTGGTTTGTAAGCAGAGAACCGATTGAGTCTTTACTGTCCCAAAAACTCGGCCCAGCTTGCGGTAGGGCATTACCCCTAAAGCAAAGGCGGCTCGGGCAGCGGTGAAAGCTGTTCACTTTGGTTTGGTGAATGCTTTATCTCTCTTCAGACAGATTCTTGCTGCTAATCTTAAAATGAGAATAAATAAGCCCTTTGAGGAATTATAGTTCCTCTTTTAGGCTCCCCTGAGTGGCCTGCATACAGCAAGTCAGTCTCTCTTTAATACTCATTTTTAAGCCAATACTTAAACCACTATTGACAGGTTGATTGAGGACGGGCAGCTAGAGACAACCGAGCGCTAAGCGAGCCTCGATCGCTTTTATTGCCCCAGTTGACTAGAGGCTAATGATCCGATTGTCCCTCGCTCCTTTGAGTGCGGGCGGGTTTAAGTATTAGAGAGAACTGTAGATGGCTCAGTATCAGCAGGCGGCTGATCATTTGTTTGGGGGCGGGGGTGAGATGGGGGCGCTGATGCGTTCCTACGACTGGTCAAAAACGCCGTTTGGCCCGGTGGAGCAGTGGCCGCAGAGTCTGCGATCGACCCTGAGCATTTGCCTAAACTCCCGCTTTCCCATGGCGATTTATTGGGGGCCAGACTGCTGGTTGCTCTACAACGACGCCTGGCGACCCATCGTGGGAGATAAGCACCCCGGGTCACTCGGTCGCCCCGCCGATGAGGTCTGGCCCGAGATTTGGGACGATATCAGCCCCGATTTTGCCAGGGTGTTTGCCACGGGCGAGGGCGTCTTTCACAGCGACACGCTGCTGGTGATGCATCGATTTGGCTACGACGAAGAATGCTTTTTTGACTATACGTTCAACCCGATTCAGGGAGAGGGCGGCAAAATTGACGGCATTCTCAACGTGGTCAGTGAGACTACCTATCGGGTGTTAAACGATCGCCGCGCCCAATTGCTGCGCGAGCTGGCCTCTCGCACCGGCAGTGCCAAGACCGTTGACGATGCCTGTGTCCTGATGGCCGAAGCGCTCAAATCTAGCCCGGCAGACGTGCCGCTGGCGCTGCTGTATATCGTCAACGCCGACGGCAAAATAGCCTGCCTCAGCGGCAGTACCAAGTCTGCCCTAGGGCTGCCAACAATCCCCGACTGGGTTGACCTGACGGTTGAGGATGAGGATGACGTCGGGGGCTGGCCGATCGCCTCCGTGGCGCAGAGCGGCCAATCTCGCACCCTCACTGATCTGGTCAGCCGCTTTGGGCACCTGCCGGGCAGCCCCTGGCCCGAGCCACCCCAGGAGGCCATGGTCTTGCCCATTCTGGTGCCGGGGCAGGCCCAAGCCGTGGGGGTGTTGGTGGCGGTGGCCAACCCCCGTCGCCGGGTAGACGGGGTCTATCGCGATTTTTTTGAGCAGATGGCGGGGCAGATGGCGGCGGCGATCGCCAATGCCCGCTCCCACGAAGCCGATCGGCGGCGAGCCGACCAACTAGCCGAACTCGATCGCGCCAAGACGGTCTTTTTCTCAAACGTGAGCCATGAGTTTCGCACGCCGCTGACCCTGATGTTGGGGCCGGTGGAAGAGGCTCTGCAAGCCACCGACGATGCTGCCCAGCGCCAGCGATTGGAGCTGGTCTATCGCAACGCGCTGCGCCTGCAAAAGCTGGTCAACACCCTGCTCGATTTTTCTCGAATTGAGGCGGGGCGGATTGAAGCCAGCTATGAGCCCACCGACCTGGCCCTGCTGACGACGGATCTGGCGGCGGTCTTTCAGTCGGCAGTGGAGCAGGCCGGGCTGCGATTGAGCGTAGACTGCCCGCCTCAGGCGACCCCCGCCTACGTAGACCGCGACATGTGGGAAAAGATCGTACTGAACCTGCTTTCTAACGCCTTAAAGTTCACCTTTGAGGGCGAAATTGCGGTGGCCCTGCACGGCGATCCAGACCAGATTCAGCTAGAGGTACGAGACACCGGCACCGGCATTCCGCCCGAGGATCTGCCCCGTATCTTTGAGCGCTTTCACCGCGTACAGGGGGCCAGGGGCCGCACCCACGAGGGCTCAGGCATCGGTCTGTCGCTGGTGCAAGAACTGGTGGGCCTGCACGGCGGCACCATTGAAGTCACCAGCCAAGTCGACCAGGGCACCTGCTTTACCATCACCATTCCAACCGGGTCTGACCATTTGCCCAGCGAACACATCCATGGCCCCCGCACCCGCCTCTCTACCGCCACCGGAGCTACCCCCTACCTAGAAGAAGCCCTACGCTGGCACCCCACCGAGTCTGAAAATCCCTCCCCCGACTCCCCCACCCTCCCCAACTCCCCTACCCCCCGCATCCTCCTCGCCGACGACAACGCCGACATGCTCGACTACGTCAGGCGGCTGCTGAGCCCGCACTACACCGTCGAGGCGGTCAGGGATGGCCGAGCCGCGATCGCCGCCATTGGCCAGCAGCATCCCGACCTGGTGCTGAGCGACGTGATGATGCCTGAAATCGATGGCTTCGAGCTGCTGCGGCAGTTGCGCACCAACAGCCAGACCCAGGATTTGCCCATTATTTTGCTGTCGGCCCGCGCGGGGGAAGAGTCTCGCATTGAGGGCTTAGCCGCCGGGGCCGACGACTATTTAATCAAGCCCTTTTCGGCTCGGGAGCTGTTGGCCAAGGTTGAGGCGACCCTCAAGCTGGCGCAGCTCAGGCAAGAGACCAAAGCTAGCCTGCAACGGAGCGAGGAGCGATCGCGTCTGGCGGTGCGGGTGGCGCAGTTGGGCACCTGGCGCTACGACCTGCGCACCGAGCTAGTCGATTTAGACGATCGCATGCGGGAAATTTGGGGCGAGTCGGCAACGCCGCTGCCGATTCTCCAGGTCAGAAGACGGATTCATCCCGACGATCGCGATCGGGTGATTAGCGCCGTCAACGCCGCCCTAGAGTTGTCCTCGGCGGGCACCTACGAGATTGACTACCGCATTGTGTGGGACGACGGCACCGAGCGCTGGATTATGGTCAGCGGCCAGGTTCTCTTTGTGGGGGAGGGCGCATCACGGCAGGCGGTGGAGCTATTGGGCACCGCCATTGACATCACCGATCGCAAACGCATGGAAGCGAATCTGCGGGAGAGCGAAGAGCGCTTTCGCAGCATGGCCGACAACGCGCCGGTCATGATCTGGGTAACGGATGCGACTGGCTACTGCACCTACCTGAGCCAAAGCTGGTACGACGTTACTGGGCAAACCGCAGCAACCGGGCTGGGACGAGGGTGGCTAGAGGCTGTGCATCCAGACGACCAGGCGATCGCTGGTCAGACGTTTCTCGATGCCAATGAGCGCCAGACAGGGTTTCAGCTAGAGTATCGCCTACGGGCCAAGGACGGCACCTATCACTGGGCGATCGATGCGGCTAGCCCCTGGTTTGGAGCGGACGGCCAGTTTAAGGGCTACATTGGCTCGGTGCTCGATATCAGCGATCGCAAGCAGGTTGAAGAAAGCCTGCGGCAGCGCGAAACCGAGCTGCGGCTGGTGACCAACTCCGTGCCGGCCCTGATTGCCTTTGTCGATGCTGACCAGCGCTATCGCTTTAACAATCAAGGCTACGAAGACTGGTTTAATCAGTCGGCCAGCGACCTCTACGGCAAGCACATTCGCGAGGTCGTGGGGGATGTCGCCTACGAAAGCGTGCGCCCCTACATCGAGCAGGTGCTAGCGGGGCAGCAGGTCACCTTTGAGCGATCGATTCCCTTTAAAGATGGCAGCCTGCGCTACGTGAGCGCCACCTACGTGCCCCGCGTCAATGACCAGGGTGTCGTAGAAGGGTTTGTGGCGCTGATCAACGATCTCAGCGATCGCCGCCAGGCCGAAGAAGCCCTGATTCAAAGCGAAGCCCGCTATCGCTACCTGGTCGAGTCGATTCCGCAACTGGTGTGGACGGCCAACGCCGACGGTGTGCTGATCGACGCCAACCAGCGCTGGTGCGACTATACCGGACTCAGCCTAGAGCAGATCGAAACGGCGGGTTGGCAAGCCGTCGTCCACGCCGACGATATTCCTGTACTTGGCCAAAACTGGGCGATCGCCCAGCAGCAGGGCAGCAACTACCAGGCCGAGGGCCGCATGCGCCGCGCCGATGGCGTCTATCGCTGGCACCTGCACCAGGCGGTGCCGCTCAAGACGAAAAGGGGGCAAATTCTCAAGTGGTTTGGCACCGCCACCGATATCGAAGACCAAAAGCAGCTAGAACAGCAGCGCAGTCAGCTACTCCAGCAGGAGCAGGCCGCCCGTGCCGCCGCCGAAGCCGCCAGCCGCACCAAAGACGAGTTTCTAGCAGTGGTTTCCCACGAGCTGAGGTCGCCCCTCAACCCCATTCTCGGCTGGGCCACCCTGCTCCAAAACGGCACCCTAGACGAAACCAAGACCCAGCAGGCCCTGGCAGTAATTGAGCGCAACGCCAAGCTGCAAACCGAACTGATCGACGACCTGCTCGACGTGTCGCGCATGCTGCGGGGCAAGCTCCAGATCTCGGCCAGCCCGGTCAATTTGGCCACCACCATCCGGGCGGCCATTGAAACCGTGCGTCTAGCGGCAGACGCCAAATCCATTCGCATTGAGGCCCACTTGGAGACTGACGTGGGCCTGGTCTCAGGCGATGCCACCCGGCTCCAGCAGGTGGTGTGGAATCTGCTGTCTAACGCCGTCAAGTTTACCCCCGCCGCCGGGCAGATCGAGGTGCGTCTGGGGCGGGGCGACGCCAACCAGGCCCAAATTGTTGTTAAAGACAGCGGCAAGGGCATCGTGCCTGAGTTTTTACCGCTGATTTTTGACTACTTTCGCCAGGCCGACAGTGCTACAACCCGCCAGTTCGGCGGGCTGGGGCTAGGGTTGGCGATCGTGCGTCACCTAGTCGAGCTGCACGGCGGCACCATTCAGGCGTCCAGCCCTGGCGAAAACATGGGCGCGACGTTCACCGTCAGTCTACCGGCCCTGGCCCACCAGGCTCTGGCCCAGCCAGACGTTCCCTACCAGCAGCCCTCGCCAAACCTGCCGGGTACCCAAATTCTGGTGGTGGATGATGATGTCGATACACGCACCTTCATCACCTTTTTGCTAGAACAGGCCGGGGCCAACGTCGTCGCCGCCGCCTCGGCCCAGGAAGGCTTAGCCGCCCTCAAGCAGGCTCAACCCCAGGTTTTAGTCAGCGACATCGGCATGCCCGACATGGATGGCTACATGCTGATGCAGCAGATTAGAGCGTTGCCGGTCGAGCAGGGCGGCCAAGTGCCAGCGATCGCCCTGACCGCCTACGTCAGAGAGACTGACCAAGAGCAATCCCTTGCCGCCGGGTTTCAGCGACACATTTCTAAACCAGTAGAACCTGCGACCCTACTGCGGGCGATCGCCGAATTGCTCCAGCCCTAACTTCCTCCCGTCCTGCCGCTAAATCGCGTCTTCCACCCGTTTCAGAGCCACAATCACCGTCGTCAGCCACAGCACACCAATAATGGCCCCCCCGATCACATCGCTGGGCCAATGGGCCCCCAGTACCAGGCGTGAGCCAGCAATCATACCCATCCAAAACACCACGCCTAGAATGACCAGCAGCCTCTCAACCCAGCTGCGAGAGGCTTGGCACCACAGATAAGCCAGCAGCCCATAGACCGTAATCACCACCACCGCGTGCCCCGATGGAAACGAATGCAGACCCGGAGCCGCGATGCCACCGACCACCAAATCGGGCCGGTCTCGGTTCCAATAGCCCCAGCCAATCCACACCAGCGCAAATTGCAGCCCGTAGGCGGCCATCATAGTGGCGGCTAAGAGAGGACGCGATCGCGCCACCATCACCCCCACAAATACCCCCACTACAGGCACCGCACCGAGCAAATTACCCGGCGATTCCCAGGCGATCGCTCCCGAAAAACTCAGCGGCACAGCCTCAGCCAACACCGGCAGCAGCCGCACATCCCAATCCTGTAAGCCCTGGTCGACATGCCCCTTAGCCCAGACGGTGAGTGCTAGAGTAACCAACGCACACAGCCCCAGACCAATGGCTAGCGTACCTGCCCAGCGCCGCCATACTGATTGAGGCACTTTGCGGCAGTCCTGCCAAAACTGATACCAACCCTGTCTGAAAGTTTGAGCTGCTACCCAACGTGCCATGCCGTGTTTAACCACTCATCGCCACTACCAGAAGAGGTGTATGGTAGCACCTCCATTCGCCGGCCATGGATCTAGATGCAGCGAGTCGCTAAGGAGAAATGCGGCGATAGCGGGCCTGAACCTCAAGATGAATGCCGTAGGCAACCAGGCCAAGGGCAACAATCCCCATCAGCCAGGCTCCGTGGGGCTGTTGCTGAATGGCCTGTAGAGCGCTTTCAGTGGTGCCAGCCTGACTGGCATCGGCTGCCCGAGCCGCTTGAATAAAGAAATAGCCGATAATGACGGCGACAACTCCCTTGGCAGCATAGCCAAATCGGCCAATACGCATGATCCACTTCTCGGTGTTAGCGCTCACTTGAGACAGCTTAAGCTTGCGGCGAAACTCCGATGAGTAGGCTCGGTAGAACGAATAAAACCCGTAGGCCACACTGGCCACGCCAACGGCGGCTACCAACCACCGGCCAAAGGGTTGAGAAAGTAACGTAGCCGTCTGCTGTTCACTGCCATCTCCCCCACCACCCGACGAACGGCCAAAGACCAGCTTGAGCGCAGAAAAGGCCAAACCACTATAGATTAGTCCGCTAGCGGCGTAGCCGAGACGTCTGCCAATAGCCGCTGCCCCGCTGTCCTGGTGCTCAGGGTCTTTAATGGCCTGCACAAACTGCCAGAGAACGTATCCCAACAGCCCTAGGGCAACTAGAAACAGCATGAGCTTGCCAAAAGGTTGAGATGCGATCGCCTGAAAAGCGCCCTCGGTGCCCGTTATTCTCCCACCCCAGTCAAAGGCAGCCATAACAGCCAGCAATCCGACAATCATATAGACGATTCCCTTAGCCGCATAACCAAATCGCGCTAAGCGTTCAATCCACTTTTCAGGTTGTTGTCCTTGAGGAGTCAATTCTTGAATGTTCATTGGGACATTACCTATACGGTTTAGCTTTCTAGCTCTAAATCACATGGCCGAGGAAATATTTTTTTACAGTTTCACAAAGACTCTGCCTATCGCATCAAACACGCTCTGCTGAAGGTAATAGATTTATATCCCTTAAACCAGTCTGAACCATCCTTCCCACGTTAGAGTTCGCAGCAGTAAGTCCTCTACCTTTTGGCGTTACCAAAGTAGATTTACTCAGTAAATCCAACATTTTTTAATACAAAAAACAATAGTCCATCAGCTACAACCAAAGCCTAACGACTAACAGCCTTACGTTTGCTCAAAAATGATTACATTAAGCAATATCGCAGACAAGCCTTCCAAGCTCAAAGCAAATTCTGGCTTTTGCAGCATCCAGGTTACCAGAAGTGAGCAACCAAAAACATATTTAAGAAAATGGAGTCAAAAAAAGACCTTGCCTTCGTAAAAGCAAGGTTTGATCACAGCGCAAAAAGCCGTAGGGTATTGCTTACCGCTTCACAATAATCCAGACGGCATGGATGATGCCAGGAATGTAACCTAAAAGCGTAAGCAAAATATTAATCCAGAATTGGGTGCCAATCCCCTCCTGAAGAAAAACTCCAAGGGGCGGCAGAAAAATGGCCACTACAATCCTCAAGAGATCCATAAAACGTTCTTAGCCTAATCTTTTCTTTCTTCAATTAAAAGAGATGGGCGTGAGCTTGCCATCTGCCTTTGGTTAGTACATTTATCTATACAAAGACATAGTCAAGCCAAGATGGTTCTTATGGAAGATGACATTTTGACTCCAATGGTCGTAGATTTTAGGGAAGAAGGTCGGTTTTAGACCTGGCATTGGGGTTGCAACTGCTGTCAACCTAGACACATTGCTGTACACAAATTAGGGGCCTCGCAGACAAGGCACTTTTGTTTAATCTTGAATCTACTCACCCAAATTGAGTATTCGTTTGTGCAGCATAGCCAAAATCAGGTAAAAGTATCTCAAATTTGATATATCTTATTACCATAAATTCCCCTACATTTAAACATTGAGAATCGCAAGCCTTATAAGCATCTCAGATATTTTCAAATAATTCTCGTCATGTTTGTATTACAAGGAATCCTTAAGTGATTGTCAGCCAGTGGTTAAGCCTAGCACTTTTAGGGATTTGCCTTTATATATTTTGGCAAATCCGCAACGTATTGCTGCTGGCCCTGGCCGCGATCACCTTTGCCGTTGTGCTCAACCGCGCCGTCAGACTTCTGCAAAAACGAATTCCCGATCGCAGAATAGCCGTTTTTATTTTGACTAGCGCTGTTCTATTAACCATGGGAATATTTGGGATAATTATTGTCCCACCCTTTATTGATCAGCTACATGATTTGATGGGTTTTGCAGGCCAAGTTGTTGATCGATCGCAATCTTGGATTATCGCTTTAGGCAATGTTGTTCCAGGTTTTGCCATTGAAGACCTCCAAAGCCTTGAAGCTATTGTAGGTCAACTCCAAGCGTTAAACTTAGAAATCGTATTCGGTCGCTTTCTAGTATGGTTTTCTAACACTTTGGCTGTTGTGTTTAACCTGCTTTTGGTGTCCGTTATCATCATTATGGTGTTGCTGAATCCGATGGCTTACCGAAGACTCTTTCTAAGGGTCTTCCCGTCGTCTAGAAAGCAACAGGTGAGCCGTGTGCTAGACAGCTGCGAAGAGGCGATCGCAGACTGGTTCATCGGCGTCCTTTTCAACATGACAATCGTCGCCTTACTGAGTATGATTGGCCTTCTGATTTTGGACATTCCCCTAGCCTTTGCCAATGGGCTACTGGCCGGGCTGCTGGCATTTATCCCCAACCTTGGCCCCTTTATCAGCGTGATTCCGCCCGCTGCGATCGCCCTACTCGAAGCCCCCTGGAAGGCGATCGCAGTAGTCGTGCTCTACATCGTGATTCAGCAGATCGAAAGTAATATTTTGACTCCGCTGGTTATGAAGAAGCAGGTTTCTCTGCTGCCAGCCATAACGCTACTGTCTCAAGTTGTTTTTGCCGCATTCTTTGGCTTTTTAGGACTACTATTAGCCCTGCCTCTAACACTGATTATCCAACAATGGTTGGACGAATTTTGGGTAAGAGGTTTTCTAGACCAGCACTAGGATGGTCAAAGTATTTTTTAATAAAGCAACGCTTGCCGGGAAGCTACAAACATTGCTTTATTAAAACTAATGTATGGGCGATACTGGTTTCGAACCAGTGACCTCTTCCGTGTGAAGGGAGTGGACAGAGGCGCTGAAACCCTTATGTATCAGTCATTCCAAGCGTCGCCTCAAAGGCTTGATAGTCAACTGATAGTCAAAACCGGTCTTTACAATTCGCAATAGAATATTCTTGACCTGAAACACCGTGTCGATGGCTAGATTAGCAGGTCACTGATTACCCGGATCCTTATCTGCTTCAAGCTGCTCTAGCCGTTCTCGAATGAGAACGCGGAGCTTTGCTGCGAGGGGAAGTTCTGTCCAAGCCACATCATCGCGGCAGGTCTCGACTCGTTCTCGAATATCGCTGACATCAACAGAGATGCGATCGCGCTGACTCACAAAGCATCAACCCTAGTACGGCTCACACCCCATGGTATCCGTGGGCTACGACAAGAAAGCAGTTGATGCCTGTGGAATCATTTGGCATCCAATAGAAGCCAGTGTGCTATTATGGCCTACAAGGCGACCCGCCTTAACCACTGGCCCTGGGTGAGGAGAAATTAGGCCGGTTCCGGATCCTGTGTTCGTTTGTCATTCACACGTTTCCCCAGGAGGAATTCCTATGTCTGGTTCTCAGCAACTCTCAACACTTTTTGTTCCCTGCAACAGTGGCATGTGCCCAGCGCTCTACAGCGACGAGTATGGCCGGATGTTTGTGCAAGGGAATCGCCTCAGTGGTGCTGCCCGAGAAAGCCTTGCTCTCGCTGGTCACGAAGATGTGGTTGAACTCACCCCAGAGCTCATCGCATTTATCCGTGGCTAACGATTAAAAGTTCTTGATTACTGCTGAGTGGCTCTTCCGTACTTGGGGCAGCCACTTTTTCCTTGGCTACACTCTCATGCAGAAGTAGCTCATTTTCTACAAACTGGCGGAAGTCGTCTGAATGAACGTCACTTACCCGCGCCCAGTGCTGGCACACGGTTCGGTATCGAAAAAGCGATCGCGCATCTTGCTTGAATCCCTCAAAATAGATTTCGCTGATAATCGCATTCTTAAAATTGACGTAGCCGATAAGCACTTGGTTGATGAGGAACTCTGAGATCTTCTCAATCTCCCATGCTTTCGTATCGAGGCCATTCGCCCGAGTAAAGCTCTCTAAGAGTGGTGGATTGTTGAGGATGCCGAAGAAAAGCTCACGATGGGCACTTATGACATCTCCTTGGGCAACACTGTAGCTAGTGGCAAACTGGTGCCGTACTTGCTCTATCAACACTTTCAAAGTGGCCCGAGTTGTAAACCACAACAGGATGTTGGCCACTGTGGCAATGAACGTGATCGCGACCATCAGTAGGTCAGCAAAGATTCCTGGTTCGATACCGCTGCTCATAGCGCTCGTCCTAGTTGTTGAGCGTTCTGTGCCTTGAGGGTAGAGCAACGAAATGCGCCGTCAACAAAAAAACCTCTTGAGCATTGTTCTCGTGGGTTCTTATGCTTTTCCTCGAAACGAATAGCCATGGGTAGACGGTGCTTGTGCATGGGGCAGAAACCATGCAGGGCAAAGTGCCAACGGTTCTAACCAAAGGTTCTCCATGCCCTCTGTGGACGTTGTTATCTACGGAGGAAGTTTTCCCATGACCCAAGGCGAAAGTGAGAATCGACTGACTGAGAGCGATCTCTATCAGTTCACCGGAACATCCCAGTGGTATCCCCATCCGCTGGGGCTTTTGTATACGGATGGAGTGCTTTACCTAGCTGAGCGAGGCGGTGCCTTTTGGTTGCTGGATGCGATCGCATCATGGCAGTTCGACCCTCGAATCAGATTCGATCCAATGCTTCAAAGGATTCAGTTCTGGAAGCTAACGGTGAATTCCGACAGATCGGCAGTGCTGATCTGTGAGCGCGATTTAGACGATGTGGTCGTTACTCAGGAGATTCCGTTTACGGATTTTCCCCTCGGATCGGTCACCATTTACTGCCAGAGTGGAGTGCTCTTGCTGCCATCTGAACACTAGATGCCGCCTCCAGCTCAAGTAGGCCTCATGCAGGGATGTGGGCGAAAGGTTTTTGGACACTAGCCCTGCATGCTTTGTAACTTCGCATTTGGACTTGTCTAGTCTGGTAGAAGTGCGATCACGGCTCTAGAGAATGCCGCCGCCTGTCTAATGTAAGGGGGGAGCTCAGCCTACAATCGGTAAATCGGTACTTACCCCCAGGGGGCATGTCCCTGGCCATGTCGAGGGGCTCTCGCAAATAACCTTGCTAACCCCAATAGCAGCTTTCGCCTGTCCGCTGCCATGAAATGGTAGGTTACTGGTTATAGCACTATGTAATATAGCGGTGTAAATTCCCGGTTCAGGTGCAAAAGTGGACGAAGAAATTGATTTAATGAAGCTCGTCATTGAAGTAGATGATGAACTCATCCGAGAGGGAGTAGAACCCTTTCAACGTCCCCTAGCTGCATGCATAAGAATTGCACAACGCCTGCAACCCAGGAGTAGTTTCAGTCTTCAAAGCGATCCACTTTTCAACGCCGTTAATCACATGTATAGCGAGCTATACCGCTCATCCGATCTTCACATACCACCTTTACATGTAGGCGCATTCATGTTTCGGGATGTGTTCTTTCCCTTGCGAATTCCAGTTATTTATGGCTCACCTGCAATCAATCCAGTCGATTTTTTAGCTGACATACCTGAGACACAAAAACGATGGCTATTTACTGACAAACAATCCGGATTGGCTTTTTTTGATCAGGTTATTGATCTCATGGATTTTGTGTACGGACTCAATGACCTTGAAAAAACAGGGCAGCTACCAGATAAAACAGTGGAGTGGTGGTATTTGGCAAAACAACAGCTTGAGGCAGCAGCAGCAACAGTATTAGGTTCATTTAACAAGCATGCTGTAATCCAGAATTGCTGTATCTCGACGGAACTGCTGCTGAAAGGTGCTCTTATAGCTAAAGGAATTGATGAGAAGACGTTGGCAAGTAAAAAACACGGCTACGGACACAATTTAGAGAAATTAGTAGATAAAACCGCTGGACAGTTGCCCAATTTTGATACAGCAACTGTGTTGCTCGTAGTGAAACAGCTTCCAGACTACGTGAAAAGCCGCTATGTAGCCAACGACTTTTCACGGTTGGTTCTTGGAAGCTTCTTAATGAATACCCAATTTATTGGCGGTGAAATTCTACGTCATTTTTCTGATCGCAGCTTTCGTTCAAACTTTACAGCTGCGACAGACAATATTTGGAATTTAAGTCATAGAACATTTCCAAAACCAACAAAATGATGTGAGCCAACGAAAACACAACTGAAGATGGATGGCCTTGAACCATGTCTTCACTAGGCTATAAACGTAGACCAACGGTGCCTGTCATCCGCCGAAAAAGCCTTATACCTCATACTAATTAACCCTTAGCAGTTGGTGTATGGACGTCATGATGCACTGTTAAGCGGTGACGATGGGTCAAATCCATCTTCTATTGCTCGATCAAGTCCATCCAATAACTTCTTTGCTATTGCAAGTCCCCTAGCCCAGTCAGCATCCTGCTCTCCTGCGCGAAAATGTGCGGCATGAGCAGAACGATTACGAAGCTCACGAAAAAATTGAAATTCATGTGCTGTTTCATGGGGGATGTATCCTTTTATCGCAAGATTGTCTATGAGATGTGGAATTTTGCGGGATAAGCTCATTAAGTTCCTACGATCAATTTCGTCGCCGGTTGTTGCCGTCAACCTCAACAATCGTTCTTCGACTAGGTTGTATGCCTGTAAAACAGCCGACTCAGGGGAAATTTGAAATAACGGATCGAGTGCATATTCGTTCTCCTCAATTTGTTGAGCGAGTCCGACAAATGCGAGTTCATCTTGCGACAAGTGCGATTTCAGCACATCTGATAAATCAACACCATATTCGGCAACGAGTACCCTTTTAAAGAAAGAAATTATGCATTCTAGATAGTAGAAGACGCTCTCTGCATCGGGAAATCCGAACCTATGCTGAATTGTATTTCGATCGTCGATAAGCAATTCAATTATTGGACGTTCCGGCACTACAACATTATGATCGGCAAGTTTGTCAAATACTTCCCAGATGCCAAGTGTTTGAGGCTGTTTTGGTTTATAAATACTTTCGCCTTTATCAATCAATAAGTCTTTCAAAATCAGCTCTACTGAATTAGCTAAATGCAGAATAACGAATTTGAATTTTCGAGGCTTGTTAGCACGATAAAGCTCGACCGCGTGAGCGATCAATTCCATTGAACTGACGAAGAGGGGAGACTTATCACTCATAATCAATTAAGTAGGGGTATAACTGTTATTAGAGAGAAAATTTTTGTCTAATGTTCCTATAGGGGTGACTAGGTAGAATGAATCAGTATAACCAGCCCTTCAACTCCAGCCGTGAGTGCACCAATCATCTTCAACCTTCCTTTAACCTAGGCTCCTTGCGGTTCAACGGTGCGATCGCACTCACGCCAACTGCGGCGATTTCTCTCACCCCTACACAACTAACACCGCCGCACCACCCCGCTACTTATCCACAATCACCTGAATCGCCTGGAATGTTATAAATTTGGGCTGGTGAATTATGCGATCGCCCTTAATTTACTGACCTGAACAGCAGCCCTAGCTCACTTCCATGCTGATTGAGCAAGTCATCCTGTACCGCCCTTGAGCAAGTAAACGCCCCGCTATTTGTTGCCTGGCCTTCGCACCGTCAGCTTGCTCTCATCTGAGGGGTAGCCATCCAACGCCAGGGAGTAGCCTCCGTTCAGAAACCTCTAGGAAAATAAATGTACCAGCATGGCTGAGGCACTGACCTCGTCATCACTGCATTTCGCGAGGGCGACTCGGAGATACTCCCTGGAGCACTAACAGCGACTCCATCACCCGTTTAACCAAAGGAGCTGCTACCGTCGAACCGTAGGCGTTCTCGCCAGTGGGCTCATCAATGATCGCTAACACTACATAGCGGGGGGCTTCTACAGGCGCAATGCCTACAAAGCTAGTGATGCGGGCAGAACTATAACCGGTTGAGTTGTTAACTTTTTGGGCTGTGCCCGTTTTGCCAGCAACCCGGTATCCCTCAATTTGGGCAGGTTTACCGGTTCCCTCAGCGACCACTGCTTCCATCATGGCAAGCACCTGTTGGGTGGTTTGTGGGGAGAAGACGGCTTTCGGATCGGCATGTTCGGTCTGCCACAGATAGGTACCATCATCTGCCACCATACCCTCGACAATGTGAGGAGTTACGAGGTTGCCACCATTGGCTAAGGTGGCCAGCAGTTGCAGCATTTTTACCGGTGTCAGCGCAAACCCTTGACCAAATGAAGTAGTAGCCGTTTCAACCTGACTGTTGATGAATTTGTCTCGGGGTTTCATTTGCCCAGAGGCTTCCGACGGCAAGTCAATCTCCGTAGGCTCCCCTAGAGTCAGGCGTTCTAGCCAGCTGAAGTAGTCGGAGGCAGCCATCTTTTGCATGATCTGCACCATGCCCACATTGCTGGAATATTTGAGGATATCGGTAATTGAAATGGGGCCTCGGGCACCGACCTCGTTGTAGTCGCTGTTTTTAATCAACCACTTACCAAACTGTATACGTCCGCTGTCGTTGACTACGTCATCAGGGGAAATCACTTGATCTTCTAGAGCAATCGCAACATTGATCGGCTTAAAGGTCGAGCCAGGTTCGTAGGTGTCGCTCACTGGCCAAGTGCGAAAGGCGCTGATGTCAGCTTCGTAATAGCGATTGGGGTCATAGGTGGGCACGCTGGCCAGAGTTAAGATTTCTCCAGTAGGGGCGTCCATAACCATTACGGTGCCTCGATGGGCACCATAGGCCTGAACCACCGCCTCTAGTTCTTGCTGGGCAATTCGCTGCAAGCGGCTGTCAAGAGTCAGGCGTAGACTTACTTTTGCGGATGAACCACGCGCTAACGATGACGGCACCGCGGGCTCGACAGATGGGGGCGCGGCGATCGCAAGTTGTTCGGCGTAGGCCATCTCTAACCCGGCCTGGGGTTTTCCATCGAGATTGATGAACCCTACGATCGGGGCAAAGAGTTCTTGCTGGGGGTAAAACCGCTGTTGCTGAGGCATCAACTCTAGGCCATCGATGCGTAAGGATCGAATGCGATCGCCCATCGCCTCTGGCAGTTCACCAGGAAACCGAATACCGGTGGGTTGCTGGTTAAGTAAAGTCAGAAGTTCATTCTGGGGCATGGCCACCACAGGAGACAATGCCTCGGTCACCTCGGCGACAGACTGCTTAAACAGTTTGGGATGCATGTAAAGGGCATAAGTAACCCGGTCGGTAGCCAGCACGCCACCGAAACGATCGACGATTGGGTAACGAGCTTGGCGAACCAGCGTCGGCAGCGTTCGCTGCTGTTTAGCTAGAGCGCTCAAGGTCTCCCCTTGCAGCAGTTGTAAGTAGACCAGCCGACCGCCAATCGCGATTAAGGCTAGCACCAACAGCAGCCAGACGACAACGACACGCCTCCACGCCACCACCTGCATTTTGACGGCCAACAGTTGACGTTGCTGAGCTAGTCTCTGGTTGCGCCGAGCAGAGGCACGAGTAGGGGTAACCATTGCTGCAAAGGGGGAAAGGGTTTTTGGGACATGACAGATGCTGTAGCCAGCAAGCCAGGGCACTTGCTAGCTAGCTGGCGTTTGGCTGAGCCGGGCGGAAAGGATAGTCGGCAGGAGCCGCCACTGCGCCACTGGCTTCACCAGCGGTACCCGTTCCCAATGCCTGCAAGGGGTTGTTGATAACATTGAGCAGGTCAGCAATGCCGCCATCTAAAATATCTTTGGCATCTGCTGCTATCCAGCCCTGACTAGTTAGCTGGCGGATTTCAAAGTGCAGATTTGGGCCAGTCGCCGTGCCGGTGCTGCCCACCAGACCAATAACCTCCCCCTGCTCAACCCATTCCCCAGCCTGCACGGCCAGCTTGGACAAATGAGCATAGCGAGACTCCAAATTCCCATCATCGTGGCGCAGAATTACTGTTAAGCCATAGCCGCCAAGGTGATCAGCCACCGCAACCTTACCTGAGCGGGTTGCTAAAACCGGGGTGCCAGCAGGAGACCCCAAGTCGGTGCCAGAGTGAAACCGCCAGTTTTGATGGACGGGATGCATCCGCCAGCCGAACAGCGAGGTAATCGGGGCTGGAAGAGACAGGGGGAAAACATATTCCTCATTGCCGCGACGAAGGATGTTTAAGGGGCGCAGCTTTTCATTTAACTGAGCTCGGCTAATGATGGTAGTGTCCCCTAAGCTGACACCGCGCGAGCTGATAGTAATAGGCCCCACTTGAATACCATCGCCACTATCCGTAGGTGGGCTGGTAGAGTTGGGGGCGGTTGATTGACAGGAAGCCTGGGGAGGGGTTTGCGATCCTGCTACGGTGATTTGACAGCCCGTTGCTCGTTCTGCAAACACGAGATTAGGAGAAGCCCCACCACCTCCTGGAGTCGCTGTCGCTCCAAGGCTGTAGTCGGTTGGGTCGATAAAGACGCTGTTGTACCCAGCCGGAACAGGGGCACGGGGAGGCAGATGCCTAGGTACAGCCTGTTCGGAGATTGGAGCAGGTGCGCTAACACTCGCACCGGGCAACACGTCTACCGAACCCCGTATTGAAGCAGGGGCTGGAGATTGGGGTACGCTTTCGACTTCGGGCGGACTGGCTGTTGCCGGAAGCAACGTCTCTGCTGAAATGGGGAGTGATGAGTCTATGTCGGTCGTGGCCAGGGCCGGTACAACCGCTAACCCGCTGCTGCTTAACCCACCCACAAGCAGGAAGACACGCCCTAGTCCTACTAGCCGCCTAGAGTAGTAGCTGTACCCCAAGAACGGGTTAAATTCTCTTCTACTACTATCAGTCGCCATGGTTGTTCAACGTTCCGTAGTTCAGCAATGTCGGTATCGGCAGAGTTTGTGGAAAGTGCAGTCTGTCTGTTTAGCTTGGGCAGGCTATGACGATTGGAGGTTTTGCAGCAGCTCATCAACAATCTGGGCGTCTTCACTGTTTTCTTGCTCCAGGAGTAACGTCTTTGCCCGTTGCAGCGCCTCGATCGCCTCTGCTCGGCGGCCCCGTGCCTCTAGCGCAACGCCTAGATGGTAGTAACCAGGGGCATGGTCGGGGGCTAGTTCGAGCACCTCGCGATGGGCGACGATGGTCATTAGTACCTCTTGCTGCTCGAAGTAGAGATCGGCGATCGCATCGTGGGCAATCACCGAGTCGGGCTGAAGCCGGGCCGCCTGCTGATAGCTTTCTAAGGCGGCGTCTAGATTGCCCTGTTGCCAAAGCAGGTAGCCAATCTGCATGCGAATATCGGCGTTGCGGGGCTCTTCTGCCGCTGCCGCTCTAAACGCGGTTAGCGCCGAGGCCATATCCCCTGCTTTGAGGTGGGCAATGCCCAGGTTCAGCTGAATTTGGCTGGCTTGGGGGGACAGGGCAGCGGCCCGTTCTAAGGCGGCAATTGCCGCATCGGTATTGCCCTGCTGGAGCAAAATCAGGCCGATAGATTCGGCGGCTTGTAGGTTGTTGGGGTCTTGCTGCAAAAGCTTGGTGTAGATCGCCAGGGCCTCTTCAAAGGCTGCGGTTTGAAACAGCGCCGCGCCTAGCCCCAGTTGAGCTGCCTGGTTATCGGGCTGCAATCGCAGGATTTGCCGGTAGGCATTGCCCGCCGCTTCATACTCCCCCAAGTTGCTATGAGCATGGGCCAGGCCAAAGTAAACAGCCAGATTGTTAGGCTCTAGCCCAATGGCAGTTTGAAAGGCGGCGATCGCGGCTTGAAAATTGGCCTGGCGAGCCTGGAGATAACCAATAGCCGAGAAGATTTTGGCGTTGTCTTCAGCTAGGCCAGCCGCGTGCTGATAGCGAGCGAGCGCCTCAGCCAGATCACCGGCTTCGACTAGCTCTGCCCCCGACTCTAGCAAGTCGACCAATTCATCGCGTTGGGCCTGCTCGCTCAACGCCTCCTCCTGGCCGGGGCTGTGGGCACCCGCCGGAAAGGCCACTGTCAGCAGCAGCCCTCCCATTGCCATACCCGCCAGGCCCAATAGTTTACCTGTACCTCTCAAGAGATTCTCCTCGCGCTAAATTGAATT
This sequence comes from Phormidium tenue FACHB-1052, assembly GCF_014696675.1. GTDB lineage: Bacteria > Cyanobacteriota > Cyanobacteriia > Phormidesmidales > Phormidesmidaceae > Nodosilinea > Nodosilinea tenuis_A. Next base: position 56,395 of record NZ_JACJQN010000004.1, read on the forward strand.
TTGAAATGTGGTGGGGCCGGTATAGCCTGAGAGCTGGGCAAGTTCCTCCAACGTTCGCGTCCCCGACAGACGTTCACTGTTAATTTCCCAAGTCGGATAGCCGGTAATGCCAGCTTCCTGGCACTCGGGGGTTTGCTCTTGCCCCTCGGGGGTGGCGCACTCTACGTAGGGTATAACCTGGCTGGCTTCCTGACCAAAAAGCTGCTTTTGCTCTTGGCAGTGGGGGCACCACCAGGCTCCGTAGAAAATAGCACCAGTGTCGGCCAGGTGCTGAGCCAAGGCCATTTCAGCCGGGCCAGATTGGGTGGTGATGGCAGGCCCCAGCTGATCGCCCGAGCCGCCCTCAGCGACTGGGTTGTTGACATTGGCGTAGACGCCGAGGGTGCCCACCACCACCAGAAATGCTGTGATGCTGCCAATAAAGAAGGGTTGAGATAGCTCAGACCAATTTTGGCCGACGAGGGCAAGCAGAAACAGGCTGGTGGAGAGGAGCGCTGAGCCGATGCAATAGAGACAGGCCGCCTGAATTTCTGCGCTGAGCAGATACATCAGGTAGGCGCTAAAGACCATCATGGCGGTACCGCCGATGAGCAGCAGGGGTTGGGTCAATCGGGTGAGTTTGTCTCTGAGGTCTTTTTGCTCAGCCCCATTGACCAGCAGCGGGGCGATCGCCATCACCGCCATGCCCACGTAGGCCAGAAACCCAAACAGCGCCAGCGGCTGGCCAAACACTGTGGCATAGGGGCTAGAGAGCACGATATCACAGCCCTTAGTAGGGCAGGCCGTGGCGCTACCCGTGAGCTTGTTGATCGTTAAGTAGGCGGTGACGACAGCGCCAACCGCCGCTAACCCCGCCATCAAAGGTCGGGCATAGCGATGAATCCAGGGAGTTGATTGTTGTTTACGCGGCATGACTACATATCAATAAAAAACGTCAAAAAACCCAAAACCACGAGGACTAGGCCTGTTGAGGCATGGCCACTGAGATTCCAGGCAGGGATTGCAGCAGAAAACGATTTTGCCCGTTGCCAGCTCCAATTCACGACCAACACCATGCCCAGCACTGTAACAATGGGGTACACCCCCGAGACCAGGGCAATGCCTCGCCATCCGAGCGCCCCTGCGGAAAGGTAGAAGGCACCAATTTCCAGGCACGGCGAGAAAAACATAGCGCTGGCAATGGCCACGATCGCTGTTACCTTACTGCGGCCAGAGGGGCTAACTGTGGCCGCAACAGGGTGAGATTCGTCCGGAGAGCAGCATGGGACGCAGCGTTGACGCAGCGGTTTACTCAGGTAAACCAAGCCCAACCCAATCAGCACCGCCGGAGCGACCAGGTGCGTCACGATCTCGTAGTAGTCGGCAAACTGGTAGCCCAATAGCCCTACAGCTACCCCAATCAAGAGAGTGCTAACGGTGTGAGCCGATCCGGTCAGGGCTGTAATCCATAGGGTTTCTTGCCGTGACCACCCTTCGGCCTTGCCCAATGCTACGAACGGTAGCCAGTGGCTGGGAATTAGCGGATGAATCAGGCTCAGGGCCAAGGTGCCCAGCACGATTTGAAGGGAGGCAGACATGACTAGAGATGGGTCTCGGTCAGAACATGAACTTATTGAGGGTTCCGAATGATTCGACCCGCATTTAAGATGGCGAGCAGCGCCACGCCTACATCGGCAAATACGGCTTCCCAAAGCGTCGCGATGCCCAACGTGCCTAGCACAATAAAAACAGCCTTTGCCACCATGGCAAAACTGATGTTCTGCCAGACAACCCGCCGAGTTTTGTGGGCGATTTGAATTGCTTCAGCTACCTTTGAGGGCGCATCGGTCATAATCACCACGTCAGCGGTTTCGATCGCCGCATCCGACCCCAGCCCACCCATGGCGATGCCCACATCGGCCCGAGCAATGACCGGGGCATCGTTAATGCCGTCGCCGACAAAAGCGACTTTACCTTTGATTTGCTTGGCTTGATGTAGAAACCCCTCTAATGCCTCTACTTTGTCTTCGGGCAGCAGCTCGGCTCGATACTGATCGAGGCCCAGTTTTTTGGCGATGCTGTCGGCCACCGATTGACTATCGCCCGTTAGCATCGCTGTCTGAATACCCTGGGCATGCAGCGCCCTGATAGCTTCACCAGCATCCTCTTTCAGCTCATCGGCAATGACGATGCGGCCACTGTATTCGCCATCCACGGCCAGGTGGGCCACGGTGCCGTCTACCACACAGACATCGTGGGGAATGGCTTCGCGGTGCAGGAGCCGATCATTTCCCGCCAAGACAGCACGACCGTTCACCGTGGCGCGAATGCCGTGACCGGCAATTTCTTCGTAGTCTTGCACGCTGGAGGTATCGATGGTCTGCCCGTAGGCTTGACGAATCGACTGCGCCACCGGATGGTTGGACTGCGACTCAACCTGGGCGGCTAACTCCAGCAGTTGGTGCTTCTTCAGGCCGTTGTGAGTCACCACATCCGTCACGCGAAAGTTGCCTTGGGTGAGGGTGCCGGTTTTGTCGAACACAACCGTTTTCACCTGGGCCAGGGTGTCTAAATAGGTTGAACCTTTGACCAAAATGCCGCGTTTGGCGGCACCACCCACCCCGCCAAAGTAGCCGAGGGGAATGCTAATCACTAACCCACAGGGGCAGGAGATTACCAGCAGCACCAGGGCGCGATAGGTCCACTGGGCTTGGGTTGCCCCCTCAATGAACAAGGGCGGCAAAATCGCCACCGCCAGGGACAGAAACACCACCACCGGGGTGTAATACCGCGCAAAGCGGGTAATGAATTTTTCGGTATCAGCTTTTTTGCTGCTGGCGTTTTCGACCAGTTCCAAAATTCTGGCGATCGAGGACTCGCCAAAAAGTTTGGTCACCCGTACCGTGAGCAGCCCAGACTGGTTGATCATCCCGGCCAGCACGACTTCGCCAGGGGCAACAGTGCGGGGCACCGATTCACCCGTTAAGGCGGAGGTATCGACCAGGGATTTGCCCTCCAGAATGTCACCATCTAGGGGCACTTTTTCGCCGGGGCGCACCACAATCACATCCCCAACCCGCACGGTCTCGGGGGCAACCGCGCGAATGTCGCCGTCGACGCTAAGGTTAGCGGTGTCGGGCCGTATCTCTAGCAGGGCTTTGATCGAGCGGCGCGATCGCCCCACCGAGTAGCCCTGAAATAGTTCTCCCACCTGAAAGAACAGCATTACCGCCACGGCTTCAGGAATTTCGTGGATGGCGATCGCACCCAGAGTTGCGATCGTCATCAGAAAGTTTTCGTCAAAGATGCGCCCCCGCAAAATGTTGCGCCCCGCCGTGGTCAACACGCTCCAGCCGCTGATTAGATAAGCCGGAATCAGCACCGCATATTCGGCGATGGCATAGGGGGTGTTGTGCAGCCGCTCATTGAAAATTAGCCCGGTGAGGAAGAGAACGGCAGCGACGGCGATCGGCGTTAGCTCTTGCCGCAGGTTGAAGTCTGCCGAGTCATGACTATGGCCATGATCAGACCCACAGCAGTCATCATGGTCGCTCACCTGAGCTTCAGAAAGCGGTTTAGTCGGCGGCTCATGACCATCGCAACAAGCATGAGAATGAGAATCTGCCATAGGAGTACCTGGCGAGGACTACTTACTGAACATCTGAGGCATCATTCAGATGATACACGATAGAACCTCCCATGCTTAATTCTTTTGCAGCAGTCGAAGGAGCTGAGGCAGCGACTCATCTTGATGCATAATTGGGCGGTGAATAGGCCGCTAGCTGCACCTGTGCAGAGGAGATGTGTCGCGTGACAGTATTGAGCAAACTGAGGCATCTCTGCCGTCGTACGAGGTTTTTACGGATAGCATTTTGCCTAGGGCTGGGGCTCTTTCTCACCCTGCACTGGCCTGGTTCATCGGCTCCTACCCTCGCTCAAGATACGGTTGCGTTTTGGCGGCAGGCGTCCTTCCCAGTCGAAAATTTTCAGGCTTACACCTCCGCATTTGGCTATAGAACCTCTCCCACTGGCGGCGGGGGATCTCAGTTTCACTACGGGCTAGACCTGGCCGCGCCGCAGGGCAGCTTTGTGCGCAACTGGTGGAGCGGCCAAGTGATCGAGGTGTCAGACCAGACCACCTGTGGCACCTCTGCCGTCATTCGGTCGGGCCAGTGGGAGCACCGTTACTGTCACATGAGCGGTCGGGTCGAAGTCTCAAACGGCAAGCGCTATTTGATTGATCCAGATGGCGGCATTCGCTATGAGCAGGGGCAAGACTTGCCCACTGGGACACGATTGGGCCGTGTCGGCATGACGGGGCGCACGACTGGCCCTCACCTCCACTGGATGCTGAAATACGACGGCAACTGGGTTGACCCTGGGTTGGTGCTAAGGGCTATGTATGACGCTCAGCGTGCGGGTTAAACTGGCACCTTTGACATGATTCAACTGCATAAGCTGGTTCGTTATCCTGCCCCAGTAAGGATTTTTTGCTTTCTGCTATTGCTTGCGCTGGTTTGGGTGCCCATCGCCCTACCTCTTTACGCGTGGCTAGGCACCGATGGCTCCCTCAGCGTTATTCCCTTAGTTTTGCTCTACGTCTTGTTTATCGTTTGGCTAGTGCCGTGGGGTCGCCGCGTGCATGGGCAAGCTCAACCGCTGCGCACTCACGGGCTGGGGGCATCGGCTCGCCACGGGCGAGAGCTAGCAATTGGGGTAGTTGTGGGTCTGGTGAGCTTGGCGCTGCTGTTTACCTTGGAAGGCGGGTTGGGTTGGCTCACCTGGCAACCAGCACCACCAACAAACCTAGGGCAAATTGTCCTGGAGGGGTTGCTTGTGGGCCTGGGTGTTGGCCTGGCCGAGGAACTGCTCTTTCGTGGCTGGCTGCTGGATGAACTGCGCTACGACTGGGGCTTTACCCCGGCACTGTGGGCCAGCAGCACGATCTACGGGGCGCTGCACTTTATCAAACCCTGGGAGGCCATTGTAAAAGAGCTGCCTAGCTTTCCAGGCCTGCTGCTGCTGGGGCTGACCCTGGGCTGGGCACGCCAGCGTACTGCCGGACGCCTGGGGTTGGCCATTGGGCTGCATGGGGGGCTGGTGGCGGGCTATTACCTGATCGATGTGGGCGATTTGGCAATCTACACCGAGCGAGTGCCGGAATGGGTGACGGGTCTGAACCAAAACCCGCTAGCCGGAGCCATGGGAGTCCTGTTTTTGTCCCTCATTGTCATAGGTCTACGGTACTACTGGCCTAAGTCGCTTGATAAGGGCACATAGTTACTCATGAAAAAATCTGGTTGCTGAACCGCAAGGGATTACGTTACTCGTCCAGGTGTTCGGCCACTTCCCGGTAGAGGGACATGATGTGGTCGTCAGCGAGGCCATAGTAGACGTTGCGGCCTTGGCGACGGTAGGTGACTAGACGCTGCGAGCGCAGCACCCGCAGCTGATGGGACACCGCCGATTCACCCATTTTCACCGCAGCAGCCAGATCACACACACAAAGTTCTTGCTGAGCCAGGGCCGACAGTAACTTGAGCCGATGGGGATCGGAAAGTGCGCTGAAAAACTCTGCCATCCGCTGAGCCTTTGCAGTGCTCAGCACCTCAGGTTGCACCTGGCGCACATTGTCTAAATGCACGAGCGATGCGTCACAGCTGGGAGCGTCGTCAGTCGCTTCAATGGGGGAAGTCTCTGTAGAACGAGAATTAGCCATCGATTGGGTTCCCTGGCTTTTTCTCTATGATACTGAGAATCGTTACCACTGAAAACCTGTTCAGAGGATTGAGGACGTTGGCCTTATGGGGCTTGCTCGCTTCCCTCCTGCTGCACCTGCTGCATGAAGTACAGGGTTTGCTGATAGCCTTGGCTATCGCCCTGGGCCTGAAACAGAGCCGCCGCCTGGCGCAAATCGGCCAGGGCGGCTTGAGAATCGCCGAGCTGGTGCTGCAAAATACCGCGATTACCATAAGCTTCAGCTAGCTCAGGATTGAGGCGGAGTGCGGTATTGAAGTCTGAGAGGGCAGCTTCAGGATTGCCCATTTCGGTGTAAATTTTGCCTCGGTTGTAGTGGGCATCGGCGTTGTCTGGAGCCAGGGCAATTACGGAGTCTAGATCGCTCAAGGCCTGGGGTAAGTTGCCGGTGGCGGCCAGGACAAGGCCGCGATCCAAATAGGGCTGGACAACATCAGGGGCGAGCTCAATGGCCTGGGTCAGATCGGCTATCGCCGCCTCGGCATTGGTCATGTGAGCGTGAGCCTCTCCCCGGTTGTACAAGGTTTCTGAATGGTCGGGGCGAAGCTGAAGCGCTCTGGAAAAGTCAGCGATGGCGAGCTGATAATCGCCCAGGTCGTGGTAGGCAATGCCGCGATGGAAATAGGCCTCAGCACTGGTGGCATCGGCTTGAATGGCCTGGCTGTAAGTTGCGATCGCTGCCTCTAGCTCCCCCTGCTCCGCTTGCTGTCGGCCCTGATTCAGAAGGCTGTTTGCGGCCGCCGCCGCCTGTTGTTCTACCGCGCGGGCAGGCTGCATCCCCGCTGCCATACTCCCAAGAGGGGCAATAACGACAGCCATTCCTAGCGCTATCGCTACCATTCTTTGCATTGGCATGGCTTCTCTCCTAACCGCACGACTTAAGCAATGGGTGGTCTTCACCGTGAGCCTGTACCGTAAGGCTCAGGCACAATTCCAAACCAGCGCCTTGTGACGCTTTACAAGCTGACTGAGCTACCCCCAGCAATCTCCAAGGCCGTGGCGTTTCTCTGACGCGGGCCTCAAACGCTTAGAGCCCATTCCTCTCCACTCCAGTGTAGCGACCGTTCTGGGGATTAGATTTTCTCTGAAACAAGATGAAAAGGGCGATCTCGATGCCGTAAAATCAAGCAAAATCAAAGGCTTACCCAGTGCACTGTGAGATGCTGCATGAAACAATACCGACCTTTGGTGAGCCTAATCGGCATGGCAGGTGGGCTACTGCTGGCGCTTCCAGTCGAAGCCGCTCAGTTTAGAACTTGGCGCTTTGACCCCCAGCAAAATCGGCTAGAGTTTTCGACCGATGCCGCCGTGCAGCCCAGGGCGCAGCTTTTGTTTAACCCCACCCGCATCGTGGTGGACTTGCCCGGTACAACCCTGGAGCAGCGAACGATTAACCAGGCTTTTGGCGGTGCTATTCAAGCCGTTCGCATCGGGCAGTTCGATGCTCAAACTACCCGACTGGTCATTGAACTAGCCCCTGGCTACACTCTTAACCCAGACCAGGTCGTGGTACGAGGGGAAACGCCACAGCAGTGGGTGGTGCAATTGCCTCCGCCGCAGGGTGAACCAGCGCCCAGCGCCGCCGCCACCACCAATCAGGTTAATGCTACCCCAGTCGCTGGAGCCGCTACCCAAGTTGAAGGGGTGCGCACCACTCCCGATGGATTTTTCATTCGCACCTCTGGGGCAAGCCCGAACCTGACCGTGGAGCGAGTCAGCGATACCCAGGTAGTACTTGAGCTCGAAAACGCCACCGTGGCAACAGCCCTAACCGGACAAACTCTACCCGCTAATCGCTTTGGGGTCACCGCTTGGACTATTCAGCCAGTGAGCGCGGCGGCGGTGCCAACCCTGCAAATTACCCTAACGGTGCCTGCCAACAGCACTGACTGGCAAGCCTCGGTGGGTAATGGCAGCGGCATCATAGTTTTGCCCCCTCGGGGAGTAGCGATCGCCGCCGACGTCGTTTCGGCCAGCCCATCTCAGGCACCCGCACCTGCACCCGCTGCGACGTCGCCCCCCATTGCCGTCCAACCGCCGCCCCCTGCGCCAGTGGTGCCGCCCCAGCCCGAACCAGCAATACCCTCGACCCCAGCGGTGCCCCTACCAGATAGCAGCATCCCCAAGCAGGCCGTCACCATTGTGATTGACCCCGGCCATGGCGGACGCGATCCGGGGGCGATCGGTGTGGGCGGCCTGCGCGAAAAAGATGTGACCTCTGCGATCGCCTATGAAGTCGCCAGAATTTTGCAGCAGAGCGGTGTGCAAGTGATTCTGACCCGCTCCGATGATCGGGAGATTGATTTAGCGCCTCGGGTGCAAATTGCGGAAAGGGCCAATGCCGACCTCTTCGTCAGCATTCACGCCAACTCCATCAGCCTAAGCAGGCCCGATGTAAATGGGCTTGAGACCTACTACCACAGTTCAGGAAATCGCTTTGCCCAAGTGATTCATCAGTCTATTCTGCGCCTGGTAACCATGCCTGATCGCGGGGTACGCCAGGCTCGTTTTCATGTGCTGGTCAACACCTCCATGCCATCGGTTTTGGTCGAGACTGGGTTTGTCACTGGCGCTCAAGATGCCCGTAATTTTAATGACCCCGCCTGGCGCACCCGCATGGCCCAGGGCATTGCCGCAGGCATTATGCAGTACGCCCAGCGATCGCTCTAGCTCTCAACTTTCCCTATCAAAGTGATCATTTTTCCCCAACATGCCTTCAAGTTCTTGACTCTACAATCTGCTACAGAGGTTACGCTGGATTTTGAGCCTATTCGAAGGCGTGTTTATCGCATCACTCTGGAGAAAATTAGTATGGCTACGCTAAAGTAAGTGCTGTGAAAATATGGGTCAAATGAATCGGCCATCTGATTCAACAGGTCAGTAAATACTGATAAGCGCGGTTTAATAATCTTGTTGCAGCGGACGGTAGAGAGATCTGGGCGATGATGCCAAGGATATCTACCGCCGCTAAACACAAACCTTAGCCAGCCAAATCGAGCGATGGATTCGGACCAGGGCAGCGACAGCGACCTCTTTGTCCCGACGGAACGCGAGTCATTCCTATCGCTTCTGTGGGATGACGTGCATGCGTGCAACGCGCAGTCTGGCATCGTAACATCTGCGGCGCAGAGGCGTCAGTACGTCCGCGCGATGTTTGCGTGTATCGAAGGGGCTGTGTGGCTGTTTAAGCAGGAGGCGCTCGAGCAGCAGCAGCACAAGGAGGATGCCTCGATTGTCTTTACCGCGTCGGAGCTGAGCATCCTGGCAGAGGTTGCTCCGAGCATAGATGGGCGGGGTGTTATCCAAGAACTTCCCGCGAACTTACGCTTCGTGCCAAACCTCCTCTTTACATTCGGATGCCACGCGAGGGCTTTCGATTATGAGCCAGTTCTACGCGTTAGCGACCACGAATGGGGCTACCTAAAGAGTTCAGTCACGGTCCGCAATCGGCTCATGCACCCAAAGCAGCTGAGCTCGATGGACATTTCGGATGACGAGATACGGACCGCGCGAGCTGCGTTGAAGTGGTTTGGCCTGACCTGTTCTGCGGCGACGCTTGGGGTAAGTATGTGGTACGCGAAGAGAGCAATACAAAAGATCGAGGATCCCGAAGAGGCCGCAGCCAAGTTGCAGATCATTTCAACCGCAGCGGAGAACCTTAAGCGATTGGTTCTGGATAGCTGATGCTAAGGGCTAAAATTTCACCAGCAGCGCGGTGCTATACATCACGAGTAGCCCGGTCGTAAAGCCAGCTAAACTCAGCCCCGCTAAGCCGGAGAGTCTTGACTGGTGCAGTTGCCGCTGTAGGTAGGTGCCGAGTTCTACAATTACCTGCAAGATCGCCCCTGCACCAATGCCCAAGAACAAGGCCGCCCAGTGGGGAGAAAAAGCAAAAGCCCCCACCCACAGCCCAACCACAGCGGGGAGTCCAGCCAGGGCAGCCAGCGCTACACAGGTCTGCCAGCGCAGCTTTTGTTTGAGCAGCGGCGCGACAATGCCCAGCCCTTCGGTCAAGTTGTGGAGGGTGAAGCCAATCACCAGAAATGAGCCCAAGGCAATTTCCCCCAGGGCAAAGGCGGTACCGATCGCCAGCCCTTCGCCCAGATTGTGCAGGCCAATGCCCAACGCCATATAGGTAGAGAGCGCAGAGCCTTCGGGCGATTTGCCCCGGCGTCGGCCCACGGCAAATAGGGCCAGACACGCCAATGTAGCTGCAAACCAGACCAGGGCTTGGCCTTGAAACGCAGCCGCCGCCTTTCCAGCCAGCTCCAACCCTTCCTGCAAGGTGTCTACCAGCAAAAATGCCAACATGCCTAACGTCAGCGTTAAAACAAAGGTCAGTCCCCGCTGGCCCAGCACTTTCAAATAGGGGTAGCACAACATGCCTAACCCCACCGGCACCAGCCCCACATAGAGCCCCAGCCAGCCATAGCCCAAGAGCGTTGCCAGAGATAGAGCGGGTGTCGGTAGAGCAACTTCAATGGGGTGGGCAACGATAACCCCCGTGTTGGTCAAGAACTGAACGTGATGCGCTTCGCCCTCTACCCAGGGGTATGGAATTTGCACCGTTGCCGTCGCCAGTCGCCGGATCGGTCCAGGAGGCTGCTGGGTAAACGCCCAATAGGCACCATCTACCTGAACCTGGGCAATGGTCATGGGCTCTGATCCCTCCGCCCTTACCTTGAGGCTAATGCCTTGATCGTTTAGCACAGTACGCTCCACGATCAGGGACTCCAGCGGCGGTGCATTCAAGTTGAGCAACCGGGCTGGGCTTAAGGTCAGCAGTAGGGCGACTAACCCCGCTAACAGAACGGGCGGTAACATCCAGCGCCAAGGCAGAGCCTTCATGCCACCACCTCAAAGGCGCTCATCCAGCCCAGTTCGGCAAATTCGGCCTGATGGGCGTGGAACATATAGAGTCCTGGCTCAAAGTCAGCAAAGGAGCATTCGATGATGCCCCGCTGCCCCTGACAGAGCATGACGGTATCGACGGTGCGTGAAGTTGGCGTCAACGTCGTCCCATGGTCGTAGTAATCAAAGAAATTGGCGTGCAGGTGGAAGGAGTTGATCGGGTCAAACTCGGTCACGTTAATTAAATAGACGCGCACTGGACGATCGCGCTCAATGCGAATCGGCTGCTTCATGTAGGCATGGGGAATGGAGTTAACCGCGTAGACTTCGTTCTCCTCGTCAAAGTTGGTGTCAAAAGCATTCATCACCATCAGCAACTCCTGCCAGCGCTGGTTTTCTGAAGAGCCCAGCAGGCGCGATTGAGCAACATCGACCTGGTCGGGGTGCCGCTGTGGGTCAGGATCAACAATGAACGCGCCGTAGAGCCCTTTGTGGAGATGGCGCTTAAACGGCACAGAATGACAGTGGTAGAGGTGGCAGCCAAAGGGTTTTGCATCAAACTCGTAGGTCACCGTTTGCCCCGGCGCAGCCTCCATCACCCCCGGAATGCCATCCTGCTTGGCTCCATGAATACCGTGGAAGTGCAGGGTGTGTAGGTGAGTGCCCTGATTGGTAAAGCGAATGCGAATGCGATCGCCCTCCGTGACCCGAATCGTTGGCCCCGGCACCTGGCCGTTGTACGTCCAGGCGGGGTAAAACACTCCCGGAGCTACCTCAAGCTCTCGCTCAGCAGCGGCAATGTCGTACTCGCGCAGGCGCTGCCCAGTAGGCAGCATTGAAACACTTCCTGTATTCCACTGGGTTAGCAATACGTGAGGGTCAAAGCCGTTTCTAAGGTGATCAACCTCACCCAGCGTAGTCATGCCCTGGTGATGAAGATCCGGAGCAGTCGGGGTACGCTGCTCCTGAGCCAGCGCCGGTTGGCTAAACCGTCTGCCCAACCAGGTGCCAGCTCCTAGAAGCCCGGCCCCAAGGAGCGATCGTCGTTGCACATGCCAATCCATTGCTTTTCATAATTATTTCATAATTAAAAGCTTAACGGACGGATGGCGCAGTTGTTTCATGCTTGCTCTATAAACGAGACGTTCAATATAGAAACAGCAAAATTGCCCAAGCTAGTTGCTCCGCGCCGCAACCACTCATAAGCACAAAAGTACTAATCAGGCCTAATACGCAGGCTTCCTCTGTGTTTTCGATTTGTAGACTATTGTTTATAGTCATCCCTGTCCCGTAAGTAGCTCTGACAACGCAACCTCAGGCAGCGTTACTGCTCCATGATTTCGCTATCTTTTGGAGCGCCTCCTCAGCGCTCTCCCGCGCCACCCGCGAAGTGATTTTTTGGTAGATAAGCGTCGTCTGAATCTTCTCGTGCCCGAGGAGTGCTCGTAAGACTTCAAGCGGAACTATCTGGGCTCGCTCGGTGGCAAAGGTGTGGCGGAGGTCGTGGAAGCGGGTGCCCGTGAGTGACTTGTATTCGTCGATTGCTTCTCGTAAGTCTCGGTAAGCTGTGGCGTAAGAGAGGGGGCGCACCAGACACGATCGCATGAGGCGTTCAGTGAATAGCGCAGGAGATAGGCTCTGGCGATCGTGCTCAATATAGTCTCTCAGCACGCTAGCTGCCCGCTCGCCGTAAAAGCACAGCCGCTTCTTGTTGCCCTTTCCGATAACCTGAAATTGGCGCTCCGTTAGATCCACATCTTTGAGCTTTAACGCCAGTATTTCTGCAATTCGGGCACCGCTTTCATAGAGGAGCCACAGTAGAGCACTGAGCCGAGAATTTGTGCTTGCAGCACGCATAAGGGTCTTAAGCTGCGCTTGAGTGAGATACTTTACTGCCTCATCACTTCGGTGCTCGCCCTTTTTTGGATCGGGCTTGCGGCGCTTGATAAGGGCGACCGGATTTTTCTCTGAGAGCTCTCGCTCCATGGCGAAGCGAAACAGTCGGTGAATTACCGCCTGGTGCAGGTGGTGGGTGCGAACGCTTAAGTGGCTGAGGTCCCTCAGGTAGCTCTCTACCTGCTCGCGGGTTATGTGCTCCACCCAGGTGCTGCCACATTGCGCGACAAACCTTGTAAGGATTCCCTCGTAGAGCGTCTTAGTCCTTGGTGAAAGATCGGGGCTGTCGAGCAACTCACGCGCGACCCGTGCCACAGTGCAAAGTATAGCCATATAGATCCCCCTTGATAGTGGAGTGAGTATGCCGTATGTAGAGCGATGTAGGAAGCGGAGTTACCCCGCGCCAGGCGTTTAGACCTCTCTATGGCATCTATACCTACCACCACCACGCTCACTCCCCAGGGCGAAACCCTCGGGGCATACGTGGAGCGAGTGCGCAAAGCCCGGCGCATGAACAAAACTGAGCTTTCTCGCCGCGCACAGGTTCACCTCACCACTATCCTTCGACTAGAAAATGGCACGGTGAAGGGGCAGAAGCTAAAGGGGCAGGTTGTCGAGCGAATCGCCACTGCCCTTCAGGTGCCGGTTGAATATCTTCGGGCTGCCGGTTCGGGGGCCACAGTCGAGGTGAGACCTTCAAGCAAGGTCTGCTTCAGGTGCTGGGTGCCAGGTACGCCGCCCGATAGCCGGTGGGACTTTGCTGATGCCAAGTTCTGTCTACGGTGCGGAGATGGGCTTACCAGTGCGTGCGAGTGCTGCGGGGAGCCGGTGCTGCTTCGAGCAAAGTTTTGCCCAGAGTGTGGAAAGAGATATTGTCGACTCTAGATTTGACAATTTTTTATTGAGCAGTCCTAGGACTAACGAATGATTACAACTCCAGACATCGGCCCCGAGAAAATGAAACTCGCGAAGATGAGTAGGCTTGCTCTGAGCTTTCCCTGCTTAAAAAATGCTCCAGGGGTATCCCCTTGGGAACAACACAAACTTGATTTATGGGCATCTACGGCTATCTCTCATGGAGAACGCTGTACGGCCCAATTTGTGCTCTCCGTATGGGGTCATAGCACTATGAAAGACTGTCCCTGGAAATGCGGCCCGTTCGATTTTATTGAAGCATTCACAGTGTGGGATGCATCTCACCGCAACGCTTTTCAAGCGTGGATACAAGAGCCTTGGTGGCCTTAAGAAAGAGTAGCTCTAAAGCTAAATACCTCCCTCCCTCAGAACGAATCTAAAACAGTTGCTTGGCCCCATCTCCGAAAGAAGTTACATTCTCTTTTATTGATATGGTGATAGCCTGTCGGCCCTGAATGAAAAATTCCATAAGTCGCATAGCACGAGCCTGGCTCTGCATTCCAATTGTCCTTCTGTTAGCGGCAATGAATTGTCATGCGGCTGTCCTTTGCATTGAGGCAGATGGCTCGGTTACGTATGAGGTCACAGATGCTCATGGTCGATGTGCCCCATGTCCAGACTCTCAAGAAGGGGAGCAAAGCAGCGATTCGGATGACTGTGTAGATATCCGAATCGTTAGCTCGTCTGACATCAAAGTGGACGATACGACAAAAAAACTTTTCGAAAGCTCTAGTTTTCAAGAAGGAAATGGAGTTCTTGTTTTTCTTTCCTGGTTGTCAGCCTCCTTACAAATAGTCTTCAGTAATACTACCGAGGCGGCTTATCCTTATTGGGACTACCAAACTTTCGCTTCCAATCTCTACTTTGCTCGAAGCGTTATCCTTCTTATCTGACTGGCCTCTAAAAAGCATAAATCCTTAGCCTATTCAGGCTTCGTAGACGCGTGTCTTCGTTAGAAAAGACGCGCCTAATAGTCTTACTTAGAAGGTGCATTATGATGAAAGCCTTTACTAAGGTAACTCCCTATTTCGTTACCCTTTTATCAGTCGTCGTTGTTGTTATTATTGCTGGCTCATCCGCTCAGGCAGATCAAAAAAAGGGTGAGGTTACTTTTGAGGATGTACTCACTCAGGCAATCTCAACGAGCCCACTTGTAAAAGAGATAGATTCGGCGATCGCCATTCGCCTTGCAGAGTCGATAGAGACACGCTTACGGCTTAATCCTGAGCTTCAAGCTGGGGTCGGTGTACCTGTAGATCCGGCAGGTGATGCTGATAAAACACAGCTTAATCTCACTCTCTCTCAGCCTCTTCGTCCTTCAGACTTTGGCGCTCGAAGTGCTGTCTCAACGCTTCTCTCCGAGTCAGCTACTACGGAGCAAAAACTTTCAATCCTCGAGCTTTCTCAATCGGCGTATCTGTCGTACGCGAAGCTTTGGGTCCTCCAGGAGCAGAAGAAATTTCTCGTTGAACAGCGAGACAGGGCTCGTCGCATTAGCGAGAAAGTAGAAAAAGCAACTTCAGCGGGAGCGCTTGGTAAAGGCGAAGGAAACCTTTTTCGAGCAGAGTATCAGAAGCTCCGAGCTCAACTTCTTGGAGTTGAAGCTGACAGTGCTCGAGAGCGCGCGAACCTTCTAAAGCTCTCAACATTCTCCCTTGAAGAAGGACTACCTCTAGAATTACCTCCGATTGAACTTGTCGGTACCTCAACTGAAAGCATTCTTCAAAGTGTTGAAGAGGGGTCTCTTCCGATACAGACCCGCTATGAGCTTTTAGCCAAAGTAGCGAGGGAACGCGAAAAACTTGCAAGAAAAGATGCTTTCCCCGCCTTCTCTCCTCAGATCGGCTATCAACGAACCGAGGACGGCGGCTCTTTTGTAGGAGTAGGAATTCAATTCGAGCTTCCTTTCTCTAATCGAAACCAAGCCGAAATCCTTCGTCGGCAGGGTGAAGCAACCTATGCTCGCGCAAAAAACGCCTACTCAAGAAGCGATGCTTTTAGGGAGGAAGTAAAGCTTTCACTTAGAAGTATGGAAGCGCTTCGGCAACAGGCTGAAACCTATAAAAAAGAAGTCATACCGTCTCTTGTAAGCGCACTGGGTAGCTACGAAGCGCAGTTTCAAGCTGGTGCTGAAACAGTGCTTCCCATCTGGCAAGCTCAGCGCGAACTGGCAGACGCACAGCTTGCGTCACTCGATCTCTGGCTTCGAATGTTTACGGCTCGAAGTGAAGTCTCAATCCTTCTTGGAAAAATCCTGTAGGTCTCTTTATGCTTAAATTCGCACACTGCTTTTTCTTTGCCTTCACACTCCTCTGTTGGCCGCTTTCCGCAAGTGTCGTTGCTGAAGACAGCGACGAACATGGTCATGATCGTGAGGAGCACGAAGCCGATCACAAACATGATGAACACGACGAGCACAAGGGACATGATGACGAGGCAGAACACGTCGCCGTCTCCCTGGATTCTCTTGAGCGTTACGGCGTAAGCCTTAAGAAGGCGGGTCCTGCCTCACTTTCAGTAACTCTCAACCTTCCCGGTCGACTTCTCCCAAACGAAGACCGAATTGCACACATCACTCCTCGATATCCGGGGATTATTCGTGAAGTAAGAAAACGTCTCGGCGACGCCGTCGAGAAAGGGGAGGTAGTAGCTATTGTTGAGAGTAACCAAAACCTTCAAGTCTATGAGGTAAGAGCCCTTCTTGGTGGAATCGTCACTGAGCGGCACGCCTCGCTCGGTGAGTTTGTTTCAGGGGATGCCGCTATTTTAGAGGTTGCTGACTACAGCGAACTCTTTGCTGATTTCTTTATATTTCCGCAGGATTTCCCACAGATCCGCTTGGGGCAACAAATCAGAGTTGTGCCTGAAGGAGGTGGAGGTGGTGGTGGAGCATCTATACAGGCGATGCTTTCGTTTATATCTCCCGTAATCGATACCTCGACCCAGTCACGATTCGCGCGTGCGGTTCTTCAAAATAATAGCGGGAGACAGCTTCAGCCAGGTGGCTTTATTACTGGGAAGCTCCTTGTAGATGAAACCCGTGTACCACTCGCAGTTGAAAGCTCCGCAGTACAAATAGACAAAGGAGCTTCGGTTGTCTTTGTAAGAGAAAAAGAGCGCTTCGAAGCTCGTCCTGTTGTTACGGGGCGCAAGGACCTTGATTGGACCGAGGTGCTGTCGGGGCTTGAAGTAGGGGAAGAGTATGCAACAGGAAATACGTTCATTTTAAAGGCCGAGCTCGGAAAGGGCGAAGCAGAGCATGAGCACTAGGAAAAGAAGATAGCCATGCTTGAAAAAATTCTACGATTCTCCATCTACAATCGCCTCCTTGTAATCTTGCTGACACTGGTAGCAGCAGGAATTGGTGCCTACTCGCTTACGCGTCTGCCAATTGATGCTGTACCCGATATCACGAACAATCAGGTGCAGATTAATACGGTCTACTCTTCGCTTTCCCCGTTTGAGATCGAAAAGCAGATAACTTTTCCTATTGAGTCATCGTTAGCGGGAATACCGGGGCTTGAATATACACGGTCGTTCTCACGCAACGGGTTCTCTCAAGTCACCGCCGTATTCAAAGACTCGGTAGACATTTACTTTGCGCGGCAACAGGTCGGTGAGCGCCTGAGAGAAGCTTCTGAGGCGATGCCCGAAGGAAGTGAGCCAAAAATGGGTCCTATCTCAACCGGGCTCGGCGAAGTGTACATGTGGGCTGTGGAGTTCTCACACCCTCATGGGAATGGTGCCGCCCTAGTCGAAGAAGGGCCAGGATGGCGACAAGATGGGTCCTACGTCACGCCCGAGGGAACGCGCCTCACTACCGAACTTGAGAAGATAGCCTACCTCCGAGAAGTCCAAGATTGGGTCGTGCGGCCGCAGCTTAAAACGGTTTTAGGGGTCGCTGGTGTAGATGTGATTGGAGGCTATCAGAAGCAGTACACAATTGAGCCCGATCCGATGAAGCTTATCGCTTATGGAATATCTTTTGACGATATCATCCGAGCCATAGAGCGAAACAGTAAGAGCCGAGGTGCCGGATACGTTGAGCAACGAGGAGAGGCGTACACTGTTCGTTCATCAGGTCTTCTCTCGAGCGAAATAGAGATTGGAAATGTCGTAGTGGGGGAGAGAGATGGCGTCCCTATTCAAATACGTCACGTCGCGGAAGTTGGCATAGGAAAGGAGCTTCGAAGCGGCTCAGCGAGCGACAACGGAGAAGAGGTAGTCATTGGGACTGCCCTCATGCTTATAGGCGAAAACAGCCGCACAGTTGCAGCCGCAGTAGACCAAAAAATAAAAGAAGTGAATCGTTCACTGCCACCTGACGTCGTAGCTCGTCCTGTCCTTAATCGAACAAAACTTGTTGATGCAACGATTAGGACCATCGAGAAAAACCTCTTAGAAGGAGCGATTCTCGTAGTGGTCGTTCTCTTCCTTCTGCTGGGAAATATCAGAGCGGCGCTTATCACGGCCTGTGCGATTCCACTCTCAATGCTTTTAACCGCGACAGGAATGGTTCAGACCAAGATAAGCGGTAATCTCATGAGCCTTGGCGCAATAGACTTCGGTCTAATTGTCGATGGAGCTGTCATTATCGTCGAAAATTGCATTCGTCGATTGTCTGAGAAACAGCATGAGCTCGGCAGAAATCTCACAGTAAGCGAACGCCTGGAGACGGTTTTTGAGGCGAGTAAGGAGGTACGGACCGCGACAGCGTTCGGTGAGGCCATAATCATTGTCGTGTATTTGCCTCTCCTCTTTTTCTCAGGGGTTGAGGGGAAGATGTTTCAGCCGATGGCTATCACGGTCATCTTTGCGCTCATCGCAGCTTTTATTCTCTCACTTACCTTCATACCAGCGATGGTTGCCCTTGGGCTTAGGGGCTCCGTGCGGGAACGCGAGAATCCATTAATTAATGGTGCAAGGCGGCTTTATGAGCCGCTTCTTCGAGCATCCCTTCGGCTTCGTTGGTTAGTAGTAGGTGGGGCACTTGTAGGGTTTCTCGCCTCGCTTCTTCTCTTCGCTCAGCTTGGTCAGGAGTTTATTCCAACCCTCGACGAAAAAGATCTGTTGGTGCAAGCAATCCGAATTCCCAGCACGAGCCTCACTCAGTCTCAGGCAATGCAAGCTGAGCTTGAGAAGACACTTGCGAGCTTCCCTGAAGTTCAATCAGTTTTCGCTAAGACCGGAACGGCTGAAGTAGCTTCAGACCCGATGCCACCAAACATTTCTGACACCTTTGTAATTCTTAAGCCGGAGGACGAGTGGCCTAATAGTGGTTCAGGGAAAGACGCACTCGTTCAAAGGATAAGAGAGAAAATTGAACTGTTACCGGGCAACAATTACGAGATAACTCAACCAATCCAAATGAGATTTAATGAACTCATCGCAGGAGTCAGAAGTGACGTTGCGGTGAAAGTATTTGGTGACGAGTTCGAGCCCCTTCTTATTACAGCCAATCGCATTGCTTCAATCCTTCGGTCAGTCGACGGGGCAGAGGACGTAAAGGTCGAGCAGGTAACAGGGCTTCCAGTTCTCGATATCGACATAGATCGTGCTTCTGCATCAAGGCTTGGACTATCAGTAAGTGATGTCCAAGATGTCATTGCCGCTGCTATTGGCGGTGTAGAGGCGGGGACCGTCTACCGTGGTGATAGACGCTTTCAGATTGTTGTCAGACTTCCTGAAGAGGTACGAGTTGACCTTGAAACTCTAAAAAGACTTCCCATTCCGATAGGAAGCACGCATGCAGAAGAAGCGTCGCTCGAAACTGAGTCTAACTCAGAACGGAAGCCTGGGTTTGTTCCTTTAGAGTCTGTCGCCAAGATTGGACTCGTTGAAGGACCAAATCAGATTAGTCGTGAGAACGGAAAACGACGAATCGTCGTTCAAACAAACGTCCGGGGCCGCGATATGGGCTCGTTCGTCGAAGAGGCTCAACGGTTAATCAACGACGGAGTAAAAGTTCCTGCTGGTTATTGGATAGCGTGGGGAGGACAATTTGAGAATTTGACCGCCGCAAAGGAGCGCCTTCTCATTGTGGTTCCGCTTTGCTTTGCGCTTATCTTTATCCTTCTCTACAGCACCTTCCGCTCAGTCATTGATGCACTGATTGTTTTTAGCGGCGTGCCGCTTGGGCTGAGTGGAGGAATTATCGCCCTGTGGGCTCGGGGTATGCCGTTTTCTATTTCAGCGGCCGTAGGGTTTATTGCGCTCTCTGGAGTAGCAGTACTTAACGGACTCGTCCTCCTCGCATTTATTAAGTCGCTTGAGGAGAAGGGGGAAAACATTGATGAAGCGATTATCGGAGGGGCTTTAGCAAGGCTAAGGCCCGTTCTTATGACGGGGCTTGTCGCCTCTCTGGGATTTGTTCCAATGGCGATTTCAACTGGTACGGGAGCCGAAGTTCAGCGCCCGATAGCCACTGTTGTAATTGGAGGGTTGGTGTCTGCAACACTCCTCACACTCTTGGTTCTGCCCGCTCTTTACCGGCTCTTCCATCGCGGAAAGAAGGGTAGGGAGGTTTTTTTCGAGCAGCGCCTTTAGCGCAATAATAATATTGAGCTCTTTATCCGCCACAATCATTTTTAACCATTAGGAAATGGTATGAATTTAATTGCTCGACTGGCGTCAATAATACTACTCAAGATTGTATACGTATTGTCGATACCACCATTGAAAGGTGGCCACCAGATGAGCTCTAAAAAGATAAAGTACACAAGCAACAGAGGGTATTTAGCCCTGATGCTGCTTCTTTGGCTCGTTGCAACTAGCTTCTGCATAGTTTCGAGCAGACTCCATGCAGAGAGCCTACCTGGTAAAGCGACAACTCATTCTTGTTGCCCACACGACGAATCCTCTAAAACATCATCATTACCATTACCATCGGACTGCGAGAGAACTATCTGTTCTCAGTCCCTCCTGAAAATTGACGATCACAAGCTGTTTAATGTCGTCGCCGATCCGCAACCTATTGCAAATTTCATTATCACGCTCTCGCTGATAGATGATGGCGGTAATGTAGCCTTACAACCAGCGTTCGATGAGCCCGAGCCGTATTATCTGCTAACGCGTACTATTCAAAGCTCTCCCAACGCGCCGCCCCCTTACTCGGTAACTCAGTTCATTTAGCGGAAGACCGACTTGTAGTGTTACTCAAGAAGTGCGGCTCTTCCACTCTTGAGTAACGTTTACGTGTAAGGAATTCCAATGAAATTTATAAAATATGCGGTCTATACCGCTCTGGCTCTCGCAATTCCTGCGAAGAGCTTTGCAAATCCAGTGAGCTTCAAAGATGGCTACGGGGTAATGGCAAGCACCATGCCTCAATGGTCAGACTTTGAATTTAACTACTCTTACACTAATCGCTCAGCGGTCGGTGTGACTCTCTTCAATCTCGACCGTGGAGATAAGCAAGAGTCGTTTGCATTCGGGCAGTACAACTATCTCTTAAAGAGATGGAATGAACTCGATTCTCAAGCAAACCTTTACGTTATCGGAGGGCTTGGGGCGAGGGAATATGAGGACGAGGGTACTCCCGCTGCTCGTATTGGGTTTGAAGCCGATTACGAAACGAGAAGATTTTATACCTCTATCTACGCAAGTAGACTTCAATCAACAGGCGATTCAGGAGGAGGAGGAGGAGTAAGTCTTGCTCGTGGGAGGGTAGGATTTGCTCCGTATAAAGCACCTTTTACAAGCCTTCAAACGTGGCTAATTACACAGGTGGACTACACTCCTGAGCTGACTGATACCACTACGGTCTCGCCTCTAGTTCGTTTCTTTTACAACAATTATGCGCTTGAAGTAGGTTCGACTCTTAAGGGTGAACCGTTCGCTGGCGTCATGATACATTTCTAACTAATGGATTAAAAATGAAAAAATATATTGCTCACATTGTTCTTTCAGCCTCTCTTTTAAGCTTTTCATCTGTCGCCTTAGCGGAGGAAGTAACGGTCACGGTTAAAGGAATGGTCTGCTCTTTTTGTGCGCAGGGGATTAAAAAAACCTTTGGAAAGCTAGAGAGCGTGGAAAATGTTGAGGTTGATTTAGATAAGAAATTCGTAAAGCTCGACCTCAAGGATGGCGCCACTCTTTCTGATGAAACGATTAAAGAAGCAATTAACGACGCTGGGTATGAAGTTGAGAAGATGGAGAGGAAATAGAGATGAAAAAGATACTGTCGTTCCTTACTCTCTTTACCTCGGCAAGCACTCTTATTTGCTGTGCGCTTCCAGCGCTCCTCGTAAGTCTTGGATTTGGGGCTTCTCTAGCCTCATTCCTAGGACAATACCCAGAGTTCATCTGGTTCTCTGAGCAGAAAAGTTGGGTGTTTGCCTTTGGTGGAGTAGTGCTCGTAACTGCCATCATCCTTGCACGAGTAAGTGCTCGTACTACCGATTGCCCGACAGATCCAGCTTTGAGGGACGCGTGTAAAAACACTCGCACAGTGTCGGGAATAGTCCTTGGGGTCTCCACTATAATCTATATAGCAGGGGGCTTCTTTGCCTATGTTGCCCCGAAGCTTCTAGGATGATGTTTCTTCATTCTTACGCCTATTGGTCACGGTCACAGTTTGCTTGCTTGTGTGACCGTTCCCCTGAAAACTGGAGCGTTTTGAAATTGATAAAATGGGGTAGATTTCTCCTGCTGTTAAAGGAAGCGAGAGGCTGCCATGTATAGAGAGCAGGTAGCACAGCTTCAAAGTAATAGCTTTTTCTAACAGCGCCCCTTCTTGGGGGCATCTCCGGCTACAGTAGCCTTATCCATTGGTAGTACGCTTGTCGCCTCGTTGGTATAGTCGTCCCTATGCCGAAACAGACTTCGCTATTTTCCGATGCCAACTACTCAGCTTTCCTCAATGGGCTGAAAACACGGATTCGTTCAGCCCAGGTCAAAGCAGCGCTGGCCGTCAATCAGGAGCTGATCTCGCTCTACTGGCAGATTGGTCGCGATATCCTTACCCGGCAGCAAACAGAAGGATGGGGAGCCAAGGTCATCGAGCGGTTGGCAAGGGATCTGAAGCGAGAGTTCCCTGACATGCGGGGCTTTTCGCGCTCAAATCTCCTCTATATGCGGGCTTTTGCTGAAGCGTATCCCGAAGAAGCATTTGTCCAGCAAGCTGCTGGACAAATGCCCTGGTTCCACAACTGCACTCTATTGGACAAGGTTAAGGATCCTACCCAGCGGCTCTGGTATATCCAGAAAACTATCGAGCACGGCTGGAGCCGCAATGTGCTTGTCCTCCAGATCGAAAGTGGCCTCTATTCCCGGCAGGGGGAAGCCGTCACCAACTTTGCTCGCACCCTGCCCAAGCCTCAATCTGACCTCGCTCAGCAGCTGATCAAGGATCCGTACAACTTCGACTTTCTCACCATTACCGACGATGCCCACGAGCGAGAGTTAGAGCGGGGCCTCGTTACCCACATCCGAGATTTTCTCCTGGAACTGGGCCTTGGCTTCGCCTTTCTCGGTAGCCAGTACCCGATCGAAGTCGATAATAAGGAGTATCGACTTGATCTCCTCTTCTACCACATCCATCTCCGTTGCTTCGTAGTGATTGAGCTAAAGATTGGCGAGTTCATCCCTGAATACGCGGGGAAGCTCAATTTCTACGTAGCGGCAGTGAACAACCTGCTGGCTCAGCCCAGTGATAATCCCACCATTGGCATCATCCTTTGTAAGTCGAAGAGCAAAACTACTGTGGAATATGCTCTTCAGGGCTCGACTCAGCCTATTGGAGTTTCGACCTATCAACTTCAGTCACGGCTGCCGTCTGAGCTTAGTGAGAAGTTACCAACAGTGGAACAGTTAGAGATAGAGTTAGAAAATGCCATAGACGATATCGCTAATCCTCGAAAAAACACGTAGGAATTTGACCATTGGAGAGCGTTAACTTAGTCGATTTTCATTGTCATCTTGATTTGTTCCCAAATCACTTGGAACTACTAAGAGAGTGCGAGGAGCTTGGCATCAAGACTCTAACTGTCACAAATGCTCCAAGGGTTTGGAGGCAAAATCAACTTTTCGCAAAAGATTGCCAGCATGTAAGAGTCGCATTGGGCTTACATCCCCAGTTAGCTCATGCCTATGCAAGCGAATTATATCTCTTCGAGAAGTATTTGCCTGAAGCCAGGTACATTGGGGAAGTTGGTCTCGATGGTGCTCCAGAATATGCTGATTCCTTGGACATTCAGCGCAAAGTATTCCGAAAGATTTTAGACCTCAGTGCTCAATCCGGAGGGAAAGTATTAACCATACATAGTCGTCGAGCAGCCCGTGAAGTCATTGAATTAATCGGAACTCACTTGCCTCCTTCCAAAGGGAAAACCGTTCTACATTGGTTTACAGGCTCCACGAAAGAGGCGTTACTTGCAGTTGAGACAGGATGCTACTTCTCCGTTAACATCAAAATGCTCACTTCTCCCCAGAAAATAAAGCTAATTGAGCTGATACCTCAAGATAAGATTCTGACGGAATCAGACGGGCCTTTTATCAAGACTGGAAAATCGATCATGTCCCCCAAGGATATCGGAAAAGCAATAGAGAAGTTGGCTTCTATTTGGTCTATGGATGAGACTTCAGCTGCAATCATTGTAAGAAATAATCTTAAAAAACTCCTTTCATAGTGCCACTGCTTAAGAGATCAAGAGAGTGTCGGCTCCAGAAAATTACGTACTTCATCCATGCCTCGTGAATACATCGCAACATACTCTTGAATATCTTCCGGTGGTAAAGGCCCCGATTCCAAGACATCGAATAGAGAGACTTTCGAGTTAAGCGTTCTGTAACGCTCAACTGCTATCTGAAAAGCACGAAAATCCCTTCCTCGGTCAGTATCATAAGCTGGTTCTTCGGTAAGGATATCAATATTGTAATTGTTGTTATCTAGTCCAACAGCTGCTAGTGAGGCTCGACGAATAATGCAGGGAACGCAGTAACCACAGTGGTTTCCCGGTTGCTTGCCGAGATAGCGCCCGCTTTCTGGATGGGAACAAGACATTGTAAGTGATACCATTTTTTTCAACACTTCAGGATTGCGAACCTGCTCGAACATTTCTCCTTTAGTCTGAAATCGATATGGTAACTCTACGAAACTAGGAAGGCTAATAGAGCCAAGAAATTTTCGGTAAAGATCAATAAAGTAGGGATGAGTTGTTCGAGTGCTAAGGCTTCCCATTCGAGCACTAGTGAGCGGAATATTTAATGAGATTAAGCCATTTTCCGCAGCAATGAGAGGCACCTTGTCTGAGAATAAGCTAGCTACAAATGTACCCAGCATAAGAAATAGTATTGAGCGTGATCGCATGGATGGCTCACCCGAACCAGTTTGTTTTTTGGGTGGCTGTACATAAAAACTGTAAGAGGTAATGAGACCGCTGTATTCATTCTCTAGTGCTCTCAAAACATTATCTTGAAATGACTTTGTCATTCCAGCACCGTAGTGACTAATAAAAGCCACATTTTTACCTTCTTCTAGGAGGTCAATTGCTCCAACAAGGGAATCAAGCCCACCGGAGAGAAGACTAACAACATCTACTGTGGGAGCATTCGAGCTAGCTACATACCATTTCTCATAACACTCATATTGCCTGAAGCGAAAATCCCAGTGATCCCCGGTCAAGAACCCCAGCATTTCTTGAGCTAGTTCTCGGCTTCTTGTCCACACATCTAAATTTGCTACCGGCAGGTGAACTACCAAATCACGGGTCCAGCGATCTTCGCTTAGGGATCGGGAAATCTTAAGATCAGCCGTATAGATAGCAATTGCGAAGTTTACCAAGTCAACTGCTAAAGATGATGGATTCAAAGATGCTCGCTTTTCGACTTCTTTAAAAAGATTGTTTCTGATCGAAAAGGTGTCTCCGGGGTTATCAATTGAAACTAAGACCCGTGGTTCATCCGAGGCTACCGTTGGAGTATAAAAATCCGCAGCCCCTATTTTTACTATCAGATGCCAACTCATTGGCCCTCCTCCAGAATCGTATATGCTTCCGTAAATATTTTTTCGATAAATTGCTGACCCGCTTGCCCGTTCCAATCCATACTCAAGACATCAATACCTTGCATATCCAGTTCCACGCATTCCTGGATATACACTCGCATATTTCGCTCATATCGAACTGCCACGCTCGCAGAGATGGCTTTCCTTTCAAGAACAATTTCCAATTCAGCTAACCAACGATGATAGATGTAGCTACTCACTGATGCTTCGAGAGCTTGGATAATCTCCGGAGTTCCCATCTGGTCAAGTTTAGTGAGATCGCCATCGGCAAGAAGAACTTGCTCATATAGCACCTCAAGAGCATCATTAATTGCCTTACGAGCGATCGCTTCCTCTCTGGAAGAACCGGCTGGAGCAAGAGCGTTGGAGATTGCTGTAAAAATTGACTCGGAATCTTTTCCAATAAAAGTTGACAACCCAAAGCTTTGAAGCGCTTCGTTGAATCCTCGCGAACCAACGCTCGCTAAAAACTGCCCCAAA
The DNA here is from genome assembly GCF_014696675.1 of Phormidium tenue FACHB-1052. Classification (GTDB taxonomy): domain Bacteria; phylum Cyanobacteriota; class Cyanobacteriia; order Phormidesmidales; family Phormidesmidaceae; genus Nodosilinea; species Nodosilinea tenuis_A. The sequence continues at coordinate 82,277 of NZ_JACJQN010000004.1, forward strand.
CGAGTAGTGGAAGCTCTACCGGCACGGGACGTGTTGGTGGCTCGTCTCGCACCGCCTAAAGCGTTAAGATATTTGCGCCCAGACCCTGCTAACGAGCTCCTACTTCCACCGCTGGTTATCGTTTTCCCTAAACTGACTTTCGCTGAACGCCAGCTATTACCTGGTATTGCCTGAGGGGGTTCTGTAGATGAAGAAGGCTCTTCAACCGGTGGATTTCCTGGAGAAGATTGATCTTCAGCGGGTTGGTTTGGTAAGGAACCATCTGGTGATTCGGGTGACGGCTCCGCTCCATTACCGACATCTGGAAATGCCCAGGGCGGCAGAAGAGGTGTCCTGTCTTTCGGTCCATCATAGGATTTTGATGTTCCCACACCCTACTCCTGTGAACTAGAGTTTCTTTAGTCTATTTGCGGAAGCCACCTTTACTTGAGATGAACCGGTACTATTCGCCCACTGTTGAAATAGCTCCTTCACTGGCTCCAGAATTCCTTGCTCTTTTCCAAGCTTTTCGAGGCGTAGAACGATAGCTGCTGGTAAAGATGTTTCTGGATATCCTTTAACGAATGCTACAAATTGATGGAATAGCTCAGGTCGATAACTTACCCAGTCGCAGATTCGATTAAATGCTGAAGACTCATCTCCTAAATCTTCTTCTTCTCGTGCTCTTTCAGAAAGAGCTTGGAACACAGCAGCAGCATCTACTGGACTCAATTCTCCTACTTTTTTCAAAGAATTATTCCGAGCAGCTTCGCTGCTCTGAAATAGACTGCTTAGCATCTCCTGTGCCTGCGGTGTCATTCTTTGTAAAGCAGCATTGAGTGCACCTTGGAGTGTATCACGAGAAAAGAAGAAGTAAGGTTGAAGATCTTCATTCGCTAATATGGGTTCACTTTCAAGCCACTCCTTCATCCAGGTATCGGAAATCCAGGCCGAAATAGACGACTCTATTTTTCCTGCTGGACTATCACCGGACACTTCTGCTTTTTGCGAAAGTCGTTTCTTACCTTTCGACTCCAAACCACTGGAATCGATACTATCCTCTGGCAGCTCATCGTCAACAGCCTCAGTGACCCTTGAAGGATTTACTTTCAACTCACCTAGGGATATTTCTTTGGGACGCCCTTGCTGTGATGCTTGCAGCTCAGCAATCTGCTTAAAAAACTGCGGACTGAAATATTCTAGAAGCATCAACTTGGCAAGCACACGCTGCTTCAAATCAATATTTTTAGCTTTAGCCATCTCGACACGCATCATTAGCTTGTTCAGGAAGCGTTTACACTGGCGTGGGTTGCCGTTTAAGCCAACTACCAATACTGGTGCTATCCGCTGCGCAATGATTAGGTCTTCTGCAAGTTCCTCAGGTATTTGCCCTTCAAGGATTTGTTGCGCTATCCCATAATTGAATCGAATGTCTAAGAGCGAGTTGTTGCTGCTATTAGCAATACAACTCTGAGCTTTTTGAAACGCTTCTGAATCTCTGGTGTTTGTCTTTTCAAAAAAGAGAAGATTGATGTAAGTTTCAAGTTCTGCTCGGCCTAGAGAAGGAATGCGAATATCAAACTGAATTAGTTTTTCTAGATAATCGCGCCCAACCTCTGCTCGCTCACCTGGCAACTCAGGAAATCGCCGCCGAACTGCATATTTTACGAGACGTTCATCAGCACCAAGTATAAAGGCTGTATGAGGGACAAAAAGGAACAGTTTTATCGCTTCCAGCGTTTCAATAATGGTATCTGGATTACAGCGATCAAGATCATCAATGATGACAACTAATGTCTTAATCTTTGTTTCCTTTAGCAACTCCCCAAAGTCTTTTCGAAATTCGCGGATCCCTCGTCGTAAACTCTGGTTGGGATCTTCTTTCAAGAATTTATCAAAATCGATCTCATCTACATCAACTTCCTTTGCCTTTTCCGCCAGTTTTCCGGCAATTTGTACGGCATCCATTGTGCCAATGATACCTAATCCTGCCAGGCCACCACTCGCATAAGCTATGCTAGCCTTGACTCCTAACTTTGTGACCGAGCCAAGCACCTGCATGAAATTGATTCGATTCATCAAGTTAACTACGAGATGCTTAGCTTCAGGGGCAAGAGTTCGCTTCGCTACAATCTCATCAAGGATGGTTCCCATAAGGGCCGTTTTGGCGTCCTCGTAGCTCTCAAAAAGCCATCCTGTGAATGGAATAACCAAAATACCTTCATCTTTTTCCAGTTGAGCTTGCGTCATTTTTATGAGGCTTGATTTTCCGCTGCCCCAGTCGCCATAGACACCTATTGTGGCTGGAAGTAGAGATTGGTTGCCAACAATCGAAGTGATTGCACTCGTGAGGTAATCAAAACCTAAAAGATCAACATCAGATTCGTTATCAGACCACATATATTTTCGCCATTTATTTAGTGAGAGGGAGATCGAAGAGTATTGATTGCAATATCGGCATCAAGATCGTTGTTGTAGCGAATATCGAAACCATTCACTCGCTTTTGAGCGTTAATGTACCCATCGAGTTTCTCATCAAGGGTTTCTATCTGTTCGATCCATTCGTCCTCAATGGTATCGGGCAACGAACCAAGCAGATCAAACAAAGCTTGACCTGTCTACCCTGACAGTCGCAGCAGGTCTTTGCAGAACAGATCTTTCATGCCTCGGGTGAGGTAGCTCTTTTCAAAGAACGACTTGCCCTCGTCGCTGGCGTCAATAACCTGAGCCAAGCTCTCAACCCCCCCAGCCACTTGGTGGTCCAAGGTGGACGAATAAATTTTGCAGGCGTCTTTAACCGTCTTCAACATGCTAACTGCTCTCTTTTGGTATCGCGCGTGCGTCGAGTGCCCATCCCACTGGATGTTACAGTACCCAGAAATTCTCTCAGGGCTCGCTAGATATACGGACATTTTTTACAGTTGCTAGGGCACAATTGGTAGAAGCCTCATTTAGTAATGCGAGCCCACTCTGAATAGAGATGAGCTCCATTTGCCGCAAGGGAAAAATATTTCTCAGCTTAGATTCAGATTAGAAGAAAGCAACTATCCTCGCTACCTCTTCTTATTCTGCGCCCCCAGATACGCCTCAATCCTCCTCAAATGCACCTCCGGACTTCCCCGGTTAGCCACCCAATCACAGAGCAACTCGACGTTGTAGAGAATCATGCGTCGGCCTGAGTTGGTGTAGACCCAGTGGATCCCTTCGATTAGGTATCCTTGTTTCAGGCGGTAGTTCTTGAGGCATGAAGACGATAGCCCGATGAGCCTCACGGCATCAGCGGTCTTAACCCAAACCGGAGAGACTGGAGCCGATTGCTTGGTAGTTGTCCGTGCACCATTGTGGCGGGTGCCCATAACGGTCTTCTCCCGTTAGAAAACAGTTGAGGTGAAGAAGAGCGGAAGAGGATATATCTCAATCCTCTTCCAGAGGATGAGGCTACTTGCTGTTGTTCATTTCAATGAGTGGCAAAGCACTTAGGCCCGTCGCCGCCCCAGTGCCTTGTCCAACACCCAACAACTGGCGGTATTGGCGAGTGATCCTTCGAGCGCGTGCATTAAATCGTTTCGTTTCAATGCGTGCTCTTCGGTACGCTCGATTGAATCGCCACTGTGCCCTGTCTAGTTGAAGCTCAAGCCGCTCGATCTGGGCGCTATAGCTAGCAATTTGTAGCCTCGTTAAATCGAGCAAATCCTCCGTTGTCAGAGATGAGAGAGAACCTACACCGTTCTTAATCTCTTCCTCTTTCATCTCTGTCCATAGAGTAAGCGCGGCTTCCTCCCATCCCAAAGCGACTCCCAGCCCCAGGTTTGTTGCTGAAAATAATCCAGCACCAAGCATTGCTCCTACAGCAGCGATAGCATTACCGGTCCCTCCGCCAAGGGAGCTATTAAAGATTGTGAGGAGTCCTGGCAATGCAAAACCTGTCTCAGCCACAAACAGCACACCGAGCGAGCTGATTAAAGCCCCCGAAAAAACTGAGTACAGTTTGCTATTCCGTGCATGGGCAAGAAAACGTTGCTCAGAAAAGACCGCAATTTGGCTTTTTGCTCCTATAGATACTGACATAGCAGAAAGAGCGAATATCGCAGCAATAATGGGATTTTCACCGAGCCGAAATACATCAAGCTCAAACAATTCGCACAATCCCAGGAAAACAAGAACAGAGAGGCCGCACGAGAGCCACGTTGAGAGATTTGTTAGGGAATCGAGCTTATGCTGTCGCCGCTCAAGCTCTGTCTTAGGATGCCTCCTCTTAAAAGGTGAATATGAGCCTTCTTCAAAAAGCCCTTCTCGCATCTGCTCAAACTCAGAAGTGAGCTGCTCTCCGCGATCCTGCAATCGCTCTATCTCGCCTTCTAGCCACTTCACATTCTCATTCTCATTGTTCACTATGGCCGTAGCGCTATGGACTTGGTGATACCACCGTGAGAACTCCGCTGGAAAATAGGCTTTGAGGAATTCAGCGAACGGACGTGTGTGTACGTCATCAAACAGGTTCTCTGCCTTAAAGGTTCCATATCCCCAAGGTGTGGCAGGGAGGCGCTCTAACAGTGCACTTAAGAATTCAATGAACGGTTCAATCATTCTCCAATAAAGTTTGTTGAGAAGTGTTTGCTTGCGTTTCATTGTTGCTCCTCTCCTAGATCATGAATAATTTCCTGTAGCTCGCTGGGTAGCGTCCCTGAAAACTCAATGTGCTCTTGAATCGGGTTAAATGAGCTGGATAGTTTCAGGCTGGTATTGGCCTCAAGCCCAACGATGTAGAGCTTGAAATTGTTGTAACCAGTGAGCGCACGTATCTCAGATTCGAGACTTGGTAGCTGCATCTCGTCGTCTAAGCCCTGGCTCAAAACGACAGTATGGAGTGCCTCTTCAGACTTGGTTTTCTCTGCGGCAAGCAGCTCGGTTCGGTGAATTGCTTGAACAAACGCTTGAGAACCAGCGTTTGTCAAAATTAAGCTGCTATAGACTTCTTCAATTGCCTTTTTACTCATTCGATCTGAGTAGCGGTTAGACAATCCATCACCGTACATCACATCAACAATAAGCCCGTGGTATCTTGGCATCTTCTGGTAAAGCTTCTCTAGGAATACCTGGCCGTATTGCAGTTCTTCCTGAGTGCTGCAATCTATGACGACGTACAACGTCGTGGTCATAAGTAGATCTGCTTTCTTCTGATTAGAGATCTGCGCTAGAAGCGCTACTGCTAGGATGCCGACGCCAAAAGCGGCAGCGATGCTATTGTTCATGGAATCAACTCCGTTATGACTGTGTGAAACAGAATCCTTTTAGGACTGGGCTAAGGAGCCTCATCGTCGTCGTCGTCGTCGTCCTGGTAAATGCTACTAAGCAGTGTTTGCCGAGCCTCGTCGTCTGAAATATCTGCGAATGTGGCAAGCAACTTCACCATCAAGAAGTGGATGTCGTGTCGAAGATCCAATATCTCCTCCGAGATGATGCCAATCTCTTCTTGAAGTCTTGTGATTGATGCTTGAATGTCGCTCTCTGCAAGCCCTGAGAGAAAGATTTCGCGTGCAAAGGAGTGCACGCTGGAGCAGCCAATCTCTTGGGCTCGACTTTTAAGATCGTTTTCCAAAGAGCTACTGATTCGAAAGCTAATGGTGATCGATGAATTTGTTTTTGCATGGTTGTAAGCGCCCATAAGTATCCTAAATAGCCATGTACAGCCGTTTTCTTAACTCATTTGTATGCATTGCCTGATTGCCCGAATGCCAAGCGCAGCAAGGTTTTTGAGGGGCTCAGTCCGAACTATCAGGTGTCCGGAAATTTCTGGAAATATTGTTCAGAATTGTTCCGTGGATTGTCGCCTAAGAATGGTTTACTGGAAGTACCTTAAGAGAAGGGAATTTCATGTTGAACGTAGCTTAGTGGAGGCAAGAATCTCATAGGTTAACAACTAGAAGCCTCAAGTTAGGGGAGTTAACTAAGTCAGTTAATTACCGCCCATATTTCCCCATCACTGTGCCCCGTTAGTGCCGCCAGAAAAGAGCTAATGAAGTCCCTAGTTCATTCTCGAAAGGTCTTCCAGCTTCCGATTCCCACGCATGATCAATTTATTCCTTGGGCTTTCTTCTAATTGGCCGTTCTGGCTTACCCCCTGAATTATCTCCAGGCTTCCGTGGCCCACGCGGTTTGGCAGATCGCGGTGCATCTCCACCTGTATCTGGAGAATTTAACTTAAGCTGTGCCAGTTCTTCTTCTGTCCAAGGAGTCGGAATAGTGCGAACAAATCGCTCATCAATGCGGTCATAGCCAACCACGCCACCATCACCATCATCGAGCCGCTCTGGCCGCATCTTCGTAATCTCTTGCCAAGAATAGGTATGGTAGTGAATGCCTTCTTCAGGAAGGCTAAAATAACCACTCAAGCCATTTTTTGGCCCCGGTACAGGAAGCTCTCGTTCATCTAGTTCTTGCGGCAATATGGTTGTGCGCTCTGTGCGCTGGTAGGAGACACCGCTGCTTGAGGGTGGATTATCTGAATTCGGCACCTGGGGTGTATAGGTGGTCTGAATTACCTCGTGTTTGCCGATAGCATCGCTGATGTATTTTGCAGAATCACTATCCATTGGAAACATCGCCTTATGCCGCGACAGCCCCCAAATAGACTTTGCTATGTTCTCGCCAAACTCCTCAACAAAAGAGGCCATGTTGAGCACACTACTCACCATACAGACCGATTTCGATCGTCCCAATTGAAGCAGTTTCTCAAGGGCAACTAACTTTCCAGTAGCAATTAGCTCATCAATATAGAGCCACACCCGCCGTTCTGGATCATCGGGCAGCTGCTTTAGCCGAGCTGCAATGGAAGAAAACAGTGAAGCATTAATCGTCTTCAAGGCATCGGGGTATTCGTAATCGGAGCCCAACACCAGCACATATTCACCGCGTATCCAGTCTGTGATCGAAAACTCACGAGTCGCTACCTCCCAGCAGGCTGCAATCAAATGAAACTGATCAAGTTCAGCCCGAACCGACATGAAAATGTCATTGCGCTCGCCCTTTTTGACCTTGAAATAATCATCCAAGTCTTGAGGGCGAGGATTCCACCTTTTGATCAAGGTTTGAGCGACCGCAGCCGTTGAGAAAGCATTGATGAGATCTCGCAGTGTCCACCTTTCCCCTTTAGCCCGTTGCAATGAGACAATGACGGCGACCAGAAGTGCCATAGCAGTTTGGGGGAAAAATTGGTTATCTCCCTTCGCCTCCGGAATCACAGTGCGGGCAAACTCATGGGCTTTGCCAGGAGAGTTAATATCCTTCCCTATCGCCCACCGAGCAGCTCGTTTATCAAGGGGATTCAAAATGACGTAGAGTGGCCCGTCCTCGCCTATCCCAAGCCCCAGGGCTTCTAAGAACGGAAGCAGGTTTCCCTTAGCATCGACCACAATGGCTCGGTGATTTGGGTTAAAGCCAATGCCAGCCAAGGTCTTAGTCATCATCACCTCAAGCCAGGTAGACTTCCCGGCCCCGGTGTTACCAATCAGGATGAAGTGGAGCGCCTCGTTCTTCTTGGCTATGAATGTTGCACCCCACGGAATAAGCCCTTTGACTTTCCTTTCTCCCCGGCGTCTCCACAATCGCTTTAGCTCTGCTGATTGCCGTAATGATCGTCCTCGAACAGGTTGAGATAACGGCAGTGGCGCAGGCACAAGCACGACACTACCGACTAAGGCAGTGACAAACGCCGCGATGAGAAAGGTTAAAGAAGCAGGCACTCCCTGAATCAATAGGCGAACAACAAACTGGGTTCCCCACCATCCCACCAGGAGTAACAGTAACGGCAGGAGTACCTTTTCAATCTCAGAAATTACTTTGGTTCTACCTTTCAGTAGCCCAACATGAACCACCTCACACAATCCGCCGATGTAAAGCGCTGAAAGGATGAGCGCACAGGCATGGGAGATCCATTCTCCCCCATTCCACATCGCTAAATCTGCACCACTCAGGCTTTTGCTTATCCACAAAACCCAGAGTTCGTAAAGCCTAGGAGTACTGATATAGAGCCAACCGGCTGTCAGCAGCCACACAATGAGTTTAGGCATGGTAGTGTTACAACCTCTCTCGAATAATTTGTTCGCGAACACTCGCCACGATGTAGGCCGGGTAACGAAGCCCAAGCCCGGTGGCTAAGAAGAAAAAGACAACAACAATCACCCACACAAGCCACATAGGCAGTGCTGTCCAGGTTGTCAGTGCCTTAAACATCAGCACTGGTTCAAGCAGTACAAGAATCAGCCAGAGCACCATGGCAATAAGCCACCGCGCGGCGCAGCTGATGACTTGAGATAACGAGCGATACCGAGCGATCGCAAGCTCCTCTGAAAACCCTTCAAGGTATCGGTAGAGCCAGAGAGCACAAAAAAGCAGGATTGCTCCATGAACCCATTGGTTATCGAGCCACACGAGGGGGAAGAAGCCGAAAAGCTTGCCTCCCGTCTGGGCTAGTCTTTCAGTAAACCCACCCATGCGGGGGTAAACATAATAGGCAAGCAGAAGCATTCCAGCCACGAAAAGCCCCCGCCTGATGATGTGTGCAAACATCAGACCTCCTCAATAATTTGGTGATAGTTGGAAAAACGGTTGGCGCAAGCGATGGCTTGCATAGAATCGATAGGCGCTACAGAAACCGCTGGAGCACGAAAATCAACACACTTCCGGTTACTGCTCCAAAGAAGGCCCACAGGAAGGATGAAACCGGCGATGTACCGCTAGATGCGTGCTGCGCCATTTGTTTGCTGAGCCGTTGGGCTATCACCTTGATGTCGCGTGCTACATCATGACAATCTTCAATCTGCCTTCGACTAAGGGATTGGATATAGCCTAAGTGCAGTTTTATCTCTCCGATAAGTGTATTAAGGTCACCAGGAATTGGTGCGATCGCAAACTTCGCGTGTGTAACCGCCGCAATCGCAAGAAACATGGGATCACGCGGTTGAATATCAACCTGTTGGAGTAGTCGGTAGATCTTGAGCTTAGTTTTTTCGTCCTCTCCTTCTAAAGCTATGTCGAGAAGAGTGCGGGCATCAACCGGTATATCATCGATAGAACCGTTGGCCGTCATAGCATCCCCGCCTCCCCAATCTCGCTAAACGCCTGCCGGAGGAAGTGCTTGATACGCTGTCGCGATACCACAGTCAGTTCTTTGTGGGATTCCGCTGCGGAAAGGGGCAACTGGTGTGCCTCAATAAAGTTTCGCTCTAGGTAGGAACACTTCGGCAGATTAATGACCGTGATGGAATAATCTTCAACGAGTGTCTGAAATTTCAGATCTTGATCAACATGCGACCAGTCATCGCACAGCCCCCAGTTCCTCACAAATACGTGGGGTATCCACTCGCCCAAGTCAGCAACTGTTTTGTAGAAAAGCTGGACAGAGTCATACCCACCGTTAGAAACGTACCAGTGACAGAACGATACTCCCTCACGTTCTGCTAGTTCATACAGAGCATCATCGGTAAACCATGCAAGCATTGCCTGGTGCACTTGGGCCGGAAGGTTAGCAACGACAACTGTTTTAAGAGCAGCAGCAAACAGCGCATCGGCCTTGCTGCGCTTACGTTCATCCTCGCTGAAGTAGGCAAGGATAACCTCCTCTAGATCCTTGTAGATGCGGCCAACATCAGGATTTACGCGATCGCACTCAGCAATGGTAAATTTCTGTCCTTTGCTTCTAAGATATTCAACTAACAGACGGGCAAAGAAACTCTTGCCCACCCCTCCCTTTCTGCCACCAACAAAGTGGAGTTTCATGAACATCACCTCCAAGTAAGTTAAAGGTTTTCAAATTCGTCCTCGCTTGCCTGCACTTCGGGCTTGCGAGCATAAAGGGTTGGTCGCGGAGCCATGGGCCTTTGCTTGGGTTTCTGCGGTGTAATCAGTTGTTCTGAAGTGCGAACTGGCTTCTGTGGCACCGGTTTACCTTCTTGAGGAGATGACCCTTCGCCACTCATCTCTTTGGTAGCCCAGTTCATGTATTTGCGGAGCGTTCCGGCAGTGGTAGAAATCCCCGCCTCTTTTTCTAAAAAGGTGACTAGATCCTGGTAGGTATAACCTCTCTCTTGAGCACTCTTTAGATCCCGATACCACTTTTTAACGAAGGAACGTAATGTTCCCTCTCGCGTTGAACTTCTTGTCTTTGAAGGCAAATCAGATAGCTTCTTTAGAATGTCATGTTGACTTCTATCATCACCTTCACCAGAAAAGCTTATAGGAACCATTCCTATCACCTCGAAGAAGAAGCAGCTCACACTGTGCAACTGGCAATGGTTCGACAATGCATGTGATGTTCTTAAAGCCAGTAACTTGAACGGTACTTCCTACAGGAATAACGACGTTATTCATGCATAGCGCAAACCACCAAGAACCTTGGCAATTAATTCTTCCACGCTTACTAGGGTAGGTAGATTCTGCCGCCGTGCTAATTTTGCTATGATCCTCTACATGGTGCATTGCCGAGTCGTTCACATCTGATGACACTTGAGAAACTCGTCCAAAAGGGAAATTAGTCATGGTATCTCTTAAATTTGTTGTCCTTACTGACTAAGCCTGTATTGTGTTCCAAGCTCTGCAAGAGGAAATGTCTGACTTGGTAGTAGTTTTAGATTGTTGCCTCCACTAGTAATTAGCGCTGATGAGACTGCGTTGAGCTGTAGGGTGGAAGCAGGTGGAATGGCTTCCTAGAACGTTCAATGTCTATCTAAACAGATTTCCTGACGGTGATAGGGGGGAAATGGGTGAGAAATGGGTGACTTATTTGGGTGCTTTTTGTTTTGACTTCTAAATGGAGTTGTCACTGAAAATGGGTCGATCTCCAGGAATCAAGGTTGCTACAAGGCAGCTACCTTATGTAAAAGAAACCTATAAGAAGCTTGGCTTTCAAAGCCAAACTGCATTTGCTGAGCTGGTCGGTCTTTCAAGGGAAACGGTAAGAGATTTTCTGAATGGAAAAAGTATTAGCGTTTCCAACTTTCAGTTGCTCTGTGAGAGATTGAATCTGGATTGGCAAGAAGTCTCTGAGCAAACTGACTCAGCATTCAATTCATTCGTGGATCTAAATAATTTTTCAGACTCGCCAATATTTATTGGTCGTCTGGAAGAACTTAGGATTCTCAAAGACTGGGTTGCCAATCCGCGTTGTCGTCTTATAGCAATCACAGGTATTGGAGGAATTGGAAAAACCGCACTTTCCCTCAAGCTTGCATATGATTTGCGCAATGAATATGAATTTATTGCTTGGCAATCTCTTCTTAACTCTCCTACACCGTCTGAGATTCTCGCTGACCTCTTGAAGATTTTCTCAGGGCATAACGAGGCGTACTCCTCAGTTGAGATTGGCAGTCAAATTTCTCACCTAATCAGACATCTTAGAGATCACAAATGCCTGATTGTACTGGACAACATAGAAGGGATTTTTCAACCTAAATCTCACACACGAGAATATAGAGAAGACTGTGAAAAGTATGGCGACATATTCAAACAAATCGCAGAATCAAATCACCAAAGTTGTTTAGTCTTGAACGGTAGAGATAAGCCAGCCCAGGTCGAATTTCTAGAGGACGAAAATGGGCCAGTTCGCTCACTAAGTCTTACAGGTTTCAGCCAAGATGATGGTCGAGCGTTTGTTACTTCGATCAAAAAAATTACTGGCTCCAGTGACGATTGGGATAGACTAGTTTCTTTGTATGGGGGCAACCCGCTAGCGTTGAAGATTGCTGCTAGTTATATTAAAAGGCAGCACGAGAACGACATACATGCTTTTTTAAGTGTCAACGAAAATCTTTTTAGAGATATGAAAACATTCTTAGACGACTCGTTCCGTTCTCTCTCTGAATTAGAAGTAGACGTTGTATATTGGTTGTCAATTAATCGAGAGCCCGTTTCTCTGAATGGGTTACTTCAAGATGTTATTTTTCAGGGACCAGAAAGGAAAATTTCGAGAGTTTTAGATTCACTTCTGCAAAAAGATATAATTGAAAAGCGAAGCTCTTGTTTTATTCTCCAGCCGTTACTAATGGAGTATACTACCGAGAGATTTATTGACGAAATCTCTGAAGAGATTAAGAGGCGTACAATTAGGCGGTTTAGCACCCACGCACTGCAAAAAGCTCAATCAAAGAACTTTATTAGCCGCATTCAAAGGCGTCTTATAGTTGAGCCTTTGAGCCAAAGTTTATCTTTATATTTTGAAAGTATTGGCAGCACTTTAAAAGATGAATTAAGGAATCTTGTCGCTTTGCTGAGATCTAATTCATTTCTTAGTTCAGGCTACGCGGGTGCTAACATTCTAAGTCTTCTAGCAGCTGTGAACTCTGATCTAAGAGAATTTGACTTCTCTCACCTCTCGTTACGCCAAGCAGATCTTCAAAGTGTTAAGCTGCCTCATACAAATTTCACCGGCTCTTCTTTTGATAGATGTCTGTTTACTCAAAAAATCAGTTCAGTATTTGCAGTTACAACTAGCCCAGACGGGAAGTTAGCTGCCGCTGGTGACACAAGTGGTGACATTCATCTATGGGAAGTTGAGAGTGGGAAGCATCTACAAACCCTGCGCGGTCACACAAACTGGGTTATGTCAGTTGCATTTCACCCAGATGGAAATCTGCTTGCGAGCGGAGGTCTCGACAACACAGTACGTATCTGGGACGTAAATAGCTCCACCTGCCTCCACGTTTTAGAAGGACACTCAGGCCGAGTTTGGTCTGTAAAATTTAGTCCTTCAAAAAAAGTTCTTGCCAGTGGTAGTGACGATAAGACTATCCGGATATGGGAGCCTTTCTCTGCAAATTGCTTAGGAATATTAGACAGCCATAAAGACTGGGTTACCTCAATTGATTTCAGTCCAGACGGAAGGCAATTAGCTAGTTGCAGTAACAACAGCATCATGCTTTGGGATATGAGTACCCAAAAGTGCATAAATACGATTGATGATAATGGTGGGAGAATCTGGTCTGTTTGTTTTTCCCCTGATGGAAGTCGACTAGCGAGTGGGAGCGACAACCACGCCATAAGGATCTGGTCTGTTGTAGACCGCCGATCTTTATCCACACTAACTGGTCATAGGAATAGAGTTAGATCGGTTGAATTTAACCTGGATGGCAGCTCGCTCGCTAGCGGCAGCGATGATGGAGAGGTGAGAGTTTGGGATACGAGTACTGGAAAGTGCTTGAGCATCTTAGAAGGCCACTCAAATTGGGTGTGGTCAGTCAAATATGGCTCTGATGGAAAAACTCTAATCAGCGGCAGTGAAGATCAAAGCATCAAGGTCTGGGATACATCTGATGGATGTTGTCTACAAACTTTGCAAGGATATACTCATCGAATTAGAGCTGTATCATGTTCACCTGATGGAGCTTTCTTGGTTAGTGGTGGCGTTCCGTCAGAATTGCATATCTGGAATCTAGCTAATCGTAGTCCTTGCAATATTCTCAGCGGACACAGTGGGTTTATCTTGGGGGTTGCATATAGTCCCGATGGTAAGCTGGTAGCTAGTAGTAGTGATGATCAGACTGTTAGAGTTTGGGATGCCTCATCTGGCGAGTGCATGAGAGTGCTACAAGGGCATAACGGTTGGATCAGAGCTATCTCCTTCGGCCTCGAAGAAAATACTCTCGTAAGTTGTAGTGATGACAAAACGGTCAAACTTTGGGATTTGACTACTGGGTCATGTCTTAGAACTATGCATGGCCATACTAATTGGGTGACATCCGCTCACTTTAATCCTGTCACGCGGCTTTTAGCTACCGGGAGTTACGATAAGACGATAAGGATATGGGATACAACCACAGGTGAATGCTCTCAAACTCTTCAAGGGCACGGCGGGAGAATAATGTCAGTAAGCTTCAATTCGGATGGCTCTTTACTGGCAAGCTGTGGAGACGACCAAACCATACGAATTTGGGATCCCAATACAGGAGTTTTGTTAAATAGCATTAGTGCTCATTCAGACGTTGTACGTTGCGTTTCTTTTAGTCCTAGTAATCAATTTCTTGTAAGTGGTAGTGCTGATCGCGAAATTAAAGTTTGGAGTGTTGATGATTGGAGCTGCTCAGCTAGGCTTCTTGGACATACGAATATCGTACGCTCTGTTGTCTTTAGTCCCGACAGCAAGACAATCATCAGTGGAAGTGAGGATGAAACAATAAGGCTCTGGGAATTATCAACGGCAGAACAAATTGGGCTATTGAAAGTTGATAGACCTTACGAAGGCATGAATATTTCTATGGTATCTGGAATATCTGAGCCACAGATAGATATTCTCCTATCCCTTGGAGCTGTCAATCATCAACCGCAAATGGTAGCAACCGACGTTTAATTTGGAACTACACTACCCGGCTTCACTAATCCATGCATGATTTGGATCCTCTTTCACTCTAAGATCATGATCCAATCCAGCTAGAAACCATAGATAGCATAATTTGTAACCAGGCGCTGAAACTACAGGATGGTAACCGTAAGGAAGTAGAACAACATCGCCATTTTCAACACGATACACTTCGTCGAGGTTATTTTCTTGGCTGTATACTTCTTGATAACCCCACCCTTGAGGAGGATCAAAAAAGTAAAGATACAGCTCTTCATGGCAAGATTCCTCCTCAGATTTTTTATCGTGTTTGTGAGGAGGGAACGAAGACCAATTCCCAGAAGGATTTATCGTTTCCCCGCACAGTATGGATCGAGAGGGAAAATTAGAACCTAAGGTATTACGAATGAAGCGATGATAAGAAGACGTTCCGCGCTCAAACTCTAAAATGCTACTCTTCTCTATCCAGACAATATTAGCATTGTTGCAGATAGAAAAAGTTTCTTTAGAATTTTTGAACAAAAGGCTTAAGTCAACTGTGGCGACTGCAACAATATTATTATTTCCAATTCCTAACAGTCTTACTAAGTGCTTCCCAGAAACAAATACTCCGCTAGGTAAATCTGTAAATAGTCCCTCGCGATCTATACGTCGACTTTCTGAATCAGTCTGTATTTCAATTTCTCCTGACACAAGAATGCAAACGCTTTCTTCAAATTCTGAAGACATCAAACAAAATTGATCACCGTATCCAAGCCGAAGAAGCTTGAAGCCAAGATACTGTAAATCTTGCCCTGGAACAGATGCTTCAAAGACAGAAGCATCTAAAGATCGTCTTAGAAGTTTTCTTACACTCATTTTGTTACGCCTCTTCCCTGCGTAGAATGGCTTTTGCAGTTGCTAGTTGAAAAAAATGGAGCTGTTGTGCTCGCCATTGCCAAGAAATGCTCTCTTTATGAATCCTGTAGTTATAAAGAATTTTTGGTATGTGAAAGAATTCCGTTATCTCTGAAAGTCTTAAACATAAGTCGTAGTCATGCGCATAAGTGAAATCGAGATCAATACCTCCAGCAGCATCGAAAACCGATTTACGCATCAGCCGAAAATGAAAAACCATAAAGTTTTTCATTAGTTTTTCTTTGGTATAGGAATCCTGGCAACGCCTCCCAATCCCTAGGATCCGATTATCCTCATCAATCTCAGAATAATCTGTGTATACAAGACCCACATCTGAACGGTTGTCTAAAACTTCTATTGTTTCCTCTAAAGCTGTAGCAACGAGTGAATCATCACTATCAAGCCAGCCAAGATAGGAGCCTTTGGCTAAAGAGCAGGCATGGCACAAGGCACTCACCCTGCCTTCATGAGCAGCTAAGACAACCCTCACCCGCGGATCGATATTCATATAATGGAGAGCAATCTCTGGAGAGTTATCTGTAGAGCCATCATCTACAATAATGAGTTCCGCATCTTTCCATGATTGCATCAGGAAACTTTCGATTGCTGAATGCAAATACCGTTCACGATTGTAAACGGTCATGATAATAGACGCTTTGACTTTCATCGCCTGAAATTACTAAGTGGCCATAATTGTCCCATATGTCTCTGACATACCAACTGTATTCTAGACAACCAAATAGGAAACTATGTCTATCTCGCAAAGTTCTGCATCATCGTCCTCGCTGCTGTTGCTGCTGCTGATTAGGCCGATCTGTCTGTTTTTCTTTCGCAACGATTGCTAGATCAACCTCTTTCTGAAACACCATCTGCCGCCCTATTCTCCACTCAGTATCGGTGTCCTCGCGCTCGTGCTTGGATGCGTAGGAGTAGACTTTCGTTGAGGTCTTTCCCCGTGATACCTGAACCAATGAAAAATCCCTGCCCCGCCCCTGGGTGAGCACAAACCCGTGGCGCACTTCCTTATGCTTTGCCTCACTGGGAGTAAGCGCATAGGCAAGCGTAAGACTTTTGTAGTGCCTGAGATTAAGGAGCCTCGTCTTTCCACTATCAAGCCGTATCACCGCAACCTTGGTGAGTGGCTCCAGGCGCTCAATGGTGGCCGTGTTCCCTTTTGTAACTCCGTAGGTGGGTGATGTCTCCTGGAACATCACGCGATCGCCCACACGAACGTACCCAGCCTTTGTCTTTATCGCCGTATCCGACAACGCCCCGGCCTGGCGAAGTCTTGCTTGGGCCATGGTGTTTAAGGTCGCTGCCTCTTCCTTGGTATCGACAGTGATGAGGTTGTCTTTAGGAGAAGCGATCGCTTGAGCCAACCAGTCAGCGATTAGTTGCGCCTGTGCCTCCTCTCTGGTTTCTGAGAGATGAAAGAGCGTCTCGTCCCGCAGTAAATTAGCCACCGTGGCTACCTTGCCAGTGCCAATACCCTGCACTAAATCTCGTGATAGTGACGGATCCTGCCGCTTAATCTCGGTCAGAGTAGTAGCTGAGGATGAAATCTTCTGGGCCAGAGCTTTGAAGGCACCACTGTGCTCAAAGGCCTGAGGCGCTTTAACGTCACCGCTAATGATGAGCTTCCCACCAGCGCGGCGTACCTCCTTAACCAACCGAAGCATCTGGGCTGCACTTAATGCCTGCGCCTCATCGACCATAACTACGGTTTTGCGCGAAAGCGGATCCTTCGCAAAGGAGCGGCTCCCGTATCGCCGCTTACCTTCCCTCGCCCGATCAATCTCATGAAAGAATTTGTAGACCGTAATGCTTCGCGCCACTTCTCCGTACAAGAGTTTTGAGAGTACCCCTGGCGATTCCAGTCCTGATTCCTTTAATCGCTCCGCGCCCTGTCCCGACTGTGATACCGCAATCACGATGTAGCCACTATTCCGGTATGCCTTGGCAGCCGCAATGAGCGTTTGGGTTTTCCCGGTGCCGGAGATGCCGCTTAGCACCTTGAGTTTTCCTCCTTCTGTGAGCGCATGGAGGGCTCGCCGCTGTTCCACACTCAATTGCTCACCGGTTCCCGCTCGTTCCACCTGCCGGTGCGACACACGCATTCCAGGAGTGACAGCCAATTTAGTAGCCTGACTAAGGAGCGACTGCTCCAGGCAATAGAGCCGCTTGAAGGTAAATCGTTCCTCATCATTCTTGACTACCCCGATGGACATCACCTGCCGGTGCTTCAGGCACGTATCGGTAAGCCGTAAGACATCAATGCTGTGTAGCCCTCGGGTTTGGGCCGCAACCGCAATCGCAGCTACCAAATCTCTGCGGCTAAAGTGGCTCTGGTGTACGGCGACTGTTCGCCGCGCTTCTCGCAGTGTGCGCCACTCCTGAAACCGCTGCCACAAGGTGATCTGCTCTTTCCCTTCCGAAATAATGAGCCTCGTAGCCCTACGCTGGCTTAGTCCATGCTGGGCCGCGACCTCTTGCCACACCTGGAATAGCTCATCCCGTGGCGGAACATACCCCTTCTTCTCTCGGGTCATATAGGCAACCGCCTGGGCTTGCGCCGCTGTGGACGGAGCCTGCGCTTCAATTGCTCTACGACGGCTCGACCAGAGATTCATAAGCGTTTGGTATCGCCCCTCGGTGCGAGAAAACCCCGCTAGTTCAAACCAACTCTGACAACGCTCTAGATCAAGACCAAGCTCTGCTTGAAGGAGTGCTGATAGCTCACTCCGGTAGAGGGCACCTGCTGCCATCTTGTGTTGGTAGAGCACCCGCGAGTCTATGGGGCCTGTCACTCCATCACGAGTCACTCCATCGTTAAGCACCAGCGCATGGGTGTGGAGATTTGGCTCCCCTGCGCGATTTGAACCATGTTCAAAATAGGCAACCGTGAGCCCTGCTAATGGCGCATCGTCGGTGAGAAGTCGGGTGTGGCTCTCAAGGTATGCGATCGCAGCTTCTACCGCCTGGTGGTGAATACGCTCTATAGCAGCACGGTGTGCCGGATCCGTTACAACCCATAATATCGAAATACTCTTAGGTAGGGTGAAGACCAGATCCCACCCTGGCACACGCCGCTTGCCTCCTGCATTACCAACGAGCTTTGATTCATGATCAGGCGAAAACCCATCGAACAACGCAAAAAACGCTGCACGATTCACTGCGCCGAAGAGGCCAAGTTGCTTCGCACCGCTTCCACCCCACACTGCCGGTGGCTCTCCAGGCAAAGCGCTCGATGCTTCATAAGAAGACTGCGCGAGGTTCACATAATAGTACTTACTCTTACGACCCATCTTTGCAATTGAAAGCATGACAAAACGTTTTGGTAATTTCCCACGATTCTAATGCTCGCTGCTAGAATGAAAGCGTTTCTGTGATGCTTACTTTTGCCTCGATATTACTTGCCTCATTCGAGAGGAATCCGTTCTCAAAAAGCATCACTAGCCTTGGTTCCGCTTAGATATTCCTCTCAGCAATTCCCAGGATTTTTCCTGAGAATTTTCCTCTACTGGTTCACGTTTTGGTTTGAAAGAAGTTTCTTCGCATGGAGGTGAAGGAAAACAACAGGGGTCTTTGTTCCACAAGGATGTGGTCAGGATTCCGTTTTAATGGAGAAAAAGATGGACATAGAAACAGCAACGATCATGCACCGGACTCTGATTTTTGGAGCTGGAATGATTGTTGGAATAATACTTCGGTGGTGTATGCCGCACTGGTTTTCTCGGTGGTCAAGACGCTTTCGTAGCATTGCGCGAAGCGTTTTCCCCGGAAGAAGCCTACGAGGTATTGAACGACGCATTGATTCGCTGACGGAACGCTCAACACGAATAAACTCTGATATCGACGATATGAAGAGACTTCTTGTAAGGCTTCTTGATGCGGATACAAAAAAAGTTGCTACCCCATATAAAAATGGAATAGCAACTCAGCAATAACCCCAAGAGCTATCAACTGACCCACAGTTGGTAGCTCCCTTTTTAATACAGGAATTACTATGGACGATACGAAATTATTTGAAGCATTGCAAAGGATTCTTTGCTACCTCGCAGACGACTTGGATGAGTACGAATTTGCGCGGTGTGAAGGAACTACCTCTGAGAATCACATCGGAGAATCGCTGCTAATCCTGCTTCGGTTCTTAACGAACCAGGCAATCGGTACTGCCTAATTAATTCACTCTCAGGGAAATAGCGAGCAAGCGAGGCCGGTAAAAACTACCTCCTCCTTCGCTATTCCCCACAGACCAACAACACAAACGCAAACGGGGCTTTCACTCTTTAACCGGAGTGGATGCCCCATTTTTATTTTTGATCTCAAAGGAAATTTTATGAACAAGAACTTCAGTACAAATTACTTCGTTGGTGCAACCACTGTCGAAGAAATAAAAGCTCGCTACCGTCGCCTCGCAATGGATCTCCACCCTGATCGGGGCGGTGACGCTGAAGCAATGAAAGTGCTTAACCGTGAGTACCACGAAGCACTCCGAAAGTGTCACGGCACCACAGCACATAAAACCGCCGGAGGAGGAGAAGGTGAACACACCTACTACTACAACGAAGCGGTCGAGCAGGCAGTCATAGACAAGCTCACTGAGATCCTTGGCCTAAGCCTCCCCAACATTCGAGTCATGTTGGTTGGCACCTGGATATGGGTGGACGGCGAGACAAAACCAGTCAGAGACAGCCTTAAGTCCCATGGCCTCCGGTGGCACCACAAGCGCGAGATGTGGTACTGGCACGCAGGTTCCTACCACAAACGGCAAAGCCCCGGCGACTTTAACGAACTCGCAGCGAAGTACGGCTATCGCGAGTTTGAGAGCAACAAGCGCCAGAAGCTCGAAGCCTAAACAAATAAACCCAACCCAAAAAACGAGTAACCGAGGGCGAGGCAGTCTGCTGTTCGATGCAGATTGTCTCGCTCTCTTTTTGTAGAGAAAGGAGAGCACCTATGACAACGAATAAACCAAAAAGAGACACCACTCTTATAGAGAGCGATCTACGACAGTTTACCGGCACCGCTCGGTACTGGCGAAGTGGCAGTCCCTTCCACCCGTTCTTATACACCGACGGAGTGCAACATGTAGCCAGCCACGGCGAAGCCTACTGGCTCCTTGATCTTATTGCTTCATGGCAAATAGAGCCTGAAGTAAGAAACGATCCAATGCTTCTTGAAATGCAGTTTTGGACGCTCACGGTACACGAGAATTCATCAGCGGTTGCTATCTGTGAACGAGATTCAGACGACGTGGTGGTGAGACAGAGGATCCCATACACCGACTTTCCACTGAAAGAGATTCGGCTCTACCTCGCTCACATGGAGAATTACTGGAATCATGCCGTAGAGGATGGGCCACGCAGCAACGCTAACTACGGAATACTCCTTTTACCAAGCGAGTATTAACCACCCCAAAGCCGCCCTTTGTGAAAAGGCGGCTTTTTTTGTGTCTGTGAGCGTCTGCTCCGAAACACACTTCAAATCACCGTTTCAAAAAAAGTTATTGCACCCTCGCTCAAATTTCATTATTTCGGCGAGTGAAGCTGCGCTCTTTCGCTAAACACAGTGAAGAAGTGCACGTCATGTAGAGGGTAACGGCAACACTTCGGTTTAAGGGACTAACCACCCCGAAATAAAAGAAGACAGGTAGCCACCTGTACCGTTGTCGAAACTCTTTGAGCTGGATGCAGGGAGATCTGCTTGTCCAGTTCAAGGGAGGCTCGGTTGAGTAATTCTTTTTTCGTAGAGAAAAAAGCGCAATCCAACTGTTCTATCCCATCTCTTATACACAGGTTTTTTCAAAGGAAGTAGGGCGACCGAGACAGACCTCACTAAAAAGGTGAGGCCGTACAGAAGAAAGTGGGTGATGTTGGCAGTAGCTAACTAATCCCCATAGGGGGGCTTGGCCTAACTGCTGCTGAAAACGCAGCATATGGTGGGCAACCCTATCCGGCGCAGGGAGTTTGGCGCTTCAGCGATGACGCCAATCGGAGAAAGACACCTCCGGCGTTCGTCAGAAATGACGACGGCGAATAGCTCAACTGTGAAAGGGGTGAAAACCCTTGCCGGTAAGTTTGTGGAGAGACGATGCCGAACCGTGGAAAAGGCGCTACATGGTAATTCGTGGTCACTTCTGCCTTCCGCACGAGGAAACCTGAAATGGGAGCGGATTCAATTCGCCCGTGTAGTAATAGCCCTGTGGATAGCAATCCACTACCAGCGTGACTTCTCAAGCAATCTTCTGTGCTAATCGGGGAAAGTCTGGCATGCCGGATGGTGGCTCATTCGGTGCCTGAGAAATTGTCACTCAGGTGATTCAAATTGACCAGACTGGGAGTGTGGAGCAAGTAGGTGCTTGGCCAATACGGACAAGGTGTATGCGGGGCAAGGCAGTCCCAAAGACATTCATACTGTTGTATCTCTATGGATTGAGTTGGTGACTCCGATCCAGCAACAGGATGACTACGAAAGCTCTGAGGAGGTTTTACCTCTCTACATGACGAACTTTTTTTGTGGGCTAGCCGGTGGGTCTGAAATACAGCCCAGCGGCTAGCTACTACTTCGTGCAGCTTTGTAACTGACTTGTAAACAACGATGGTTTTTTCAATGCGCTAAAAAATAATAATAAGCACTCGCTTTTCTAGCAACTGTTACAGCTTATGGAAGGTGGGCGCGGCGGTTTTTCTGCGCGGCCCTTCGCTTGAGCAGCTGTCGCTATGTCGATGTTGATGATCACATCCATCGTCGTCGTTGTCGTGCGCTCGCGGAGAGAGCTTGCCCAAAGGTTAGAAACGTCGACCGACGCCGCACAAAAAATGCGAGAAGGGTTTGTAAGAAACGATAGCGCTGCAAGAAGAAGAAGGATTCACACACGAAGGGTTTTGGCTTTGCGGACTGAGCCTTTAATCAGTCCGTTCCTTCCTACCCAAGAGTGCTCACTTTGTGGAGGCTTATAGGTGATGAAACATGCCGTGCCAACACTCGGATTCTTTCTACGGCGGATAGCGATCGATTACATGCGCTACGGCTACTACCGATGGGCAATGCGTTTTATTCCACCTGAGCGCGATCCGCAAAAGCTCGATGCCAAATTGATTGACGCTTACGGCGTCACTGCCTGCCGAACCACCCGGATGCGACAGCGGCGACGGGGCCTAGCTGTCGTGCAGTACGTCCGGTGGGAGCACACCTTTGTACTGCTTGCTACCGAGGGCACGCATGAGCAGTTTGATAGGCTCCGCAGCTACGATGCCAGAGAAGCCCCGCTCCATATTGGGGCATATACGATTGGATACCGCTCCTCTCAAGGAGTCGTCGTTGTTCAGGTGAGGCAGCAAGTGTGGCTCGCTCTTTCAAAGCGCATTCACCTACACGCCCTAGGCGATCGCGCTGCTATGGAAACGAGGATTAACTCCCTCCCCTTCTATCGCTTCCCAGGAGTGGTTGGGCAGCTTCGGGATTTAGTGAAGTCGATCAACCAAAGACGACGCGTGGCAGGGCTCCCTTTAATCGTCATCAATTGTGGAACTCGGTGGGATCCCCAGTTCTTGAACAATCGGCCATCCCCACTGATCGTGGAGTGATGAGTGATCCTCTCCAGTGTTCTCTTGCGGGCACTCCTGCCAAAGGGAAGTGGTTTGCCGTAAGCTCTGAAACTTGCCATCTCCCAAAATAAGATGGTCAAGCACGGGTACGCATAAGATTTTGCCGCACTCAAGCAGCTGTCTGGTAAGGGCAAGATCTTCAGGACTCGGCTCCAGAGCACCCGAAGGGTGGTTGTGAGCCACAATGATTCGCACGGCTCGATGCCGGAGCGCTTCCCCGAAGATATCTCGTGGATGAGCAAGAGTCTCTGTTTGAGTACCGATGGTCAGAACGCGCTTAGCGAGAAACTGGTGCCTGATATTGAGCATAAGCACCGCAAACCGCTCCTCTGTTTCCCACATCAGATCGTGAGAAAGCAGGGAAGCCGCCACGTTCGGATCGTCAACACGGCTTCGCACCGGAGTGGGCTGGATGAAAGCTCGCTTTCCCAATTCAATCGCGGCAATTATTACCGCCGCCTTCGCTGGCCCGACCCCGCGCACGACCAAAAGCTCTTCCATCGTGAGATGCTGTAACCTTCTGAGTGCATCTTCGCCTGCTTGGCTTAACTCCCCCAAAATGGAACGAGCTAAGTCGACTGCTGAAAGCCCCGTGCTGTGGTGTCCGGTGCCAAGCAAGATTGAGAGTAGCTCGGCGGTTGAGAGTGCTTTAGGCCCGTGGGCTGCGAGCCGCTGCCGAGGGCGATCCTCCTCGTACATGTCTTGAATACGAAGGGTCTGCTCCCGTGGCTCTGGAAGAAAATCGGTGGCAGCGTAGCGAATACTCTCTTCAGATAAATCCCCTTCTTCTTCTCCAAAGAAGGAGAGCTGAGACCATTCCTCACCTTGCCCATCTTCGTCTGGTGCCAACGGTTCTGGCATATAGGTAGGTTAAGAATTCCTGTGAACGGAATAGCTATAAACCTCTTACTAAGAGCGGTTACTATCAAACTTTGGCCTTTTGTCCTAGATATTTTTAAGACTAGACGACAGGAACGCATGAGCCCGAATCATTTTTTGGCCAGATAGATCTGGAGACGCGGAGTCCGATTGAGAGAATGTTCGCGTACAACACTTTGGTACACTCCATTCTTGGCGCTCAAAATTACGGCGATGTGGCGGTCGGGATGGAGGGCTAGTAACCCACGTAAGAACGCGACCAACATGCCTGGTGAGAGCCGACTCTGGGGCCGCGCCATTACGGCAAGACGATTAAACGCAGTGACCCCCGTAATAAGCGTGGTTGCCGGGTGACGGAGCTCATCTTCACCCGGTCGGTATAGCTGGTGGCTGACAACATAGAGCATCGACCCTTTCGAGAACGCTGCTGCCTCGTCGAGGGACACCGATTTACCTACAACCTGTTTCAGTTGATTAGCAAAGGTAAAACCTTGCTTGGTTAGATATCGGCGGAGCGTATCCTGAGAGATGTCTGACCGAAGAGCACGCCGCACAACCTGGAGGAGATCAGGGAAGGTCCAAAGGAAGTTGGGCTTATTTTTCCTTTCAGTAATCGCCTGCACGATGCTTGGGAGCAGATCGCGCTCTCCAAGTTTTTGAGGACGACCTACCGGTTGCTTTGAGGGGGCGATCGTACTCCGTTCGGGGACAAGTGTCCCCCCCGATAGCAAAACCTCAATAACCGAATCGCTATCAAGAGCGAGTTGCCGACAGATCTCAGGGGTGGAAAGCCCCTGCTGTCGAAGAGTTAAAACTGCGTGCTGAAGCGCTACTTTCATTTAAGGAACAACCCTACTCGGCACAATAATTTTGCGTCAAATTCGCAAGTGTTCCACACGCTAATAAATAGAAAACACTTTTTTAGAACCGCCGTTCTACTATTATTAGCTTGTTTTACAGTTATTTAGCACCTTTCACCTAAAACATAGACTGTTTCGCTCGACAATATTTTTTGGGCGTGGAACACCGTAGGATATGAGTAAACAGTACTTAGAATTCGCTAACTTTATTCGCCACTTGATACCTACTCCTGCGGGTAATAGACCGTGCGATGCGAAAGCCGACACAAATACGATTTGCGGGTAATAGACCGTGTTTCTGATACTCAAGATCTGGCTACCTAAGTGACAAGACATCACTTGAACAGCTCTCTACAATCAAAATCACTCTATGCTCTCCTTTTCTTAGCTTCTTATCCCTGTTGATTGGGCAGGTCGAAGAGCAGCAAAACCAGAGAAGGGACACTCTCGTAAATGATCTGCGGGTAATAGACCGTGTTTTTCTTAATTGAGGCTGCTATTTTGGGAAGCGCTCAGAGGCTCTGTGACTTGAGATGTGCTCTTTAGCCACCCCGTGCCCTGGTAGCTATCTAATAAACTGCTCCTAGGGGCATTCTGACCCTTCTAGGCTGATATGGTTTGCTTACTCACATCAACATTTAATCTTTCCATCCTGTTATCGTGCTCCAGGGATTCTTCCTACTTTTCAGGCTGTCTTTATTCTCAATCTTCCTAAAAATAAAAAAATCTTCCCTTGGGAAGGGCCATCACCTGCGAAGTTATCCACAGGCGTCTGGCCCGTTTAAGAAGATTGTTTAATATGTTTAAGAGAGTTTAAGGGTTAGCAACCCTCTGATTTCATTACCAAATACACCTCTTTTTTCCGGTAATAGACCGTGTCTGTACGGGTAATAGACCGTGTTTGTGCGGGTAATAGACCGTATCCTATGCGGGTAATAGACCGTATCGTGTTCTGAGGTTATCCACAGGTAATATGCCTTAATCTATAAAAATTAAACACCGTTTGGGTTGTATCTTGTGGCAGTTAGTCGCCACCGCATTGGTGATTCTCCAAAGTATCTTCGTATGCGGGTAATAGACCGTGTTGGAAGCAACAAGATATCTTTCGGAGCGACGTCGCTCCGAAAATTTCTCTTAGGTAAGAGGCAACAACCGAGCAGCTAAGTATTTGGCGTTCAAGCTATTGGCCTATGGTACGGGTAATAGATCGTGAGACATTTCATGTACCAGTCTCGTGAATATCCAGAGCTTTTCGGATAGAGAGTGCTTGCAAAAGAGAATCTCGGGGCGACGTCGCCCCGAGACCTTTATCTGGCTACCTGAGCGGGTCGCTGAGCTACCTTCCTACACCATGCGAGGAATGCAGCATCGGGGTCTTTAAGCGTAATTTCGTTTCTCTTGGTCATTTGTCGCCAGTCATCCTCAAGAGAATAAATGTCGTAGCCTGGCGCAATCTTTTTTGCCTTTTCATAGGTCGTCGTTTTCAAGCTCAGAAACTGCGCTTGAGGGAGAGGCATAGTTTCAGGAATTGCTTTTGAAGGAGTTCCTTCTCTACGAGCAAAGAGAAGCTCTTGGGAGTTTGTTTTTTGAATTTGTAGTTCGTAATCAAGGAGCCTTCCCTGCTTGGCAATATCTCGAATTGCTGTTGCAAAATCAGAAGGGCGCTGAGAGCTCCCCGAGCGTTGATAAAGAGTTTCAAGCCGCCACTTCCACCCTTGATCACTGTTGCCAGCTTGCTTGCGGATAAACCGGTACAGCCACCGCTCAATACCTCCGGTGAGGAGGAAGTAATCAGGATGGAGTGAAAGAATAAGCGAGCGGTCCCTGACTGCTTCAAAGAGCCACTCAGGAAGCACAACCGTGACGTCACGAAGACGGCCATAATCGTCTCGATCGATATGTACATACTCAAGCCAACTAAACATGACAGTTTGCCTTTCAGCTGCACGAATAGTCGTAACGACGTTAGTATTCTTAAGGCGAGCAATCGTATCCTCTAACCGCTTATATTGTATTCCTCCGGCGTCTCGCCTAGCACTTTTTAGGAAAGCGTGGCGATGAAATCTCACTTGCCGTGATACCGCCTGTCCTTTATCAATCGCCTCTCTTACTTGGGACAAAAGCCACATAATGAGATCCCAATCCCAAATGTTTGCGATGCCATAAGGTGCTCCACCAGTAACGGTAATCTCGATGCCTTTTCCACTATAGAGAATGGGAGCAACCCGAGGTTTTTTAGAGAGACTAAGGAATGGCACTTCCATTGCGTCCTGAATGTCTCGGGTGACAATGTCGGTAAAAACCGCTGAGAAAAGCTCTAACTGAGAGTCTTGCGGAGGGGGTTTGCGTAGTGCCATAGACCCCGTCCTGTAGCTTACTTTCCCTGATTCCTCAAGCTATTTTATCGCTCTGGACGAGATGACAATTTCTTTGTAAAGCAACGGTATTCCTATTGGTGATCTATTAAAGACTCACTATAGTTTGCCATCAATACAATCGTCGGAGCGACGTCGCTCCGAACGAAAAAGAGAACGTCATGAGCATTCATCTCTTCACCCCAATGGTGTTTTTAGTTGGCCCACTCTACGAGCATATGTGCCAAGAAATAGGGCTTCAATGCCGCATATAATTGCACTCTTCAATATGTCTGGCGGGGTCGGAAAATCGACTCTGACCATGAACCTTGGCTACCACCTCGCAGTTGAACACAAGAAGCGAGTGCTCCTTGTTGATATGGATCCTCAGGCCTCGCTTACAACGTTTCTAGGCCTCGCTCCATTTAGCCTCGAAAAGACGATCTATCACAGCCTGCTTAAGCGTGAGGCGTTGCCGATACAAAAGGATATATGCGGATGCGATCTTGTCCCTGCAAACATCTTTCTTGCACAAGCTGAATTGCAGCTTGCCTCAGAACTTCGACGTGAATACAAGCTATCCGATCTGCTTACCAAGAAAGCATCTCGCTACGATTTTGTTCTTATTGACTGCCCCCCTTCCCTTGGGCTCCTTTCGGTCAATTGTCTTGTCGCGGCAGACTATCTTTTGATCCCGATTCAGACTGAATACAAGTCGGTTGAGGCAACCATCAACTTGCTCCAGACCACCCACGAGATAGCCCAGCAGGTTAATCCCAGCCTCCAGGTGACTGGTGCCATCCCAACCATGTATGACGAAAGGACTTCTCAGTCGAGACGAGCACTCCAAACTATTGAAGAGGTGTTTTCTTCCCTTCAAGACAACCCAAGTTTTAAGGGGGCGGTGGTGTTCCCCCCTATCCCACGGCGCACTGACTTCGCTAATGCAACTGCCGAACACCTACCCCTTGCTCAGTATGCTCCTCGGCATCCTGCTCTTGAATCGTTGGAAGTGATCGCTCAAGCCTTGGTGAAAAGCTTATGAAGAAGAAGGCAGATACCAGTTCTTTTAGTCTGGCTGGTAGAGGGATTCTCTCCACGTTTGTTTCTGGTGCACTGGCCCACCACGTTGCGCCGTCTGGAGTAGAGCAGGACGATGATGAAGCCCAGCCGCTGCAAGCCAAAGCTGCTACTCCTAACACCACCACCACTGATGGAGATACTCGGTGGCTTCCTGTGAACACGATCCAGCCTGGCGCTTTTCAGCCCCGCCAGTTCTTCTCCGAAGAAGGCATCAATAACCTCGCAACCTCTTTTAGGGAGCAAGGATTTCGCGGCGCAGTTAACGTTCGCCCTCTGAAAAACGGATCCTGGGAACTCATCGCCGGAGAACGGCGATGGCGAGCAGCG
Organism: Phormidium tenue FACHB-1052; assembly: GCF_014696675.1. Taxonomy (GTDB): domain Bacteria; phylum Cyanobacteriota; class Cyanobacteriia; order Phormidesmidales; family Phormidesmidaceae; genus Nodosilinea; species Nodosilinea tenuis_A. The sequence continues at coordinate 110,592 of NZ_JACJQN010000004.1, forward strand.
AAGCTCGCTGGACTCACAGAAGTTCGCTGTATCGTCGATGAGTATACGGACGAAGAGGCCCTTGAGTTTGCTCTCATCGAAAACCTCCAGAGAGAAGACTTAAGTAAGCTCGAAGAGACCGAAGGGATCCTAAAGCTGATTGAAGTGAAGTTGGGAATCCCAAAGGAGAGGGCGCTTGCCATTATCCGGACAGAGGGCCACTCTGACAAGCATGGCCGGAGCGACGTCGCTCCGAGCGCGGAATTAGGAAAAATAGAGGCGGTGCTTTCGTCGTTCGGGGTAGAGCTTCAGACGTTCCGAACTAAGAATTTGCGGACGCTCACCCTGCCCGATGATCTCAAAAAGGCGCATCTGGAGCGAGGGCTCTCATACTCCGTAGCCCTGGAGCTCCTCAAGATAAAAGACGCCTCCAAGCGAAAAACACTCCTTGAAAAGACGATCAAAGGAAAGCTGTCATTTAGGGAAATCCGTGACCGGGTAAAAGTGGTGACGGGGGATTCGGATGAAGTAAGCACGATCGCCAGGGTAGGGGAAGCTTCCCTCCTGGCAAAAAGACTGACAGGGATGGCTAAGCGTCTGAGATCTGGGCTTAATCTGCCGGAAAAATCTCAGAAAAGAAAGCAGTTGGAACGGCTTTTGGGAGAGATAGAGGTATTGCTTGAGGAAGCCGGAGCGACATAGCTACGAAGGGGAGCTGTATAGCTCCCCGGATTGCTCGCGCTCTAGTCCATCGGCCTAAGCTGCGACAGCTTAAGCTTGTCGGCATAGTTCTTATCAATCATCTGGGTCGAGGTGTCACACCACTTGGCAATTACACTACTGGGGACGCCCTTGATGAGCTGGGTAGTGATGAAGGTGTCGCGGCAGGAGTAGGGGGTAGTATCCGGCTTAATCGGGGTAGTAATCCGAGTCCAGGCCCGTCTGGAGAAATTGCGGTAGCTGATCGAATCACCGTCTTTTCCAGTGAAGACCAACGCGCCAGGATCCAAAACTTCGGGGGCGATACTCTTTAGCAACTCCTGAACGCGGTGGGATACCGCAATGGTTCGGGTGGTGTTGTTTTTACTCCCTTCTGAGCGAACGCGGCGGTTGCCAATCTGGACGAGAGATTCCTCAAAGTGAATCGCGCCAAAGTCTTCGGAAACATGTTTCCACCTGAGCCCTATCGCCTCACTTGGCCTACACCCCACGCAGAAGAGAAACTCAACGAAGGGAGCATACCGACGGTAGTTCATCCCTTTGCGAGCGTCGTTCTTAAAAGCCTCAATAACCTGATCACGCTCGTCTTCAAAAAAGGCATTGGGCTTTGGATCCACCTGGTACCGATACTTCGGTAGTTCCTGGGCCATACCGTCGAAAGGGTTGGAGCTGATGAGCTTATGCTTTATTCCCCAGTTACAAGCAGCAGAGAGGTACATGAGCCCATCTTTGGTGCGGTAGATTGTAGTGACCTTCTCCAGTGCCTCTTTGACTATCAGCGGCTCATTGATAGTCAAAGGCCCAAGCTTTTCATACAAGCGGGTGAGGTGATGGTACTTATCAAGTGTCTTGGGTTTTAGACCTGGTGCTTTGTGTGCAGCAAAGCGATTCCAAAGCTCAAGCACCGGCATACTTTGGTCTTTGATTGCCTCTATCACGGTCAGGGTAGGGGCCTGAGGCCGTCCGTATTTAGCCAAGGTGTAATCGAAACGCTCAAGCGCTATATCAGACTCGATGAGTTTGGCTTTAGCCTCCGCTGCGCGGCGGTTTACCGGCGTATCGGCAAGTTCGGTTGTGATGTATTTCTGTTTCCCTCCAAAAAGATGGCGGGGTATGCGGAGTCGTAACCTGCCACGAAAAGATTCGATCCCTACCGAGCCTTTGGGGGCTCTACCAGAACTAGTAGTGGTGTACATGACGAGTAACGGGGAAAGGGTGTGCAGCGAGCGAAGCGAACTGGTGTACTGACCCTGATAGTCAAATGATAGTCAAAATCTCACTGAAGTTGCCCGAAGTGACCCAATCTTTACGAATGTACTAGTGGGCCTGATGTGTTTTACGGCATTAAAAACGTAAGCCCTGAGGGGCTTTGAGCGCTCTCAGGGCTTACGTTTCATGGGTTTTATCTTGTATGGGCGATACTGGTTTCGAACCAGTGACCTCTTCCGTGTGAAGGAAGCGCGCTACCACTGTGCTAATCGCCCTTGGGTTACTTAAGATAGCACATCTTCTGGGGTGGTTTAGCAAAAAATTTTAGGTCAAGCCATATCGGGAGGGATAGGGCTGCCCTGTTGGGCTTGCTGAAGCTGGGCTTGAATCAGGGCCTGCATGTCTTGACGGCGAATCTCGACGCCTTGGCTTACCTGTCCCGGCGTTTCAAAAAAGATCAGGCTGTCGATGGGCTGCATGGCTAGCAGCTGGAACAGAATGTGCACCACGGGAACCGGCAGGGCCATGACCTGAGGATCTTTGACGGTAGCTTGGCTGGTAGCAGCGTCTTGCAGGGTAGGGTAGGCGTAGACAATATTCTTTTGGCTGTTGGGCTGGGTGCGGTTGCTGAGGGTGGTCATCATCCAACCCTGCTCTAGGGTTTGCAGCACGTAATATTGCTCATGCTTGAGCTGCCCGGCGATCGCCTTGAGTGTAGGGGCAATGGTGGTAATGGCGTTACTGGTGACGCCATCGTTGGGGGCACTGTGCTGGAGGGAGGCAACTTGGGCATCAAGATCCATAACGGGTTCCGAGGGATAGTTGAGGGCTAGCGTTGGGGATGACGGCTTGGGCCAGGAAATTTGGAGACGGCGATGGTCGAAGACCGTTCCATGGAACCATCGAGCCCGGTCTAGCATCACTTTACCGCAGGGGGCTACCGGCGAGGTGCCCCGCCCCGCATCCATAAAATTACGGACAGATGTTAAAGTATTAAGTAGCTTGCAACTCTTGGGTACTTAATCTAACTAGGCTCAGGTCTTTCTACCTTCTGAGCTTTAAACAGTCTTGTTGATTAATAGCCCTAGCTTTACCCCAAGTTGCAGCGGGCGCATCCACCAAGTTCCTAAAATACCTGAATATCGCTCCACGGGTCTGTGTAGCTTTTTGAGGACAGCCAGATTGAGTCAGGGTATCTGTGCGTTGAGTGTGGATTCGCTTAGCCAGCTTTTCTACCAAGATCTAAAGAATGGTACTGGTGCCCCAGAGGCGGGATGCCAGGCAATCGCCCAGCGGTTGGCCAGCGAGGTGCAGCGCATTTGCACCGAGAGCGATCGCATCCAGTCGTCAGGCGATGTCGAGGCCTGGGCCAAATCGCTGGGCAAACACCGCCTGGATCAGTGTTTCAAATACTACAACCTGGGATCGCGCCAGGGCCGCGTTGAGCTGCACAGCACGCTCAGCGCTATCGTGTACCGCTACATTACGCCGCCCCAGGTGCAGACCAGCTACCCAGCCCGACTGGCGCTGATCGAAGATTTTTTGCAGGGGTTCTACGTCGAAGCGCTCAACGCCTTTCGGCGGGAAAATCAGCTGGGCGATCGCTACCAACCCCGCACTCTGCTAGAACTGGCTGAGTTCATGGCTTTTTCCGAGCGCTACGGTAAACGGCGCATTCCGCTGCCCGGTCGGCGCAGCCAGCAGCTCATCATCCTGCGAGCCCAGACCTTCTCTAAACAGCAGCCCCCCGAAGTCGCCATCGACATTGAGCAGGCCACCGACTACGGCGGCGATGGCGACGACGTTCGCCCCGCCGCCTCCCACCAGCGGGTGCGCGAAGAAATGATCGCCCAGGCTGACGATCTGCCCGAAAATTCCCTGCGGGGGCGGGTGGTCGAAGAGCTGCTGGCCTACCTCAAAGAGCGCAACCAGGATGAGTGTGCCGACTACTTTACCCTGCGACTGCTCGACCTGCCCACCCACGAAATTGAGGCTCTCCTAGGGCTGACGCCTCGCCAGCGGGACTATCTCCAGCAGCGGTTTAAGTACCACCTGCTGCGCTTTGCCCTGTCCCATCACTGGGAACTGGTGCATGACTGGCTAGAGGCCGGTCTAGAAACCAACCTGGGCCTGACCGCCCAGCAGTGGCAACAGCTACAAGACAGCCTCAACCCCAAGCAATCCAAACTACTCTCTCTTAAACAGCAGGGCACGCCCGATGGCGAAGCCGCTAAAATCATGGGCATAACCGCTACCCAATTTCAAAAACAGTGGACTAAGCTCCTAGAGCACGCGTGGGAAATTCGTAACGTTTAATATCCGTCAAACATCCATCCGGACAGACCAGAGCAGGCCATGAATAGAGACTCAGATATCCCCGAAGACCTCTTGCTAAAGCTCCTGCTAGAGCCACTTTCGGCGGATGACTCACCATCAGGAACGCGCTTTTTCCCGGCTGCTGACGCTGACATGGCGGAGCCAGAGAGGGCAGGATTGCCTACCCCTCCGGCCTACCCTGCTCCTGAGACATCTACCCCAGCGCCAGCGGCTTCAGAGGATGACGTGCTCGACCCCAACTACACCCCTGTCTTTGACTCTGGAGACCTATCCACTGTGCAACCCCATTTTGAAGCCCTTTTGAAGCGCCGCCTGCGGCAAGAAATTGCCCATCGCCCGCCCCTGTTTCCCTGGGAGAAAGGTCTGCAAGACTATCCCGATGCCCTGCGCCCTAGCGCCGCCTCTGTCTGGTTAGACCACCTTAGAAATCTTTCGGTTCCCGGCGACGTACCTGAAGATGTGCTAGCCAACTTGCTCAACCAGTGCCAGCAGGTGGCCCAAGACATTCGCCAAACCGGTCGACGACTGGTCGCGGCAGTTGAGGGACTGTTTCCCGATCAACCCCAAACCCTGGAATACATTGCTGGGCTGGTGGCCAGACCGGCCTACCGGTCAGCTCAAACCGAGGCTTTGACCCAGGTAGACTACGCTACGGCCTCGACGCAGCAGCAGGTGGCGCTAGCCATGCTGGCCGCCCAGGGCATTTTTGAAGCCCTATCACTGACAGTAGGGGAGGCCAACCCCACCCAGACCCAGGCTTGGCTCACGGCTTCTGGGCTGTTGACGGTACAGGCGACCTACGATGCTGCCGAGCAGCTAGAGGTCAAGGCGATCCTACCGACGGACGGTAGCCTGGTGCTAACCAGTCTAGGTGAAACCGTCGGCTCCGAACGCTCTACCCCCGGCGAGTTAGTGCTGCGGTTGACCACCCAACCCGGTGCTGTACATCGTCTAGATGTCAGCTTAGGGGAAGCCCAGGTAGCTCCCCTGAGCTTTCAGGTGATGATTGCTGAGCGCTAGAACGGCCCTGGGCAGGGGTTAGCCCAGCGGTTAGCATGGAGGCGACCCTCCTTCGGTTGATTTATGGTCGCGTCTCGCTGGCTAGCCTCTTCTCCCCTAACCCGGCCCATCCCCCTCGATGAAATCGAAGACTCGCGGCTGCTGCGGGTGCTGGTGCAGGGGCTAGTGACCGTAGGCATTAGCTCAGTGGTGGTAGCCGCCGCTGGGGTAACTGCGGCTTCCTGGTGGAACCTGCTAGCGATTCCCCTGAGCGCGGTGGGGGCAACTTTTAGCTGGCAGCGGCGGCGCGATCGCAACATCGCGGTGAAATTTGTGATTGCTATCGGCATGCTGGTGGCCCTAGCGGCGTTTTTTTCTCGGCTGCTCGAAGCGCCCGGCGACACCCGCATTGTGCTAGCAGAACTCTTGGTGCAGCTGCAAGTGCTGCACAGCTTTGATCTACCTCGCCGCAAAGACTTAGGCTACTCGATGATGATTGGCCTGATCTTGCTGGGGGTAGCCGCCACCATCAGCCAGACCTTGGCCTTTGCGCCGCTGCTGCTGCTGTTTTTGGCGCTGGCGGTGCCAGTGCTGCGGCTCGACTACCAGTCGCGGCTGGGGCTAGGGCCGATCGCCTGGGGTGAGATCAAGCTGCGGCCTACCCTAGGGCGATTCTTGAGCTTGATGGGGCTGATTGTGGGCCTGGGGCTGCTGATTTTTGTCTTTTTGCCCCGGCTGCCGGGCTATCAAATTCAGAATTTTCCGGTGAGTTCGGTGATTGACACACCAGGAGATTTTTCGGGTGAGGATATTCTCAACTCGGCCTACCGCGACAACGGCGGCGAAGACGGCGATGGCTTTGGCAACGGCGCTGGCACCATTCAAGGCCAGGGCAAATCTACTGGCCCTGGGGTGGTGGATACCGTCTCCTACTACGGCTTTAACCAGCGGATGAATCAGAATCTGCGGGGCACGATGACCCCCCAGGTAGTGATGCGGGTCAGGTCGCAGGCACCCGGCTTTTGGCGGGTGCTGGCCTTTGACACCTACACCGGCCAAGGCTGGGATATCTCTCGCAACGACGATGCCCAGACCCTGAAGCGATCGCGGTTTTCGGCCCAGACCTTTTTGCCCATGGATCCGACCCTGGCCCGCGATCGGGAGGTGGTGCAGACCTATACGGTGGTCAGCGAGCTACCCAACCTGATTCCAGCGATGTATCAGCCTAAGCAGCTCTATTTCCCCACCCGCGAGGTGGCCATTGACGCCGAGGGTAGTCTCCGGTCACCCGTGATTTTGCAAGAGGGCATGACCTATACAGTGGTGTCACGGGTGCCCTTTCGCGATCGCACCCGGCTGGGTCAGGCGGGCACCCGCTATCCCCCCGGCATTCGCTCCCACTACCTCCAGGTGCCCGAGGAGATTTTAGAGCCCGTGCGGGCCAAAACTGAGGAGCTGCTCGCCACCTCCCCGGTGCCCCTGACCAATGCCTACGAAAAGTCTCTCTACCTGGCCCAAGCCCTCAAGCAGCGCTACACGATTCAGCCCGAGCTGCCCTTCTTCGGTGCCGAGCAAGACCTCGTTGAAAGTTTCTTGTTTCGGACGCAGGGTGGCTATCCCGACCATTTCTCCACCGTGCTGACCATCATGCTGCGCTCCATCGACATTCCAGCGCGGTTGGTGGCCGGGTTTGGAGAGGGCGAGTTCAACCCCTTCACCGGGTTCTACGTGGTGCGCAACACCGATGCCTATGCCCTCACCGAGGTTTACTTTCCCCAGTACGGCTGGTTTGGCTTCGACCCCATCCCCGGCCATGAGCTGATTCCGCCCAGCCTGAGGGAGTACGAAACCTTCAGCACGGTGCGGCGGGTTTGGGCCTGGCTGGCTGGCTGGCTGCCCTCTCCTCTAGTCGGCTTCGTGGATGGCTTGATCAGCCTGCTTGGCGATGGGATCGCGTATCTATTACGCACCTTCAATGGGTTGCTGAACCTGGGCTGGGTGGGCATCATGCTGGGCATTGCGATCGCCACCGGCTTCGGATTTATCGTCTGGCTAGCCTGCTTGGGCCTGCGCCGGGGCTGGCGCTACCGACAACTACGCCAGCTCGCCCCCACCGAGCGGTTATATCAACAAATGCTGACCTGGTTTGACCGCCAAGGCCTCGGCAAAACCCCTACCGAAACCCCCATCGAGTATGGCCAGCGCCTCTACCAGCAGACCCGACCTCAGCCCGCCCAAGCTGCCAACGAAATCACCCACGCCTATGTCCGCTGGCGCTACGGCGGCGAACCCCAAAACCTCGCCTACCTGAGCGAAAAATTGCAGACTATCCGCAAAAAAGACCGTCCCCACCAGCGGCTTATTCGTCGCTAACCTGGCACCGATTAGTTCAGGATAATCATTGATTTTCTTGAGGTTTCCGCTATGCTCGATCCAGTGGATTGAGCCGGTGAATCAGGGTTATTGGTAAGTCGGCGGCTAGCGCAATCAATCGCTATATCGCTCTGACTGTCCCACCCCCTAACTCGCCCACCCCCCACCCCCACTCCCCCTATCCCCACCGTGAGCCTAAAAACCCTCGTCAAAAATTCCCTCAAGTCGCTCAACATGGCGACCAACGGCAGCGTCGCCTTCTCGCCGGCCCAGTTCGATGCCGACGTGATGACCACCTACGGGCGCTTCCCCATCGCGCTGACCAAGGGCCGAGGCAGCGTTGTTTGGGATGATCAGGGCCGTCGCTACCTAGACTTTGTGGCGGGCATTGCCACCTGCACCCTGGGTCATGCTCACCCGGCGATGGTCGAGGCCGTGACCCAGCAGATTCAAACCCTGCACCACGTGTCGAACCTCTACTACATTCCTGAGCAGGGAGCGCTGGCCCACTGGCTGGTGGAGCACTCTTGCTGCGATCGCGTCTTTTTCTGTAACTCCGGGGCCGAGGCCAACGAAGGGGCGATCAAGCTAGCCCGCAAGTACGCCCACACCCAGCGGGGCATCAACAATCCGCTGATTATCACCGCCCAGGCCAGCTTCCACGGGCGCACCCTGGCCACGGTCACCGCCACCGGCCAGCCCAAGTACCAAAAGAACTTTGACCCGCTAATGCCGGGATTTGCCTACGTCCCCTACAACGACATCGCCGCCCTAGAAGCACTCGTGGCAGAGTTGGATGCCGAAACTCCCCAAGTGGCCGCCATCATGCTGGAGGCTCTGCAAGGCGAAGGGGGCGTGTGCCCCGGCGATGCCGCCTACTTCCAGCGCATCCGCCAGCTCTGCGATGAAAAAGGTATTTTGCTGATTCTCGACGAAGTACAGGTGGGCGTCGGTCGCACCGGCACCCTTTGGGGGTTCGAGAATCTGGGTATTGAACCCGATATCTTCACCTCCGCCAAAGGACTGGGCGGCGGCATCCCCATTGGGGCGCTGCTGTGTAAGGCATCCTGCGCGGTGTTTGAGCCGGGCGACCATGCCAGCACCTTTGGCGGCAATCCCTTTGCCTGCAAAGTCGGCCTCACAGTGTGCGAAACGTTGGAATCTGAGAACCTGCTGAACAACGTGAAGCTGCGCGGTGAGCAGATGCGCTTTGGCCTACAACGCTTGGTGCAGCAGTACCCAGCGTTGTTAGAGCAGGTGCGCGGCTGGGGTCTGATTAACGGTCTGGTGCTTCAGCCCGACTCAACGATTAAGTCAGTAGATATTGTCAAAGCCGCCATGGATGAGGGCTTGCTGCTGGTGCCCGCTGGGCCGCAGGTATTGCGCTTTGTGCCACCACTCAATGTCAGTGCTGACGAGGTGCAGCAGGCGCTCATAGCCGTAGAAAAGGCAGTAGCGATGCTGGTCAAGCAGGAGCATAATTAGCACCGTTTGAGGCAATGAGCAGATCGCTCTAGCGATCTGCTCACCTAGTTCTAACTCTGAAAATAGCCAGCGGCTTCTCCCCTGAGGACGCTTTGCGTTGGCAACGCCAGTCTAAATAGGACAAACGACTTCGTCCGGTCACCGACTATTTTTAGCTGAGAAGATTACCTTGTGGCGCGAACATTAGTAGCCAGTCCGCCATGCAGCACTAGCTATTGCCAAGGGCATCGGCTTGCTCTTGGGTGGTAATCATGCTGTCGGCAGGAACGATCGCTCCATCGGCCAAGGTGACCCCGACTACGATCGCCCTGTCGCCAATCGTGACATTGTCGCCGACCGTAGAGCGAAAGAGAATAGCATCGTCCTCAATAGTTAGACCATTGCCCACTTCTAATGGCCCATGAAAGACAATATTGTCGCTTGTTTTTAAGTTAGAGCCAATGGTGATGCTGGTTCCTTTGAGGGCATGAAAAGTAACTCGATCTTCGATCGCAGCATTGTCACCAATCACAATCGGTGTACCTTCATCAGCTCGAATGGATGTCCGTTCACCCACGGTACTATTACTGCCAAGTTGAACATCTCCAATAATGCGAACAAATTCGGCTAGCTGAACCCCGTCGCCCAAGGTAGGGGAGACGGGATTTTGATTCCAGCTGGTGGTGGGCGCAACACTCACTCCACTGACGGCGGCAAATCCCTCAGATTCAAACAGTTCAGGATAGTGCTCGGCAAACTCTTCATTGACGTCTAAAACTTCATTTTGAAACTCAGCATTGGCTTCTGTTTTTAGCGGTAGTGCATCGGCCTCAGCTTGAGTTGTAATCACTGCTCCAACCGGAACGATGCGATCGCGCTTAATGCGGACATTTTCTAGCCTCGCGCCGTGCAAAACAAAAGCGCCATCTTCTAGCACTACATTGTTTAATTGGGCATGGAATCCCACAAACGTAAAATTCCCTATCTGCGAATTTTTGACGATCGCCTGGTGGGCAATGCTGGTACGCTCTCCCGTGCTGCTAGAAATTTTGCCGCAGGGCGCGGTAGGTGCTGGGGAGTCGTGGAGAGCTAAAAATAAAATGTTGTCTTGAAGATTGGTTTCATTACCAATGCAGATCTGGGTCTCAGGGTCAGCCCTGACGATCGTGTTACCCGCCACAAAAGCCTGCCGCCCAATCGACACATTCCCAAATAGCTCCACCAGGGGGCTAATGAAACTCTCATTGACACTGACTTGAATAGGTTGAGACAGACTGACTAGTTCAGACGGGTCGCTTGCGATCGCACCTTTTCCCATCCAAACGCTGCATATTAACCCAAATACTAGCGGTGCAATTAACCAGTGACGCGTTGATAATACAGTCATAGTGGCCCTCAGCTTCGATGCAAGATGAGACCATCGTTTCATCATCTTTTAACGCTTTGACCAAGCTACACCTTCCTTAACATGAACCCGCCGAGTCTTCATAGGATTCAACTAGAGAATCAAATTTAAGCAGGCGAGGGAGATCGCCGGTAAAACAGGTATAACAAAAGGCCTAGACTTGTATGGCACGCCAGCAGTTAAACCCCTAAAGAAAAGAGGCCCGAGCCTGAGCCCCGACCTCTTAAGTTGCACGTCTTCTAATCAGGGACTAGCCCCCTTGGCTTAGCAATCGTAGTAGAGAGCCAGCTCGTAGGGGTGGGGCCGCAGACGCATGGGGTTGACTTCATTGTCGAGCTTGTACTCGATCCAGTTGCTGATGAAGTCTTCGGTAAAGACGCCAGTGCTGGTCAAGAAGCCGTGGTCGGCTTCGAGAGCCTTGAGGGCATCGAGCAGCGAGCCGGGGGTCGAAGGAATCTTGGCCAGCTCTTCGGGGCTGAGGTCGTAGATGTCGACATCCAGCGGGTCACCGGGGTCGATCTGGTTTTTGATGCCGTCGATACCAGCGCAGAGCATGGCGGCAAAGGCCAGGTAGGGGTTCGAGGTGGCGTCGGGGCAGCGGAACTCCAGACGCTTGGCCTTGGGGTTGTCGCCGGAGAGGGGAATGCGCACCGAAGCGGAGCGGTTGCCCTGGGAGTAGGCCAGGTTTACCGGCGCTTCAAAGCCCGGCACCAGACGCTTGTAGGAGTTGGTGGTGGGGTTGGTCAGCGCCAGCAGGGCGGGGGCGTGCTTGAGAATGCCGCCGATGTACCACAGGGCCATTTGGCTCAACCCGGCGTAGCGATCGCCCGCAAACAGAGGCTCGCCATTGTTCCAGATTGACTGGTGAGTGTGCATACCAGAGCCGTTGTCGTTAAACAAAGGCTTGGGCATGAAGGTGACGGTCTTGCCCCACTTCTTGGCAACGTTCTTAATGCAGTACTTGTAGATCATCAGCCAGTCGGCGGCCTCGATCAGCCGGCCAAAACGAATGCCCAGCTCGCACTGACCACCCGTGGCTACTTCGTGGTGGTGCTTCTCGATCGGTACGCCCAGCTTGGCCATGGTCAGCAGCATTTCGCTGCGCATGTCCTGGGAGGTGTCGGTGGGGGCGACGGGGAAGTAGCCCTCTTTGTAGCGGGGTTTGTAGCCGAGGTTGCCGCCCGCTTCTTCGCGGCCAGTATTCCAGCGGCCCTCGACGCTATCGACGTAGTAGTAAGCCGAGTGCTCATTTTGGTCGAAGCGCACGTCATCAAAAATGAAGAATTCAGCTTCGGGGCCAAAGAAGGCGGTGTCGCCCAGACCAGTAGTCTTCAGGTACTCGATCGCCTTGGTTGCGATCGCCCGAGGGCAGCGAGAGTAAAGCTCGCCGGTGCGGGGCTCCTTGATCGTGCAGATCATGCTCAGGGTCGGCTCCGCCATGAAGGGGTCGATCCAGGCGGTGTCAGGATCGGGCACCATCATCATGTCTGACTCGTTGATAGCCTTCCAGCCACGGATGCTGGAGCCGTCGAAAGCTACCCCATCGGTAAAGCTGCTGGCGTCAATCTGGCTCTTGTGTAGAGTGAGGTGCTGCCAGATACCCGGCATGTCAATAAATTTCAGATCGATTAACTCAATGCCGTCATCCTCAATCCATTTCAGGATGTCTGCTGGGGTTGCCATGAACTACTCCTTAGCCTCTTTAGCGTTCAAACGTGGGGAAACCGATTTAACTCGTCGTCGATGATGCCCTGGCTCCGTCCCAAATTCCCTGCCAAATCGGCAGGGCTGCAACAGGCAAGCCCTATACAACACCGGTTGTTGGCACGGGCACTCTGATCCTGCTGATTGCACAGGTATCAGCTCATCTGAATCATCCTAAGGAGAGGGGTTAGCCCGTTTTGTATCACCCACTACTTTTTGTCAGGGAAAGCTAACAAATGCCCTGAGTCAGACCATGATGTTTTGTAACAATTCGCTCATAAAGACCCGCCTCTGACGGGCCTGAGCCACCCAGGGGTTAAGCCCCCATGGTAAACTTCTTCGAAGATAAAACCTGGCATTTATCAGGGTTTTGGCCTTCGAGGTTAGAATCTTCAGTCAGGATAAGGCAGCCTGCGCCTGCCACCATTTATAAAATGCTGTTTGCCAAGTGAGAGTTGGGAGAAACCACCTATGCGGGACGCTGTCACCACGCTAATCAAGACCTACGACAACACTGGACGCTATCTCGATAGCAGCGCCCTCGACTCGATCAAGTCCTACTTTGACAGCGGTTCCGATCGCATCAAGGCAGCGGCAGTTATCAGCGCTAACGCCGCTGGCATTGTCAAAGAAGCGGGCGTTACCCTGTTTGCCCAAGTTCCCGAGCTGATTCGCCCCGGCGGCAATGCCTACACCACCCGCCGCTACGCCGCCTGCCTGCGCGATATGGACTATTACCTCCGCTACAGCAGCTATGCCCTGGTGGCGGGCAACCCCGACGTGCTCGACGAGCGAGTGCTGACCGGGCTGCGCGAAACCTACAACTCCCTGGGTGTGCCCATTGCCCCCACGGTGATCGGCATTCAGCTGATGAAAGACATCGTGAAAGCCAAGGTACAGGAAGCGGGCGTAGCCGATCCCTCTGTGGTCGACTACCCCTTCGACTACATCACCCGTTCGATCAGCGAGACCAGCATCTAGGCTTGAGGAATGGTGTGGCGAACGGCTGCTTCGTGACGCCCCTTCCCCTGGCTCTGGGTATAGACTTTGGCACCTCTGGGGTGCGTGCCGCTGTGGTCGATCCGCAGCGGCATTTATGTTGGCAGTTTCGCCAGGGCTACCCCGATTTGCCCGCCCCAGAGTGCTGGCGGCGGGGTCTCTTTGCTCTGCTAGAGGCGCTGCCGGGGGCGATCGCCCCCCAGATCGGTCGAGTGGCGATCGACGGCACCTCGGCCACCGTGCTGCTGTGCGATCAGGCGGGGGAATCGCTGACGCCGCCGCTGCTCTACAACCATCCCTGCGGAGAAGTCTTAGAAAACGTTAAGGCCTTGGCCCCCGCCCAAAGCCCCGCCGCCAGCGCCACATCGAGCCTGGCCAAACTGGTGTGGTGGCACCAGACACTGCCCTCCTCAACCTGGAATCAAGCGACCTATCTGCTGCACCAGGCCGACTGGCTCAGCGCCCAGCTCCACGGCCAGTGGGGGCTGAGCGACTACCACAACAGCCTCAAGCTGGGCTACGACGTGGGTGAGCTGAGCTACCCTGCCTGGATGCAGGGGCAGCCGTGGAGTCGGGTACTGCCTCGGGTGTTGGCACCGGGAGAACTGGTAGGGTGCGTGACGGAAACTGTAGCCCAGCGGTTTGGCCTATCGCCCCAGTGTCAGGTAGTGGCGGGCACCACTGACAGCATTGCGGCCTTTTTGGCCAGCGGCGCGATCGCCCCAGGCGACGGGGTCACCTCCTTGGGGTCAACCCTGGCCATCAAGCTACTCAGCGATCGGCGAGTCGACGTGGGAGACTACGGCATTTACAGCCACCGGTTGGGAAACCACTGGTTGGTAGGCGGGGCCTCTAACAGCGGCGGGGCCGTGCTCGAAAAATTCTTTGATCGAGAGACGTTAGTCAACCTGAGCCAGCGTATCGACCCCGCCGTGCCCACGGAGCTAGACTATTACCCCCTGGTGCAGCCGGGAGAGCGCTTTCCCATCAATGACCCCACCCTGGTTCCGCGCCTCTCGCCCCGCCCAGGGGATGACAGCGCGTTTTTGCATGGTCTGCTGATGGGCATCGCCCGCATTGAGCAGCGAGGATATGAGCTGCTCATTCAGCATGGAGCATCACCCCTACGGCAAATTTTCACGGCGGGGGGCGGTGCCGCTAACGAAACCTGGCGACAGCTGCGGGCTGCTCTACTGCCGGTGCCCATCAAAAACGCCGCCTCGGTGGAAGCGGCGGTCGGTAGTGCCTATTTAGCGCGGGGATGGCTGGGGGATGCTATTAAGTAAGCTCTAAGGCGGCGATCGCGCCCGCCCTCACCCCCAGCGACCGGGCTATGAGTTTAGCTGATTGTCCCGGCGATATTGCATGTAAGCCGCAACGAAAAGCCCGGCCAGGGTGACAGGAATAAACCCTAGAACGATGCCACTTAGCAAAGGCTCAACCACAGCAATACTCCTTATCTCAACAAAAATCTATGGTCTAACCATAACACTAATTAGGGCTTGACTAAGGCCTTTGGCCGGTACCCTAGGACTAGGGTTTAGCCTGACTCTGACGGTATTGTAGACAGACTCCAACCAGAGCTTTAGCAACCTCTGGGCAGCCACCCCAATGCAGATGCAGATATGAGGCATGAATGCGATGCGGTGCCCAGCCCTCGGTGGCGTGGTGCTGCACTGCCCCGTAGCGCTTGAGTTGGTACAGAGGCGATGGGGTGGGCATTTCTGTCTCGGAGCGGTGAAACTCGTGCCCCCAGATGGTTTGACCGGCCTGTAAAAGTAAGCTGCCTTGTTCTGCCAAGGCGTGACGGTAGCCCAGAGTGAGCCGTCCGGTCATCCTCACGCTGGTGGGCAACACGTCGACCATAGGCCAGGCATTGTCATCTAAATCGACCAGGGTGGTGGCTAAGTACATCAACCCGCCACATTCGGCATAGACAGGTAAGCCTTGCCGAATCAGAGCCTTGAGTCTTGAGCGCAAGCTCTGGTTAGCGGCTAGCTCTGCGGCAAACATTTCGGGAAAGCCGCCGCCAAAGTACAATCCATCGACATCGGCAGGAGGATGGGCATCCCGCAGGGGGCTCCAGGGAATGATCTCGGCTCCCAGGGCGGTGAGAATATCGAGGTTGTCGGAGTAGTAGAAGCTGAAAGCAGGATCTTGGGCGATCGCGATGCGGGGTGAGGGGGGTGGGGAAGTTAGGGGGTGGGTGAGTGCGAGAGGGTAGGGAGGGTGGGAGAGTTGAGGGGTGGAGTTGGCAGTTAGAAGGGGGGTGAGGGCATCCCAGTCAAAGCAGGTGTGGCCGAGGTGGGCGAGGCGATCGAGAATGTCGGGGAGTTGGGGAAGTTCGGCGGTGGGCACGAGGCCCAGGTGGCGATCGGGGAGGGCGATCGCATCCTGCCGCCGCAACACGCCAAGAATGGGCAGATCAATGCTGGCTAGGGCATCGGTGAGGAGTTCGAGATGGCGATCGCTGCCCACCCGATTTAGCACCACCCCGGCTAGTTTTACCTGAGGATCTAGCGTACGGTAGCCGTGGATGATGGCCAGCACCGATCGCGACAGACGGCTGCAATCGACCACCAGCAGCACCGGCAGGTTCAGCAGACGGGCAATATGGGCAGTGCTGGCGACATCCGAGAGCCCAGACGCGCCGTCGAAGAGACCCATGACCCCTTCGACCAGGGCAAAGTCAGACCCCTGGCAGCGGTGGGCAAAGCAGTGCTGCACATAGGTTTCTGAGGTCAGAATCGGGTCGAGGTTGTAGCAGGGTCGCCCCGTCGCCTGCTGGTGAAACATCGGGTCGATGTAGTCTGGCCCCACCTTAAACGACTGCACGCGGAGCGATTTTTGCGCTAGGGCCGCCAGCAGCGCCAGGGTGACGGTGGTCTTACCCACACCGCTGCGCTCGCCTGCAATCACTAGGCCGCCGGGGCTAGCCGCTGTACTCAAGACCCTGCCCTCATGGTTGGCTTCCTGCGGTTAAATCTGTGCAAACCATCTTATCGAGGGACGGGTACCGACGGTGGCAGTTGGGTAGTCTGGAAATATCTACGATACGGGATAGCCCAACGCGATGACGACTCCTTCGCTACTAGAGCAGGCCAAGGATGGGGAGGCGGCAGCGATCGCCGCCCTGCTCACCCACGCCCTCAGACCCAAAGGCATTACGGTGCGGGGCGATCGCCAGAGCTACTGTTTGCAGCTGTGGTTTAGCAGCAGCCCCGCCCCACCCCAACCGGCAACGGTGGCCTACATCCGCCGCACCCTGGCAAAATTGCAGCCGCCTGACATTGGTATTGTGCAACTCTACGGCACCCAAACAGGTGAAGCTCAGCCTATTTGGAGTGAGGAAATCGCTCTGTTGTCGCTCTCACCGACCCTTTTCTCGGATGAGTCCCAGGCCTGTGAGACGTTAGCCTCCACAACCGATGGCGGTTGGGCTGCTACCCCAGCACCCCAACCGAGTTCCCCCACAGCTACCTCAACGCCGGTAGCGGTGGTGCGCGCCTACGAGGAACTGGGGTTATCTCTAGGAGACCCGTTGCCCCAGATAGAGTCGGTGTATTTCAAGCGGCGGGCGGAGTTGCTTCGGCGGGGCGATCGCGCCGCCCTAGAGCCCCTCAAGTGGGCCTTTGCTACCCTCAAAACCCACCTAGAGCAGTCCACCGCCGAGGCTGAGACTGCTTCAGCGGTCTACGCGTCCTTAGGCCAAAACTCTACCGTGGCTAGTGTCGTGCCAAAGCCGCGATCGCCGCGCCAGTCGAACGGCCTGGCCATTGCCAGCGACGACACGGATATCCTCTCGTTTCAAAATCGCTACAGTAACGGGCTGATTTTCCCCGGCTTGATGCTGTTGGGGATGCTGATGAACGCCATGCCGATCGTGAATGCGCTGCTGTTCGGCATCAAGATTTGGCTGCACGAGTTTGGTCACGCTACCATCGCCTGGCTAGCGGGGCGGCAGGCACTACCCCTGCCCATTGGGTGGACGACGCTGAACCCGCAGCGATCGCTCTTTGTCTACCTCGGCATTTTCACCCTGCTGGGTCTGCTGTTTTGGGCCGGGCGACGCGAGGGCAAACGCTGGCCCATGGTGCTGGCCATAGGGCTTGCGGTGGTGCAGTTTTACATGACCTGGCTCCTACCCGCCGACACCTTCGACATGCTGTTTTCCTTCGGCGGCATTGGCGGCGAAATCTATCTATCGGCCCTGCTGATCGTGGGCTTTTACTTCCCCTTGCCCGAATATTTTCGGTGGGATTTTTACCGTTTTCCAGTGGTGCTAGGGGCGGCCTTTTGCTTTTGGGGTCAGGTATGGCTGTGGCAGCAAGTTCCTAAGGGCAAAGCCTCGATTCCCTTTGGCTCAATGTGGGGCGACGTTGAGCACGGCGATATGAACCAGTTGGTCAACGACCACGGCTGGACGCCGGGCGATATTATTAGCACCTATAGCGCGATCGCCCACCTGTGTTTGTTTGCGATCGTTGCCGTCTACGGCTACACCCTCTTCCGCCAGCATCGCGAAACCTTCATTGCCCTGGGACGGCAATGGTTTCCTTGAAGCTGTGGTATCAGTAGGAAATGCTAACTGCCCAGACTTTGCCATGAAACTTTCTGAAGCCGATGCTGCCCTATTCTTTGAGCTGATGTGGAGTCTGCAAATCTACGTCAACCAGCAGCTCAAACTTGTGCCCCACATCGAAGACCCAGCGGGTTTTGAAGCTCGTCCGACGGAAGAGAAGATAGCAATTCGGGATGCCTTATACCAAAATCCAGAGTTGATCGATCGCTTCATCCAAGAAAATCCTCAAGGTTTGGGGCCTGACAAGATTGAGATTCTCGATTCCTGGAAAAACTTCATTGAGGGCACCTTTTACATCGAGCGATTCCTCAAAAAGTATGCCGTCTTCATCAGCAATAAAGATGTAGTTTATGGGGTTCTAGGGCTGTGGGATAGCTTCGACGACATGATTCATAAAAGCTATCTACCCCTCATGGTTAAAGCAGTGCTGCTGCCCTTTAAAGGGCAAATTGTGTACGACGGGCTGCTCCAGAGCACAAACATCCACTTTGGCGGAGGCATTAGAAGCGAGCTAAAGCAGATTTATCTAGCGGCTAAAAACGCTGGCCGAATCATCGAATCCCTCGACCCAGTTCAGCACAAGGCTATAGCTCAGGCCGCGCCTTTGCCCAATAAACCTAAGCAAGACTTCGCACCGCTGCTCGACGATTTGGCCCAACAGGCTAAGGTGCTGCGGGGCGGTAATGGCCAGCCGCCCATAAACAGTCCTATTTTTAGCCTAATTAAAGCCAGCTTAGAATTGGGCCAACTTAGCGTCAACGAGCCAGATAACGAAGAGCAGATGATGAAATCTCTAGATAAGGCCGAGCGAGCTTTGAAAAAGATAGAGTCCGCACTTTACGGCCCTCGGGGCTGGATGCTCTAACGATGCCACTCGGTGATGCCGCCGGGCTTGTCGATCAGAGTAATGCCCTCGGCCTGGAGCAGGTCGCGGATGCGATCGCCCTCGGCAAAGTCCTTTGCGGCCCTGGCTTCCCGCCGCTGGGTCAGCAGCGCCTCAATGTCGGCATCCGACAGCCTGCCCTCGGTGGATATCTCGGCCCCAGGCCGAGCTTCTAGCCCCAGCACCTGGGCGAGGCACACCAGGGTTTGCCACTGCTGGCGGAGAACATCGCTAGCGGTATCAGCCTCGCCCGTGTGAGTAATCAAATTCCCTGCGCGGCGCAGGTCTTTGGCCAGGTCAAACAGCACCGCCAGCCCCCCAGCCGTGTTGAAATCGTCATCCATAGCGGCTTGAAAGGCTTGAACAGGGGCACTGGCGCGATCGATTCGCATGGCAGTAGGATCCCCAAAGACAGCATCCTCACTGTCGGCCCAGCCCAACTTAGCGCCGTATTGATAACCAAACAACAGCCCGTCTCGCACCGTGCCCCAGCTAGTTTGGACAGCGGCGATCGCCTCATCGGTAAAATCTACCGGCTTGCGGTAGCTGCCCTGGAGCAAAAACAGCCGCACCGCCATGGGGTCAGGGGCGTTAGGCGCATCCAGCAAATCTCGAATGGTAGTGAAGTTGCCGAGGGATTTTGACATCTTCTCGCCGCCCACATTCACCATGCCGTTGTGCATCCAGTAGCGCGACAGGGGATGGCCGGTAGCCGCCTCTGACTGAGCAATCTCGTTTTCGTGGTGGGGAAACACCAGATCGTTGCCGCCCACATGGATGTCAATGGTGTCGCCGAGGCGATCGCGAATCATTGCCGAGCATTCGATGTGCCAGCCCGGTCGCCCCGGCCCCCAGGGCGACTCCCAAAAAGGCTCACCTGCTTTAGCGCTTTTCCATAGGGCAAAGTCAAAGGGGTCTTGTTTAATCGAGTCCTCGGCAGCGACCCGACCGCTGGCCCCAGACTGCATGTCGTCAAGCTTGCGGCCCGAAAGCTTGCCGTAGCCCTCAAATTTACGCACGGAGTAATACACATCGCCGTTGGCGGGGTAAGCGTAGCCCTTTTGCTCTAGCTCGCCAATCAGCCGCTGAATGCCATCTAGGGTTTGGGTGGCGTAGGTGTATTCGTCGGCCTCCATCACGTTCAAGCGGGCAATATCTTCTAAATACGCTTGGGTATAGCGCTCCGCCACCGTCTGCATAGAAGAATTCTCTGCCTTAGCACGGTTGAGAATTTTGTCGTCAATGTCGGTAAAATTTTGCACGTAGTGGACGGCATAGCCCCGCCACAGCAGGTAGCGCCGCACCGTATCCCACGCCACATAGCAGCGGGCATGGCCCAAGTGCGAATGGTCATATACCGTGACGCCGCAGCAGTACATCTTCACCCGGCCCGGCTCGTGGGTTTCGAAGGGTTCTTTTTTGCGGGTCAGGGTGTTGTAGAGAGCAATGCTCATGGCAGGGGCGGGCAACGGTGCAGAATGCCCATTATATAAAGAACGCTAACAGAACGATTCAACACTGAAACCGCCCCCAGTGCAACGCGGTGCTCCAGGCTCGCCAACCGTTACAGCTAGCTCACCATAACTAGAAGAGTCGCGGCAACAGTCTAGAAGATTGTCGCGGGCAGAGTCACAGCATACCTACAGGCCGGGGGATTGGTTTGACCCAAGTCAACCTGTAGACTCAAATATGTAGGATTTGATGCAAAATATTGGGAGCCATGGTTAGTCGATCCAGCCTGTGTCGAATAGTGGTAGCCACGCTGATGGTGCTAACCCTTTGTCTGAGCTGGGTTCACCCGGCCCAGGCCACCAACTACGATCGCCAAAACTTGAGAAAGACCGACTGGTCTAACCAAGACCTGCGCGGCAACGACTACACCCGCGCCGATATGGCCGACGCTGACATGAGCCACACCGACCTGCGCGGGGTGCGCCTGTTTGATACCACCCTGGCCCGCGCCAATATGGAAGGTGCCAATATGACTGGCGCGACGCTGGATGGAGCCCGATTCTTTCAGGCCAACCTCACCAACGCCATTCTCGAAGGGGCCTACGCCTTTGGCACCGATTTTCGCGAGGCTATTATCGATGGGGCCGACTTTACCGATGTGCTCCTCGACCCCAAGGTTAATAAGATGCTCTGCGATGTAGCCAAAGGCACCAATCCGGTAACAGAGCGCAACACCCGCGACACGCTGTACTGTCCATAGGGTCAAACGCAGCGAGGCCAGCGGATTCAGGCCCTTGGCAAAGCTGGCCCGTCAGGCCGATTGCTGGAGTTGATGCAGTAACGATTGCGGCCTGCCAGTTTGGCTTGATATAGGGCAGCATCGGCAGCAGCCAGTAGCTCGCTGGGCGAATTTTTGTGGAGGGGCACGCAGCAGGCAATGCCAAAGCTTAAGGTGATGTGGTCAGCTACCGATGAAAACCCGTGGGGCAACCGGGCCTGAGTAAACTGGTGCTGAATTCTGGCGGCTACCGCCATGGCCCCCACCAGCGTGGTTCTGGGCAATAGCACCACAAACTCTTCTCCACCATAGCGAGCCAGCACATCTCCAGGACGCTGAATATGATCTTTCAGCAGTTGGGCCACCTGTTGCAAACACCGATCCCCTGCTGGGTGCCCGTAGTGGTCGTTGTAGGGCTTGAAATAATCCACATCACACATGATTAGAGCCAGAGAGGTGGTAGCCCGCTGGGCCTGTGCCCACTCCTGAATGAATATCTGGTCGAAATGGCGTCGGTTGGCGACTTGCGTGAGAGCGTCTGTGGTGGCAACTCGATTCAGTTCTTCGTTCGCCTGCTGTAATTGTTGAGTCAACTCTTGGAGCTGCATGTCTGCCCGCATCTGAGCATCAATGTCTTGAAATGCTCCATAAAGGCGGGTGCAGGTGCCATCAACGAACTCGGCCTGCCCCAGCGATCGCACCCAGCGCAGATTTCCCTGAGCGGTCACTAGCTGTAGCTTCTCATCCCAGGGTTGCCCAGTGAGGCGCGCGCACTCGATGGCCGCCGCCATGCGCTGACGGTTGACGCCTGACGGATAAAAATTGAGGGCTGTCGCTAGGGTGGGCTCAAAATCGGCATCGACCCCATGAATTTCTCGGGTGATGGGGGTCCAATGCACCAGATTCTGTTGCAGATCAACTTCCCAGCCGCCGACGCGGGCGACGCTGTTGGTCTGCTCTAAAAAGACTTTGGTGCGCTGAAGCTCTTCTTCCATGTGCTTGCGCTGGGTGATGTCGCGCCCCTCCGGAATCAGCAGCACCACCTGACCTTGGTCATCTAAGACTGGCCGCAGGGAGAAGTCGATGGTCATCAGCTGTTGATTGGCCCCCTGTATAACCACCTCATAGCGCACAAACTCGCCTCGGCCAGCGGCGGCGATCGCCTGCTTGAGCTGGGCCTGGATTTCCGGGGAGACATCCCACCAGCCCATCTCCCAAATGGGGCGATCGACCACATCTTCTCGCTCAAAGCCGCCAAAGGCCAGGGCAGTTTGATTGGCCTCCAGCACAATACCCTCCGGCGTCAGCAAACCAATAAACTGATACATCTGGTCAAAAATTGCCTGAAAGCGCTGCTGGCTCTCCCGCAAAGCCTTCTCCGCCACTACCCGGCCAGAGACATCCCGCACCATCACCAGCACTTCATCCCCCTTCAGGGGCACGATCCGCGCCTCTTCGTAGCGGGGTTTGCCCTCTGCCGTGATGGTGTATTCGTAAATCTGTCGCTCGCCAGTATCAATCGCCTGCTGGATGAAGTGCAGCCGCTGATCGGCTAACGCTTGAGGCAGCATCTCGTAGAGCGACTGAGGACGCTGGGTGTCAACATCGCCGTAGAGAGCGATCTCACCGCCAGAGATAAAGTCGTAGCGCAGACCGCTGCGATCGATGCGCATGAGCAGATCGGGAATCGCTGACAACATGGCCTGTTTGGTGGCTTCACTGGCTTGCAGGGCCAGTTCTGTCTGCTTGCGCTCGGTGATGTCTTGGATGTAGCCCAAGAACTGGGTAACAGTGCCATCGGCAGCATAGATCACCCGGGTAAAGTCATCGATCCAGCGATATTCGCCGTTGGCGTGGCGCACCCGATAGGTTTGGGCAAAGCACAGGGTTTGGGCCGCCGTAGCGGTGACTACCTCTGCCTTGACCTGTTCTATGTCGTCGGGATGAATGAGAGAGGCAAAAGCCATCTGCCCCTCTACCAACACCCTCGGTTCATACCCTAGCTGGGCTTGCACATTGGGAGAAATATACTCCACTGGCCAGTCAGCTGTTGTTCCCCAGCGAATGACCATCGTCGGGCCGCCGATAAACAGGCTGCGCTCTTCCTCGAGGGCTTGCTCGATCTGTTTGCGATCGCTGATGTCCTGCACAATCGCAATGTCTGAAATCGCCCGCCCATCGGCATCGCGAAGGATAGACAGCACTAGATTTGTCCATCGAACGCTGCCATCTTTGTGAAAGTAGCGTTTTTCTAACGTGACTGACGCGGCTTGCCCCGCATAGAGCTTGGCCAGGGCAGCCTCAGTTTCTTGTCGCTCGTCGGGATGGGCAATATCTTGATAGCGCAGTTGGAGTAGTTCTGCCTTGCTGTAGCCCAGCATGTCGCAGTAGGCTTGGTTAACCTGCAAAAAATGACCGTCTAGATCCGCTTGGTTAATGCCCAGGGCAACTTGCTGAAAAATGGCCCGCAGCCGACTTTCACTCAGGCGCAGGGCTTCTTCTAGCTGTTTTTGTTCAGTAATGTCAGTGGCAACGCTGTCGAGGTGAACTGGCTTGCCCTCGGGGTCATACACCACTCGCGAGCGATCGCGTACCCAGCGCAGCTCTCCATCGGCTCGGATAATGCGATACTCCAGATCAAATCGCTCCTGCTCGCGGAGTTGCCCCAAAACCTGCTCGATTTTGGGCTGATCGGCTGGGTAAATCAAACTCCGCCACAGGCCAGGGGCATTCAGAAAATCCTCCTTAGAATAGCCATAGAGGGTTTCCACAGCAGAATTAACGTACCGAGTCGCCATCGTTTGCAAATCGATCGACCAAACCACGCCATTAATATTGCTGAGAATGCCGTCCAGCAAAGAGTGCTTTTGAGCGAGCTGAGTTTGAACGACCCGTAATTCCTCGGTGCGTTCTTTAACCTGCTGGGCCAGCATTTGGTTGAGATGCTCCTTGAGCGCCTCGGCCTGCTTGCGCTCGGTTACATCCCGCAGAATAGATAGGTGAAAGTGGGGCGAAACATTGGCCGTAGCCGCGTACTCCACGATGCGTTCTTCTCCGCTGTCACCCCTTAAAGCAACCTCTCCCTGCATGTGACCCTGGGCCAAAAACATCTGCCACTGGTGGAGCAGGTCGCCCCCAGCGGGCAAAACACAAAAATCGGCAATAGTGCGGCCCATGATCTGGTCTCGAACACAGTTCAGCAGTTTGCAAGCGGCAGGATTAGCCTCAACATATTGGCCCTGATCGTTGGCGATAAGCATGGCATCTAAGGCCATATTGAAAAGGTTACGACCTTGAGATTCTAAAGGTATTCCCTCTCCCCCCAAGCCAGCCTGAGGCAAGGGACTAAGGCTTACAGACAAACCGTTAGGAGTTAGAGACACGATAAAGCGTGGAGCGAAGACAACAGGGAAACGGAAACATCCTGGGTGAAAGGTTTCACCCCACCAGGGTTTTAGAAAACGCGGGGCCAAAAGAGAGGCCCAACCATGACTGTGATCTGAATTGTTTAACCACTAATCTAGGGCGAGGGCAGCCTTCATTCTGTATCACTGCCGCTATGCCCGCAGTAATGACCTATTTTTCCCAATTGCTCAGCAATTTATCCTGACCGATCTAGGCACTTGGGCATCAGACCGGTCAAGAGTGCCGACGGCACCTAAAGCCCGACTGCCCTCAAGAAGCGTTGCCTGAATCAGCTACTAACAAAATAGCCCCTGCCAGCAACCTCCGGCAGGGGCTATTCATTTAACGCGTTAAGCACGCTTAGCTAGCGGCGGCACCACTGCGGCTATAGGTGGCCCAAAAGCTGGGGTGTACCTTGCCTTGAATGTGGTTCCAGTATTGAGCGGCTTCGGCGGGCAAACCGGCTTCGACGGCCAGACGGCCCAGCATCGATTGCTGACGCTGCTTTACGGAGCGATGACGGTTCATCATGCTCATGCGGGCTTTGTCTTCGGTGCTCAAGGCGGTTGCTACGGCTGGGGCTGCCATTGCTGGAGTTGCAACCTCAACCACAGGTGCAACCTCAGGGGTGCCAGACTGGTAAGCCACACCGCGATAGACCAAGTCTAGGGTGGGCTGCTGCACAGCCGCTTTCTTAACGGTGCGGAATCGAATATCTACGCCGCGGAACTTGCCAGCCTCATCGGTTAGGTTGGATTCCACAACGGGGGGGGTGTAGTCGTAGCTTACGCCGCGATAGGTGAGTTTCATGGGGTCGCCTCCAAAAGATCAAGGGTTTGATCAGAACATTGGGGCGCGTTCCTTCGGGGGCTATTAACCCCTACTTCCGTCTCGCTTTAATCGGCTGTGAAAAAGCGAGATGAACGAATTTCTGATTACTTCTGTATAGTAAGCTACGGTTTTGGAGAATGTCAAGGTAATACCTGTTCTGTATAAGCTTCTACACAATCTCAAATGCCTACTAAATCAAGCCTTTGAAGCGCCTAGCGGCAGCTCGGAGAAAATTCGCCAAATTTGCCCATCGTGGCGGAGCAGGGTGAGGGTAGGCACCTCAAAATCTGCCGAGAAAGGGCGGTGCTCAAACTCAGCCCAGGCCTGGTGAAAGGCCTCGGGCCTGAGGTCACGAAAGCCTACGGTGACGTGGGGCGTAAAGGGCCAGGGAGCAGGGCGGTTGGAGCCGGGGTATCGATAGCCCTCCCGCAGCCCACAGTGAGTGTCTAAGTGGGCGACCAAGGCTGGCTGAACGGCCATTAGCGCTGCCGTCTGATGCACATCCACATAAATTACTCGCGGGGGAAACGCGCTAAACCCTTCTAAAACAACGGGGATGGGCCGCTGCTGACGGGCAAAGCTATGCAGATGGTGTTGTAGCTCGTCCAGTCGCTCTAGAGACCACTCAAAGGGCGGTTGTAGAGTGATGTGAGGTGGGGAGCGGAGGGCGGCCCTGCTGCCAAATCGCTGCTCAATGTCCTGCTTGATGGCGGTGATGGCGTCCTGCACGGGCTGGGGCGGCAGTAGGGCCACAAAAAATCGCGCAGTCTCTGGCGATGGGCTAGACATGGGGGCAAACCTTAACCATGAGGGTTGGGGCTAGGGCCAGCGATCGCGGTCTCGCTCATAAAACGACAGCCGGGCATAACCCATAAAGGTAGGTTCCACCATTGCGCCCACCGGATAAGCCGTGGCCCCAAACAGGTAGACACCGCCAAAACGAGGATTCCGCACGGGCCGCAGGGCTAAGGTAATAGGCACCCCAGGCTCAGCCGGTGGATCGAAGGAAATCGACAATTCGCGAGCGTCCCGATCTTGGGTGAGTTCCCCGAGGGGCAAACGTACCCGGCCATTGGGGGTGTTGGCAAAGGCTTCGGTGGCCTCTAGCCGATAGCGAAACATTGGGTCATAGCCTTCATTCAGGCGAGTCACTACCCGATCCAACGGCTCAACCGCTGCCTCGGGAAAATCAAAGGTGAGGTAGTAGGTGACATTGCTTTCGCTGACCAGATTGCGAGTGGCGTAGCTGTCGGTGAGGCGCGGTGGGTACGAAAAACCCACGGTGCCGTCAGAGTACTGAATTGCCGGGGCAGAGGCGGGCGGGAAAAATCCCCAGGTAGACCCCAGGGTGAGTAGCCCAGCGCTGGCCAGCGCAACGCCTCGCCGAAAAGATGGCCAAGGTAGGGGTGTAAACATAGGGCGATCGCGGCAAAGGGCTACCTCACCTTCGGAGACGGCGACATCGCCAAATGGAGGCCAGATACCTCAAGTCTAGCGCTGTCAACCCGAAAATTTGGGCCGAGAAAGCGGGCTTTAGTTGT
The DNA here is from genome assembly GCF_014696675.1 of Phormidium tenue FACHB-1052. Lineage (GTDB taxonomy): Bacteria > Cyanobacteriota > Cyanobacteriia > Phormidesmidales > Phormidesmidaceae > Nodosilinea > Nodosilinea tenuis_A. The sequence continues at coordinate 137,253 of NZ_JACJQN010000004.1, forward strand.
CAAATAGGTTGAGCTGGAGCTCTGGCTTTACCCGCATCACCACCAGGGTCATGTCGTCGTCGTTGCTGCGATCGCCCCCAATGAAGCGATCGATCAAGTCAAAGGTGTAGTCTAAAATTGCCTCGGCTGACGTGCAGTTGCGGCAGGCCCACTGGAGCGCCCGCTCCAGATTTTCTTCCTCAAAGCGCTCACCGCGAGGGTTGGCGGCCTCGGTAAAACCATCGGTGTAAAACACCACCGTGTCGCCTGGCTGAAGCTCTACCTCGGCTTCGCAGTACTCGGTGTTCATATCCAGCCCCAGCAGCATACCAGGGGTATCGAGCCGGGTGATGGTGTTAGTAGCCGCCTGCCACAGCAGTGGTGGGTTGTGGGCGGCGTTGCCGTAGGCCAGACGGCGAGTTTTAGGATTGTACTCGGCGTAAAACAGCGTCACAAAGCGGTTAGAGCTTTCGAGATCGCTGTGCATAACAAAGTTTAAGTCTTGCAAAATGCGGGCGGGCGAATGGCCGTTGAGCACCTCAGTTCGCAGCATGCCCCGCATCATGGTCATGATCAACCCGGCGGGCACCCCTTTGCCCATGACATCGCCAATGGCAAAGCTCCAAGGGGCCGCCGCCGTCTGCTGGGAGTCAGTCTGGCGTAGCTGGTCAAAGGTGGTGGGGATAAAGTCGTAGTAATCGCCGCCTACCTTGTGAGCGGTGCGGCACTTGGCGGCCAAATCCATGCCCTGAATGGCGGGACACTGACGGGGCAGCAGTTGTAGCTGAATTTCAGCCCCAATTTCGAGCTCGCGATCGAGGCGCTCTTTTTTGCGCACCGCCGCTGTTAGCTCATTGTTTTCGATCGCTACCGAAGTCTGGTCAGCCACCAGGCGCACCAGCTTTTGGCGGGTCTCCGTCCAGGCATAGCCAGGGTCGCGACTAAACACGTAGAGCCGCCCTCGCTCTACGTTTTGCACAATAATAGCGGTGCCAAACAGCTGAAACTCGTCACCCAGGTAGCGGTTGACCTGGCGATCGAGGGCCAGCATGGCGTTGCGCGCCATCGACATCATGCTGCTCTCAGGGGCAGCTTTGAAGCTAGCCGTCACTTGGCGAGTAGCGGCCTCTAAGGCCGATCGCACGTCTTGGCACTGATCTTCGCTCTGACAGTGCAATCGCTCTAGGCGCACCTGCCCATCGGCTCGAAACAGCACTAGGGCACCGCCACTGGCATCAGTTACCCGACTGGCAATCATGGGAATCAGCTCTAGGAACTGATTTAAGTTATTGAGGCTGCGGAGGGCAAACCCCAACGAACTGAGCAAGTCTTGAATTTTATACTGCTCACGCTGCAGCCGAGCCACCAGTTCTTTAAGAGCAAACACAGGTGGAGTATCTGGCAGAGCGCTACTGCTAACGCTCTCAAAAGAGGGGGATGGCCCGGATGGCATGGGAAAAGCTGTCATGGATGACCTGTGCACAATGCTCTTGTGAGACTCAACAAACCAAATGACCAACTAAATATAGGGGCTAACTGAAAAATTGGCGCACGTCTTTGAGCTTGAGCGGAGAAAATCCCTATTTTTGGCGAGATACAGCAACTTTTGCCATGGCTATCCCGGCTGACTGCAACCGGCGATAGCCCATAGTAGCGCACAAATTGAAGGCCAAGGATAGCATTCCCGAAAGGTCTTAACTACCCCTGGCGGAGGAGATAGTTTGATGGGGCCGAGAGAGTTGGTCGGTGGATTTTATTCATGGCTGGGGCGCGATCGCCACCACCCTCGGCAAAACGCCAAGGCCTCCTCTGAGCTACGGCAGACCACCGGATAATTGAGTTGAGGACGATTCAAAATAAACAGAGAAATATTGAGCTGCTCAGCCGCCGCACGCTTGATATTTTCTCCCCCAGGCGCGCCAGAGGCTTTGGTAATAACTTGAGTAATGCCCCACTGCTGCCAGAGGGCACATTCTAGCTCGGTAGTAATGGGGGGCCGCAGGGCGATCAGGCGATCGGGGGTAAAGCCTGCTCCTAGGGCAGCATCCAGCGCTACCGGCGAGGGCAGAATGCGGGCAAACAGGGTGGCCTGGGCCTGCCAGGGGGCAAAACGGTGCAGCCAGCGATAGCCGAGAGTGAGCAACGTTCGATTGTCTAGCAAAACCTCAGGGGTGAGCACGGTTTGGAGGTCTTCTATATAGTGAATCCGCCCACTGGAGGAAGATTCTATAGCAGGACGTTCATAGCGCCAGTAAGGGAGGTTGAGGGCGCGGGCGGCGGCGATCGCCCCCTTTGAGATCTCCACCGCAAACGGATGCGACACATCGAGCACCGCCCCGATCCGCTGAGCGTGAATAAACTCCCCCAGCGCTGCCCCGTTCAACCCACCGACTAGAACCTTTAGATAGGTACTCTTTTTATAGGCATGCTGTGCGATCGCCGTCGTCACCGTAACTAAACACGGAATCTGCTCCGCCGTCAGGGCTGAGGCTAACTCTACAGCCTCCCCAGTACCGCCAATCACCCATAGTACTGAACCCCGATTTTCCACAAATTCCCCTCAATCTTGCATCTGCCTACAAAGGACACGAAAACACGGTTTTCCCTGCTCATCCCCTCAGAAAGTTAAAGCAGACCTGTAGGTCTGTCCCTACACTCTGCTACCCTTTCCCTCATGATCTGCCTAGCCCGGCTATGAACCAACTGCTGCTGATTCCTATTGTTGCGTTTGCCAAGCTGCTGACCCTGGCCCTACGGGCATCGGGTTGGGGGTCGGGTACCGCCCTGCCAGGCTACCTAGTGGGCCGCTATTTTCCTTTTGTTCTAAAGGCACTGGTCAGCCAAATTCCCGTGGTGGTGGCCATTACCGGCACCAACGGCAAAACCACCAGCCAGACCATGCTCAGCGCCGTGCTTGACCAAGCGCCGCAGGCTAAGGTACTGCGCAACAAGGCCGGGGCCAACCTCAGCCAGGGTATTTTGTCAGAATTACTCAAGCAGAGCAACGCCGTTGGTCGCCTTGACTTTACCCATGCGGTGCTTGAAGTCGAAGAAGCCACCCTGCCCCGCATTGCCAGGCTGATCAAACCCAATATCATCGCCGTCACCAACCTCTACCGCGACCAGCTCGATGCCTACGGTGAAGTCGATCGCACCGAAAAGCTGATTCGCGACGGCATTGCCCAGTGCCCCACCGCCGCCGTGGTCGTCAACGGCGACGATCCCCGCACCTCTCGCCTCACCCAAGGGCTGGAGAACGCCACCTACTTTATGTCGCTTGCCCCAGAGTACGCCCGGTTTCTGCCCTACGAAGGCAAGCTCAACAGCCGCGTCCCCGACAGTCAGGGGCTAGAGGCGACGAACATCCACATCAATGAAGACCTGACCACCGATTTCTCAGTTCAAGGGCAAATTAATAGTGAAAGGGTGAACCTGCCCCAGGCCAAGACGGTGTCGCCAGGGTTCTTTCATGTTTACAACGCGCTGACGGCGATCGCGATCGCCCACCTGCTGGGTATAGACGGAGCCACTGCGATCGCCGGGCTCAAAGCCTTCAAGCCAGCCTTTGGCCGGGGCGAAATCCTCACCCGTCAGCAGGGCGATAAACAGGTCAACTACCGCCTACTGCTAGTCAAAAATCCCGCCAGTTTCAGCCTCAGCCTAGAGCTGCTGCGCAATATCCCCAGCCTCAAACTCATTCTCGCCATCAACGACAACACCGCCGACGGCAAAGACGTCTCCTGGCTGTGGGATAGCGAACTTGAAAGGCTCAACCAGGCCAATATCGACTGGATTCTCTGCACCGGCATTCGCGCCAAAGACATGGCCGTGCGGCTCAAATATGCGCTTGATGTCCCCCCTGGCCCCATCCCAGCCGAAGAATCTATTCGTCAGGCGATTGATTCATCCTTCAAAAAAGTTGGTTCTGGCGACACGGTGTTTGTGCTGCCCACTTACACCGCCATGCTCGAATTTCGCAAGCTCATGGGCAAAACCTTAGATGTGCTCTAGGCCTTCGCCATCAGGCCCAACCCCACCGCAATTCAAAATTTAAAACTCTCCCATCTTCCCCTCATCCCATGGCCTACGCCCTCACCATCACCCACCTCTACCCCGACTACCTCAACCTCTACGGCGACACTGGCAACCTCATCGTGCTGCGCCGCCGCTGCCAGTGGATGGGCATTGACTGCACCGTAAAATCCTTGACCATGGAGGAGGTCGCCCAAAGCGGTCAGACTGATCTTTACTTCATGGGCGGTGGCCAAGATCTGGATCAGGTGGCGGTGGTCAACGACTTCCACCAGCTCAAGTACGAAGCCATTCGGGCCGACACCGAGGCCGGAGTCGTGTTCCTGGGGGTATGCGGCGGCTACCAGCTCATGGGCAACACCTTCTTAATGGGCAATGGTGAAGCAACTCAAGGATTGGGCATCATCAACGTCAACACCCGTGCGCCGGGCACTGACGTCAAGCAGCGGTGCATCGGCAACCTCATTGTCGAAATCAATCCTGTCACCTACGCCGAAATGCAGACAGTTTATACCGCTGCCCGCGATATTCCCCAAACTCTGGTTGGGTTTGAAAACCACTCAGGACAAACCTACTTGGGCGACGGCGTCGAACCCCTGGCCAAAACCATTGTCGGATTTGGCAACAATGCCACCGCCGAGTACGAGGGCGCGCGCTACAAAAACGTCTTTGGCAGCTACATGCACGGGTCACTACTGCCCAAAAATCCGCATTTTGCTGATTATCTAATTGCGTTAGCCCTACGCCGTAAGTATGCCGATGCTACCCTCACTCTGCCCACCCTGGCCGATACCGAAGAATTTGCCGCCCACGAGTCTGTTATTCAGCGCTATGGCTAACTCTCATTTATGAAGGCAACCCCTAAGGTACTGGTAGGCCAACGCAAAAGTCCGTGGCTGGCGGTCAACTTGTCAGCGGCACTGCCTGGCATGGGGCAAATTTATGATGGTGCGATCGCCCGTGGTCTGTTCATCGCCGCTGCTCACCTAGGGCTCGTTGTCTTCATCTTCTGGTCAATCTTTGCGCCCAAGGGCAACACCCTGCGAGGGCTGATCACCCTCATACCACTATTCAGTCTCTACATATTCAATTTGTGGGATAGCCACCATGCGGCTAAGCGGGGCATTACCCTCAACGAGTTCAGCCCACTGCGCTATCAATCCAGCGATCCGTGGTATCCCGTATTTCTTTCACAAATATTGCCAGGGCTAGGGCACCTATTTTTGCAACAGCCCACCATGGGGGGACTGCTGCTAATCTTAGGCGTTCTTACAGCCTACCTAGCCAACTTCAACTCAGCTCTGCTGCCCATACCGCCCATAGTTTGGGGTGTGGGTTGCGGGTTGGTCTACCGAGCTGCTCCCGCCCGTCAGCGGCAGTGGAGCTGGTTAGGAGGGCTGCTTGTCGCAGTGCTGATCACCCGTCTGGCGATCAGCTCTATCCCATTCATCGTGCCGCAGAAGGTGGTGCAGTGCATTGTGCCCAGCGAGTCGATGCTGCCTACGCTAGAGGTGCGCGATCGCATTTTCGTCCGTCCTCGCCCTCTCGGGCACCCCTTAGCGGTGAACGACATCGTTGTCTTTTCTAACCCCGAGCGCACTCCAATTGAACAAGCCGGAGACCTCAAAAATTTAATGGTGAAACGGGTCATCGCTCTACCCGGTCAGCAGGTAGAGATCCGCAACGGTAAGGTTTGGCTGAATGGCATCTCCCTAGACGAGTCCCACTTGGCCGAGCCTATCCTCTACCAGTGGGGTCCAAAAACAGTACCCACTGACCACCTGTTCGTACTTGGCGACAATCGCAACAACAGCCGCGATTCTCATGTGTGGGGATTTCTGCCCCAAGCTCACGTGGTAGGCAATGCCTACAAAATCTATTGGCCACCCCAACGGGTACAGCCTTTACCCTAGTTGAAGAACACTCTCAACTATTTTAGTCGTTCATCACAGATCTAAATTGTTGATTCTCAGTCTTCCTAGAGTTAGATCAATCTCCCATCAGGGTAATTTAAGGGTGATTTTGCCTGCCAAAGGCTAATCTAAACAGCTACCGCTATATTTATAGGGTTTTTACATGTTGACTGTCTGACTTCACCGACTGCTCACAATGATAGTCCGGGTCAGGGCTAAGCTAGCCAACAGGCGTATCCTGGAAGAGTCTAAGCATGTATGTCGTCACCATGCAACAAATTTACGTCATGCTTAGGCATGCTAGTTGCACTCTAGCAGCGACTTTGTTAGTCCTAAAGTACACAACTTCATGATCAAGTTAAAAACTTGTTAATACGGTTGAAGACAACAGGAAGAGTATAGAAGTCTAGCGTAAGCTACGGTAAGAATACTTAAGCTAAAGATTCGCTCAATTTAACTTAGTTCCCCGGCTTACGGCTAAATAAATTTTCCAGAAATGAGGACTTTAATTTGATGTAGGCAGTGTTTTACTGGAACAAATGAGTTAAAGATTTAGCTCAATTTCCACAGGCTAAGCGCGTCAGCTCGAAGACCAGAACTTCCTAGTTTTATTATTTTCTAGAGGGTTTATGAAAGCAGTTATATTAGCTGGTGGTTTAGGTACTCGTCTAAGTGAAGAGACTAGCATCAAACCTAAACCCATGGTCGAGGTTGGGGGCTATCCCATCCTTTGGCACATCATGAAAATTTATGCAGCCCACGGCATCAACGAATTCATCGTTTGCTGCGGCTACAAAGGCTATGTCATCAAAGAGTACTTTGCCAACTACTTTTTGCACATGTCAGATGTAACCTTTGACCTGCGTTACAACCAAATGAATATCCATAACGGTAACGCCGAACCGTGGAAAGTCACGCTAATTGATACTGGCGCATCAACGCTAACCGGTGGACGCCTCAAGCGGGTAAGAGAATATATTGGGTCTGAGCCCTTTTGTTTCACCTATGGTGATGGGGTTAGTGATGTAAACGTCACCGAACTCATCAAATTCCACGAAGCTCAAGGTACCCTAGCTACACTTACCGCAGTCAAGCCCCCTGGTCGATTTGGGGCCATCTCCCTACATGACGGACAGACCACGATCGCATCCTTTGCTGAAAAAGCCGATGGCGATGAAGCCTATGTCAACGGTGGCTATTTTGTTTTAGACCCTCAAGTAATCGACTTCATCCCCGATGAAGACGTCATGTGGGAGCATGAGCCCCTGACTAAACTGGCTGAGATGGGACAGTTGTCAGCCTACCGTCACGACGGATTTTGGCAACCTATGGATACTCTTCGAGATAAAAATAATCTTGAAGGATTATGGAAGTCTGGGGAAGCTCCCTGGAAGGTTTGGTAATTCAAGCCCTGCATTCCAAAACAGCCTGCATAACTGCACAATAGAGCAAACATAATGTCCAATACCTACGACTACGCCATTGTTGGCGGTGGCATTGTGGGCCTGGCTACAGCTATGAAGCTGAGCCAAATGCTCCCCAGCGCCAAAATCACCGTCATCGAAAAAGAGTCCTCCTGGGCCTATCACCAAACAGGTAATAACAGCGGAGTTATTCACTCTGGCATCTACTACAAACCTGGCAGCTTCAAAGCAAAATTTAGCCGGGCCGGCTGTCAGTCAATGGTAGACTTTTGCCGCCAGCATGACATTCCCTATGATGTCTGTGGCAAAGTCATTGTTGCGACCCAGGAAAAAGAACTACCGCTTCTAGAAAATCTCTTTCAGCGTGGTCTTCAAAACGAAATTCCCGTTAGCAAGATTACGCCTGAGCAAGTTAAGGAGATCGAACCCTATGTCAACTGTATTGCCGCTGTTAAGGTAGACTCAACCGGCATCGTTAATTACAAAGCCGTCTGCCAAAAGTACATCGAGATTATTCAAGAGTCCGACAACGATCTCCGCTTGAATACCAAAGTGCTAGGTATCTCTATAGAGCCACAAAACGTGGTTCTAGAAACCAACAAAGGCACTATTAAAGCGAAGTTTTTAATCAACTGCGCTGGGCTATTCTCGGACCGAGTAGCTCAAATGGCTAACCTCAAGCCCTCAGCCAAAATTGTGCCTTTCCGCGGTGAGTATTATGAGCTAGTGCCCGAAAAGCGGCATATGGTTAATACCCTGATCTATCCGGTACCTAACCCCAGCTTCCCCTTCCTTGGGGTGCACTTTACCAAAATGATTGATGGTAGTGTTCATGCTGGCCCTAATGCAGTCCTAAGTCTGAAGCGGGAAGGCTACAAAAAGACCGATTTTGATCTGAAAGACTTTGCTGAAGTGATGGCTTATCCAGGCTTTTGGAAACTGGCCTCCAAGCATGCAGATGAAGGTATGCGCGAGATCGTTCGCTCCTTCAGCAAAGCGGCCTTCGTCAAAAGCTTACAACGCCTCATTCCAGAGGTTCGTAGTGAAGACGTTGTTCCCACCCATGCTGGAGTACGGGCTCAAGCACTGATGAACAACGGCAGCCTGGTTGATGACTTTCTCATCGTCAACGGGGAGCGGTCAATTCATGTCTTGAACGCGCCGTCTCCGGCAGCCACATCATCTCTTGAAATTGGTAAAGAGGTTGCCTCTCAAGTGGTTAAGGCCACTGCTCCTGCCTCCGTCGCACTCTAGTCATACTCAAACAGGTAATTCATCCATGAAAGTATTAGTTACTGGTACAGAAGGCTATCTCGGTTGTTTGCTAGCGCCGTTGCTCTTGCAAAAAGGCCATGACGTTATCGGCGTTGACACCGGCTTTTATAAGGCGGGGTGGCTTTACAACGGCATTAACTCATCGGCCAAAACCCTAAACAAAGATATTCGCAACATTGAAGCTGCCGATCTCGAAGGTGTAGAAGCCATTGTTCACATGGCTGAGCTATCCAACGATCCTCTGGGTAAGCTCGCCCCTACCATCACCTACGACATCAACCATAAAGGGTCTGTGCGCTTAGCAGAATTGGCTAAGGCCGCTGGGGTACGTCGCTTTGTCTATATGTCATCCTGTAGCGTTTACGGGGTCGCTGAAGGCGATGACTACGTTACCGAGGAGTCTGAGGTTAACCCTCAAACCGCCTACGCTAAATGCAAAACCCTCGTCGAGCAAGATCTGAAGCCGATGGCGGACGACGACTTCTCGCCCACCTTCATGCGTAATGCCACTGCCTATGGGGCCTCTCCCCGCATGCGTTTTGACATTGTGCTCAACAATCTCTCGGGGTTGGCTTGGACAACCAAAGAGATTCGGATGACCAGCGATGGTACTCCATGGCGTCCCTTAGTGCACGGTTTAGACATTGCTAAATCAATTATCTGTGCCCTTGAAGCTCCTCGCGATATTGTTCACAATCAAGTCTTCAACGTCGGCGACACCAACCACAACTACCAGGTGCGCGAAATTGCCACGATTGTTGCAGAGACCTTCCCTGAATGTCAGCTGAGCTTTGGCCAGCCCGACACTGATAACCGCAGCTATCGCGTCTCCTTCGACAAGATTAACAGCGTGCTGCCTGGGTTCAAGTGCGATTGGGATGCTAGACGCGGTGCAGAGCAGCTTTTGAAAGTGTTCCAGCAAATTGACATGACCGAGGAGATGTTTACCTCTCGCGGCTTTACCCGTCTCAAGCAGCTGGAGTACCTCATTCGCACTCAGCAAATTGATAAAGATTTCTTCTGGAGCTAGCCATGATTTTTGAAGCAACTAATCTTAAAGATGCTTTTGTCATCGATCTCGAAATTCGCAGCGATGACCGAGGTGGCTTTGCTCGTACTTTTTGCGCCAAGGAGTTTGAAGAGCATGGGTTGAAACCCATGGTTGCTCAGTGCAACATGTCCTTCAACTACAAGAAGGGTACTCTACGCGGCATGCATTACCAGCTTGCCCCAGCAGCAGAAACTAAGCTGGTGCGCTGCACCCGCGGCGCTATCTATGATGTCATCATCGATATTCGCCCCGATTCTCCCACCTACATGCAGCACTTTGGCATTGAGCTAACGGCTGACAACCGTAAGGCGCTCTATGTACCTGAGCTGTTTGCCCACGGCTACCAGGCGCTGACCGACGATGCCGAAGTAATTTACCAAGTGGGTGAATTTTACTCGCCTGGTTACGAGCAGGGTATTCGTTATGATGACCCCACCTTTGGCATTGAGTGGCCAATTCCTGTGACGGTTATTTCTGAAAAAGATGGTCAGTGGCCTCCCTTTAAAGGCTAGGTAATCTTCTGCCAGTTCTTTGCTGAGATGAATCCCTCTGTCAAAGAACTGGCCTTTATTGAGCTATTTCAATCTGATCTATCGCTTAGGTTTAAACACATGTTTATTGTTGATACGGCGCTAAAAGCCAGACACGAAGCCGGCAATCCGGTTCGAGTAGGGATGATCGGTGCAGGGTTTATGGGGCGCGGGGTCGCTAACCAAATGCTCAACTCCGTGCCGGGTATGGAGTTGGTAGCGATCTCAAATCGCAACGTAGATACCGCTAAGCGGGCTTACCAAGAAGCCGGTGTCGAGGACATTAACGTCGTCTCCACTGTGGCTGACCTGGAGAACAGCATTGCAGCGGGCGGCTATGCTGTTACCGATGACCCGATGCTGCTGTGCCGAGCGGATGGTATCGATGCTCTGATTGAGGTCACTGGTGCCGTAGAGTTTGGTGCCCATGTGGTGATGGAGGCGATCGCCCACAAGAAGCACGTTGTGCTGATGAATGCTGAGCTAGATGGCACCATCGGGCCTATTCTTAAGACCTATGCCGATAAAGCTGGGGTAATCTTGTCAGCCTGTGATGGCGACCAGCCGGGCGTTGAGATGAACCTCTACCGCTTTGTTAAGAGCATCGGCCTTACTCCACTGGTGTGCGGCAATATCAAGGGGCTGCAAGACCCTTACCGCAACCCCACTACTCAAAAAGGGTTTGCTGAACAGTGGGGACAGAATGTAAACATGGTAACTAGCTTTGCCGATGGGACTAAAGTCTCTTTTGAGCAGGCCATTGTGGCTAATGCTACCGGTATGACTGTCGCTAAGCGCGGCATGCTAGGCCATGACTTTAGGCTCCATCAGGATGAACTGGTGAAGCAGTATGGCCTCAACTACACCGGTCACATTGATGACTTGACCAAGCTATACGATGTCGACCAGCTTAAGGAACTAGGGGGCATTGTTGACTATGTAGTGGCAGTCAAGCCTGGGCCAGGGGTTTATGTATTTGGCACCCACGATGATCCCAAACAGCGCCATTATCTGAACCTCTACAAGTTGGGCGAGGGGCCTTTGTACAGCTTCTACACCCCCTACCACCTGTGCCACTTTGAAGTGCCCCTGTCGGTTGCCCGCGTTGTCTTGTTTGGCGATCCCGTCATGACTCCCATCGCTGGTCAAAAGGTTGATGTGGTTACCACCGCGAAAATCGATTTGAAAGCTGGTGAGACCATTGACTGCATTGGCGGCTTTATGACCTATGGCGAGTGCGAAACCGCTGAAATTACAGCGGCAGAAAACTTGCTGCCGGTGGGGCTAGCTGAGGGCTGTAAGCTAAAGCGGGATGTTGCGAAGGATCAGACGTTAACCTATGACGATGTCGAGCTGCCCCCTGGGCGGCTGTGCGACAAACTACGGGCTGAACAAAACGCTATGTTTGCTCCGCAGAAATCCTTAGCAGGGGTAGCGTAGCTAGAGCAATTCGCTACAGCTCAATAGAGTTAATACCAAGAGGGGAAGCCCATTGTGGATTTCCCCTTTTTTTATGATCTTGCTGAGGAAGGTACCTGCTCGAAAAGCAGCGCAGAGGTACGGCCACGGCGTCCTAGCCCAAGGGCGTAGCGATGGTGTATGGCGCGAAAATTGGTAAATCTGCTATACGTAGCCCATTTTTGTCATTAGCTGTGACGGGTTAAGCTGACGCGATAGCGCTCTTTTTTGGTAACAGCGATTTCACCAATTTCGAGCCTTCCCTTACCACGAATTGCGATTGAGTCTCCAGTGGACAAGGTGTAGCTGGCTTGTGTGACCGGCTTCCAGTTCACGCGCACGTCGCCGCTGTTGATTAGGTCAGCCATTTTGCTGCGCGACATGCCAAACCCAGCGGAGGCTACGGCATCAAGTCTTAGGGAGGCCTCAACCGTGGTCAAGTCTTTTTTCTGAGGAGCACGCACCCGCAGTTGATCCCACTCTAGGGGCTGGGTCTTTACGGGTACAGAGCGTACCTGAGTGAGCGACTGGGTAAGGAATTCTGCCAGTTCAGGCACGACGATCGCCTGTGCTCCCCGCTCGCCAAGCACGATGATGTCGCCTACTTTGCCACGGTCAAGGCCAGTACCGAGTAGCGCGCCCAAAAAGTCGCTGTGGCTGGCAGGGTCGAACATAAAATTTCCCCCTACGGTCAGCAGCGAGAGGGGGATCTGGCTCTGATCGAGGGGGATGTCGGATCGGGCGATCGCCAACCGCTGTCGCTCAGCCTGGGGATAGCCACCCCAAGCAAGACTGTGAACATCGGTCAACCGCTGGAGCAGTGCTTCGGCCTCGATTTGCTCGGGGGGCGACAAAAAGTCGGTGACGACAATATCCCAGGTTTTGACAGCCTGGTCGGCCTGGTCTAAAACGCGGGTCAAACAGTCGCTGTTATCGATCGATTTCAGCAGGTCATCCTTGGGCAGCATGGGCAGAGAGCGTTTAGCGACAGATCAGCAATGCAGAGGACTTGGGTTAAACCCAACCTTCGGGCACTGATCCTAGCTTACTGTTAGGCAGACCTGGGGCAGAGAAGGGAAACTAGGCGGTTATGTTGTCGCTAGACAAATCTAACCTTTCAACATGACCACCCGGTTTCTGCGGCGGTCGTTAGTTTGCGATCGCTTCAGTCACCTCCTTGCGCTTAGCGTAAATGCTCTTCAGGTGGCGCTTCACTGTATTGACGGTAATGTAAAGCTCCTGGGCAATTTCGTCATAGGTGCGATTGGCTCGGCGCAGCACCCACACGGCTCGCTCACGGGGAGTGAGGTTATACTGCACCGCCTCAAGCATGGCAGAGGAGTGAGCCGCGCGGGTCTTATTCTCTAAAGACATCAGCAGATAAGCGCTGGTCGCGGCAGGCAGTTCGAGCCACTGAATGCGGACTCGAATTTGATGGCCAGAGCGAGACGTAAATTCTTGAGTGAGCACCAGCAGAGTTTCGGGGTAAAACTCGCGGCTTTCTAGCAAGTGCCCGCACATGGCCTTGAGGCTGGGGGGCAGAAGGTTGTTACTATCACTGCCGCTGAGATCGCGGCAGAGGGCTCTACCCTTCTGATTGCTATGTACGCAGGTGCCGTCTTCGGTCAAGACTAAAATTCCATCAACAAAGCCTTCGAGCACGGCGCTGAGCAGGGGTAGATTGGCCTGGGTTGCTGGGGAAGCAATAAAACGAGAATTAGAGAGAGTGGTGGATGAACTCATAGTGACCATGGGGCTACCTGGTTTAAGACACGACAGAGTTAAAGGAGTCATCCGGGAACACAGCCGGTTAAGTTGCGCTGGGATGGTTTGCGCTGGAGTTTTCAATAAGGAGAACCTCAACCTGGAGGGTGGGATCTCCGCACACTAGGGACAGTTTTCTAAGTGGTTTCTACAGGGTTGCAGCGGTGGCGAAGGTGAATCGTCCGTGAAAAAACGGATAAAACTGACAGATTCTTCACCAAGATAAAGCGTTGTTCTGGAAAGTTTGGCAAGTTTCTGTGGCAATTTACTGATTTTTTTAAGTCACTTGCTGGCAGATAGAAACCACTCTCGGGTTAAAGGGCTTGCATAGATGCTGTTCGCCATATTCTGAGCAGATCGAGCAAGGCTCAATAGCGACCAGAGCGCCCTGTCCAGTCTGCTGCACTAGCCCCTAAGTTGTTGTTGTTGCAGCAATTTGGTAAGACGGTTGAAAAAGTAAGGGCTTATCTATATTGTTATGGGCATTCCATTGGGCTAGGGGCCATAGCAACGAGTATGATATCGGCCAATCGACGACTGTTACGCCGTTTGCGGGGGGGCGTGGTGGCTGCTGCGATCGCACTTCCCCTCCTCTGTTTAGCCCTGCACAAGGCGAGCTATGCCCAGCAGGCACCGCCAGCGGCGGCAGAGGCCGCTCTCAACCAAGGGTTGACCCTAATTCAGCAGGGGCAAATCGACGGTGCTCTGGCTCAATTTCAGCAGGCAGCAAACCTTGACCCCACCCTGGCTGCTGCCCACTACAACATTGGCCTAGCGCTGCGCCAAAAGGGTGAGCTGCAAGAGGCCGCCTCTGCCTTCTGGGCAGCGATTCGAGCCGATCCGCAGTTCGCGCTGGCCTACGCAAACCTGGGCGGTGCCCTCATTGAGGGCAATAACCTTGACCAGGCCGAACAGTATTTGCAGCGGGCGATCGCCATTCAGCCCGACCTAGGCAATGCCCACTACAATCTGGGCTTGGTTTACCAGTCTCAAGGGCAATTTCCCGAAGCGCTGGCGGCGTTCGAACGGGCGGGTCAATATAGTCCCAACGCCCCCGAGTCTTTTTTACAGCGTGGCATTATCTACCTACAAACCGAGCGCAACGGCGAAGCTGAGGCTGTGCTGCAACAGGCCCTAACGCTTCAGCCCCGCTACGCCCAAGCCCACTACAACCTGGGAATTGCTCGATTCAACCAGGGTCAAACCGAGACCGCTCTCAACTCGTTTCGCATAGCGACTCAAATCAACGGTGGCTACGCTGACGCTTACTACAGTGCTGGGCTAGCCTTTATTCAGCTTGGTCGTTTTGATGAAGCCCGCACCGTGCTGGAATATGCCAAAAACCTTTATATCACCATGGGTAACCCGACCTGGGCAGCTAAAGCCCAAAGCCACCTCGGGCAATTGCCCGAGAGCTAGCGGGTTTTGAGGGGCAGTTCAGCAATTCACGCCACTATTTCACGACCAACACACTACCGAAACTTGAGCTTGCGGGAGGCGTAGAGGCACATTTTTAGCAAAATTAGCCCTTCTCTGACGTGGGCAATATTCGAGCTGCCGTAGGTGCGGGGTTGGTAGCGAATTGGCACCTCCACAATATGGAGGTTGAGCTTGGCAGCCCCAAACAGCAGGTCAAAATCGCCGAAGGGGTCGAAGTCGCCAAAGTAGCTGCGCCCGGCGGCAATGCGCTGGTAGTCGCGCCGCCAAAGCACTTTGGTGCCGCAGAGGGTGTCTTTAAGCGGCTGCTCTAGCAGAAACGAAAAGAGCAGGGCAAAGATTTTGTTAGCCACCATATTTAGCCAGGGCATGGCGGTCTTGGAGCGAGGGTAAACCAACCGCGATCCGTTGGCAAATTCTCCCCGCCCTGAAGACAACACCTCGACGAAGTGAGGCAAATCTTCGGGAGGAACCGTCAAATCAGCATCAAGAATCAACAGAATGTCGCCGCTGGCCTGGTCGAACCCCAGGCGCACAGCATCCGCCTTACCTCGCCCCGTCTGCTGGAAGGTCTTCAAGGTAAACGGCCCTCGGTAGGTCTGCACCAAATCCTGAATGGCTGACCAGGTCTGGTCGTGGGAATGGCCTTCGACAAAGATAACTTCGGTGTGAGCACCTAGCTGGGGCAGCCGAGCCACAGCAGCGGCAATGTTTCCCGCCTCATTTCGGGCGGGGATGATCACTGAGCAGGTCGGCGGCTCTGAACTGGGAACAGGCTGGGGTCGAGCCACGATGAAGGTGGTCAGGCAAAGGTGCTTGACCACGGGCAGGGGCGCTAAATAACGGTTCACCAAACCTGCTAGGCCCGGCACAAACTTGGGCCAGAGAAACCGACTGCCCCGCTGGAGGGGGCGATAGCCGGTGATGGTGAGCAGGTTGGCCACATCATCCATGCTGAGCCAGTTTTGGGGCGGCTGGGGACGGCGCTGCCCGATCCGTTCGGCTAGGCCTAGCAGGGGCTCCCAGAGATGGCTGTGGAAGGTGAGAATCAGGCGGGTGTGGGGCTGGCAGAAGGGCTGCAACCGCTGAAGCACAGCTTGAATATCGCCCAGGTAGCCCAGCACTCCTGACAGCAGAATGTAGTCGAACTGGCGGTGTTCTGGGGCTAGCTGAGCGGGTTCGATCGCCTCAGCATCTAGCGTGTAGAAAGCGAGCTCAGGGTATTTTTGGCTGGCGATCGCCGTCACCGCTGGGGCGAAATCAATACCCACCCCAATTGCTGGGGCAGTGGCGTTAAGCAGGTCGCCAGTACCGCAGCCGACTTCTAGCACGCGGCTGCCGGGCGGAATAATAAATTGATGAAGCCGAGCCAGATCGCCGTAGTAGTAGCGGTTGCGACGACTCCAGCGATCTAGCTCGGGGGCAGTGTAGTCAAAGTAGGCCCGGATATCTTGCTTGAAGTCTTGCTTGGGGGCCTCAAGCAAATTAGCGGAATGGGCTTGAATCACAGACGTTTAGGGCTTCTTGAGGGGCTCAGCGGCGTCATCCCGCTCAATGTAAAGGAACAAAAAGGCCATGGCAACAGCGGGAAAAACAATCCCCACCAAAGGAACCAAAATAGAGGGTAAGAATGCAGCTGGCATAGGGTTTCTACCTCAATAGCAACATCACAGCGTTGAGCATAAGACTACTGCGAATCGGCGTTCTATATGTCTGTTTTGTTACAAACTTTCTCACTCGACGGGTTTGTTTCTTCCAGGAGCAGGCGGCTGTGCCACCAGGCCTGGGTTTCGCGATCGAGCTTGGCGGTGTAGAGGGTAGTAACAAACGACTGGGCTCCGTAGCCCTGGCCGACGATTTCAACACAGTAGGAGGGCGACTTGCGGGTGGCCATATCGGGCACAAACCGCTTGCCGATGCGTCGCCAACTGGGTTCTTTGCCCCGCCACTGAATGCGACAGCAGGGCCAGGGAAGCTGATCGCGATCGAACAGGCGGCAACAGGGGCCAACGACTCGGTAGGTGAGGTGGGCCCCTGGGCTCTGAAAAACGTGGCCCGTAGGCCAGGGATGCTCTGAGGAGGGCGGCAGGGGCGGTATCATAACAGCATGTAACAACTGGCCAATGTTGAAGTAGTCTACGGGATTTTCTATGGCTGAGCCAATTACTCCAGCGGTGAGCGATCGCATCTGTAAGCACATGAACGACGACCACACCGAGGCGGTGCTGCTCTACGCCACCGCCTACGGCAACCAACCCACCGCCACCGCCGCCGTGATGGAATCTGTGGATCCCGAGGGTATGACCCTGGCGGTGACCGTAGACGGTGCCCCAACCACCGTGCGAGTGCCCTTCGACCACACCTTAGAGGGGGCTGAGGATGCTCACCATACCCTAGTTGCCATGCTCAAACAGGCGAAAGCCAGGACTTAAGCTGGGATCTTTGCCATGAGCGTCTCGATTCAATTTTTACCCGATGGCGTCAGCGTCGAAGCCGAGGTGGGGGAGCCCCTACTGGCGGTGGCCGATCGCGCCGGGGTGTGCATTCCCACCGGCTGCCTGATGGGGTCGTGCCACGCCTGCGAAGTTGATTTGGAAGGGCAAGCAGACCCGATCTGCGCCTGCATTTCAGCGGTGCCGCCGGGCCATGACAGGCTCGTCGTCAACCTCTATGTCGATCCAACCTGGTAAGCATGCTGACTGAAACACTCAGCTATACTCTGAATCCTTTGCCGAACGCTGGGAACAGGCTGCGAGGACGGAGTAGTTGATTGAAGGTTGTGCTGCGGTCAGCCTTTGGATCAGGTCTTGAACTATCGCCGTCCGTCACCAACTCCTGTAAGTAGCCCCAGGCCTGCTGTTGAGCCGCCTCCCAACTGAGGTGCTGGCGGTAATGCTGCCAGGCCGAGAGGGCCAGAGTTTGATAACGGGGATAGTCGGCCATGACGGCAGCGATATATTGAGCGTAGTCGCTAGCGGTGGCCTCTACCGAGAAGGCTCTGCCGTTAATGTCGCTCTGCAATACGGTGGGAATGCCCCCGACAGCGGCGGCCACGCAGGGGAGCCCAGCGGCGTTAGCTTCACTGATGGCGACTCCAAAGGTATCGGCCTTGGTGGGAAAAATTAAAAAGTGGGCGGTGCTGAGCAGATGGGCGAATTGCGTCTCACCCTGGGGAGTGGCGCGATCGATGAACCCAAATGACTGCACAAAGCTGGGGCGATCGCCCACCCATTTAGGCTCGCAGCCGACCACCCAGAGTTCTGTTTTCACGCCCTGCTGGTTGAGGATACGGGCGACCTCTAGGGCCAGCGGGCCACCTTTGCGCTCCCAGTCCACCCCAAGAAATAGAAGCCGGCAGGGGCTTGGGGGTCGCTGTGCGATCAGGGCTTCGATCTCGGTCTGAGTCAGATCCTGGGCGCGGCTAGCGCCTCGGGGAATAATGCGAATTTTGTCGGCGGGCAGACCATAGAGTTCCATAGCAGACTGGGCTGCCCACTGGGAGGTGAGAATGACGCGATCGCACCGCTCCAGAGCCTCTTTCTCCACAACGTGCAGCCGCCGCCGAGTCTCTGGGCACAGGTCAGTTAGATAGGGATAAAAATCCACCAGGCTGCCCAGCAGAGCATCGGTCCACAGCACCGTGGGCAACGCCGTACGCACCCGTGCTAAAGGCATCGCATTCTCAGGACAGAGCAGCAGATCAGCCTGAGATCGGGCAAGGCGAGCTTCAAGCTGGCGGGCATAGTAGGGCGCGACCCAGGGTTCCACAGGGCTGTAGTAGCTCTGCCCCAGGCGTTGGTAGATCAGCCATTTGAGCCGGGTAATCGGTACCTTGCGCCGTTCTAGCGGGCCGAGAAACTCCAGCTCAGCCCCAGCATGTTGCAAAAGATCAGCGATTTTTTGCCCGGCTCCGTAGAGGCCCAGGTGACGACGGGGCCAGGAGGCGCGATCGCGCACGTCGTAGGTGGTAGCGTAGGCAATTTTCATATGAATAATGAATAAGGGTTGAGCTATGGCTAGCCCAACCCTCTCAGCGACTGATTCTAGAGTGCCCAAGAAATCTTGCCCTGCAACGATAGTTAGATCAGGCGAATCCAGTAGCGATCGCGCCCTCTTCTTTTGGCTTGATAGAGCGCGGCATCGGCGGCGGCGATCAGGTCTTCGGGCGACTGGTCTGCCGTGGGCACCACACTGGCAATGCCAATGCTGATGGTGAGGTAGTCGCTCACAGACGACTGGGGGTGAGCAATTTTGAGGGCAGCAATTTCCTCTTGAATGGCCTTAGCGACGCTCTCAGCCCCAGCGCGGCGGGTGTTAGGTAACACCACCGCAAATTCTTCGCCACCATAGCGGGCCAGCAGATCGGCAGCACGCTTGACGGCGCGGGTGGCAGCGGCGGCGATCGCGATCAACGCCTCATCCCCCTGCTGGTGGCCCAGGCAGTCGTTGTAGGGTTTGAAGAAATCGACATCAAACATAATCAGCGATAGAGGCTGCTGCTCGCGCACCATACGCTGCCACTCTTGATCCAGGTACTCGTCAAAACGGCGGCGGTTGGGGATATGGGTCAACCCATCTAGGGTGGCCAGGCGCTCTAGGGTTTCGTTGGCCTCGGTCAGCGCGGTTTCCATGGCCTTGCGATCGGTAATGTCGATGCAGTTAGTGATCACACCATTGACGGTACCGCTGGCATCCCGAAAGGGGCTAATCACGACTTGATACCAGCGGCGAACGCCTCCTCGGTCAATTACTTCCTGCTCCCCCTGGTAGGGAATTTGAGTCTCAATCACCTGTTGATGAATGCGGTGCTGCTGAATGGCCTCAAAGGCCGAAACGTTGGGGTTAACGTCGGTGTCGAGTTTGCCCACCATGTCGGCGGGGGTAATGCCATGCAGGCTGGCGCTGGCGCGATTGGCCATCTGCACCCGGCCCTGACGGTCTTTGACCACAATGATGCTGGGAATGCTATCGATCACATTTTGCAAAAACTGACGCTGGCGAGCAATCTCGGCCTCGGCCTGCTTGCGCTCGGTGATGTCGCGCACGATCGCCAACACTTGGTTGGGGCCGCTGGTCACAATCCGAGCCTCTTCATAGCGCCAGCCGTTGGGGGTCGAGCAGCGATACTCGTAGACCTGAGGTTCGCCGGTTTGTAGTGCTAGCCGAATATAGTGCATACGCTCGGCCACCATGTCAGCGGGGAGCACCTCATGCATGGGTTTGCCAATCTGGGTGCTGGGCTCAGCAATCAGGTTGACTGCTCCGGCATTCATCACATCGAGGCAGACACCATCCCCCGAGAACCGCACCAGTAGATCAGGAATCGCCTCTAGAATAATCCGCTGGGTGGCTTCGGCCTGGCGGAGGGCAGCGGTGCGATCGGCCACCTGGCGCTCCAGGGTTTGGTTGTAGTCGGCCAGCAGGGTTTGGGCCTGCTTGCGGGTGGTGATGTCTTGAAAGGCCGCGATCGCATATTCCACCTGCCCCCTCTGATCAAAAATAGGCGTCGTCACCATCTCAATGGGTATAGCCTGGTTGCCGGGCCGCAGCTCAATATCATCGGCCCAGCCGGTCTGCCCTCGCAGCGCCATGGCAATGGGCAGGGCCGCAGTCGGGTAGCGCTGGCCGGTGCTGGCCCGGTAGGCAATACAGGTTTCATCCAAGCCGAGCGACGGTATTGAGGGCATGTCTTCAAGGCAGAGCAAAATGCGGGCCTGCTGGCTCGCAAACACCATCTGACCGTGGCGATCGTAGACGGCAATGCCCAGGGGAATGCCGTCTAGAAACTGCCGCCAGCGCCGTTCGCTGTGCTGAAGCTGGCGGTTGAGGTGCTCTAGTTCGGTAAACGAATCATGCAGCTTGGTCGCCATGGTGTTAAACGCCCGCGCTAGCTGCCCCAGCTCATCGGTGCTCTCAATGGGAACTGGGGTTTGCCAATTGCCCTGGGCCGTAGCCTGAATGGCCCGCCGCAGTTGGGCAATGGGCTGTAGCACCCGGTTGACTACCGCCAGCCCCACCACCACCGAGCTGCCAATGGCACCCAGGCTCACCAATGCCACGGCCCAGTTGCCGAGATAAACGCTTAAAAACCCCAGCAGCCCAACCGCACTAACGAGCTGAAGCACAAAAATCGCTACCAACACCGTGCTGAGCGAAAAAGGCTGAAGCAGACGGCTCACTGGTCGGTAGAACGGGAGTTTTGGCACTGGATTGAGCGGCAATATTAAGTGAAGCAAAACACCCTACCTACCTTTCTAGAATAAAGCGCCTAGACCGACCCTGAAACACTTGCTGTGCCACATGTTTACAGAAGGTTAGGGCTGAGCTCATAGGCCTATCCTAGGGGTTAAGTAAAGGCTAGCCCGTGATCTCAAACAGCTATTTCAGCACCTCGGGGGAACAAGTCAGGTGATTTAAAGCAGTTGCAGCGGCAAAGTCCTGGTTCTAGGCGACTCCAGTGAACCTGGTATAAAAATGCAGAGCCTCTTTACGGGCTCTTGAAAGACCAACTGACCCAGATTGGAGTCTCTTAGCCTTGCCTTAACCCTAAAGGGGGTCTGGGCCTGCAATAGTTAGGGTGTTCATGCTTGCTGGCCTGTAGCGCAATTCTGGTGCCCTCATGTCAAACGCCTATGCCCCAACCTCTACAGCTGTAGCCCTGAGGACCGAAAATCTCAACGTCTACTACGGCTCTACCCTAGCGGTGCGCAATGTAGACCTGTTTATTCCTCGGAATGAGATTGTCGCCTTTATTGGCCCCTCTGGCTGTGGCAAGAGCACCGTTCTGCGCTGCTTTAACCGCATGAACGACCTGATTGCATCGTGCCGGGTAGAGGGCAAAATCACTTTCCACGGCAGCGATATTTATGCCAAGCAGGTAGACGCTGTAGAACTCCGCCGCCGGGTTGGCATGGTGTTCCAAAAACCCAACCCCTTCCCTAAGTCAATCTACGAAAACGTTGCCTGGGGTGCTCGTATTAATGGCTACCAGGGCGACATGGATGAGCTAGTGGAAACTTCTCTGCGCAAGGCCGCCGTGTGGGATGAAGTGAAAGACAAGCTTAAGCAGAGTGGCCTGTCGCTGTCGGGCGGGCAGCAGCAGCGTCTCTGTATTGCCCGCGCGATCGCGATTCAGCCCGATGTGATTTTGATGGATGAACCCTGCTCAGCCCTTGACCCGATCTCGACTATCAAGGTCGAGGAAACGATGAAGCAGCTCAAGGAAGACTACACAATTATCGTTGTCACCCACAACATGCAGCAGGCCTCGCGGGTGTCCGATCGCACGGCTTTCTACAACGCCGAGTCAACGGACAAGGGGGGCAAGGTCGGCTACCTGGTGGAGTACGACCACACCGAAGTCATGTTTAACAACCCCCGCGAGCAGTTTACCCGCGACTACGTATCGGGCCGTTTTGGCTAAGGTTGTCCCAGTAACGCCTGGTTGTGAACCGTGGGGTTGATTTAGATCAACCCCACGGTTCATTACTTTAGTCGCTCAAGTTATCAAAATTGGGGTGAGACAAGCCCCTTGGATACCCAAGCGTCACAACGTTTACAGGCCGTACAGCCAGGCAATCAAAAGGGGTGTGATCACGGTCAAGATCAGGTTGAGGGGCAAACCGACTCGGGTAAAGTCAAAGAATTTGTAGCCTCCTGGGCCGTAAACCATGGTGTTGGTCTGATAACCAATGGGCGTGATGTAGCTGTTAGAAGCAGCAAAGGTAACGGTAAATATAAAGGCCATGGGGTTCAGCCCTAGGCTGGTGGCCACCCCCGCTGCGATCGGAATCATGAGGATGACGGCAGCGTTGTTGGAGAGCAGTTCGGTCAACAGATTGGTTACCAGATAGAAAATGATCAGGAGAACGAGGCCCGATGCGCCACCGCCAATGGTGGCGAGCTGCTGGGCCAGCCAGTCAGTCGTACCGGAATTTTCCATGGCGGTGCCGAGGGGAATCAACCCGGCCAGCAAAAATATCACATCCCACCGCACCGCACCATAGATTTCGCCTGGTTTGAGGCAGCCTGTAACCACCATGGCCATCACCCCTATGAGAGCGGTGACGAGAATGGGGGCCAAGTCTAAGGCGGCGGCCACAATTACGCCTAGGATGATGGCGATCGCAACCCAAGCCTTGTCAACCCGCAGGCCCTCAGCCTCTCGCTGCTCTAGAACTAGCAGCTCTCGGGTGGTTTGCAAGCCGGTAAAGCTGCTCTGGGGGCCTTGCACCAGCAGCAAGTCACCAAAGCGGAGGGGAACTTTGCCCATGCGATCGCGCACTAGCTCTTCACCTCGGCGGATAGCCAGCACCGTGGCGTTGTAGCGTTGGCGAAAGCGCATTTCCTTGAGGGTAGACCCGACCAGGCGAGAATTTGACAAAATCAGCACCTCAGCAATGTGCTCTTCGCTATTGTCTAGCTCGTCTTCAAGGGGTGGTTGGCCAAATTTGACCTCGGGTAGAATGTCTAGCCCGCGCTGATCTTTGAGGCTCAGCAGTTCATCCCGACCGCCTCGAATCAGCAGTAGGTCGCCCGCTTGCAGCACCTTATCGGCTAGGGGTTGGGCAAAGTGGCTGCCATCGCGAATGATTTCTAGTACGTCTATGTCAAACTTGCGCTGAATCTCGCTCGCTTTTAGGGTCTGGCCGATTAGGGTTGAGCGCGGAGTAACCACTACCTCACTCATGTAGTCTTTCAACTCGTAGTTGGCCAGATTAGGGGACGACGATTTGCGATCGGGCAAGAGTTTGGGAGCAAACAGCGCTAAGTAAACCAAGCCCACAATAAAAGTGATCACCCCGACGGCGGTGAACTGAAACAGCCCAAATTCTCCATAGCCGAGGTCTTTAGACACACCGCTAGCCAAAATATTAGTTGACGTACCAATCACGGTAATCATGCCGCCTAGCACCGTGACGTAGGAAAGCGGAATCAGTAGCTTCGACGGAGAAATATTCTGTTTTTTGCACCATTCTTCTACGATTGGCAGAAAAACGGCTACTACGGCAGTGTTGTTGATAAAAGCGGTAATCGGCCCGACCAGTAGACCCATGACAAAAATCTGCCGAGAAGGCTCCTTACCGCCCCATTTCATCAGCCAGTCTCGCACGATTTGAATTACACCCGTTTTAGCGATGCCAGCGCTCAAAATGAACATGAGCATGACGGTAATGGTGGCTGCATTGCCAAACCCGGCGATGCCTTCTTCAGGCGTAACCAGTCCTAAAACAATCAATACAGTGGCGATCGCCAGGGCGGTCAAATCTACCGGCAGCCACTCTGCCACAAAGGCGATCAGAGAGCAGACCAACACCACCAGCATCAGAACAATAGGATTTTGAATAAAGTTCATATTTGTTTGAAGCTTAGACTGAGCTTAAGTTTTGCACACCGCATGCTCTAAACGATTGGGGTTCGCCTGAGAACCATTTAGCTTCTTTCTGATTGCACATCGAAGCGCAGATTGCTCCTTAGCTCACGTACCGAGTCAGGAGCGACCTGATATGGCCATACAATTAGGTTCTAAGGTAGTACTATCCTCTGCAAATTTTTCTTAGAAGCCTATGACTAGCCCCGATGTTTCGCCCTCGGCGCCGGGTTCGGCGGTCGTCCCCAAGCCCAACCTGGGCATTTTGACCATGCTGCGCTTGGGGGTCTTTAACATGGGCCTGGGCATTATGTCGCTGCTCACCCTGGGGGTGCTCAACCGGGTGATGATCGAAGAATTGCGCGTGCCGGCGCTAGTGGCGGCGGGGGCGATCGCGGTACACCAGTTTATGGCCCCTGCCCGAGTGTGGTTTGGCCAGATGTCTGACTCTAGGCCGATTTTTGGCCATCACCGCAGCGGCTACATCTGGATAGGCATCGTGACGGTGGCGGTAACGGCGTTTTGTGCGCTACAGGTAGTGTGGCAAATTGGCAGCCGCATTGCCGAGACTGGCTGGGGGCCAGCGGTGTATCCCTGGGTGGGGCTGCTGGGGCTACTGTTTGCAGTCTACGGCTTGGCGTTGAGTGCCACCTCGACCCCGTTTACGGCGCTGCTGGTAGATGTGTCGGATGAAGACTCGCGATCGCGTCTGGTAGGCATTGGCTGGGCCATGCTGATGGTGGGCATTATCGCTGGGGTAATCATCACCTCGATTGTGCTGAAGCCGATTGAGCTGAATGCCCCCTTTGACCAGGTGCGCAGCGCGGTGAACCGGCTATTTGTGATTGCCCCGGCGGTGGTGTGCGCGCTGGCGGTGCTGAGCACCTACGGCATTGAGCGCAAGTATTCGCGGCTAACCCAGCGATCGTCGCTGCGCGATCGCGAAGACAGCCTCACCCTCGGTCGGGCGCTCAAGATTCTCACCGCTAGCCGCCAGACGGGGCTATTTTTCACCTTTTTGCTGGTGCTCAGCCTCAGCCTGTTCATGCAGGATGCGGTGCTGGAGCCCTACGGTGGCGAAGTCTTTGGCATGACCATTGCCGAAACCACCCAGCTCAACGCTGCCTTCGGTATGGGCACACTGCTGAGCATTATTGTCACCGGCTGGCTGGTGGTGCCCCGCTTGGGCAAAAAGCGTACGGTGGTGGTGGGCTGTAGCTGGGCGGCGGTGTGTCTGGTGGGCATTACCCTGTCGGGGCTGACGGGCAACCCGGCAATTTTGCTAACGGCGGTGTTTCTGTTTGGCACGGCCTCTGGCATTCTCACCCTGGGGGCGATCGTGCTGATGCTGGATTTGACCGTGGCGGAGACAGCGGGAACGTTTATTGGGGCCTGGGGGCTAGCCCAGGCGATCGCCCGTGGCAGCGCCACAGTCCTGGGCGGCGGCGTGCTCGACCTGGGTCGCGCCTTGCTCAGAACCTTCAACGGAGCGGCGGAAGTGGGCGAGCCCCAGGCGTTTTTGGCCTACGGGCTGGTGTTTACCCTGCAAGCGATCGGCATGCTGATCGCGATCTGGCTGCTCAGCCGGGTGAACATTCAAGAATTTCAGGCCAATGCCAAGGCGGCAATCACCGCTGCCATCGCAAACGATATGGATTGAGCATGTCACAAAATTTTTGGGACGAGGTGCTGGCCTTTGCCGAGGCAACTACCAAAACCGTGGGGCAAAAGCTGCTCGAAGACTTTGGCCAGGTGCAGGCCGATTTGAAAGCCGACGGCAGTCTGGTGACTCGGTGCGATCGCTGGGCCGACGACACCCTGCGCGCCGCCATCCACGAAAAATTTCCCGACCACGGCGTGCTCAGCGAAGAGGTGGAACACATTTTCCCCGCCACCGACTGGTGCTGGATCATTGACCCGATCGACGGCACCACCAACTTTACGCGCGGCATTCCGGTGTGGGGCATTTCATTGGGCCTGCTGTATCGCGGCATCCCGGTGTTTGGCTACGTGGCCATGCCGCCTTTAAACCAATCTTTCTACGGCTACTGGCCGGGGCAGAGCGGACTGAACATGCCCAGCGGGGCGTTTTGCAACGATCGCCCCATCCACAGCAGCGCGGCGACCCCCGACAAAACCCAGTTCTTTAGCCTCTGCGCCCGCAGCACCTCGGTACTGGAGAAACCCTTTCCCTGCAAAATTCGCATGCTGGGTTCTGCCGCCTACAACCTGCTGCTGGTGGGGGCTGGCTGGGCGGTGGGCGCGGTGGAAGCAACGCCTAAGATCTGGGATATTGCGGCGGTTTGGGCAATTACCCAGGCTGCCGGAGCCACCTGGGTACCGCTAGATGACCTAGAGCCCTTTCCGCTGGAGGTAGGCAAAAACTACAGCAATCGGCCCTACCCCACGCTGGCGACAGCCCAGACTCCCTGGGTAGAAGTCTTCCGTCCGTTGGTACAGCAAGTGGCTAATCCCTAGGCGGCATCCTTAGGGCATGCAGGGAAGCCCAGACTCATAGGGACTCGGCGGCGGCAGGGTGCACAAACTGCTTGCCGCAGACTTTGCAGAGGTAGCACTGTTTACCCCGCCGCCGACCGTTTTTAGCCAGCTCCTGGGATTTGCAGTGGGGGCAAATCATTACATTCATTACATGGCCGTGAATTTGATCGCCCACATCGGCAGCTAGGTACACGGCCAGTAGCACTGGAATTTGCTGCATCAGGCGATCGCGCTTTTCTTCATCGGGCTGCCGCAGAGCCGCCAAAATCAGCGCATTGCAGCTGTGGACGCAGACCTCCGCCAAAAGATTGCGCCGCTCCGTTGGCAGCTCTGGATTGCGCTGGTGCAGGATGGCGGAGAGAAATGCGATCGCCCCCTGAGTCAGGCTGTCATCGATGGTTTGGAAGCGATCGCGTGCCGTGTAAAACTGCACAAACATTACTCGCGACACCGGCTGCTCAAACAGCGCCACCACGCCAGCGGTTAGCTGAGTCAGCATCTCCTTCAGCGGCAGCCGCCAAAATTCCTGGGCATTGGCCTGGCTCCACATAGCCTGTACCCGCTCCAGGTGGCGCAGTTCCATAGCGTTAAAGATCGCCGCTTTGTCGGGAAAGAACTGGTACAGCGACCCGATCGCCGTGCCTGCCCGTTCCGCAATCTGGTGGGTAGTCGCCGCTTCATAACCCACTTCGTCAAACACCAGGGCAGCGGCTTCTAGAATTTTCTCGACCCGCTGCTGGCCCCGCCGCTGCTTTGGCTGGCGACGCAGACTGCTTGACGAATACGAGTCATCTGTCATATTTTTTAAACACGACGAATTTCTCACAATTTTAT
Source organism: Phormidium tenue FACHB-1052 (assembly GCF_014696675.1). Classification (GTDB taxonomy): domain Bacteria; phylum Cyanobacteriota; class Cyanobacteriia; order Phormidesmidales; family Phormidesmidaceae; genus Nodosilinea; species Nodosilinea tenuis_A. The sequence goes on from NZ_JACJQN010000004.1 coordinate 164,819, forward strand.
AGCTATCGGAGGCTTCTATGCAGTCCATGCTTCCCGGTGCGCCCTGGCTGGCGGCGCACAAGTCTATGCTGACTACTAACCAACCCCGCAAAATTTCCCTCTACGGTAATGATTACGTCCTGTGGAAAGATGGCGCAGGCGAGGTTCATGCCCTGCCCAACGCCTGCCCGCACATGGGGGCGATGCTGTCAGAAGGCTGGTGCGAAGCAGCGGGTGATAGCAACAGCCGAGTCGTCTGCCCCTTCCACGCTCTTGGGTTTGATAGTCGGGGTTGCACGGTACTGCCGGGTTCCGATCGGCAAACTCTACCTCAGTTAGAACCTTTGGAGTTGATTGTTCAGGGCGATTTTGTTTGGTCCTATGGCGGCTATGAACCCAAGGTGCCAATTCCAGGGGTGCTAGGGGCGATCGCAGCCGATTACACCTTCATCGGCCACACCGCCGACTGCACAGTGGCAACCGACTTACTCACCATGCTGCTCAACATGCATGATTACAATCACCAAAATGGCACCCACCGCGATCTGTTTCGCATTGCCGAGGTGCAGTTCCACCAGTTCGTCGATCGCGGACACGAATCCCATGCCTACTACGCCATGCCCACCGCGCCCTACGCCCTAGGGGAAAAACTGCGTCGTCCAGACTTGTTTTTGCTGCCCGGCACCATCGAGGCCCATCTCGAAAATCACTTTCCGTCTCTCGTCATTTTTCACGGAGAGTCACCCCTGGGCAAACTGGTGCAGTGCCATCTGTTTGTGCCCGAGGCCGAAAACCGCACTCGCACCTATATTTTGCTGTTTGGGCTAGCGAAGCATCCCGCCTTCAATCTGCTGGGGCGCAGCTATCTCAACTTTGGCAAAGTGGTGGTCGATCAAGATGCCGATATTTTAGGCAAGATCTACCCCAACAGTCCGCAAAAAATCAAGCTCAACAATGAGGTGGGCATGGACTGGGTAAAACGTAATTTCGCCAGCTTTCCAGCAGTGGTTGAACCAAACTTTTCTAAAGATAGCGCTACTGCTCCGGCACCAGCTCCGAGTTCACCTCGTTGATGGGGCGGCGGCGCAGCTCTTCCGACTCGGTGCGGGGTAGTAGGTCAAACACCTCTCGCATGACATCGTCGATCGCCTCGTAGGGGACTAGGCCAACTTCGTTAAACACCAGCTTCCCCTGGGCATTGAACACCAGGGTTTGAGGAACAGCATCCTTAAAGTAGTAGCCGGGCTCGTAGGGCTCGTAGGAGGCTTTGACCGGAATTGCGTCAGCCATAATCGGCACAAAGTTAGCCACCCGTCCGTAGGGGGCTTGCAGCTGAGAAACAACCGACGCAAATTTCTTACAGTCGCTGCTGTCATCCACGTAGATCACCACAATAGCGGCCTTGCCGTAGCGCAGCGACTGCTCTAGGCTGACCTTGGGCGGCACTAGCGACCCATTGCCAGCATAGAGAGCAAAGATATTGCCGTCATAATTGTCGTCGGTGAGGCCAGCCAGGGCAGCGGGCTGTCCGCCCAGACTGAGCCACAGCACCAGGGCCGCACAGGCCAGACCAAGACTACGACTCAGGCCAGTCATAGCGTTGGGGAAAACGGCTAGGGTAGAAAACAGTGCAATAAGCCAGCGCAGCATGGCAATGTCCTTGGTCTAAGAGCTGAGGCCGAGGCGTAATAGCCGCAAAGCCACAGACTCTATTAGGCCACAGAATGGCGGCGCTTAAAGCTGAGCAGCGCGAAATTCCTCGACTATGGCCCGCATGGCGTCGGCGTTGGCCATGCGCAGATCGTCGGGAGTCCACACCACCACCTGGTAATACTCTTCGCCCATTTCAATGGTGGTGTGCAGGTAGGCGACGGCCTGCTCAGACACATCGCCCCGCACCTCGTACTGCACCGCCGGAAAACTGCTGATGCGCTCGACGCTGGTGCGCCTCTGGTTGGCTAGCACTTGACTAAAGCCACCCTTGAGAATTTGTAGATAAATATTGGCCTGCTCTTCGATATTGCCGGGGGCTACCGCCTCGCGATTTTCGCCCAGCACGACCAAAAACATGTTTTCGTCGAGGTTATAGGCCTCAAGGTCGGCGTTGTTGTGCAGGGTGCCAGCGGGGGCCGCGCTCCAGCCGCTGGGCAGACGAATCTGCACGGGCTTGATGCGGCTCACCAGCATGTTGCCGCGAAACCCCTGAGCGACGTATTGGTTGCTCATCTCGCTGGTGCCCTCGGGCGATCGCGACAACCCCAGAGTGCTGCACCCCGCTAGCCCCAGCGCCACCAGCCCTGCCACTAGAATGGGCCGCACCCGCTGCCCTGCCCCAGTCACTCCAGCCATAGCTCACCCTTTTGCGGTCGTTGGTTTGGTTTGACTTAAGGGTATAGCAACACCTCCGCAATGGCCCCATCCTCTCCTATGCTAGATAGGTGTTTGCCGCAGTTGGCAAACACCTATCTAGCAATTTCATTTTAGAGTTACCCCATGTTACGAGCTGGCATTGTTGGCCTGCCCAACGTTGGCAAATCGACCCTGTTCAATGCCGTGGTGGCCAACGCCAAGGCCCAGGCCGCCAACTTTCCCTTTTGCACCATTGAGCCCAACGTCGGGATTGTGGCGGTGCCCGATGCCCGGCTGCGGGTGCTGGCCGACATCTCTAGCTCTGTCGAGACTGTGCCCGCTCGGGTTGAGTTTGTCGATATTGCCGGTCTGGTGCAGGGGGCCAGCCAGGGCGAAGGGCTGGGCAACCAGTTTTTGGCCAACATTCGCGAGGTGGATGCGATCGTCCACGTGGTGCGCTGCTTTGAGGACGACGACATCATCCATGTCTCCGGCTCGGTGGATCCGGTGCGCGACATCGAGGTGATCAACCTGGAGCTGGCCCTGTCTGATTTGGCCCAGCTCGAGCGCCGGGTCGATCGAGTGCGCAAACTGGCCCGCGCCGACAAAGAGGCCCAGGCCGAGCTGGCCATTTTAGAAAAAATATTGCCGGTGCTCAACGAGGGCAAAGCCGCCCGCCAGGTAGAGTTCGACGCCGAGGCCGAGGCAATTATCAAGCCCCTGGGGCTGCTCACCCGCAAGCCCGTCATCTATGCCACCAATGTCTCTGAAGAGGATCTGGCCAGCGGCAATGCCTGGGTAGAGCAGGTGCGAGCGGTGGCGGCGGCAGAAAATGCCCAGGTGGTCGTTATTTCGGCCCAGGTAGAGTCAGAACTGGTGGATTTGAACGACGAGGAGCGCAAGGACTTTCTCGAAGCCCTCGGGGTCGAAGAAGGCGGCCTCAAGACCCTGATTCGCGCCACCTACGAACTGCTGGGGCTGCGCACCTATTTCACCACCGGCCCAAAGGAAACCCGCGCCTGGACGATCAAGGCGGGCATGGTGGCTCCCCAGGCCGCTGGGGTCATTCACACCGACTTTGAGCGGGGTTTTATTCGCGCTGAGACGGTGGCCTATAACGACCTGGTGGCGGCAGGCTCAATGGCGACGGCCAAAGATAAGGGCCAGGTTCGCAGTGAGGGCAAAGAGTATGTGGTGCAGGAGGGCGACGTGATGCTGTTTCGCTTCAACGTGTAGCCTACCTGGTGCCATCCTTTAAAGCGAGTAAAAAACCCTCGCGGCAAAGTGGTTTGTAGGGGAAAATCTATCTACAATTTGACCCATTGGCAGGGCTGGTTCTCTAGCTCCAGGTTTGTAGGTATATCGCTGTGGCTTTACCGCTTCAACCCTATCTTCAGTTTCGCTTGGCGCTGCATCGGCTCCAGGGAGTTCCCCCTTGGGCGCTGCTGTCGCTGGTGTTGAATGGGCTGCTGTTTATCACAGCGATGGTGATGCTGCGGCAGCTGAGCCAGGCGGGGGATGCGGTGCTGCCCCAGGCCAATGCCTTTGCTGCCGACCCGCTGCCAACCGTGGCCCCCTTGGAACCCGGTTTGGGCACGCGCCACAGCCTCGACTATGAGCAGTGGGTGGCGCTGCTGGCCGCCGAAGCGGAGGCGATGGTTGCGATCGATGCTCCCAGTCAAACGGTTTTGCTGGGCGATTCGCTGACGCTGTGGTTTCCGGCCAACATGCTGCCAGGGCGCAGAACCTGGCTAAACCAGGCCATCTCAGGGGAAAAATCGACCGGGCTGCGCGATCGCCTCTACCTGCTCGACAACACTTCCCCCGAAGCGGTGTTCATTATGGTGGGCATCAACGACCTGATCTGGGGCGGCTCTGAGGCTGACCTGGTGTACAACGTCCGCAAAATGGTGGACTACCTGCACCGGACTCATCCCCAAACGCGGGTGGTGGTGCAGTCAATTTTGCCCCACGGCGGCGAGATGGCCACCTGGGAAGGGCGCGATCGCCTAGTGGCCGTGTCCCCCGATCAAATTCGCACGGTGAACGCCCAGCTTAAGGCCGTAGCCGCTGAGACCGGGGCCGAGTTTTTGGATTTGTATCCGCTGTTTACCAATGGCGACGGCTACCTGCGAGCCGACCTCACCACCGACGGACTGCACCTCAACCAGGACGGCTATATGGTGTGGCGCACCGCCCTGGCCCTGCTCAACGAGACAGAGTTTCAGCCCTAGGGCAAGCGGCGGCTGGGGTATGCCAAGCCTGCTCTGGGCCGACTAAGGGCGACGGTAGGCAATCGCCCACTACCGGCAACGGACAAGCCCCCGGCACCAGGCTAATGGCCAAATCCGCAGCCGCAAAGCTGAGCCGTCGATCGCTGTGGAGTACCTCCACTTGAGCAGAGGTCACCCCTTGGCCACGGTGGGGCAAGATATAGGTGGCTGTGAGGGTATAGGAACCAGGTGGCAGGTCGTAAAAGCAGTAGTGGCCATCCCCACCGCTCTGGGTTTGGTCGGGGCGGGCTAGGGCCAGCGGTGACTCTAGACAATCGAGCAGCCGCTGCGCTGGGGCTAGGGGAGCCAAAGACCGCTGCCAGTCTTCGACCATGTGACTGTAATTGGCCTGAACTTCAGGCTGATGGGCGATCGCAGCGACTAAAAACGCCAGTATCTCCTCGATAAAGGCTACCGGAGCAGCGGTAATGCGCACCACCGCCTGGGGCATGATGTCGCCGGTAGCGGCGTTGGTAATGGTGCCTGCGATCGCAACTCGATAGGGTCGAGCAGCATTGGGCAAAGATTGATTGGCTGTCTGGGAGCCGGACATGGCTATCTTCCAATAGAATTACAAGGGAAAGCAGGCACTGCTGCACAAATCGGAGCGCACCGACCAGTCATAAAACCAGAACCGCCAAGCGTCCGGCAGCTTAAGGCACAACAATTTTGCCTAGAAATTTCGAGATTGCAGTCTGTTTAAAGCCTGGCAAGCTAGCTTGCAGCCAAGCTTGCCCAGGAAAGACAAAAAATTACAAAAGCAGCTTCAAAGCGCCTGAGCCTGATTGAACAGGCATCCTTAAGATCAGCGCATTTTTCAATGGCAAAGCAAATTTAATCGAGAGAACAATTGCAAATGCAAAGAATTTATCGTTAGCGTCAGCATATACTCGCTTGGAGCCAAAGGCTATTTCGAGCCCATGCCCATGCTACTGCGATTCGTTGCAGCGTTGAAGTGCCAGTAAATTAAATTTGCATCAAGAACGCTCTGAGTGAGCCGCTAGAAGAGCGGCGAGGCAGGACAACAGCCTTCGGAAGCGTGGTTCAACGGTGTAGATTTGGTCAGAATAGCCCACTGACGCCCGTACTCAGCTCATATCGGCACCAGCTCCAGTCGATAGCGATACAGAGCCACAGGTCGATTTTGCGCCTTGAGAAAATCAGGATCTTGAGGCGATAAATACACCGCCGTCACCTGGTCGGCCCCTATGCGATCGGTGGATCTTGCTCCAGAGTCATCTGCCGCTCGGCGGTAGGCGGTAGTAATTTCCACTTCGTTGAAGTAAGGAACCGCAACGCCACCCCGAAACACCTGCTGGAATCGCTCTACAGTGATAAACTCAGCCTCCCCAGGCACTTCAACGGCTCGGGCCGTCACAGTTGATTCAAGCTGGCGATCGCCCTTCAGCAGCGTCACCTGGCGGTTAGGATTATTAGGGTCTACCTTGACCGCCTGCACCGCTGTTCCTAGGTAGGCGCGGGCCATACTGAACCCATTAAAGGCGCGATCGGCCACGGTTTGAGGCGAACCGGCTACAGCAGGAATTAAACGCTGCGCTGCCCCCAATGGCCCCCGTGCCCCCTGGGGCGCTGCGACAAACTGCACCGAGCAGGTCACGGGTAGATCTAGCTGGGCTCGGTTGCCCTCAAAGCCGGGGGTCACCACCTCAGGAGCCATTGGGGCAGCCAGATCAACCAGGGTGCTGGTTAGCTGCCACTTGCCCTGCAACCAGTCAGGGTAGATCAAGTCACCTTGGGCCGTAGGCAAGGCGGGCTTAGTACCCCACTGGGGAAACGCCGCTAGGCGATCGCCCAGACTTTGCCCCTGGCCTTTTAGCGCCATCGCTCCCGCCGGAGCCTGACCACTGCACAGGAGCCACACCGTCAGCAGCAGAGTGAGCCAAAATAGGCGGCGACGCAGAAGGGTGAGCAGCGATCGGGGCATAGATAAGCGACCAAGACGACAGGCTAGAACGACCTAAAATCCAGACTTAGCATACCCTAGGTAAAGATCTGTGCCGCGCCCCCGCTAGGGATGGGCTAGGGTTGAACGACTAAAGCCGATGGCCTGAGTCAATCGGCTGGTTTTTCTGGCCTCACCCGGTAGGGCAGATTGAGAACTGTTAAGGTTGCAGAAATCAGAACTGTCATAGTCAGGCAACCGTTTACCGAAGGCAGGCTTCTGGTTATCCTAAAACATCCGGCCTAGGGCAAATGACACTTCTTTTTTGCCTAAATTACTCCAGCGACCTGAAACGCTGAGATTTGTAGCTCAACCCCTAATTATCGTTGCCGTTGAGGATTTTCTTTGGAAACGCCCCCTTCTAGTTCCCAGTTTTTCAGTTCTCAACTGCCTGACCTACCTATAGATATAACCGTTGCCGATCTCCTAGAGCGTTACGCGGCTGGAGAACGAGACTTTCGCGGCATTCAGCTAATTGGCGCTGACCTGAGTCGACAAAACCTCAGCGGGGCCAATTTCCGTCAGTCCAATCTGCAAAATACGACCTTTGCTGGAGCCACGTTAGTGGGGGCCAACTTCCGCGAAGCTAAGCTCACCGACGTCAATTTTGACCAAGCCACGCTGATTTTAGCCAACTTAATTGGGGCTGACTTAGCCGATGCTCGCCTAGTGGAAGCCGACCTGAGCGAGGCGGGTATGCGCAGCGCCAACCTGGTGCGAGCCGACCTAACCCAGGCGGTTTTACGCGAAACCAACCTCAACGAAGCCGTGCTCGACCACGCTACGCTGCACAAAGCCATGCTGAGTGAGGCCAGCCTCAGCCGGGGCAGAATGCTGGCGACGAATATGGAAGGCGCTAACCTGGAACACGCCAACATGACCAGTGCGCTGATGAACCGAGCCATTCTGCGGGGAGCGGTGCTAGTGGGGGCGGTGTTTACTGGAGCGACCCTTGAGGGAGCTGATTTTCAGGAGGCCGACATGAGCCGGGCTAAGCTGACGAGCACCAACCTGGTGAATGTCAATTTATCCTATGCCAATTTGCGCGGGGCCAATCTGAGCTGGAGCTCGCTGCGGGGAGCCAATCTGCGGGGAGCGACCCTATATCGCACTCGCCTGAGCTGGTCAAATCTCAGCGGGGCTGACCTCACCGATGCGGTCATGATCAACGCCAAACTCGACTACACCAACCTGCGACGTACCGATGTCCACGGCACCATCATGCCCGACGGGTACACCATGGATTCCTAGGGATAGTGGCTTTGGGTTCATATCACTAGCTCATGTTGACGGGGCTAAGCGCCAAAACATAGGCCGCTACTGAGCGGCGGCTGGTTTGCTGCCGGGCTGGTTGGCCTGCATTGGCAGTTGGGGCACCAACCAGGGCCAATATATCGCTGTTAGGGAGGGGGGGGAGTGGCGCAGATAGGCAATCATCTGATGCTGGAGCGCCCGAACCTGGTCTTGAATGGCCAGTGCCTCAAGGTGGAGGAGAGAAGGCAGGTAGCTGATCAGACCTTCTTGGCGGTGCGGCCCGCTTTGGCGCAGCCGGGGCCAGGCAGCCAGCCCCTCAGGCACGGTCTGACTCAAGCGCAGTGACATGGTCGTCGTCGAAAACGCATGGGCCACAGCGGGGTTTAAAGCGGGGCTATAGACTTCGGCTTCGGGAGTCTGCTGCATAATAAAGCTGAAACTCACCCCTTGGAGAAAGATGCGCAGGGGGGCGGTGGTAACGTCGGGCAGCTCGGCCATAAACGGAATGCGGCCCAGGTCGGCGTTGAGGTTGTTAGGATCACCAACGCTCAGATGCGACCCACCCACCACGGTCACAAGATACTTATCGGTGGGTAGCTGCATAAAGGGACGCAGCTGCTGACTGGCCATGGGAGTGACGGTATCGTGGGTGCCGGCCAGCACTAGGGTGGGCACCCGCACCCGGCTCAGCCCTGCCTCACCAAATAGCACTCCGGTGAGGGGGTTAGCCACAATGAGCTGGGTGATGCGGTCGTCGCGCAGGTTAGCGTATTTTACGGGCAAGTCTTGGGCGGCGCACTGAAGCCAGTCGGCAGGGGAGACGTTGACGGGGTTGAGGGTTTGGCAGTAGGCCTCAAGCGATCGCAGGTCGAGCGCCGCCCCAGCCAGAGCTAACCCCGTATAGCCACCCAGGGAATGGCCAATGAAGGCTACCTGGTCGGTGTTGATGCGATCGCGCAGGCTGTAGGAGTAGGTGTTGAGTTTCTCCAGGCGATCGAGCACGTAGCTGATATCGCGAGGCCGGTCAAGAAACTCGGTGGCAGGTAAAATGCGGCTCTGGGCAGCGGCCTCAGGCAGGTTATCGGTGGGCAGTGACAGCAGGGCGGCAACATTGCTGCCGGGGTGCTCTACTGAGACCACCGTGAGCCCGTGGGAGGCCAGGTGTTCAGCCAAGTAGGCAAAAAAGCGGCGATCGGCCCCAAACCCGTGGGAGATCACCACCAGCGGGCCGTGGCTGTCTTTGCTCCAGTAAATATCGATGGGGATGCTGCGATCGCGGCTGTGATCGCGCAGCACCAGTTCCCAGCGCTCAACCGCCGAGGTACCCATAGCAAAGGGATCAGGCCCCAGCAGCGGGTCAGGTACGGCAGTTTCAGCCGGATTCTGGCGCAGCACTCGGCCAAGCGCCTGGCTCTCCATCTGCGCGAGGCGAAACTGAGAGGCCAGGGTGAGCAGGGTGCCCACATCAATTTCTAGGGTGTCTTGGGGCATGGCTCGCAAAATGCCCAGCAGGGTAAGCCCGGCCTCCGCCTCAGACACCTGCTCTAGGGTGACGCGCAGGTCGGCGGCGGCCAGGTTAGGTGCGATCGCCCGCAGGGTATCAAGCAGCCGTGCGCCGCCGGGGGTCTGCAAAATTTCATCTAAAATTACCTGGCCCACCTCGGGTTCGAGGGCAATTTCGCCCTGGAGCACATCCTGGAGGCTGGCGTTGAGCAGGGGCCGATAGAGCCGCAGTGATGGGGGTACCTCACCGGTGGCGGCAAACGACTGGAGATCGTCAAGGCTGACCGTCTGAGACAGTCGCCCCAGCCGCACCGTTACCGAATCGGCTGCCGCTGCCGAAGGGGCCATTGCTAGCCCGCCCACCAGCAATCCACTGGCTGCGATCGCGCCCCAGCACCATCGACTGAGGGGGGAGAGCAGACTCAAGCAAGACACTGTAGATCGCACGGCAGAAAGATTCAACGCAGGGGGCAGCGGCCAGGGTCGAGCAATGGTACAGAGTTAAGCTAGGAGTACAGTACCCAAATTTTCTCTAATCGTTAACTTAATCTAAACGACAGCTCCCCTGGGTGGTGGAAATCGATCGTCAAGTTTTTTTGCGATCGCCCCACTGCCCCGTTCACCGCCCTTGCTCGCCAAGAGATCACGCTAACAGAGAGATTCCGCTGACTGCCACCGCACCAACCACCATAACCCCACTGATTGCCCACTTGCAGACCACAGTCAGAATTGCGATCGCCGCCAGCAGGCAAAAATTTATCTAATGTAAGGTAAGAGCTATGCCCTCCACCCGCTGGTGCCATGACCGACAACCAACCCACCGCCAAGGAAAATTTCCTTTTCCCCCGCAGCAAGTACTGGGGTGAATTTACGCCTCAGCAGCTCGCGTTTAACGCTAACCTGCAGGAGTTCGCTCAGCGGGTTTCCTTAGTCTGCAACCTGGAGACCGGCGGCAAAATGTCGGCTGACGAAGCCTACGACCAAATTAAGCGCCTGTGGAAAGATCTGAAGCAATCTAAGGCCAACCTGCTCGATGCCGCCGCCCCTCCACCAGAGTTGCCCCCCGAGGAATAGCGATCCGACGGCGAGCAAAAGGGAGTACAGATTTTGGCGGGAAGTTGGCAGACTCAATCTGTCTCAATACCTGGTGCTGGTGATAGTGAGCCAGGGCAGGGCAAACGTTGGATTTGCTATCGATTTTCCTGACGATTGATGGTGCAGGATTGGGAATCCATCCAGATTTTTGCCCGGGCAAAGATTAGCTAACTTCAAAACGCCGAGGAGGCTAGCCAAAAGCTAACTAAAAAACCGGCAATGGTGGAAAAGGTTACCGAACCGCCGCCCATTTCGTAGGCTTCGGGCATCATGGTGCTGGCGACCATGGCGAGGATGGCCCCGCCAGCGGTGGCCTTGGCCATGGCAAGCATCCATTCCGACACCACCGGCACCAGTTGACTGCCCACCATGGCAACCAACCCGCTGAGCAGCACCGCCCCACCCCACAGGGCCAAAATGCGACTGGCCGAGGTGCCCGCCTGACGCATGCCAATGGAGCTGGACATAGCCTCAGGAATGTTGGAGATAAACACCGCCATTAAGAACGACGCCCCCGTGTGACCTGTGCCCACGTGAAAGCCGATCACCAGCGCCTCGGGAATGTTGTCAATCATGGTGCCCACCAGAATGGCCAAGGGGGCCGAGCTTTGGGCGAGTTCTTTAAACTGCTGTTCTGAGATGGGGATATCGACCTCAACGCTGTCGAGCACCTGCCGCCGCCAGTGGTCGTCATCCACCGGAGCCAGCTTGGCGGTGGACTGGGTAGTTTCGCGCAGCCGCCGGGCCAAAATCCGGCTCAGCCCGCTGGAGAGCTGAGGGGCGTAGGTGAGCATGGCGTCAAAATCACCTTTGTCGAGTTCGTAGAGCTCCATAGGGGTTTTGGCGACCACCGTCGCCGATCGCTCTTCGCCGGTCAGCAGCGCCATTTCGCCAAAGATTTCTCCAGAGCCCAAAGCGGCCAGCCGTTGGGGGCCTTTGTAGATCTCAGCATCCCCCTCCACAATTAGGAACATAGAGTTGCCGGGGGCACCCTCCTGGCACAGCACCATCCCCGCCTCGACCTGGAGCGGCTTGAGCAGGGGAATGATCGCCTGCATTTCGTCGGGGGAAAGACTGTGGAGCACTTCGATGTGGCCGATGCGATCGAGTACTTCCGAGGCTTCGTCTTGGCGGTGGTGGTAGAGAAACCGCCGCGACGACGACGGGTGGCGAATAAAGCCCCCCTGATTGTCGATGTAGCCGACGATGACGGTAAATAGGGTGCCGCCCAGGGCAAAGCCCGCTACCAGCGGCAAAAAGCCGCTGCTCTGGTAGGCGGGTAGGGTGATGTCGAAGGCGATCGCAGAGAGCAACGTGCCGCTGCCAAAGGCCATGATTGCCGCCGTGAGCGATCGCGCCGGTCGCCAGGCAATGCCTAAAATGGCCCCTACCAGCAAACTAGAAGCCGCCAACAACCCTTGAACTAGCGCAGCAACGGGAACACTCATTGACGAAATGACAGGGATTATGACCAGGTTACTGCACAATGCTCCGCTTCCTGGCAAACTAGAGCCTAGGATTTTACCGGTCTATGGTCTGTCTGCTATGAACCAACCGACCCAGCGCCGTCGCTCCGGCTTCAATCGTCAACCGCGTCAGCGTCCGGCACGACGACCTTCGACCCGCCGCCCTTTTTTTGGGCTGTGGCTGCTGTGCGGCCTGCTCTATGCCGTTGCCGGGATGATTTTGACTGCCCTGGCCAGCCCCTGGGTGTGGCCCATAGCCGCCGCTGGCACCGTCGTACAGGGGGGCACTCTGGCAGGCCCCGAAGCGCTGAAGCGATTTCGGTGGCTGACGGCCAACCTGCTGGTGCTGGGCAGCATCGTGGGGGGCACGGCCCTGGCAGTGGCACTTTCGATCGCCCTCAATCACCTGGGCACCGACAACCTCGATGAGCTGACCATCGGCAGGGCATTTCTAGAAATCGCTCTCTACAGCCTGCTGGCGGTACTGCTGGCGGTGCTGTGCAGCCTGACGACAGCAGCTCTAGGCGATCGCCTGCTGCGGCGCAACAAGGGCCGCAAAACCAGCCTGATTTTGCTGCTGACCTGCCTGCTGGGGCTGGGGATCGGCGGTGCGATCGGGCTGCTGATTGCCTAGCCGTCCGTTGCTCAAGCAAGCTCAAGACATAGGCCTCAGGCAATGGCGTAGCGAAAGCTCAGGGTAGCCCAGCGATCGTGGTGCAGGGCGTAGTAGTCGGGGACTGGCTTCTCCTCGTCAGGGTAGGCGCTGAGGTCTTGCAGCAGCGCCTGGGCCAGTCGCAGGGGCTGGGGTACTGGGCGAAAACCTGTAGTCAGCGACGGCGGATCATCGCCCAGCACCGCTAGGCACTGTTCGAAGGGCTGGGTGCTGAGAATGACGTAGGCCTCTACCCAAGTGGCTGCCCCGGCCATGGCCCAGCCCGCGCCATCGGCGGGGATAGACACGAGCTGACCCGGCTCCAGGGGCATAGCAGCGGCGGGTACTTCGGCCCCATCGGCGGCGATCGCATTGGGCAGTGTCATCAGGGCATTGCACTCGCCCCGGCTATCAAAGCTAATCCACAGTAGGTGCAGGGGCTGGGTCGAGGTGTTGGCCAGGCGATAGCCAATGCGACCATCGCGGGGCAGCATAATCGGGTCATCGGTCGCGGCCTTCTGGGCCTGGCGCATCGCCACAGGCCAGGTGACGGTGGGGCTGCGTTCGGTGGTCTGCACCAGCAGCGGCATGGGCTTGGGCTGCACCGCCTCCAGCAGCGCCGCCGCTCCCACCCGAGAAGCCGCATGATTTTCGGTCAGCCGCACCAGCTTGAGGGCCAGCAGGGTTTGCAGGTAGGGGGTGAGCCGGTTGACCGCTGTTTTCACCGCCTCTTCTTTGGCCAGCATGGTGCCGGGCAGCAGGGTGCGATTGGGGGCAAACAGCCCATAGCTGCTCTCAGCGGGGCGTTCTCCCCCCTGGGCGGCTCCCCGAGCATCGCCGCCCAGCTTGGGCTGGGCCTCCTCAGCACTGGGCAGGGCCGCAGTCAGGGTGGAAACCGGGCCAATGGGCAGGCGACCAAACAGGCAGTCGGCAGCCTTTTCGCCAGCGGTCACCGAGGTCACCAGGGGGATACCCGCCAGGGCGCTGGTGGCGTCCACCCGTTCCACCCGCTTAAGCTGACTGTCGAGGGCGACAATTAAATCGATAGTTTGGGGTAGCCGCCGCACCTGCTCGAACAGGGGCTGATGGGCAAGCGATGGCGGAGAAACCTCGCCCTCCAATGGCCGAACCACTGCTTTTAGGCCCGTACGCGACTCCAGCCGCAAAAGCAAGGCCGGTGAATCAGCTCCGGCAACTAAGCGAGAGCCAGGCTGTAGGTAACGCAGCACCTGGGGCGGCACCCCCCCCAACCAGGCGGTCAAAGGGCGCTCATCGCTGGCCGACAAAATTATCCCTGCCGCTGGCGGCAGTTGGGGGGGTAGACCGTAGGCCGTTGGGCTGGTGCGAAGGGGCAGGCGATCGCTCAGACCAGGCTGCTGGTCAGCCCCCACCCATCGCTGGAGCCGCGAACTCGCGCGCTGGATCAAGACCCTAGCCGTGGAGTTAGGTTCTGTTTCCCACAGGCTTTGGGTGAGGGCATAGGTGAAAACTCCGGCGCTAAACCCGTCCCACTGGCTTTCTAATACCAGTCGACCCATGTCAGCCGCCCGCAGCACTAGCCCTGGCCAGGGATCGTCTAACGGCAAGGGAAATATTTCCGTGGATGAGGGCAGCAGCCCCGTGGGTACTGTAGGCCGAGACCTAACTCGAGAATTTCCCCAGCGCAGATAGCCCGCATCCTGACTGCCCGCATCGATGACGGTGGTCAAGTTAGCGGTGGCTAAAGGTCTGAGTCGAGCGATAATTTCGGCCTCAAGCAGGTCGCCCAGGGCAGGGTTAGCTTCGCTGGGTAGGCGGCTATCGACCGTTACCCAAGCGGCCTGGAGAGCATCCGAGGCCTCAGCCTCAACCACGCGCACCTGACTGCCGTAGCCGCTGAAGTGCAGCAGCACAACATCGTCGCTCTGGGCCTGCTGCACCAGATGCTCGTCAATGGCGGTGAGAATATTGGCGCGGGTGGCCTCCTGGTTGGTTAGCGTTACCACATCGGCGGGCTGAAAGCCAAAGCGGTGCACCAGCAGCTGTCGCTGTAGTTCCACATCGGTGACACAGCCCTTGAGGGCAATATCTTGGGCAACGCCGGGGTCAAGAGCGCGATCGGGGTAAGTATTAATGCCAATCAGCAAGGCCAGCCGCCGCCGGGCGGGCTTGGCCAGGGCCTCCTGGTAACGGCTGTAGGTGGACAGCCAAGCCGAACCACCTACCCCCAGCGCCCCTAGAGCCAAGCTCGCCTGCTGCAAAAACGCCCGTCGTTTCAGTGTCACCGAGTTGATTGCATCCTACTAGCTGACGGCTTCGGGAACTCGCATGGCCTTAGCCAGCTCCGCCGCCACCTCGGGCCGAGAAAACTCAGGGGGGGGCAGTTCGCCGCGGCGCAGCATCTCCCGTACCTTAGTACCCGACAGGTGAATCCGCTCGTCCTTGGTGCTGGGGCTGGTTTTAGAGGTGGCCATGCCTCCGGTGCGGGTGCAGTAGAAGGCGTGCTCAAACTTCATTGGCACAATGCCCAGCTCCGTCGGCTCAAACTCATCGAAGATGTACTGAGCGTCGTAGGTGCCGTAGTAATCACCCACTCCAGCGTGGTCGCGGCCCACAATGAAGTGGGTGCAGCCATAGTTCTTGCGGATCAGCGCGTGGAAAATCGCTTCCCTAGGGCCAGCGTAGCGCATTGCGGAGGGGTTGATCGCAAGAATCACGCGGTCTTGGGGGAAGTAGTGTTCCACCATAATTTCGTAGCAGCGCATGCGCACATCGGCAGGGATATCGTCGGACTTAGTGGCCCCCACCAGCGGGTGCAAAAACAGACCGTCCACGGTTTCTAGGGCACACTTTTGAATGTATTCGTGGGCGCGATGGATGGGGTTGCGGGTCTGAAAGCCGACGACGGTCTTCCAGTTGCGATCGCGAAACAGTGCTCGTGACGCTGCCGGGTCAATCTGGTAGGTGGGAAACAGCGGATGGGGATCGCGCTCCAGTAGCCACACTGGGCCAGCTAAATTCACCGCTCCCTGGTCGTAGACTACCTTAACGCCGGGATGCTTTTCGTCGTCGGTGCGGTAGACGTTCATAGCCTCGCGGGCTTTGTCGTAGGTATATTTTTCTTCCAGTTCTAGCACGCCGACAAAGCGGCCAGTGGGATCATCCAGTCGCACCAGGCTGCCCTCCACAAGGGGTGCCGCAGTAGCTTCATCCACCGACAGCGTGACCGGAATTGCCCAGGGCAGACCGTTAGCCAGGCGCATATCGGTGACCACGGTGTCGTAGTCAGCCTGCTTCATAAAGCCACTGAGGGGACTAAAGCCGCCAATAGCAATCATCACCAGATCAGAGAAGGCCCGCTCGTCAAGGGTGACGCGGGGTAGGGTGTCGGCTTTAGCTAAGAACTGGGCTTTTTGGTCAGGCGTCGCCAGTCGATCGACCAGGGTGCCGCCGTGGGGGGCAATACCGTCTTTGTGTAGAGTCATGGAGATACCGCTGCCTTCTGCTGATGAAACACGAAAAATTTGAGGCTGAGCCATGGCCTGGCTGACCAAAGCAACTCCGGTTTCCCACCGGGGAATCGGGGTTAATTGCCTTGTTCTATGAAATTACATCTTGGTACCAATGTCACGCAGGGGCGCTGAGTCATGTCTGGAATGGCCACCTTTAGCCCTCCACCAAGTTAATCGCGATGGATCTGCTTCCAGAGGGGGTGGGATGGCCCCTGGGCGGTAATGCGATCGCACTGTTTCTCTAGCCGCCGCTGTTCGTCCTTGGTCATGCCCCACAAAATATAGCGGCTCTCGGCCACTAGTAGAGCAACAGTCAAACCTACGCACAGCCCTAGCCCCAGGGCAGCAGGACGATTGTAGGCCAACCCCAACCGCATCGTTGACCAGGTGAAATACTGGCGCAGTTGAGCAATTTCAGGGCGCAGGCTCCACAGGCTGAGGGGAGCCACCGTCAGCCACAGCAACCCGCTAATGGCCCACCAGCGGCGTAGCATAATCGCCCGCAGGTGCTCCAGAGGCGCAGGGTAGCTAGGGGTGCCCATGGTTAACCGTCAGCTTTGGGTTTCGGGCTGAGCTTCTACCAAGTCAGGGTCATCGCTGTAGGCTTGGCCCGTGCGTTCTCGCCACAGAGCCAGCAGCGAGCTGGCTACAAAAATGCTGGAGTAGGCTCCGGCCACAAAGCCGACAATCAGCGCCAGAGCAAAATATTTCAGGGTGGGGCCGCCGAAGATGACGATCGCCACCAGGGGCAGCGTAGTCGTCAGCGAGGTATTAATTGAGCGGGCCAGGGTTTGGTTGACGGCGCTATCGACAATGTCGTTGATGTGACTGCCAGGGCTGAGCTTCATGTTCTCACGGACGCGATCGTAAATCACCACCGTGTCATTGACTGAGAAGCCCACGATGGTAAGCAGCGACACGATGAACAGACTGTCGACCTCGACGCCGAGCACCAGCCCCAAGATGGCAAACACGCCAGCGGTAATAATCACGTCGTGAGCTAGAGCCAAAATCGCCAGCAGCGCATAGTCGAGCTTAAAGCGCAGGCTCATGTAGGCCACAATTCCAGCAAAGGAAACCAGCAGCGCCAACAAGCCTGCCACCAACAGCTGTTTCCCCACCACCGGCCCGACGGTATCAATCTGGGTAGAACCGGGATCAAAGGGGCCGATGGCCTCGTCGAGTGCGCTTTGCAGAGGAGCGCGCTCGTCTACAGTCAGGGTACGGGTGCGAATCGAGAGCACCTGTTGGTCTTCCCCTAAAAGCTGAAGACTGCTGGAGTCGAGCCCCTGATCCCCCAACACTTGCCGAACCTCTGCCAGTTCTAGTGGTTCGGTGCAGCTATCGGTAACCACGCAGGCCCGAGTTAGCTGTAGCCGGGTGCCTCCGGCAAAATCTAGACCGGGCTTGAGGGGCGCGCCCAGCTGCTGCCACGAAATCGCCATAGCCACTAGGCTGACCAGCACCAGCACTATTGAGATTCCCCACCACAGGCTGCGCTGCTGAATAATGTTGAGCTTCATGGGGCACTCCTAGGGGCGAACGGGGTCGGGGCGAGCAGTGGTTAAGCCAGGGCAAAACAGGCTGGGTCGCCGAAACTGCGGCAGGCTAATGGCTAAGAACATCAGGGTACGGGTGCAAGTCAGGGCAGTAAACATGCTGATAATCACGCCAATGGCCAGGGTCAGGGCAAACCCCTTAACTAGCCCGGCTCCAAAGTAAAACAGCGCCAAACAGGAAATCAGGGTCGTGACGTTGCCGTCCAAAATGCTTGAGAAGGCTCGGTAGAAGCCCGATTCGACCGAGCGGTAGAGGGTTTTGCCCGCTTGTAGCTCTTCACGGGTGCGCTCAAAAATTAGCACGTTGGCATCTACTGCCATACCAATGCTGAGAATGAACCCGGCAATTCCCGGCAGGGTGAGGGTCACCCCCAGCAGGTTGAAGGCCGCCCAGGTGAGCAGGGCATAGATGATCAGGGCGATATCGGCTAGAACACCGGGCAGACGGTAGTAAACCGCCATAAACACCAGCACCAATCCCAAACCAGCAATACCGGCGTAGAGGCTGCGCTGAATGCTGTCGCGGCCCAAGGTAGGCCCTACGGTACGATTCTCAACCACCTCTACAGGTAGCGGTAGGGCACCACCGCGCAGCTGAATTTCCAGGTCGCGAGCCGACTCGGCAGTGAAGTTGCCAGAGATCACGGCGCTGCCCCCGGTGATGCCAGTCTCAGCGTACTGCACGTTAACTGTTGGCGCGCTCAGCAGACGGTTGTCGAGAAAGATACCGATGGTGCGACCGGTACCGGCGATCGCCTTACTGATCTCAGCAAACTCGTTGCCGCCCTCGCTGTTGAACTGAATCACCACTTCCCAGAGGGTGCCGCTGGTGGGCCGGGCGATCGCATCGGTCAGCTTATCCCCACCCAGGGTACTGGGTTCAAACAGAGCCGCCACGGCCTTTTCGCTAGCGGTGATATCGGCTTGGAGCTTATCAATGCGGGCCTGGGTGTCGCTGTTGATTTCCCCATTGGTAGGCAGGGTAGCCTGGAGCGCCGCCAGCTCGCCCAGGTGCCCTTGCAGCACCTGATTTTCGATCTGGAGCTGCTGGTCAGTGCCGGGCCGCTGGGCGCGAAATTCGAGCTGAGCCGTGCCCCCCAACACCCGCTCCGCCTGCTGAGGATCGCTGACGCCGGGCAGCTGCACCAGCAGCTGGTTGTTGCCCAGTTGCTGCACCACCGCCTCCGAAACGCCCAGGCCGTTGACTCGGCCTTCGACTACGGTTTGCACCGCCTCCAGCTCCCGCTCAGTAATGGTGGGGATGGCGGCGGTGGGCTGCACCTGGATGGTGAGCTGAGAGCCCCCTCGCAGGTCTAACCCTAATCGGGTGGGTATCTTAGTAATCACCACCACGGAGGCGATGGTAAGCACCAAAATAACCCCTAGCCAAGCTCGATATTTTGCCATTGCGATTTGCTGCGGTGTGGGTGCGGATAGTGATCCCCTGGAATGGGCTGTGCCCCTGGGATCGCGGCGACGATTGGGCGGCGTCTAGGAACTAGGCAGTTGTGGGCAGTGCCCACCCTACAGGGTTCCGAGGATTTGGCCCTAGACCTTGAGGGCGACCATGTTTTCGACGGCGGCCTCAATTTGTTTGGGCTGCACGATGGTCAGTGTCTCTAGCTTACCGTTGTAAGGGGTGGGGATGTCTTGGGACGACAGGCGCACCACCGGGGCATCGAGTTCGTCAAAGTAGCGATCGTTGATCGAGGCAATGATTTCGGCACCGATACCGCCAGTTTTCATGCACTCTTCGACAATAATCACCCGATGGGTCTTTTTGATTGAGGCTCCGATGGTGTCGAAATCTAGCGGCTTGAGGGAAATCAGGTCGATCACCTCGGGGTCGATGCCTTTTTTCTCTAGACCTTTGACCGCTTGGGTGACGTGGTGGCGCATGCGGGAGTAGGTGAGGATGGTGACATCCTTGCCGGGGCGCACAATTTCGGCCTTGTCTAGGGGCACCACGTATTCGTGGTTGGGCAGGTCTTCTTTGAGGTTGTAGAGCAGCACGTGCTCAAAGAACAGCACCGGGTTGTCATCGCGGATGGCGGCTTTAAGCAACCCCTTGGCGTTGTAGGGAGTGGAGCAGGCCACGATCTTCAGCCCCGGCACCGCCTGAAAGTAGGCCTCGAGCCGCTGGGAGTGCTCGGCCCCCAGCTGCCGCCCCACGCCGCCAGGCCCGCGAATCACCATAGGAATTTTGTAGTTGCCGCCCGAGGTATAGCGCAGCATACCGGCGTTGTTGGCGATTTGGTTGAAGGCCAGCAGCAGGAAGCCCATGTTCATGCCCTCAATGATCGGGCGTAGGCCGGTCATCGCAGCACCGACGGCCATGCCGGTGAAGCTATTTTCGGCGATCGGGGTGTCGAGCACGCGCAGCTCGCCATACTTGTTGTAAAGGTCTTTGGTGACCTTATAGGAACCGCCGTAGACACCGACATCTTCGCCCAGAACAAAGACGGTGTCGTCGCGGCCCATCTCTTCATCGATGGCCTCGCGCAGGGCGTTAAATAGGAGGGTTTCTGCCATTGCTTTGGTCTAAATAGGGTAGGGGGTGAATGGGTAGGGGGTTAGGGCGATGGGGATTCGCTGGGAGGAAGCGGTGCCCTAAAGCTACTCGTCGGCAAAAATATATTTATAGAGGTCATCGGGGCTGGGCTCAGGGCTCTCTTCGGCGAAGGTGAGGGCGTCGTCAATGGTGGTTTGGATGCGATCGCGCACTTCTTTCAGCGTCCCCTCGTCAGCCAGATTTTGCTCTAGCAGGTAGCCCTCAAACCGCTTGATCGGGTCGCGGGCCAGCCATGCTTCCTTTTCGGCCTTCGATCGCAGCTCGTCGGGGTCAGCCAGGGAGTGGCCCCTAAAGCGATAGGTGAGGGCTTCGATCAGCGTGGGGCCTTCCCCAGCGCGGGCGCGGGCGACCGCCTGCTGGGCCACCTCGCGCACGGCCATCACGTCCATGCCATCGACTTCGACACCGGGCATGCCAAAGACCGAGGCTTTCTTATAGATCTCGGGCTGGGAGGTAGCCCGCTCGTGGGCCATGCCGATCGCCCACTTGTTGTTCTCCACCACAAACAAAATCGGCAGCTTCCAGAGGGCCGCCATGTTTAAGCACTCAAAGAACTGGCCGTTGTTGCTGGTGCCGTCGCCAAAGAAGCAGGCGGTCACTTGGTCGGCGCTAGAGTCGCCCAGGGCATCGCGGCGGTAACGCGACTGAAACGCCGCCCCCAGAGCCACGGGAATGCCTTCCCCAATGAAGGCAAAGCCCCCCAGCATATTGTGCTCGCTCGAAAACAGGTGCATCGAGCCGCCCCGCCCCTTGCTACAGCCCGTCTCCTTACCAAACAGCTCGGCCATGACATTCTTGGCGGGCACCCCGGCACTGAGGGCGTGGACGTGGTCGCGGTAGGTGCTGCACACATAGTCGTCAGACCGCAGCGACTTGATCACCCCGCTCGAGACCGCTTCCTGACCGTTGTAGAGGTGCACGAAGCCAAACATCTTGCCCCGGTAATACATCTCGGCGCACTTGTCCTCAAAAAAGCGCCCCAGGATCATGTCCTCATAGAGCCTCAGCCCCTCTTCGGGGGCGATCTGGGCTGCTGGAGCGTGGAATTGGGGTAACGTCCGTTCTTGAACCATGGGTTTTGCTGGGTCCTACGCCGCGATGTCCAACATTTGACTATACCGAAAAGTATCCCCCCTTGGGCAGAGAACCGGCTGGGATATGCCCTTCATCATACCGACCGGGCTGCGGGCAACAGTGTTCACCTTGGCCATCGAGCCAAGATTATTCTGACTGTTGTGCCCCCTGATTGCTCTCTGCTGCTCAATGTGAAGCCGTCTGGAGCCAGGCATAGGATCTTCATTCAACTTTTAATAGGCTCGACGACGAGGTGAATGGTCTTTAAACCTAATTGAACTGAGCGCTAACACTGGGACTCGCTGAAGCATCTAGCTGACTTAGACTGAACGATGGCCAGCCGGATGGTGTTGGCTGGGTTAGTCAAGGGTCGCGATCGCTCTGGCAGGGGCGGCGAACATGTGTTATAAACTTCACTTTTGTCCTGATTTTGGGGCAAACGCGATAGGGTGTAGCTATTTCCCAGAGTTCCGTTGGGCAATAAAGTGACGCGGTCTAGGGGAAGCGATGGTCAAAACCAGGGTTATGGGCCGTGGCTATGGGGCGAAGGCCTGGGAGCGTAGGGTGCGGAGCGCAGCGTAAGCTATAAAGTTCAGCGGTTTAGACAGTCCGCAATAAATCTTTTTGGATACTATTTCGAGTGAATTCGCCGTTGGGGACGTGAGCTGTGCAAATTCCGTTAGACTACTACCGAATTTTAGGATTACCCATCCAGGCGACCGCCGACCAGCTAAAACAGGCCCACCGCGATCGCGGCTTGCAGCTGCCCCGGCGCGAATTCTCCACCGCCGCCATTGAGGCCCGCAAGCAGCTCATTGACGAAGCCTATACGGTGCTGTCTGACCGCGATCGCCGCCGCAATTACGACAGCAGGTTTCTCGCCAGCGCCTACACCGTCGACATGGCCCCCGAACCCCTGCCCGAGGGGCGCATTCCCGGCCTAGAGGTGAGTGCTGATGCGGGAGAAGCAGCGCTCAGGTCGCTGGCCACCGAGCCCGGCGGCAGCGAGGCCCAGAGTTCCAAAATTGAGATCGAGAGCGATCAGCTAGTCGGGGCGCTGCTGCTGCTGCTAGAGCTGGGCGAGTACGAGCAGGTGCTCCAGCTGGGCCAGCCTCAGCTAGTTAACCCCTACGCCAGCGGCGGTCTAGCCACCCCCGAACCTGCACAGGACGACGTGGTGCTCACCCTGGCCCTGGCCTGCCTAGAGCTGGGTCGAGAGCAGTGGCAGCAGCGCCAATACGAAATTGCCGCCGAGTCGCTGCAAACCGGCCACGAGCTGCTGGCCCGAGGCAACCACTTTCCCAACATTCGAGCTGAGATTCAAACCGAGCTGTATAAGCTGCGGCCCTACCGGGTACTGGAGCTGCTGGCTCGCCCCCTCGACCAAACCCGCGAGCGCCGCCAGGGACTCAAGCTGCTCAAGACCATGCTCGAAGACCGAGGCGGCATTGAGGGCAGCGAGGACGACCTCTCCGGCCTAGCGATCGACGACTTTTTGCGCTTTATTCAGCAGCTGCGCGACTATCTCACCGCCAGTGAGCAGCAGGAGCTGTTTGAGCACGAGGCCCGTCGGCCCTCGCCTGTGGCTACCTACCTGACTGTGTATGCCCTGCTGGCCCGAGGCTTTGCCCGCCACCAGCCCGCCCTAGTGCGCCGCGCCAAACAGCTGCTGCTGCGACTGGGGGCTCAGCAAGACGTCCACCTAGAGCAGGCGGTGTGCGCCCTACTACTCGGCCAAACTGAGGAAGCCAACCGCGCCCTGGAGATGAGCCAGGAGTATGAGCCCCTGGCCTATATTCGCGAGCATTCGCGCCAGTCGCCCGACCTACTGCCGGGCCTGTGCCTCTACGCCGAGCGCTGGCTCAAGGACGAGCTGTTTCCGCACTTTCGCGACTTCAAAGATCAAGAGGCCACCCTCAAGGATTACTTTGCCGATGTCCAAGTGCAGGCCTATCTAGAGACTATGCCTACTGGCTCGGGCGCGGAGCTGCGATCGGAATCGCGCCAGCCACCTGCTCCCCAGGGGGTGTTTGAGCAAACTTCCTTAACCAACGCCTCGGGAACCGGCCAATTTCCAACGGCTCAGTTTCCCACGATTGAGGGGTCGTTGCCCATTGGGGCACCGACCATGCCGAATCCCGCTAATCCATCGGTTCAAGGTGCCCGCCGCCGTCCGCCTGAGCCGGTTCACGGCAGCAGTCGCCGTCCACCTGAGCCAGCCCATACCAGCAACGGTAACGGTGCTTATCCTACACCGACTGCCCGCAACGGCAATGGTCGCCCGAGCCAGCCCGAGCCCCGGCTCAGATTGGCAGAGGATCATAGTCCTGACCCCGAGCCTCGCAGCGACTACGACGAGGATGATCTCACGGTGGCCGAACGGGTCGCCCAGCTGTCGCCCGAGGGCAAAATGACCGCACCGGGGGGTGAGGCTCCGACTAAGCCCTTGCCCGAACGGCGACCCAAGCCAGGACCAAGACCCAGGCCAGAACCAACCGCCTTGGCGACAGGGCAGGCTCTACCGCCCGCCGTCGCCCCGGGGCGGCGCAATCGTGGGACGGCCCCTCACTGGGGTCGGGTAGCTCTGGTTGGCGCGGCAGGCGTGCTGGGCATCGGCATCTTGGCCTTTGGCACCATGCAGGCCTTGGGCTGGGTTACGAGCGCCTTCAGCGGCCCTAGAATTTCGGGCAGACCCCTGGCTATTCGCGTTGACCAACCCGCCTTCGAAATTCCAGAAGCGCCCCCCGCCCCCACCGAGATTGGCGTCAACGATATGGCCGGTCGGGTGATTAACGAATGGCTAGACATCAAGCGGGGAGCGTTAGGTGACAGCTACCAGGGCGATCGCCTCGACGATATTCTGCTCGAGCCGGTGCTCACCCAGTGGACTCGCCGGGCCGATGCCGCCGCCGCCGAAAGCTGGTACTGGGAATACGAGCACAACGTGGAGATTGAATCGGTTACACCCGATGATCCGACCGCTGACAATTTGCAGGCGATCGCCGTCGTTTCTGAACAGGCAAAGCTGTTTGAGTTTGGCGTCGAAAACGCTGACGCCGCCTACAACGACACCCTGAGAATGCAGTATGACCTGGTGCGCCAGGATGGCAAGTGGTACATCAAGGGCATGAATAAGCTAGCCGATGTGAATTAGTAGTAATAACTGGGCTCTCTGTCAGAGGCCGGTTGTTGCTCTGACCGCTGCATGAGTTACCATAAACGCCCCTTGCAAAGGCTGTAGTTCGGCAATTTCTCCGGACGGGCAGAGCCTGACTGTGTTTTGATAGAATGCTGTTCGTATTAACCCTAGAGCTGAATGCCAGTAGATAGCCCGCCCGCTCCCCAGCCGCCCCTAGTGCTCGACAGCCTTGCTAACCCAGGGTTGCCCAGCGACGAATGCCCGCGTCGGGCACGCATTCAGATTGACCTGCTGCTGCTGGCCATCGAGGCCCTTGACCTCGGAGGTGGCGAAGCCATGCTGGGCACCGTCCGCGACCTCGGCCTAGAGGGCTTGGTTAAAGGTCGGGTGCATCTGTGGTTGCTGCGAGGCACCAACCCCATGCGCCGCTACAGCCAGCGGCGACCTTTAGATATTGAAGAAGCCAAGGCCCTGGTAATTATTATTTGCACCCTGGCGCGGCGGTTGACGGTGGTGGTGCGCCAGCTGCTGGTAGGCTATCAACAATTGGCTGACAAACAGCTCTCCCCCGAGCACCACTTTCGCTTGGCCGACTACCTGAGCCGGTTTCGCAGCCATTTTCGCGCCCGCATGAACCCGCGCCGCGCCGGGGTGATTGCCTACAGCAGCGACGAAAAACTCGACGAGCTGGCCCTTGAGCTTTTGCAAGAACTGCTGCTGTGTGCTGGGGTACTTGGCCCCCAGCGCCTTTGGAATAGCCTGTTTGACGGAGAAGTATCATGACCGTTCGACGGCAATATACCCTGCCCCACTGCAATCTGGTTTTAGAGGGGCTCAGCGCTGACGCCAACGACCCCCTGTCGCCGCTGGCGGTGCTGATGAATGCCGAGTGCTACCTGCCCGGCGCCACCGATGCCACCCTGGCCGGGGGACGCGAATTTTTAGACAGTTTAGTGGCCGCTGTGAGCCGCTACGGTCAGCAGTTGCTCAGCGGCGTGCCCTACCCCAGGACGACGGGGTCAGCGCCACCAATGGTGGAGATCAAACCAGGGGATCTCCCCTACCACCACCATCTAATCGTGCAGCAGCAGCCCCTAGGCGGGCCCGTCAGCGATGTCAACGCACTGCCGCCGCTGGATATCCAGCTCACCACAGTGCAGTTCTATGACCTGATGGAAGCGGTCGATCAGCTCCTGGCCGACACTCAAACACTGCCCGACATGAAGGCCCAGTTTCAAGCAGTGTCGCGACGACTGGTGCGGCCCACCGAACCGATGACGAAGCGGGCGGCCCCCGCAGCCTTGGGAGCGGCGGCCTTGGCTGCTGCCGGACTGGCCCTATTCTTTGTGCCCCCGCCCGAGTTTGAGCCCAGTCGCCCAGAGTCTGAGGCCTCAGCTCCAGCGGCAGCGAGCGCAGTGTCTGGGGCACCCCCTAGAGCCGATGGTGAAGAATCTAGCGAAGCGGTGGCTACGGATGGCGATAACTTAGACCGCCTGGAGGGTGCCCCAGCAATTACCGACGCGGCCACCATTGCTCTGTTGCAGTCTGATGTGACCCAGCGGTTGCAGGAGGCCTGGGCCGATGCGCCACGACCCAGTGGCGACCTAGCCTATCGGATGGCGGTTTCTGAAGACGGCGATATTTTGGGGTATCAATACGAGAACGATTTGGCGCTAGAAGAGGTCGATAACACCCCACTGCCCCAGCTCACCTTTGTGCCGGTAGCCGGTGCAGAGCCAGTGCGGGAGCGTGTGGCCCAGTTTGTGGCAACCTTTACCCCTGATGGGGAAGTGCGGTTGGAGCCGACAGAGGCCCAGTCTGGGGCTGATGCGTCTGAGGCCGAAACCCCTGGAGTCGAAGCCGCTGAGCTACCGGATCTAGAGGATAAAGTGACCGACGGCGATCGCATCCGTGAACTCAACAGCGACCTCTACGACAGCATTTTGGATGAGCTAGAGCCCCTATCGGCCAACGAGGATCTGCGGTTTCGGGTGCGCCTGACCGAGGCGGGCGAGGTGGTGGGCTATGAGCCCGTCAACGCTGCCGCTGGCCTGTTAGCGAACGAAACCCCCCTGCCTAACTTGGTTACCGAGGCTGACAGCACCGCCAATCAGGTCGACTTTCAGGTGGTGTTTACCGAAAGCGGTGTGCTAGAGGTCAATCCCTGGGATGGCTGGCCCCAATAGCTCGTCTCCTAGCACTGCCGATGCCCTTATGATGCTGGCCTAATGTTTCTAGCCCGATCGCGTCATGGCTGATTCCCCCGATCTGCCACCGTTGCCCTCAGACCCTGCTCCGGCGGCTCCCCGCTCGGTTCCGCCTCCTGCGCCCAATCGACCTTGGGCGGGGCTGCACGCGCTGTGGACCCTGGTGGTGCGCCTGATTATTTTGGGTGCCGGGGTCAGCGTAGGCTGGCTAATTGGCATGCTAGTGGCCCAGGCGGTGCCCTCCCGTAATCCCGAACCGCCGCTGACAGAGGCGGCCCTGCGCCAGGGCAGTCAGACCGTACGCAAGCTGCGGCAGTTGCCCGGGTGGTGGCAGGGCGATGGCCCAGTTGACGGGGTTGTCGATGAGGTGGCTCCAGCGATGGACTCTTCCCCGTCAGCAGCCTCTGGTGTCACGGCTGCACCAGAGGCTGAGCCGCCCGTACCGGAGGAGGAGCGCGATCGCATTCAAACCGACCTCACCGCCCTGCGCCAAGACCTAGCCAGCCTTGATGCCCGCCTAAGCGAGCTAGAAACCAGCCTGGGCACCCCCGCCACCGGCACCCTTGAAGATCGTCTACAGCGCCTCGATCAGCGGCTCGGTGCCGACGGTGGAGCTGGTGATGCACCAGCAGCGGCGGCGGCAGAAGCTCCATCGGCAGAGCCATCGCCTGAGGCCGAGACAGGTGAGGCCGAGACAGTAGCTCGGGTGCCCTACCAGGAGCCGAGCTTTCCGCTGGTGCGCGATCGCGTTGTTTTGCCCAGCGCCCTGCTCTTTGAGCCAGGCAGCAGCATTCTCACCCCCTCGGGTCAGCAACTGCTCGACAGCATTGCCGCCGACTTAAGCCGCTACGGTGCCGCAACCCTGCTGGTGGGCAGCCATACCGACGGGGCATCATCCCCTGACCTGGCCAGTCAGCTCACCCTGCAACAGGCCGTGGCGGTGCAGCAATACCTGAGCCCTCAGCTAGAGGGCGGCGGCATTCGCTGGGTGCCGGTGGGCTATGGTCAAACTCGCCCCACCGCTGTAGGCACCACCCCCGCTGACCAGCAGCGCAACCAGCGGGTCGAAATTGGCATCGTGCCTGGTAACTAACCCATGCGACTTGTATTTTTTGGAACCCCTGACTTTGCTGTGCCCAGCCTCCATCGGCTGCTGGCCGAGCCAGGGTTTGAGGTGGCCGCCGTCGTCACCCAGCCCGATCGCCGCCGGGGCCGGGGCAGCCAGGTAGATGCGTCCCCCGTCAAACAGGTCGCCGCCCAGGCCAACTGTCCAGTGCTGCAACCAACCCGCATCAAAAAAGATGAGGCCACCCTCGCCGCCCTAGAAGCGATCCGGGCCGATGCCTTTGTGGTGGTGGCCTACGGTCAGCTGCTCTCCCAGCGCATTCTAGATATGCCTCGACTGGGCTGTATCAACGGCCATGGCTCGCTCCTGCCTGCCTACCGAGGAGCCGCTCCGATTCAGTGGTGCATCGTCAACGGCGACACCGTCACCGGCATGACCACCATGCTGATGAACCTAGGCATGGACACGGGCGACATGCTGCTCAAGTCAACCCTGCCCATTGGCCTGCTCGACACCGCTGGGGAGGTAGCAACGACTCTGGCTCAGCAGTGCGCCGGGCTGCTGGTAGAAACCCTGCATGGCCTGGCCGATGGCATTCTTAGCCCCCTGCCCCAGGATGAGGCCCTGGCCACCTACGCGCCGCTGATTCAAAAAGACGATTTTGAGCTGAATTGGGGCAAGGGGGCGATCGCAATCCACAACCAGGTACGGGGCTTCTACCCCAACTGCGTCACCACCTTTCGAGGACAGCCGCTCAAGATTATGGCCACGGCTCCCCTGGGAGAGCCTTACTGGACAGAACTGCCCTCAGAACTGGTGGCCATGCGAGAGGTGGTGGAGGCCATTATGGCTGAGACTGCCCCTCCAACTCCCCCGGGAACCCTGGTGGGATTGCTCAAGGGCCAAGGCCCTGTCGTTCAAACCGGCGACGGGCTGCTGCTGCTACGCCAGGTCAAACCCAGCGGCAAGCAGGCTCAGGCAGGGGGCGATTTCGTCAACGGCAGCCGCCTACAAACTGGCGAATTCCTCGGCTAGACCAAGTGCCTCACACCCGATTAGTCAGCTCGATCAATTTGGCCATCCTTTCCGCAGAGATAACGACCGATGGAAACAGAGCCTTCAGCATCGGCGGTCTATGGCCCCGTACCGGAATATCTGCAAGCCCGCCGCGAAGTCGTATTTTTGGTGCTCGGGGGGCTGTTTCTTGGCACCCTGGGGATGCTCAATATTCTGGGGATCAGCCGGTTTATCAACATATTTACCTGGGGCGATTTTGCCGTCACCGTGGCGGTCGGGGTGCTGCCCTACCCCCTGACCTTTCTCTGCACCGACCTGATTTCTGAACTCTACGGCAAGGAGCGGGCCAACCAGGTGGTCTGGGTGGGGCTGCTGCTCAACCTGTGGGTGCTATTTATCGTGTGGCTGGGGGGCGTGCTGCCGGGGTTTGAGGCCACCGATCCAGCTACGGGTGAGCTATTGCGCGATACCGCCGGGCGACTGCCGGTCTTCTTTGAAATTCGCAACCTCACCTTTGGGGCGGTGACGGCCTCAATGCTGGCCTACCTGATGGCCCAGTTTGTCGATGTCTATCTGTTTCACTTCTGGAAAGAACTGACCAACGGCAAGCACCTCTGGCTGCGCAACAACGGCTCTACCCTGGTCAGCCAACTGGTCGATACCATCGCTGTCGTGCTGATTACTCACTTTCTCGCCGGGGCGCTGCCTATCGATGCAGGCCAAGAGCTGTGGCCGCAGCTCATTCGCTTTATGGGCTACGGCTACCTGTTTAAACTAGTCGCTGCCTTGCTCGACACTGGGCCGTTTTACCTAGGCGTATTTTGGCTGTCGAACTATTTGGGCTTAGAATCTCCCGTTGCCGAAGTTAAAGCCCCTTTGCCTAAGCCGCCTAGGACAAAATTAACCGATGGTTCCCGATGATTTCCCACCAAAATTGTATTTCTACAAGAATTTTTCCTATACCCGTTGCTGGTAGCTCCAGGAATTGTAGCTTGGTTCAAAAATGAAGCTCAAAATCCGAAAAATCCATGATTTAGCTATTCTTCCGTCCTATGCCCATCCAGGAGATGCTGGGCTGGATCTCTACTCCATTGATGACATAGATATTGCTGCAGGTGATGTGGCGCTCATCCACACTGGAATTGCGATCGCCCTACCCCCCGGTACTGAAGCCCAAATCCGGCCTCGAAGCGGTTTGGCGCTGAAGCACTCAGTGACAGTGCTCAATACCCCAGGCACCATTGATGAAGGGTATCGAGGCGAAATTGGCGTAATTTTGATCAACCACAGCAAGCGTGCATTTCAAGTCGTCAAGGGTATGAAAATCGCTCAAATGGTGATTAAGCCAGTCCTACAAGTTGAGGTTGAAGAAACTGACGAGCTATCTCAAACCGTAAGAGGCCCGCAAGGATTTGGCTCAACAGGCATGTCATGACCCGATTGCTTTAAAAGATAACAGCCGATCGCTAAACCGATCAATAGAGCTAAACCGGCTGTACAACCGGTAGGTCTGACACCTCGTTAATCTGCTCTAAACTGCGGCTCTTAAACTCGATTTGAGTCAAAAAGCGAAAGGTTTCTTGATACATGGGCTTCCAGTATTCGTTGCTCATGTTTTGACTCACTTCTAGCGGGTCAACCATGGGATGGGGTACCAAGGCTTCGCTGGGGAAAGTGTACAGGTAGTGGTTATCGTAGCGCTTGAATATTGAGGCCTGACTGAGAGACTGCGCGAATTTTTGGTTGGTTTGGAGGTCAGCGGCATCTTCGTTTTCGGTCAAAATCATCAGCGTTGGCTAGGAAAAAGCGCCGTCGCGCCGGTCAGGCCGGGCGGCAATGGTTTGTACGTAGGCGTCAATGCGCTGCCGCGTCATTTGGATCTGCTCGTGAGTCGGAACCGTGGGGCTGGTTTGCAGGATGACCATGAGCCTAGGAAATCAGGGCTATACCGTAACTACCGGCGGCAGACAAAGGCTGCCTTACCCGGTTGCTACAGAGACACTAGCCCAAATTCCACCAGGGCGGGATAAAAATTGCGGTTTTCATGACTTGGGCGGCTGAGCTTGATTAGGGCAAAGCGTTGCAGGGGACGCAGCGATCGCCACTGCTCCAGCCCAATTTGAGCCCCCTCTGCCTGGGCCTGGGCCTGTACATCGTCAGGGATGACCTCTCCGTTGTGCCAGGGAGGATGGGGGTCAATAGCCAGGGTTGAGGCCGGAGCGCCCTGCACGCGATGCACCAGCGCCTGCACGTAGGCGGTATAGGCCACGGTGGAGGCGCGATCGCCACACTGGAGCTGGGTGAGTTGCTCGCGATCGGCCTCGCTAAACCGATGCCAGTGTTCTAGCTTGAGCTTGACACCACAGGTGTCGAGCTTGAGGCGCACCTGCATGGGAATGCAGCGCAGCGACTCCACAAAGTCAGCCTCAAACTGAAAGAAATCGTTAGTCTCTAGGGAGATATTGGCCTGGGTCATAGCGGGTTGGGGGCAAGGCTCCTAGCGGGGCTGAATAGAATGCACGTCGAGCCGGTAGGTCTGCCCCTGGTGGGTGATGGTCACCGGGGTAGGGCCAGCCCCAGTCGGCGGGGGCGGAGCCGGTATGGGGGTAAAGGTGACCCGCTCCACCTGGGCACCAGCGGCGGGGGTAAGTGACCCGGCCACCTGACTGGCCTGCTCTAGCTGATTAGTCAGCGACACCAGACCGCTGAGCCCGTTGATCAAATCGCGCAGGTTGCGGCGTAGAACCGGGTCGCCGGTCAGCTCATCCACATCGGCCATCACCTTGTGGGCGCTTTGAAAAACGCTGCGGGCCGAGTCGAGGGTTTGCTGGAGCATGACCAGATTTTCGGCACTGTTGAAGGTGCCCGTAATCGAGCGAATATCGGCAGCCGCGACGGCGGCATCGGCGGAAAGGCGCTCAAGGTTGGCAATAAATTCGCCCTGCCGCAAGGCCGGACTGAGGGTAGTGGTAATAGCCTGGATTTCGGCGGCGCTGCGATCGAGGTTGGTCAGGGTATTCACCAGGGTGCCCCGGTTGGTGACCACCAGACGGTTGACCTCAGCGCCCGTAATTTCGAACTGGGCAGCGGCACTACTGACATTGTTGGTAGCCCGGTTGGCCGAGGCGGCCAGCGGCCCTAACTCGGTCTGGAGCTGCCGCGACAGCACAATCAGCTCCGTTGACAGCAGATTGGCGCTCTCGGTCAGGGTGGTGGCGTTGTCAAGGGTGGTTTTGAGGTCGGCAATTAGCTCAGGATCGGCAAAGGCATTAGCGAGTCCTTCAGCCGAGCGAATCAATGAGTCGTAGCTGGCTCCTACCTGACCGCTGAGGCGATCGCCGTCACAGATAACCGTCTGTCCGAGACAACTCTCCCCCGTCGGGTCAACCGCTAGCTCTTGCTCACTCAGCAGCCGCTGAGGGGTGATGTCAATAGTGGCGTCGCCAATCAGCCCCGATTGGTTGACCATAACCACGGCGTCGCGGGGAATACGCAGCTCGCTGCTGCCAATTTCCACCGCTACATCTACAGCATTGGCGGTGGGCACAATGCTCAACACCTGCCCCACGGGCACTCCTCGGTAGCGCACGCTGGTGCCCTCCTGCATGCCCAAGGTGTTGTCAAACACAATGGTGGCTCGGTAGGTCTGTCTACCCGGGTTTAGCCCCCGCAGCCACAGCACCAACCCGCCAAACAACCCCACCGCTATGAGAATTAACAGCCCCACCGATCCTTCTCGAATTGCCCTTGCCCGCATGGTGCCTCTTAACTCAACCGCTCAACGGCTTACTCACAATTCCATTCTCTATCGAATTAGCACTACCTGAGCCAGGTCAACCATAGCGCTGGCCAACTTGGGCCTACTGCACCATCTGAATTGGCCCCTCGACTCGACCGCTAAAGAACTGTCGCACAAAGGGATTATCGGTTTCATCGACGGCGGCAACCGGCCCCTGCCACTGAATCTTGCCCCGGTGCAAAAAAATCACCCGATCGGCGGTGCGACGAATGGTGCTGTCCTGGTGGGTGACAATCAGGTACGAGCTGCACCCGTTGTTGCGCTGAATGGCGCGAATCAGGTCTTCGATCACCGTGGAGGCGATCGGGTCGAGGCCCGCCGTCGGCTCATCGTAGAGCAGCAGTGCCGGTCGATCCTGAGGATTTTCAGGGTTTGAGACAATCGCTCGGGCAAAGCTGACCCGCTTGCGCATGCCCCCCGATAGCTCTGCTGGGTAGCGGCTGCCCGTACCCGGCAGCCCCACCATGTCGAGCACGTCATCGACGATCTGGCGAATCTGGTGGTTGGGCAGTCGCGAGTGCTGATAGAGCAAAAACCCTACATTCTCTTCCACTGAAAGGGAGTCAAACAGCGCCGCTTGCTGAAACACCATGCCAATGCCCACCGGATCAGGCGAGTCTTCAATCAGCCCATCCCGCTGGTTCCCCTGCACATAGATCTCGCCTTCGTCAGGGGCCAACAACCCGGCAATGATTCTTAAAATAGTTGATTTTCCGGTGCCTGAGGGGCCAATGATTGCTACCGCCTCGCCTCGTTTTAGCGTGAGATCGACGTTGTCGAGCACCTGATTGTCGTCAAATCGCTTCGAGATGCCCTTGAGCTCTAGCAGAATCTCGTCGCTGCCGCTCCCCCCACCGGGCTGAGCGGCCCGAGGAGACCCAGGGACACTGAATTGCCCTGAAATAGTGCTGGAATCGTGGAGATCGGCCATAGACCTTACCGATGGGAGTACCCGTGTCTGCTCAGCGGTCTGGTTGCCTAGGGTTGTTGGGCCTAGCGGTTGGGTTTACCAACCATTAATCACCCCTGGGCATATCCATGCCTTGACTCTATCAAATAGCCGCTAAAATCGAAGGCGCTGGTGCTCATCCTATCAAAGGCTGTTTGAAACACCTGGGCAAATTTCATCCACCGACTGGGAAGTTGCCTGGGATAGGTATTTGGGCTGGGTACGGCAGCCCGATCGCCCACAGCCCCACTGTCCGCTGCAAACCGCCGCTCAGGTTGGTCAGATCGCTATCGACCTCCTTTCATGTTCTTAAAACCTTTTTATATGGCCCTAACTAGGCTGTTTCGTCGGGTCAGACGAGAGACGCTAACCCTGGCTCCGCCACGGCGGGTGAATCGGCTCCTGTGGTGGCTAGCACCGGGGCTGTTGGTTAAGCGCTGGCTGTTGCTCAGCATGGCTGGGGTGCTGCTGGTCGGGGTCGGCGGCATGATCTGGCTCAAGCTGACGCCGGTATTTTATACGGGGCGGCTGCTCGGAGCGGCGCTGCGGGCCTTTACGACCCACGTACCCAACTACGTCAGCGGCCCCCTGGGCATCTTGCTGGGGCTAGGGCTGATTTTTTGGGGCCAGAGCCGCACCGTGGGGGCGATCACCGATGTGCTGATTCCGGGAAATGAGGAGGATCTGCTCGACGCCCTGCTGACTCAGCGGCGGCTGTCGCGGGGGCCAAAGATTGTGGTGGTGGGCGGTGGCACCGGGCTGTCTAACCTGCTGCGGGGCATGAAGCGCTACAGCTCAAACATTACGGCCATTGTGACGGTGGCCGACGACGGCGGCTCGTCGGGGCGGCTGCGGCGCGAGATGGGGGTGCTGCCACCGGGGGATATTCGCAACTGCCTGGCGGCGCTGGCGGACGAGGAAAAGCTGCTGACGGAGCTGTTTCAGTATCGGTTTGAGTCGGGCAGCGGCCTGGTAGGTCACAGCTTTGGCAATCTGTTTTTGACCGCCATGAATGAGATTACGGGGGATCTGGAGCAGGCGATCGCGGCCAGTTCTAAGGTGCTGGCGGTGCGGGGCCAGGTGCTGCCCTCAACCTCAGTGGATGTGCAGCTCTGGGCCGAGCTAGAGGACGGTCGCCGAATTGTCGGTGAGTCAAAAATTACCGAGGCGCGGGGCCGCATTGTACACATTGGTTGCCTGCCGCCCAACCCACCAGCCCTGGCCAAGGCGGTCAAAGCAATTGAAGAGGCCGACTACATTGTGATTGGCCCTGGCAGCCTCTACACCAGCATTATTCCTAACCTGCTGGTGCCCGATCTGGTGAAGGCGATCGCGGCGCGGCAGGTGCCTCGCATCTATATTTGCAATATTATGACCGAGCCGGGCGAAACCGATGGTTTTTCGGTATCTGACCACATTCGGGCGATCGACTCGGCCTGCGGCTGCTACCTATTTGATGCGGTGCTGGTGCAAAAGGTGATGCCCTCCGATACGGTAATCAGCCACTACGCCAGGGCAGGGGTCGGGCCAGTGCTGCTCGATCGCGCCGCCATTCTCGACTCGGGCCGCCGCATCATCGCCGCCAACGTCATGGAAGAGAGCGCCGATCTGACGGTGCGCCACCACAGCGAGCGGCTAGCACGGGTACTGCTGCGGTGGTATACGCGCACGCAGCGGCTTTGGTAAGCAGGGTATCAGGTTCAGGGTTCAGGGCCGCACTATACCTTGAACCTAACACCTTGAACCCGTAATTTTTAGGAAGGGTCGGCGTTAAAGCGACGACCAACCCAACCGACGATGCCGCTGGCGATCGCCCCGGCCATCAACACGCTTAGGGCAGGCATAATCAGCGGGTTCCAAAGGGAGTACCAGAGGTCTAACCCAAGGTCAACATTCATGCTGCGCCCCAGTACGGCCACCAAAAACCAGCCCAAGCTAAGCAGCACCAGGCCTAAATCGGCCACCAGTACCCAGCTAATCAGGCTAGAGATGCGTTGTGTTATGGGCGTTTGTTTCATAGGGTTAAGGATAAATCAGCCTGGGATGAAGGAGACATTGGGAGAGATTGAGGGAGCGAGCCTCAATCTCGGTCAGCACCGATTTTACGTGGAAAAATAGGCTGCTCTAGATCCTTAGAGCAGCCTACCAAAAAGACTAAAGCTTATTAACTGATTGACACAAAATTTGCCTTGGCTGAGGCAGGTAGCTGGCCTGGAGTTATCTTAAGCGTCAAGATTCTGAATCAGCAGATTGTCGGGGTCGACGTAGTGACAAACGGCATCATCCACGCAGATAAGGGCCCAACCAGAGGCTTCGATACTGACCAATTCGTAGTCTGCATCTTGTACAAAGAATCCCTTGTGATTCCGGGTTTCGGGCTTAATTCCAACAGGGCTATTAGACATGATTAAGGCTCTCCAGATAACAGCGACCAGCAACGGTAAGAAAAGCTTATGGCTTACTTGAGGAAATCCTATCACCGCCTTCATGAGAATTTTATTAAGTAATCTAAGGCTTTATTGCAGAGAAGCCGTGTAACTGGATGTTACGAGGCGATCGCACCTCCGGCGTAGCTTGTCAATCCCTTGATTTATCGTTTACAAGTCGAGGAAACACACATTTTTTGCCATCAAAGGAAGATTAACTAAAGTTTTATGAATTCTCTATCAGTTCCGCAAAATCACTGAAGAAGCAGTAGAAATACTCACCGATCGCAGCAGTTTCCCTAGGGTTTTTCCGGTTCTTCCCTGATCCCCGCTAGGTTAGACCCATCCTAGGCGGCGGTGCAACCCGTCTAAAGATAGTTGTTAACTTAAATGTAATCCCTGCGGCCCGACTCTCATAAATGTTTGCCACCACCGCTCACTTTCCTCTATCAGATGCCCACAAACCTACCAGAATTACGGCAATTCAAGCTCAATGACCAAGGCCGAACCCTAGAATTTAGCTTACTCAAATCGATGGATTGATCGCGTCCTATGACTTCCCCATGGCTAGGCTGGATTCAGCAACTTCAGGGCATTGCCCAAACCGGGTTGCACTACAAAAACCATCCCTTTGATACAGAACGCTACGAGCAGATCCAGGCGATCGCCGCTGCCATGCTCGCCGCCCAGGTCGAATCCGATCCGCCCACTATGCTCAATCTCATGCAGCAAGACCAGGGCCACGCCACCCCTAAAGTCGATGTCAGAGGCGTCGTGTTTCGCGACCAAAAAATTCTGCTGGTGCAGGAGCAGTCGGATGGGCTGTGGGCGCTGCCCGGCGGCTGGGCCGACGTCGGCGACTCCCCCAGCCACGCCGCTGAGCGCGAAATTTTTGAAGAATCTGGCTTCACGGCCAAAGCCACCCGCCTGCTAGCCTGCTACGATCGCGCCCACCCTCGCCACGGACACCCGCCAGCCCTGCACCACAGCTACAGGCTGGTGTTTCACTGCGAAATTACCGGCGGCCAGCTCACCCCCAGCTACGAAACCCCAGCCGTTGACTTCTTTGGTGCCAACGACATTCCGCCCCTTTCCCTAGGACGCACCGGGCCAGAGCAAATTCAGCGCTTCTTTGACTATCTCAAAAACCCCGACCAGCCCACCGATTTCGACTAACCCTCATCTCCCCCACCTTCCCATCTCCCTCACGCTTTCTCCCCGCCCTTCTGCAGCGCCCCCTGAAACACCCGTCGCCCGACAGGCTCTCCCCCCGAGGGCACCAGCCGCAGCGGGCTCTGTCCATTCGCACTAGCCATTAGAGGTTCGTAGGCAATGGCGATAGGAAAATCGCGCTGGTCAAAGGCTTCTAGTAGGGTCTGTCGGGGCAGTTCAGCGGGGTCAATAAAAGCCGGATCGTAGTCAAAAAAGGCCTGGCGCTGGCGATCGATCTGCACGCCGCTGGCCCGCATGTTTTCGTCGTAGGCCAGGGTGTAGTTAACAAAGTCAGGCTGGCGTTCCCCCAGCTGAATACGGTCTTTGATCACAATGCGATTTTTAACCGTGAGGGTGTACTGGCTAGGGGCCAGCGTGTCGTCGGCAAAGTAAAGACGCTTGAGGTCAGTTTTGGCGGCTAGGGCAACACGCTGGCCCGCTGGCAACTTGAGGCCGCTGAGGTCAAAGCCAGAGCTTTTGGACACCTGGCGATCGGTAATCGAAAACCCGGTTTCTGGGGTAGACGAGTTGAACTGGTAAGCGCTGGTGTCATCGGTGAGACTGATCGACAGGTGGGGCAGGTCGGTGGCTCGATTGGCCACCAGGGTAATCTCCGGCCCGGTGGCGTTGGCCACCAAAAACAGGGTGAGGGTTTGGCTAGGGTCAAGCCTGAGTTCTTCAACGTTGGCCGTATACCCCGGCCCCGTGAGCTGGAGCGTAGCGGTCTGGGTGGGTGCCGTGGCCATCCCAGTTAGGGTGACTTGGAGAGGTTGCCCTAGCTGGTCGGCGGGCAGTCGATAGCTAGCGGGCACCCCGCGGTTCAATCCGCCTTTGAAGGGCACTAGCTCCACGGCATCCTGATTGCCGACAGACAGTAGGGTTAGGTCAGCGTCCGCTGTCTCCTCGTAGGGGGTAACAGTGAGCACCCCTTCTCCAATGAGAGTGATGTCTACGGTGGCGGTGGCTTTTGTCTCAGCCTCGGCTTCAGTTTCGGCTCCAGGGGCACAGAAGGGGCAGGTGAAGGGGCCAGTGGCAGCCAGCGGTTGATCGGCTGGAGGTTGCCGCCACGATCGCTGCGTCAGATCGAGGGTTTTGCTCTGCCCATCGCCTTGAAATACCTGACCGCTGGCAATGGGCTGGTAAGTCCAAGTGTCAGCCTGGGTGTCAAACTCCACGTGGAGGTCGGCGGGGCTGCTGGGGCGACCAGCGGGGTAGTTGCTGTCATAGACGTAAACCCAGTATTTGCCGCTGCCCCGATCTTCGACGCGGTAGGGGGTGAGGCTGTGGCCTTCGGTCAGGGCACCCTCCAACCGGCGATAGATCCCCATGGTGAACGGGTCGAGGGAGCCACTGAGAAAGACACCGAGCAGCGATCGCAAAATTTGAGTCGGGGTAAAGGTGTCGCGCACGGCCTGGGTCTGCTGGGCCACCTCCGTCACCCCCTGCATCAGAAACAGGTTGGCGATGAAGGTTTGCAGGTCAAACAGGGTGCGTACCAGGCCAAACACCGTGCGCCCCAGCAGGGCGTTAACCAGACGCTGCCACCAGGGCAGGCGCGGCTGGCTGGGCTGCCACAGGTCGAGCACCGCAGCGGCCATGCCCTCCGAAAGGCCCTGGTTCATGCGGCCTAGCTGGGTTTGTAGCCAGCTTTGGGCGGCGGCGGTGAGCACACAGGTAGCCGATTCGCCCCCGATACAGACCTGAGTGCCAAACAGCTGTTGCAGTTGCTCGGTCAGCACTTCTTCCCAAGCCTGAGGGTTGCGGGTGGTATCGATGGCCTGGGTTAACTCCTGGTTGGAAAACTGAAACCCGTTCACTGCTGGATCAAAATTGGGCAGGGCCACGCTACCGCCAGGCAGCGGTTCGAGCTGAGCCAACCTATCCAAATGATCAGAAGTTAGGGCAGCCGCTGGAGTCTGCCTAGTTGCCCAGGGCGAAACCGCAGCCAGCGCCCCGTAGGGCAGCAGTTGTACGGTGATATACGTTGTGAGCAGCATGACTGCCAACCACTGCCACCGCCGCCATCGACTCAGTTTGATGCTGCGAAGAATTGCCACTGCCCTATCTACAACGCACTGCCTGGTGATTGTAACTAAAGGGGCCATCGCCTTGAGTCAGTGGCTAGGGCAGATCAGCAATTGATCAAAGCTTGTGCGTTTGGGGATTTTTTAAGTTTTGTAACAGCATTAGAGCGGCTGGCTAAAATGCTAGCTCCCTGCGATCGCCAACTTAGTTAGAATGACGACCACATCAGGGTGACTATAGGAATTAACTATGTTTTTTCAGCTACCGCCGACTCTGCCTCCCGCCGCTACAGCTCCCATGATCGAGCTCATGGCTGAGTGCGAAAAGGGCAGTCGTGACTGTTTCCCTGAAGATCGAGTTGGGGTTACGGTTGAGACCGATAAAACGACTGTTCTTGACCTCACAGGGGCCATTGCCGCCATGCTTCACCGTGAAGCGCACGCTTAAAGCAGTGAACTCCTGCTCTATGCTGGCCGCTGGGAATTGACCTAGCGGCTTTTTGCTAGGTGGGGAACCGTTGCTGAGTAGAGTGACTCTAACTCCAGATTGGCCGCCGCCGCCGCCAGGGCTGCCGGTGACTCTGGGGTAGATAGGTAGGGCAGCGTACCCAGCACCGGGGTCTGGGCCAGGTTGGCGATCAGCCCGGCTGGAGCCCACTGGTCGATCTGCTCAGGGGTACAGGGCTGAGAGCAGTTGAGCACAATGCCCCGCAAATCGATGGCGTTTTGCCGAGCCAGGGCCACGTTGGCGATCGCCTGAGCGATCGCCCCCAACTTGACCGGCACCACCAGCACCACCGGCAGATGCCAAGCCGCTGCTAAATCCGCCACGGTGAGTTCGTAGGTGACTGGTGACCCTAGCCCGCCCAGCCCTTCTACCAAAACCCAGGGGTGTTGCTGGGTGGCAGTTTCTAAAGCGCGCCAGGCTGAAGTGAGATCTACCGAGCGACCCTCTAAGGCAGCGGCCAAGGGTGGGGCTAGAGGCGCATCAAAGTGCTGAGACGTAATGGCATCTAGGCTCATGTCCGGAAAAAAGAGGCGTTGGTACAGCTCGCGATCGCCCACCCCCGACTGAAACGGCTTCAGCACCGCCGGAGCTTGAGCTGTCCGATGCTGCTGCCAATAGGCCAATAGAGCACTGGTGAGCACGGTTTTGCCCACTTCGGTGTCGGTACCGGCCACCAGGAGCGCATTTAGAGAAACCATATACCCCTTTAGAAAAACCTGAGTTAGAGAATCGGTGAGGGTGCAAGGTATAAAGTCTAAGGCCGCCCCCTGAACCCTGAACCCTCAACCTTGAACGTCCACATCACCCCTAATTTGCCGATATCGTCAGCACGTAGTTAGACGGGCGGGGCGACGACACATCCACAATGTAGTTGCCGCTGGTGGGCAACTGGCCCTGCCACGACAGCACCCGCGACGCATCAGGAATCAGCTCGCCGTTGGGAAAGCGCACATCCAGCGTGACCGGGCCGCTGACGCTGGGCAGCTCTAGAGCCAAAACCTGCCCCTCCTGGGCATTGACAATGTAGCGGCGAGAGCGGTCTTGGTTGACCTGACCCGACACCTGCACACTGGTCTGCCCCGGCGGAATCTGCACCCGTTGCTCAACCACGTTGGCGTCAGGGTTTGGCTCCGGCTCGGGGTCGGGCTGAGGCTCAACTGTGGGTGACGGCTCAACGCTGGGTTCGGGTTCGGGTTCAGCCGTAGCTTCGGGGTCGGGTTGGGCGCTGAGGCTGACCTCTAGCTCGTAGTCGCTCTGCTCTAGACCCTGAACCGGGCGTAGCTGCACAATATATTCACCATCGACGGGTAGGGTGCCTTGCCAGTTGAGCACCCGCTGAGCTGAACTATCCACCGGCTCTCCTTCGGGAGTGAGCACTGTAACCAGCACCCCTTCGCCGGTCATGCGGGCTAGCAATACCTGACCAGCTAAGGCGTTGAGGCGATAGTTAATGGTTTCGTTGCTGCGCAGGCTGCCCCTGACGGTGCGATCGCTCCCCGGTTGAATGGCCAGGTTTTGGCTGTACTCGACCGGGCTAGTTTCGGGGGTGGGCTCGGCGGTGGGTTCGGGAGTAGGTTGGGGCTGCTGAGGTTCAAGGGTGATCTCAGGCGTGGGCACCGGGGTAGGGGCTGGGGTGCGGTTGAGCAGACTCACCAGCGTCCAGCCGCCGAGGCCCGCCAGCAGAGCCAAAATTCCGCCGATCACAGCCACGGCCCAGGGGTTTTCCCACAGAGTGGCGGGCTCGGCAATGGGCACCGGGGCGGTGTAGTTAGGCGCTTGGGTTACAGCACCAACCTTGGTGGGCTGATACTGTCGCCCCACGGCTACCGTTCGCACCTGGGAGGGCGTTGATGCTGCGGCAGGACCGGGCGCTGTGCCCACGGCACCGAGGGCCTGAGCCATTTCGCTCACCGACTGGTAGCGATCGCCCGGTCGGTAGCTAGTGGCCTTTCGCAGCACCTGAATTAGGCCGGGGCTAAGAGTGTTGGGCAAATGCCAGCTAAGGTTGACGTCGTCAAAAATTTCCTGGGGTTCTTTGCCGGTGAGCATCACAATGGCGGTGACCGCTAAGGCATAGAGGTCGCTACTGGGGTAGGCTCGGCCCGACTGCATTTGCTCGCTGGGGGCATAGCCCAGCTTGCCCACCGAGGTGGCCTGGCTCAGGGTGCCCGGCGGCTGAATGCGGGTGACGACTTCTTTGACCACCCCAAAGTCGATCAGCACCGGCAGGCTGTCAGCCCGGCGCTGCATGACGTTGTCGGGGCTGATATCGCGGTGAATAATGCCCTTGCTGTGAATGTGGGCCAGCACCGGCAAAATCTGCTGCAAAAACTGCCGCACCTCGGCCTCTGAGAAGGCCATGCCCTGCTGAATTCGCTGGTTGAGCAGGTCGCGGTAGGTGACACCGTCGATATAGTCTTGCACCAAAAACAGGCGCTGGTTTTCCTCAAAGATGGCCTGAAACTTGGGAATTTGCGGATGCTCAATGCTGTAGAGGATGGCGGCTTCGCGCTGAAACAGTTGGAGCGCCTTGTCGGAGAACTGATCGCCCTGCTGGGGTTCGAGTTCTTTAACGGCGCAGCGTTCGTTAAAACGACCCAGATCTTCGGCCAGGTAGGTGCGCCCAAAGCCGCCATAACCCAGCTCTTGCAGCACACGGTAGCGGTTCTGAAGGGTGGTACCAGGGATCAGGGTGGGGTGCATAGATTTGGAACAATTCAGGGCTGAAAATAGGCAGCCAGTCTGCCAGAGCGATCGCTACACCAGTTTACAGTAGGATTACCGACCGCTTCATGGGTACCCTGGGCGGGCATCTACGCCGCCAATGGGGAGGAAGACCCTACTGGAGGAATGCTAACCCCTTTGCAACAATAGTAAAGCGGGCACCAAGGTTAGGGCAGGCCGTTCTCCAGGGTTCGAAGCCGGCTGACACAATGCTGGTGGCGATCGCGGTTCAGCCCCGGGCGGGTCAGGGGAAACGGCCGGTCGCATCGGGCCGTCATCACCGCTTAATTACAACTTATATAGAAAGGCAGTAGGCCATGGGGCTAGGGTTAACGGGCAAAGACGACATTGCCAGCGATCTCGATACAGAGACTGCGGGTACTAGCGCGAGGGGGTTTCTCCCGCAGCTAAAACCGATGCTGGCCCTACCGGCGCTGCTCAAGCGACCGCTGTTGGTGGGCGGCCTAGGCCTTTCTGCTACCCTAGCCCTGCTAGGCAGCACCCATATCAACCCGCTAGACAGCTCGACGTTGCTCAGCGCCATTGCTCTGGGCTCTGGTCTGTGGTGGTGGCGGCGGGGTGTGCCTGCGCCAGCGGCCCCCAAGCCCATTGCCCCACCCGTGGTCGATCGCTCTCGAGTTGAGATCGAACTGGCAACGCTGTTGGCCCTGATCGATACCCTGGCCCAGGAAGCTGAGTCAGTCGGTCAGGTAGCCCAAGTCTCTGCGCCGCTCACCACCTATCGCCAGGAACACCAGGCCCTAGGGGCAGGACTCGATCGCCAAACGTTACGGGTGGCGATCGCAGGCGAACCCCGCACCGGCAAAACCACTTTACTCACCCTGCTTACGCCCCCAGCCGACGCAGCCGTTGAGAAAGACGCTGCCCTGAGCTTTGAGGAAATGGCCCTGACCGCCACCCCTGACTGGCTCAACTACGACGGCCTGCTGCTAATCACCGACGGCGACATCACTGACAGCGCCCTCACCCTGCTGCGGGAGCGCGCGATCGCTGGCCAAGGGGCGGTGCTGGTGTTTAACAAGCACGACCACTACGACGCTGCCGACCAGCAGACAATTTTGACCCAGCTTCAGCAGCGGGTGGCAACCCTGCCCGCCACCGTGCCCGTTGTCACCGCTGCCGCTGCCCCTCGCTCCATTAAGGTGCGCCGTTACCAAGCCGACGGAACCTTTACCGAAACCATGGAAACGCCCGCCCCGGCGATCGCCGGACTCCAAGCTGCCCTCGATCGCGCCCTGGTGGCTGAACGGTCAACCCTGGTCGCCGCCACGGTGCTGCGCCGCAGCCAGGCCCTACGCCAGCAGGTGCAAGCCGACCTCAACCGCCTGCGCCGCGATCGCGCCCTGCCCCTGATCGATCAGCTCCAGTGGGTGGCCGGAGCCGCCGCCTTTGCCAACCCCGTACCCACCCTCGACCTGCTGGCCACCGTCGCCATCAACGGTCAACTGATTCTCGACCTGGGCAAAATCTACGGCTTCAACCTCACCCTCAACGAGGCCAAAACCGCCGCCGGTACCCTGGCCAGCCTGACCGTCAAGCTGGGCCTGGTCGAACTCTCGACCCAGGTGCTCACCGCCGTGCTCAAAAGCCACTTCGCTACCTACCTAGCCGGGGGGCTGGTGCAGGGGCTCAGCGCCGCCTACCTCACCCGCATGGCCGGCCTT
Organism: Phormidium tenue FACHB-1052; assembly: GCF_014696675.1. Taxonomy (GTDB): domain Bacteria; phylum Cyanobacteriota; class Cyanobacteriia; order Phormidesmidales; family Phormidesmidaceae; genus Nodosilinea; species Nodosilinea tenuis_A. The sequence goes on from NZ_JACJQN010000004.1 coordinate 208,805, forward strand.
AGCCTGATCGACTACTTTGAGCAAGCCGCCCTGGCCGGCACCCCCACCAGCGAACTGTCCTGGGAGGCGATCGCCCAACGCCTGCAAACCACCGTTCAGCAAAATCGCCAGCTCAGCCTGCTGCAAACCTTGGCCAAACAGGGCATCGACATTCTCAAGCCCACCCCCGCCCAACTCCCCGCCAGCACCGCCGCCCCCCTCGATCTTGAACCGACGGCCCTCGACGCGATCGCCGAAACCATCCCCGCGATCGCCATCCCCCTCGAACCTACCCCACCCAACTCTTAACCCCCTACCCACCACTCCCCACCCATCCACCCCCTACTCCCCACCCCTATGCCCCCCTCCCCCCTCCTCTCCCGCGCCCGCCAAACTCTCAGCCAGGCCGTGACTCGCTACTCCACAGCGGTACAGGGCAGCGCCAACCCCCATCAGGCGGCGGTGAAGCAGGGGCTGGGTCAGCTCCAAAGCCTCAGCGCCAAGCTGGAGTCGCGCTGCTTGCGGGTGGCGGTGTTTGGATTGGTGAGCCGGGGCAAATCAGCGGTGATCAACGCCCTGGTGGGAGAAAGCATTCTTGAAACTGGCCCGCTGCACGGGGTTACCCGCTGGCCCCGGTCGGTGTACTGGCAGCCCGAGGCTGACAGCGACCTGTCCTGGCAGATCGAGCTAGTGGATACCCCGGGCCTAGATGAGGTTGGGGGTGATATTCGCGCCGACATGGCTCAGACCGTAGCCACCCAGGCAGATTTGATTTTGTTTGTGGTGGCAGGGGAGATCACCCAGCTTGAGTACGACGCCCTGGCAGAGCTACAGCGCGGGCATAAGCCACTGCTGCTGGTGTTTAACAAGGTCGATCTGTATCCCGAAATTGACCGCCAAGCGGTATACAACACCCTCAATAGTCTGCGGGCTGAGCTAGGCCGAGATACCCCAGGGGCCAAGCTGGCTGTAGAAGAGGTTGTCATGGTGGCGGCTAGTCCGGCCCCGCTTCAGGTGCGGGTAGAATGGCCCGATGGTCGCACCAGCGACGAGTGGGAACCTCAGCCTCCTCAGATTGAGCCGCTGCGCCGGGCGCTGTTGGCGATTGTCAGCCAGGATGGCTCGGCCCTGGTAGCTCTCAACGCCCTGCGCCACGCCCGGTCTATTGAGGGCGATATGGTAGGCCACGTCAGTCGTCTGCACAGCGATCGCGCCGACGAAACCATCTGGCAATTTGCCAAGTACAAAGCTGCCGCCGTGGCCCTCAACCCGATCGCGGGCCTCGACCTGCTGGGCGGCGTGCTGATTGACCTGGTGATGATTCGCACCCTGGCGCGGCTCTACGGCTTTCCGATTACGGGCCACGAGGCGGGGCGGCTGTGGCGGGCGATTCTCAAAAGCTCGGGCACCCTGCTGCTGAGTGAGCTGGGCAGCGGTCTGCTCGGGGCAGGCAAAACCACCGCCGCACTGGTCACTCTGGTGGATAGCGCCTCGGGGGTAGCCGCCTTAGCGGGGGCAATTACCGCCCAGGCCAGCGCCGCCGGGTACGGGGCCTACACCGTTGGCCAGGCCGCTAAAACTTACCTGGAGCAGGGTTGCACCTGGGGGCCAGAGGGAGTTAGCGCGACCCTGGCAGCCCTGCTCAACGATACCCAGACCTCGGCCACCCTGGCTCGTCTGCGTCAGGAGGTTGAGGCCGATCTGGTAGCGGTTTCGACGCCCCACAGCTAGGCTGCGTGCGATCGCTAAAGGGGTTAAACTCCAGAGCCAACTGGGCTGCCCCTACCCGCAAAGGCCGCACGGTTCCTAGTCGCCTGGCTTCAGTAGAACTGTGCCCACGGTGTTTGAGCCATCTCTAGGGTTGCAATCCCACGGCTTGGATAACCTCATCCCCAGGCTCCAGGGTAACCAGGGCCATGCCGTTTTCATCTAGGGCATTGAACACATCTAGGGTGGTGCCGCTGTCGAGGGTGATCAGCAGACGAGTCCAAATCTCAAGCTCGCTGCCGCCGATAGACATCTGCCCGCGGCCCAGGGAGACAGCGGCAATGGTGGTACCGAGAATGGCGTCGAGCACCGCCACCCCTTCCCACAACCAGCGCACCGTCGATCCGCCGAGGGAAAAAGGCAGCACCCGGCCCATCTCAATGGCCAAGTCGTCAAACTTTTGCCAAGAGATCGACAGAGTAGAGCTGCCCACGGTCAAAAACAGGGGCAAATCCATCCAGTCGCTCCATCGTTGGTCGTCGTCACACCACATCTGGGCCAGCTCGTAGCCCACAATGGGCTGCCCGATCAGCCCCGAAAATCGGTTTTGAATTAGCTGTAGCTTGGCCTCTTTGGCGGTGACGTAAAGCAAGGGATAGCCGGTTCGAATTCAATACACCTAAGTCGAAAACAGTCCCCTAGCTAGGGCAAAAGTTGTTTGTCCTGCTGGCTCAAAAGCCGCCCAACAGAATTGGGTAACAGAGGGCGCTATGGCGACTCTGGCAAGAACTGTAAACCATAGCGGCTAGCGATCGCCGCGACCTGACTGCGATCAAGGGGTTGTTCCTTGGGCAGTTGGTCAATCTCAACAAAGAACTGCTCAAATCCGCCGGGGGTCATGGTGTTCATCGCCATGCCAGGCTCAGAGCCGATATTGCGAAAGGTGTGGGGAATGTGGGCCGGCAGATGCACAAAATCCCCTGGGTTAGCGACTACGGTTTCGTCACCAAAGCGAAACTCATAGGTGCCCTCGAGAATGTAAAACAGCTCGTCCTCATGCTCATGCACGTGGAGCGGCGGCCCACCCTTGGGGGGAGTATTGCTAATCACCACCGAGTAAGCCCCGTTGGTCTGCGAACTCATAACTTTGCCCACAATTTCTAGGCCAAAGATACGCCAGGTGGTGCCAGCATCGGCCCCAACCTAAAACGGCGCAGCAGCAGTTTCAGGCGGATTGGCATCGGGTACATCCGCCCAGGTGAGCGAGGATCGACTGCTCAGGATGAGAATAACCAGCGTCATTAGAGCGGCGATCGCAGCCCAGCCCAAGCGTCGCAGCGAAAAGAACCGGCTGCCATCAATCGATCTAAATCTGCTGGTCATAATGAGTTGTTACCCAAAATATGAGAGATCGATTCTCGATCAATCTCTTAATATTTTTAACCCTTGTATTGGCCCCCAAATCTAGTTGTCGCTAAATTGTTACCGAAGACTCGCTCTAACCCCTGCAGCATCTTGATTGACAAGTTCTTGTACGTGGGCGGGCTGTAACCCAAGCCAGCTAATGGTTTGGTCTAAACTTGAGCCTTTGTAGTCAGCGATCGCCCGCAGATGGGTCAGGGTAATAGCAGGCGAAGGTTTGGTGAGCCAAGACTTAATTACATGGCGTTCTACGCCTAATACGGCTTCTAAGTCTTGTTTCGTGCGGTAGCGAAGTTCTTGATTGAGCCAATCTACTAGAGTCTGAGTATTCCAGGGATAGTAATTTTGCATAATAAAAAGCTCTCAACAGCTATTAGGTTTCAGCATGAAGAAGGGGTTGTGCCGATCATAAAATTCAAAAGTGACAACTTTGTGACTAGAGCCACTGTCGCTATTTCAGCCCGGTGACAAGCAGGCGATCGCAAAACTACAGGGATGGCTTCTGCACTGACCATCCCTAGTCACTACCCCTGAGAAAGACTGAGCGGCGCACTAGCGTATAGCCATCGGACGCACTGGCGTGGATCGCTAATGGACATGAAGCGTTTTCGCAGCTGCCATGACAATGGACAAAGGCGGTAAACCTTTACCCAACCAGAATTTTCACGCCCTTGGGATGAACTCCCCGAAGCGCTACACAGCTAAGAACTCTTGAATGATGTCGTTGGTGAGTTCGCTGGTGGGGCCGTTGGCCACAATGCCGCCCCGCTGCATAGCGTAGTAGTAGTCGGCCTGGCGCACAAAGTGCAGGTGCTGCTCTACCAGCAGCACTGAAATACCGGTGGTTTTAATGATCTTCTTCACCGCCGCCTCAATATCGAGAATGATTGAGGGTTGAATGCCTTCGGTAGGTTCATCCAGTACGAGCAGTTTGGGCTGGCCCATGATGGCGCGGGCGATCGCCAGCTGCTGCTGCTGACCGCCGCTGAGGTCACCTCCCATGCGATCGAGCATGGTCTTGAGCACCGGAAATAGCTCATAGATCTCTTCAGGCACTTCTTTCTGCGCCTTGCCACGGCTGCCCAAAGCCTCCTGGCCAATGAGCAAATTCTCTCGCACCGTTAGCCTCGGAATCACTTCTCGGCCCTGGGGCACGTAGCCAATGCCGAGGCGGGCTCTGCGATCGGGAGGAAAGCTATTCACCACCTGCCCCTCAAAGCGAATTTCACCCGTGCGGGGCCGCAGCACCCCCATGATGTTTTTGAGCATGGTGGTTTTGCCCACGCCATTGCGGCCAATCAGGCAGACCATTTGCCCCTTGGGGATAGTCATGCTCACATCGCGCAGGATGTGGCTTTCGCCGTAGTAAAAGTTCAGCCCCGAAACCTCAAGCATGGGCGCGGTCAGGGGGTCTTGGAGAGCCGGGGCGGGGAGGGTGGTGGTCATAGGGGTTTGAAGTTTTGAGTGCTTAGTTTTGAGTTTTGAGTTAAGTCTCTGGAGGTTGAGTTTGAGTCTGAATTCAAAATTCAAAACTCAAAATTCAAAACCTACCCCCGCGCAGCTAATTCCTCTAGGGCAGCGGCTTCTAGGCGGCTGACGGTCTCCGGTGGCAGACCCAGCAAGTTCAGCAATTTTTGGTAGACCACTGCCTCGGTCTGGTTGATCTGATTCGAGCTAATCACTTCGTAGCTGAGCATGAGGGCTTCTTCGCGCTGGGCCTGGGTGGTGAGCTGAGGTACCAGCTCTTCTAGGGGAATCTCGGTGGCCAGCAGGTTCTTCAAATCGCTCCGCAGCTCGGCCTGCTCTTCGGGGGCATGGGCAAACTTGCGGCTGAGGCGATCGAGAATTACGGCCTGCTGCACGTCGGCAAAGTTGTCGTCGGCCCAGGCCATGGTGGCGGCAATGCGCAGCAGCAGCATTTGCTCGGGGGTGAGGCCGGTTTCTTTGCCCAGGTAGACCTCAATCACCTTGGGGTCGGTCTGTACCTGGTCCATCGTGCCTTCAAAGAGAACGCTGCCCTGGTGCAGCACGGTGACCTGGCGGGCGATCTGGCGCACAAACTCCATGTCGTGCTCAATCACCACAATGGAGTGGCTCTCAGCTAGCGACATCAGCAGTTTGCCGGTCTGCTCGGTTTCTTCGTCGGTGAGGCCCGCCACTGGCTCATCCACCAGCAGCAGATCGGGCGACTGGGCCACCAGCATGCCGATTTCAAGCCACTGCTTTTCGCCGTGGGAGAGCAGCGCGGCAGGGATGTCAGCTTTGTGGTCGAGGCCAATAGTTTCGAGCAGGCCACCCACGGTGCGCTTTTCAGCGGGCGGGGCCTTTTTGAACAGCGTGGAGAAGACGTTTTTGTGGCGATTGCAGGAGAGATCGAGGTTTTCGCGGGGGGTGAGGTTGAGGTAGACGCGGGGAGTTTGAAACTTGCGCCCAATGCCCAGGCGGGAGATCTCATGCTCTTTATATTTGCGCAGGTCTTGACCCTTAAAGTAGGCCGCGCCCTCGGTGGGTTTGGTTTTGCCGCTGATCACGTCTAGGAAGGTGGTTTTGCCCGCGCCGTTGGGGCCAATAATCACCCGCAGTTCGCCCTCATCCATGCTGAAGTTGAGGTTGTTGATGGCCTTAAACCCATCGAAACTGACGGTGACATCTTTAATTTCTAAGACTTTGGTGCTCATTGTGGGTGGATGGGTGGGGGGTGAATGGGTAGGGTGGGCACTGCCCACCATTGATCTGTGGCGCTGATCGAGGCTTTTGCAGAGTTAGGTGAGCAATGCCCCAGTAAGGAGTTATTGCCTGAGCTAGGCTAGGGAAACCCTAATTACAATGGGGGCAATGCCCACCCTACTTTTCAGCAGACTACTTTTCGGCAAACTCGGGGACAGCTTCAACTACCGAGTCGCTATCGCTGGCGTAGGGCACATCCGTAGGGGTGAGGCCCAGAGCTAAGCTAACCATAGGGCCAAACTGGCGACGACCCCAGCCAATAATGCCGTCGGGCAGTGCCGTCACCACAATCAGGAACAGCGCCCCCTGGAAGAACAGCCATACGTCGGGGAAGCGCTCGCTGAGCAAACTGCGGGCCATGTTCACCAGCACGGCACCCAGCACAGCACCTACCAAAGTGGCACGCCCACCCACGGCAACCCAGATCACCATCTCGATGGAGAAGGCGATATCCATCACCTGGGGCGAGATAATGCCAGATTGAACCGTGTAGAGGGCACCGGCAATACCGGCGATCGCCCCGGAGACCGCAAACACCAGCACCTTAAACGCCGTCGGGTCATAGCCCGAAAAGCGCACCCGGTTTTCGTCGTCGCGAATGGCCACTAGCATGCGGCCAAAGCGCCCGCTGGTGAGCCAGCGGCAGAGGGCGTACATGGCAATCAGCGCAATGACGGTGCTGATGTAAAAGAACATCCGCATGCCGTCGCTGCCCACCTGCTGATTCATAAACACCGAGGTGGAAGTTTTTAGACCGTTGGTGCCGTTGATCAGCTTTTGCTGACCATTGAACAGGTTAAAAAACACCACCAGGGCCGCCTGGGTCAAAATTGAGAAGTAGACCCCGCGAATGCGGTTGCGGAACACCAGGTAGCCCAGCAACCCCGCCACGATCGCCGGGATGGTAAAAATCGCCAGCAGCGTGAACGGCAGCGAGTTGAACGGCTGCCAAAACCAGGGCAGCTCCGTCACCCCGTAGAGACCAAAGAACTCCGGCAGTTGCCCCTCGCCCAGGGTGTTTAACTCCAGGTACATGGCAAAGGCATAGCCCCCCAGGCCAAAGAAGATGCCGTGGCCCAGGCTGAGCAAGCCCGTGAAGCCCCAGATTAAGTCGATGCCCAGGGCCACAATGCCGAGGGCCAAAAAGCGCCCCAGCAGATTGAGCCGAAAGCCCGTCAGCAGCATTGGCATGATTAGAATCAGGATCAGGGCGATCGCAATCACCGCGATCGCCTCAATCATAAACTTGCGCTTTTGGCTGGCCTTGGCGGCGCGGCGCGGTTGAACGGCCATATCTGTAGTCATCGCCCTATAGCTCCACCGAACGACCCTTCGGCGGGAACAGCCCAGCGGGCCGCACCTGCAAGAAGGCGATAATCAACGCAAACACCATCACCTTGGCCATACTGGTTGTGGCAAAGAACGTAAAGAAGTCAATCGCAGGCTGAAAGAATCCAGTAGGCGGCAACAGCAGCGCCATCGTACCCGACCCCACCAGGTAGGTCGTGATGCCAATCACGAGCGCCGCCACAATGCTGCCTACCAGCTTGCCGACCCCGCCAACGACTACCACCATGAAGGCATCAACGATGTAGTTTGCCCCCAGGTTAGGCCCCACCGAACCCAGCAGGGTCACCGCGCACCCAGCGATTCCCGCCAGTCCAGACCCCAGCGCAAACGTAATCGCATCCACCTGCCCGGTGGGAATGCCCAAGCAGGCGCTCATGCCTCGGTTCTGGGTCACAGAGCGAATTCGCAGCCCCCAGGCCGTGCCGTTGAGAAACCAGTAAACCGCCACCAGGCAAAGAATGGTGAGCACAATAATGAACAGTCGCGCCGAGGGAAATTGCAGCGAGTTGCCCAGGGTAATGCCCCCCCGCAGCCAGCTGGGCGGCGTGACATCCACGTTGCGGGTGCTAAACCAGGGCCGTGAGAAGGCTGCACTGCCAGCGTTGCCAATCAAAATCCAGGCCAGCACTGCGATCGCCGCCGACAGCCCCAAAAACACCGGGTTGGCCCAAGATTGAATGCGCTCCCAGTCGGTGTAGCGGGTCAGCACCCAGCGACCGACTAAGAACAACACCGCAAAAATGCCCAAGCCAATCACCATCGGCAGGCTGACGCTGCGGATGAACTGAATCAAAATCAGGCTCACCCCCCAGGTGGCCAGCAGCGTTTCTAAAGGACGCCCATAGAGATAGCGAATTACCGTTCGTTCTAGCAGCAAGCCCAACAAAGCGGCCACCAAAAATGCCAGAGGCAGGGCCGCAAAAATGTATAGATCAGGAGCAATCCCCCCAATGCTTTTGGCCACATTTTGCACCACAAAGGTGGTGTAAGCCCCAAACATCATCAGTTCGCCGTGGGCCAGATTGATGACCCCCATCAAGCCAAATACAATGGCTAAACCCAACGCCACAATCAATAGCACCGCACCAATGCTAATGCCATTAAAAAGGCCACCAATTAAGCCTTCCAACACAGCCTTTACCGATTTAAGAACAACGCGCTACTTAACAAATGTTAACTGGCCTGTCACAAGAACCAGGCACAATCTTAGTGGAATACTAATGCGCCCCATATAGAAGAAATGTTCACCCTCTACAGTTTTTGCCTGTTTAAAGTATTGATCTCTAACCCATTACGTGGGACTATTCTTCACTTTATCTTTTTGAAAAATTAACTTGACAAAAAATCTTGACTACGACAGAAATCCCGAAATTCTAAGTTGAGAGATTTCGCTCTCTATTCCCTCAGCAAACGGCAAGAGTAGGTGCTTATCTAAAAATTTGACCGACCCTATACGAGGAGCGGGGATACAGCTTGCTGCACCCCCGCCAAACTACCGTTCGACAGTGCCGCGATCGCAGCTACAGCCTAGCCCTAGATCTTAAACTTGCCGCCCTTAGCGGTATCAGACCAGTCGCAGGCAAAGCCAATGGTATCGGGCACAAACTGGTTCCAGGGTTCAGGATCAACGGGGCCATCGGTTTCCCAAACGATGTCAAACATACCGTCGTCCATGATTTCCCCAAGGCGCACCGTTTTAGAGAGGTGATGGTTGGCGTTCATGGTCACGGGGCCTTCGGGGGCCGCCATTTCCTGGCCGTAAGCGGCTGCCCGCACCTCAGGAATATCAAAGGTGCCAGCCGCTTCTACCGCCTGCTTCCACAGATAGACCATGATATAGGCGGCTTCCATCGGGTCGTTGGTTACCCGATCGTCGCCAAACTCGGCCTTGAAGTCGGCGACCCACTTTTCGTTTTCGGGGGTTTCCACGGTTTGGAAGTAGTTCCACGAAGCCAGGTGACCCACCAGAAACTCGGGGCCAATCTGACGGACTTCTTCTTCGGCCACGCTCACTGACATCACCGGATAGAGGTCTGGCCCCATGCCCGCGCCCTGGAGCTGCTTAAAGAAGGCCACGTTGCTGTCACCGTTGAGGCTGTTGAAAATCACGCCGCCGTCGGGCATGTTGGCCTTAATTTTGGTGATGATCGGGGTGACTTCGGTGTTGCCCAGGGGCAGGTAGTCTTCACCCAGGGTGTTGCCGCCCTTGGCCTTTAGCTGTTCTTTGATGATGGTGTTGGCGGTGCGGGGGAAGACGTAGTCAGACCCCACCAAGAAGAAGTCTTTGCCCTTATTCTCAAGCAGCCAGTCTACCGCCGGTTCAATCTGCTGGTTGGGAGCAGCTCCAGTGTAGAAGATATTCTTGGAGCACTCTTGGCCCTCGTACTGCACGGGGTACCACAGCATGTGGTCTTTTGACTCGAATACGGGCAGCACGGCCTTGCGGCTAGCGGAAGTCCAGCAGCCAAACACAACGGCTACCTGGTCGTCGTCGATCAGCTTTTCAGCCTTAGAAGCGAAGGTAGGCCAGTCAGACGCGCCATCTTCGGTGATGGCTTCAATTTGCCGACCTAAGACACCACCAGCCTCGTTGATTTCTTTAATAGCCAGCATCTCAGCGTCAACCACAGTGGTTTCACTGATGGCCATGGTGCCGCTGAGGGAGTGAAGAATGCCTACCTTGATGGTTTCGCCATCGGCGGCGGCAGTGTCGGTGCCCGTATCGGTGGAACCGGCATCAGTGGTGGTGCTGCCGCCACAGGCTTTGAGCAGCATAGAGGTGCCCAGGGTCGCAGACCCGTACACCAAAAACTTACGTCGATTAAATCGAGTTACCATTCAACCTCGCTCCTGACTCTGTAAGGGAAGACTTGTCTGATCGAGAAATCACGTAGACCGTCAGAGTGGATATTAGGAGGTGTGATTGGCAGTAAATGTAGCGTGAGACACCAAAAGCCCCAACTTCTTTGTAACGTTTCTGAGACACGTGGCCTAGAGTGACCTCTCCCTAAAGGCTGATTTTGGGCGATCGCCGCAGATATAACGACCTGTGGCCCCAACCAAGGCTTTAGCCAAGCTTTGTATTGAGCCCTCAACCTGGCTTCAGCTCAGGCCTGATGGCACCGGTTCAGCCACCGCGTGGTAGCGAATAAAGTCGATAATGGTGGTCAAACCTGCCTGGGTTTTGAGGTTGGTGAAGCCGAAGGGGCGATCGCCCCGCATCTTGAGCGCATCCCGCTCCATCACCTCTAGGCTGGCCCCCACCATGGGAGCCAGGTCAATTTTGTTGATCACCAAAAAGTCTGATTTAGTGATCCCCGGCCCGCCCTTGCGGGGGATTTTGTCTCCGGCGGCTACGTCGATCACGTAGAGGGTCAAATCGACCAGTTCGGGACTAAAGGTACTGGCCAGGTTGTCGCCACCGCTTTCCACAAACACCAAATCGAGGGGATTGAACCGGGCTTCGAGATCTTCGATCGCCACCAGGTTCATGGAGGCATCTTCGCGGATGGCGGTGTGGGGGCAGCCGCCAGTCTCGACCCCGACGATGCGATCGGGGCTGAGCGCCTGGCTACGCACCAAAAACTGGGCGTCTTCCTGGGTGTAGATGTCGTTGGTGACGACCGCAATGGAATAGCGATCGCGCAGCGCCTTGCACAGGCTATCCACCAGGGCCGTCTTGCCCGAGCCCACCGGGCCTGCCACACCAACGCGAAAGGGAGTCGCCATGTACGCTTAAGCCAACATTAGAATGCTTGGTATCTTACATCGCTCGTCGGACGTTCTGGTAGCAGCAAAAAATCCCAGTGCTGCTAAGGCCCTGGGATATGAGTTAGCTGACACTGGAAACTCGATTGCTAAACGCTAGCTGTACTTCTCGTTGGAAGTGGTCTCTAGGTCAAACAGCACCTGTAGGGTCTGCATGGCGCGCTTGCGAGCTTCAATGTCTCGCTGGGCGCGTAGCTGCACCATAGGGTCGTGGAGGATTTTGTTGACGATGCCCCGAGTCAGCGCCTCGATCACTTCCTGGTGCTTTTCGGCGAACTCACTGCCCAAGCGCGACAGAGCCTTCTCTAGCTCCTGCTCACGGATGGTCTCAACCTTGCTGCGCAGGCTGCTGATCGTACCCACAGTGTCGAGGGAACGCCACCAGTCCATAAAACTCTCCACCTCTTGGTCGAGCAGCACCTGGGCCTCCATAGCCATACGGCGGCGGCTGGCCTGGTTTTGGGCCACTACGGCCTTCAGATCATCGACGTTAAAGGCATGGACATTGTCCAGCTCGTTAGCGTTGGTGTGAACGTTGAGGGGCACCGAGATGTCGAACACCATCAGGGTGCGATTGTTGACCAACGGAGCCAGATTGTCGCGATCCAGAATTGGCTCAGTGGCCGAAGTACAGGTAAACACCACATCACAGGCTTCCACCGTCTCCAGCATCAGGTCGAGGGTGCCAGTGCAAATGTTGGCATCGGGGAACTGCTTGGCCAGCTCGTTGGCGCGATCGATGGTGCGGTTGAGAATGGTGATGGTGCAGGCGGAGTCTTTAGAAACTAGGTGCTGCACCAGCAGGCGAGCCATCTTGCCCGCGCCCAGAATGCTAATGTGGCAGCTGTTCAGATGGGGCACCTTCATGCGGGCCAGCTCTACCGCCGCCGAGCTAATAGAGACGGCCCCAGTGCCAATGCTGGTCTCGCTGCGCACCCGCTTGCCAGCGGTGAGGGATTGCTTCAGCAGGCGGTCTAGCACCCGGCCAATGCTCTTGTGCTGCTGGGCTAGCTGGTGGGCGTGCTTCACCTGGGCGAGAATTTGCCCTTCACCCAGCACCAGGCTGTCGAGGCCCGCGGCCACCCGCATTAAGTGGTTGACAGCATCTTGATGCAGCAGGATGAACAGGTGCTGGCGCAGCTCGTGGAGGGGCAAACCGCTGTGCTCGGAGAGAAACTGAGTTACTTCACGAATGCCCTGCTCGGTTTCCTCGGTCACGATGTGGATTTCGAGCCGGTTGCAGGTGCTGAGGATGGAGACTTCGTCGATGTGGGGACAGTGGGTGAGATGGGCGATCGCGTCACCTGTCTGAGCCGTCGGAATGCTAAGTTTTTCGCGAATTTGCACCGGGGCGGTTTTGTGGCTCAGGCCAATTACGGCGATATTCATTCTTCCTCCACGCGTTTAGTAGTCACCTAATTTTATGGTGTTGACAGATCCTTCGGGGGAGCCTGGTCGCCTGTAAATGGCCGCCCCAAGGTTGCTGCATACACAATTGCCAATATGTTCGAACTTAGAGATAAACAGGACTCGACTCAAGGAAACTCAACAAAAGTCCATCAAAAACTGTGAACAAGGCCAAAAAAAGAGATGCGAGGATCCCGCATCTCTAGGCTAACGAATTTAACCCGTACTCTAAGACGCTTTCTGCGCCCGTCGGTGTTTATTTGCCAGGACTAGCCCCCCAGAGGTGTGCTGTCTAGGGCAACCTCATTTACCCTCCTTGAAGGAGGTAAGGGGGGATCACATCAAGCATCTGCCAGGTCTATGAGCACCTAGTGCAGTTGGAGAGCCTTGGGCTGGTCAACCATGTGGATGGTGTCCACAAAGCGAGCGGTCTTGGACTGGCTAGAGATTACCAACGACTGGGTTCGCATGCCGCCATGGAAGAAGCGCACCCCTTCCATCAGTTCGCCGGGGGTGATGCCGGTAGCAGCAAACAGCACGGTTTCACCTGAGGCCAGCTCGTGAGCATCGTAGACTTTGTCGATGTCGGTGATGCCCATTTCGTTGAGACGGGCAATATTGGCTTCCTTGCTTTCGCCAATCAAGCCGGTTTTGACTACCGCAGGGTCATAGATCAGCTGACCCTGGAAGTGGCCACCCAAACAGCGCATGGCCGCAGCACTAATCACCCCTTCAGGAGCCGCACCGATGCCCATCAGGGCGTGGGTATTGGTACCTGAGAAGGCACAGGAGATGGCCGCACCAACGTCGCCGTCAGCAATCAGCTTGACGCGGGCGCCGGCATCGCGGATTTCTTTGATCAGGTCGTTGTGGCGATCGCGCTTCATCACCACTACCACCAGCTCATCAATGCCGCGATCGAGGCACTCACCCAAAATTTTCAAGTTTTCGGTAGCCGACTTGTTGATGTCAACCTTGCCCTTGGCCTGGGCCGGAGCCGCCAGCTTCTTCATGTAGAAGTCGGGCGCGGCGAACAGACCACCCTTCTCAGAAATTGCCAGCACGGCCATAGAGCCGTTTTGGCCGTAGGCAACCAAATTGGTGCCTTCGCAGGGGTCAACGGCAATGTCAATTTCCAGCAGTTCGTCGGGGTTGCAGAAATCGGTAGCGTTGGGCTGGGTGCAAATGCCCACTTCTTCACCGATGTAGAGCATTGGAGCATCGTCCCGCTCACCCTCGCCGATCACGATGCGACCGCGCATGTGAATTTTGTTCATGCGCTCCCGCATGGCTTCGACTGCCACCTGGTCAGCGATGTTTTTTTCGCCTTTGCCCATCCAGCGGGCCGATGCGATCGCAGCCTGTTCGACAACCTCAATAATCTCAAGACCGAGGGTACTTTCCACGGGATCAATCCTCCAAACTGCCTATATTTAGTGGGTTTCGCGTTCCCCATCTCGATTTCCCAGTCTATCAGACGGTGGGATCAAGGCATAGGAAATTGTGCTATGGCACCGTATACTCCGACTCCACAGCCGGTAGCTCACCCTGCTGCACCAAAGCCTGGTGAATCATCGCCACAATCTCGGCGCGGGTAGCCGCCTGGGCTGGCTTGAGCTGATCGCGGTTGGGGTAGTTCACCACCAGGGCGTTTTCGGCGGCGGCAGCCACCTTGGGCCGAGCCCAAGCGGGCAGAGGGCCGAGGTCAACAAAGGCTTGCAGCGTTTGGTCTGGTGCGGGCGGGTCAGCCAGGCCCAGACCCGAGGCTAGGGAAACCAGCACCTCGTAGCGAGGTACCGCCTGATCGGGGCGAAAGTCGCCTTCGGGATAGCCGTTCATAAAGCCCTGGGAGATGGCGCTGTCGATCGCAGGAGCTGCCCAGTAGTTGCTGGGTACATCGACAAAATCTCGCACTGATCCCTCCCGGGGGACATCACCAAAAGCCTGGCTGAGGAGGGCCGCTAGCTCAGCTCGGGTCAGGGGTTGATCCGGCTGAAAGCTACTCTCAGGAAAATCGGGCAAGTATCCGCCATCAAACATGGGCTTGATGAAGGGGTAGGCCCAGTGGGTAGTCGGCACGTCAGAAATATCAAGGGGCTGAGTGGTACCGATGACCTCTGTGGAGGGGTCGCTCGGCACCTCAGTAGGATTAACTGGAACCACAACACCCGATGGGGATTCCCTGGGGACTACTGAGGTGCGCTGATCTTCAGGGCCAAAACTCGGTGGCCCAGCGGCGGGATCTTGCCGGGAGCGATCGCCTCGTTCAAAGGTGCGCGGTTCAAAATCTTCCTCCGTCCCCTCCGGTGCTGTCTGGGTGAGGGAAGACGGCTCCTCAACCCGACGCGACAGCAAGTCCGGATCGGCCAGTAGCCCCTGGCTGCGGGTTAAGCCCCACCATAGGATGGAGCCTATACCCAAGAAGGCCAGCACCACCGCCAGCAGCTCATCAGGCTCAAGGGCACGACGCGCTTGGGGCGCAGTGTCGCTGACGCGGCGACTGGCATCAGACGGGTTGGGCGGGTCGGGGGGTAGATTCACCATGGTTCGGCAGGCTGGCAGCAACGTCCAGGGTCATCCTACCAGAGCTGGCTGGCGCTGGGGGGTAACAATGGGATTACCGGCCTCGTCAATGTCGAGGTGGCCACGATCGCCCTCCTCCAGAGTGCCAGATAGAATCGCCTCGGCCAGGGTGTCTTCGACTAGGCGTGCGATCGCGCGGCGCATAGGACGAGCCCCGTAGCGCTGGTCGTAGCCCTCACCCGCCAGCCGCGTGCGGAAGGCATCGGACAGGGTTACTTGCATCTGGCGATCGGCCAAGCGCTTATTCACCTGCTCTAGCATGAGATCGGCGATCTGATTGACCTCGTCACGGGTGAGCTGACGGAAGACGATGATCTCATCGATTCGGTTCAGCATTTCCGGGCGGAAGTACTGCTTCATTTCCTCATTCACAAGATTGCGAATGTTGTTGTATTGGCTGGTGGCCGCGTCGGTGGTGGCAAAGTCAAAGCCGAGACCAGCACCGCCCTTCTCAATTACCTGGGAGCCGATGTTTGAGGTCATGATGATCAGGGTGTTCTTGAAACTCACCACCCGCCCCTTAGCATCGGTCAGTCGCCCGTCATCAAGCACCTGCAAGAGTACGTTAAAGACCTCGGGGTGAGCCTTCTCAATCTCATCCATCAGAATGACGCTGTAGGGCTGGCGACGCACCGCCTCGGTCAGTTGACCGCCTTCGTCGTAGCCCACAAAGCCCGGAGGCGAACCAATCAGCTTCGACACCGTATGGCTCTCCATAAACTCCGACATATCGAGGCGAATCATCGCCTCTTCGGAGCCAAATAGCGCCACGGCTAAGGCCTTAGATAGCTCGGTTTTGCCGACCCCAGTGGGGCCAGAAAACACCAGGCTGGCAATGGGGCGATCGCCGCTGGCCAAACCCGATCGCGCCCGCCGAATCGACTTGGCAGCCGCCATTACGGCTTCGTGCTGGCCAATCACCCGCTCGTGGAGCACGTCTTCGAGGTGCAGCAGGCGCACGGCTTCGGTTTCGGTCATCCGGTTCACCGGAATACCTGTCCAGGCGGCGACGATGTCGGCGATGTTGTCTTCATCAACGTTGGGCAGTGCGGGCAGGCTGTCGACCACGGCCTCGCCATACTCAGGAATGTCGGCCTGGAGCTGCTGAATCAGCGCCTGACGCTGCTCCCGCAGGGTTTTGGCCTTAGGGAATTCTTGCAGCTGAATGGCTTCATCTAGTTCTTTGTTCACCTGACGCAGCTGCTGCTTGAGTTCCTTAGAGGGGTACTTGGGCATGAACCGCAGCTTCACCTGGGAGCCCGCTTCATCGAGCAGGTCGATAGCTTTGTCGGGCAGGTGGCGATCGCTAATGTAGCGATCCGACAGCTTGGCGGCAGCCTCTAGGGCCGCATCGGTAAAGTTCACCTGGTGGAACTGCTCGTAGCGGCTACGCACCCCCTGGAGAATCTCGATGGTCTCGCTCACTGAGGGCGGGCTGACGGTGACGGGCTGAAAGCGGCGCTCTAGGGCGGCATCGCGCTCAATATATTTGCGGAACTCATCAATGGTGGTAGCGCCAATGCACTGCATCTCGCCCCGCGCCAAGGCGGGCTTGAGCATGTTGGCGGCGTCGAGCCCGCCTTCGAGGGAGCCAGCCCCAATCAGGGTGTGAATTTCGTCGATCACCAGCACCACATCGGGATCTTCGCGCACTTCCTGCACGAGCTGGGTGAGGCGCTCTTCGAAATCGCCCCGAAAGCGGGTGCCCGACACCAGGGAGCCCATGTCGAGGCTGATGACGCGCTTAGTAATCAGCGCTTCGGGCACGTCTTGGTTGACGATGCGCTGGGCTAGGCCCTCGGCGATCGCCGTTTTGCCCACCCCGGGCTCACCCACCAAAATAGGATTGTTCTTGGTGCGGCGACCGAGAATTTGCACAACGCGCTCGATTTCCTTAGCGCGACCCACGACGGGGTCAATTTTACCAGCAGCGGCTAGGGCCGTCAGGTCGTGGCCAAACTCGGCGAGAATTTTGCCGGTCTTGCGGGAGCCGTCGCGATCGCTCTCACGGCGACCACCAGCGGGCGTAGCAGCCACTTCGCCAATGTCTTGAATGATGCGGGTGCGAACTTTAGCTGGGTCAACCCCCAGGTTGGTGAGCACCCGATAGGCGACGCTCTCGGTGTTTTGGCAAAGGCTGAGCAGCAGATGCTCGGGCTCGATGTAGGGTGAGTCCATCTTGCGGGCCTCTTGAAAAGCCTGCTCAAACACCTGCTTGACCTTGGGCGTGAAGGGGATTTCGGGGGGCACGCTACCGCTGCCGCGACCGATGATAGCTTCGACCTCGGCGCGGGCGTCGTTGATGTTGACGCCAAACTCGCCCAGCACTTTAGCCGACAGAGTCGATTCTTCTTTGATCAGGCCCAGCAGCAGTTGCTCGGTGCCGACAAAGTTGTGGCGCAGTCGGCGGGCCTCTTCCTGGGCCTTCATGATGACGGCGATCGCGGTATTTGTGAAGTGTTCAAACATGGCAGTTAAATCAGTACCAATGGCGTGAGGAGTGACAGAGGGCCGAAATTGACTGGGCAAGAACGGGCTGCGACTGTAGCTAATGTCGGGGCCATGGACCCCCGAAGCATGAATATGGGCCTAATGGGTTATTAATACTTTACGTAGATGCACGCATACTCAGCAGTGGGGAGAACCGTAGGAAACGGGTCGGGTTAGTCATTTGTTGGCCAAATCGGCTTTATGGGTGAGATGAACCACCAGCAGCAAAAATTACAAGCAATAGTTTTTCCTTAGAGATTATTTACATTACTTAATCTTATCTTATAGTCTAGAATCCAGTTCGGCAAATCGCTGGGGTTGACCCGCAAAATAGCGGAACCACTTTAAAGAATCGCTTTATCATTGCAGCACTGTTGCAGAATCAACCTGCTATCAGCTCAATGTTCTAGCGATTTTCGATCTCAAGACCAGATCTCGCTTTAATATTGGTACATAAGAACTACATTTCCCTGGATCGATCGTGACCGTTGCCCTAGAGCTTGCCACTGCAGAAGACCTCCGAACCGCGCTAGGGCGCTGGCTAGAAGACTATGGCCACAGCGTTCACTACCAGGTGCCCTGCCCCGAGGAGGGAAATGTAGACCTGCTCACGCCGGCCTATGCCATCTATTGCCCTCCCACCCTCACCCCCCCCGACCTGTGGACAACGGTCGACAACATTCAGCTCCACCAGCCGCACTTCCCTGACCAGAGATCGGTGATTGCTGGGCTCACCCCCGAGACCGACTGGGAATCTGCCCAGGCCATTGCTGAGCAAATTCAGCCCAAGGGCATTGAGATTTGGTTTCTCGATCAGATGCCTCAGTTCGTGGATTATTACCGACAGATCAATGCCGAGCCGCTGCCCCAACCGCCGGGGCGTTTGACCCGGCGCACCCCCCTGGCTGGCTGCTTAATCTCCCTAGGTATGGCGGCAATCTTGAGCGCCAGCTTTTGGCTGGCCTACCGCATTTTGGATCGCTACCAGCTCCGAACGGCTTCTAGTAGTCAGGAAAATCGCCTGTGGGAACAGCTGCACAACTCTGTAGAAGTCTGGGACATGAATACGACCCTGGCCACCCTAGAGCGCCTGAGAGCCAGCCGCAGCCCCTGTGCGTCGCAGTTCGCCGAACGATTTGAGACTAGCCTGAGGCAGCAGGGAGCGGAAGGATTTAGGGACATTAATCCAATTAAGCGCGCCCTCAATCTACAAGATGACTGCCGTTTAGAGATTCGGGAATACGACTTTTCTCAATAGCGAGTCTCGGTAGTGCCGGGAGAGGCGATCGCCTCATCTTGTGCTTTGTGAACGGCATAGAGGCGATCGCTTTAGCCATTTTTGTTGATACCAGAAATCAATAGCTTCAGTCCTTCGAGTCGGCTGCAGCCGACTCGAAGGACTGACTAGTGGCAGAAATATTCCTGCGCCACCCCTTGCACCAAACTTCAAGACCCGCTTGCCAGCAAGCGCAATAAAACTTAATCTTTTACTATTGAGAATCATTCCGATCTATGGTCAAATCTTTTTATTGAGTTTCTTTCTCAATAAGCGTCGTATTGATTCTGACTTTAGTAAGGATTCGTTAGCTATGCAAACCGATGGCAATCCCGAAGTGCCTATGACTGGTGGGCCGGTAATGCCTGCTTTATTTTGGCGCTTCTCTTCTTGCAGGGCCGTCTGTGGCATGCTCTGCGCGCCATCGGGTTTGACTTTCGCCGGGCAGAAAAGGCCCTGAGCGTCGTCGAATCCTAGCTTCAGCGTTGGGTTAACTTCTCCTCTCTTGGGGGGCACCTATAGGGCTCCAACATCCTGCCCCCCTTTCCTCTTCATTTATGACTGCAACCCTCTGCCTCTGCTGTTGCGACCCCTTGCGTTGACGACCGGTTGGGCAAATCAGAGCAGTGTTGCCCAACCGATCGCCCAGCTATGACCGGCCCATGGGCCGTCAGCTTTAGCGAGCAGTCTTTCAAGGTTCCATTAGTTTCATTCATTCAGGACAAGGTTTCCCATGACTAAGATTGGCCTCTTTTTTGGCACCCAGACCGGCAATACCGAAGCGATCGCCGAGGCGATTCAGGCGGAATTTGGTGGCGATGGCGTGGTCACGCTACACGATGTCGCCGATGCCAGCCCTGACGACTTTATCGGCTACCCCTGCCTAATTATCGGCTGCCCCACCTGGAATATCGGTGAGCTGCAATCGGACTGGGAGGGTCTGTATGACGAGCTGGACGAGATTGACTTCAGCGGCAAGCAGGTCGCCTATTTTGGCGCAGGCGACCAGGTGGGCTACGCCGACAATTTTCAAGATGCCATGGGCATTTTGGCCGAGAAAATTACCGAGCTGGGAGCCACTACCGTCGGCTACTGGCCCACCGATGGCTATGACTTTAGCGACTCTAAGGCAGTGCATAACGGCAGGTTTGTCGGGCTGGCCCTGGATGAAGACAATCAGCCGGAACTGACGGGCGATCGCATCAAAGCCTGGGTCACCCAGCTGAAATTGGCCTTTGGTATCTAGGTGGCGGTGCGCTGTGCCCTTCCCCTGACCGTCTTACCCCCCTCCCCACCCCTCACCCCCTTACGCCCCTATGACCCTTTCCACCTGCCCCGATGCCCTGTGGCTCAACGTCAGCCCCAGTTTTGAGCGGTTTGATCACAAGCTGCTGGGCCGCCTAGCCCGCCATGTCGAAGTTGCCCATTGGGCCTACCGTCAAACCCCCGATGAGCCCAGTTCCCTGGATATTGCTGTTACCCTGCTGCACGATTACCTCAAAGGTCACAACCGGCCAGTACACCTGATGGGACACGGTCTAGGCGGGCTGGTGGGGTTGCTCTACACTCGCCAAAACCCCCATCGGGTCAAGTCGCTAACGCTGCTCTCGGTAGGCGTTAACCCGATGGTCGATTGGCAAGCCCATTACTACGCCCAACTCGAACGCTTGCCCTGCCAGCGGCGGCAGGTGCTGACCCAAATGGTCTATAGCCTGTTTGGCCACCAGGCACGGCCTTTGGTGCCTGGCTGGGTCAACCTGTTAGAGCAGGATTTGCTGCACTCGGTATCGCCTCACTCGCTGCTGAAGCGGGTTAGCCTCTGCCCCGGCAGCGTAGCGGTGCCCCTGCTCATTTGTGGTGGCGAAGCAGATTCTATCGTTGATCCGACTCAAATTCAGGGATGGCAGCCGTGGCTCAAGGGAAGCGATCGCACAGCTTTATTTCCAGGCCGTCACTTTTTTCATGCCAGGCATCCCCATCCTGTAGCCAGCCAAATTTTGAGCTTTTGGGGAACCACTGACAACCTGCTAGTCGCACCTCAGAGCCTTAAAACGGTTTCCTAACTTCCACCAACAATTTCAGCGAGGTTCCCTAACCCATCGGCTATTAGCCCACCCGGCGGACTCGGCCCCTTCGGCGATAGCGACGACGGCTGCCCTCCCAGTTTCAGGCAGCCCAAGTGAACTTTTCGATAAAAAAGTAGTCCACGGCAGGTTAGTTTCGCAGGAGATCGCGGCTGAGGGCAGGGGTATTAGGGGACTCAATGGTCTCAGCCTCAAACATTTCGGGCACGCCGCCATTGAGTACGGTGAGCACCTGGGGCGGAGTGGCATCGGGAGGATAGACCAGATCTACCTCTAGATCTTGGCGGGCTTCGGCAGGAATGTTGAGCTTGAGCAGGGCTTCAGCCTCCTGCCCCCGGCGCTGCACCAGGTGAACGTAGTGGGTGCGCTCTAGCCCCATCTGATTTCTAAACTTCAGCCGCACCGTGCCTCGAAAGAACACCCGGTCTTCGGGAGGACGACGAAAGCGCAGCCCCTGAACCAATTCCTCATCGCGAATCGGGGTTTGAAACTTGAGAGTAATGGCTTGCTCGACGCCCCGATTATTGTAAAAGGGGAGCTTGAGGCTGTAGCGCACGCCGTAGTTGCCGTGGGCGCGGTAGGCCGTGTCGGGGTAACGGGCCACCATAGGAGCACTCTGGATTTGTCCGGTGCCAAAGGTGTTGCGATCGACGGAGCTAATCACGTAGGAGAAGGCATTGCCGGGGGCCGGAATCGTCAACACGTCGGTGTCGGGGGAGTCGGTGAGCGTGGCCTTCCAGCTAGCACCCTTAGCCACCCCGGCTACTCGACCGTAGTAAAACCGCCCAAACCGATAGGTCTCGGGGTCAGAGGGAGGAATGTCGCGGGGGCCAGCTAGGTTGCCTTGCTTGAGCACCTGAAGCCAGTCTTGCAGGGTAGGCACGCGCTCGTTGCCGTTGGGCATCACGTCGGCATAGCGCGCCAGGCTGGCCACATGCACCGGGCCGCTGCTGGAGAGATACATCATAGCCGTGCGGCCATTGCTGGGAATCGGGCGCGGGGCTAGGGGACGGGGTAGGGCAGCCGCGCCAGTTTCGCCAGTTTCAGGATTGATTTGAGCATCGGCGGCGGTCAGCGTCACGGGGCGGATGGGAGGCTTGGGAATCACAGCTCCCTGGGGATGACTGCCGTTGACCGGTACGGTGAGCGATCGCAGCGGGATGGGGGTGTTCATCAGCAGTTGCACATGGCCAGGGGGCACGGTGATGCGATTGGGCCAGTGGGACTGGTTGGCTCCGCGCAAAATGTCGGTGGTGGTGCGGCTGCCGGGGCCAGCGTAGACATTGCCGTTCGAGCTGAGGCGAGCGTCGGGCAGGTCGATAAAGGGAGCCTCTTGGCTGAGGTAGCTGACTCCCTGATGGATGGTGATGTCGATCGGTTCGCTGCCGGGGTTATATACCAAAACGCCCATAAACAGAGTGCGGCGATCGTCAGCGTTTGCCCCTCGGGCAATGTGGTGGGCAAAGAGATCGAAGCGGCCATTAAAGGCATAGTTGAGATGGGCATCGGGGGATGCCATGCCGTCCTTAGGAAAGGTGGACAGCAGAATGCCGTTCTGCTGCACGACTTCGGGGCTGTTGCTGTTGAACACAGGAGTTTCGTCCAGGCCGCCGGGGAGGGGGCGCACTTCCTGGTAACGAATCACCTCGGCATAGCTACCGTCGCGGGGAATGACGACGGTTTTGGCCTCTGGGGCTGGGGTGGTTTCACCCGGCGGTAGTTGAGCAAACAGCGGGGAAAGGGTGAAAGCGACTAACGCACTCAGCATGGATAACCCGTGGAACGACCAAAATACTAGTGAATTCAGTGTGCCCAGGTAAAACAGGCCTGAAGCAGTAGACGACGACCCTGACAATGGTCAACATTGGTGAGGGTGGAGAGCAGTGTAGCCAGCCCTGGGGTTGCCGAAAATCTAGGCGAAAAACAGCGATCTAGAGGCGGCGATGACAATGGCTATATTGCCCGATCCACAATAGCACCTTGGGGGGTGGGGTATTTCGCCACGTTTTCAGGAAAATCATTGAATCTTCATCGATCGGGCTTGGGCCTATTGCCCCCGCAGGGGAGCATCTAGCACCTTGACGATGCGATCGCTGACATCTTCGAGGTAGGCCAGGGTCGCCAGATCAAGCCGCTGGGCGTGGCGGTTGAGGTGACGGGCGATCGCCCCTTGAAGCTGCCTTAGCTGATAGCGGGCCAGCACTCGGGCTTCTTCGGGGGCACCAAAGGTGGCCTCTTGGGCAACAAAGCCCAAAAGGTCAGTGACACCTTCACCGGAGCGGTGGTTGCGCAGCACTAGGCTGGTGAGGGTGTTGAGGTGATGGCGCTGCAGCCCCTGTCGCAGGCTAGAAATGGGCGCTGCCTCAGTGGGTGGACTCAGCACTTCGGCCCAAACCGCCTGGCTCAACGTGTCAAACAGCTCAGCTAGGGTAAAGGAATCTGGCCCTTGATATTTGAGTTCGCTGTCGCGCAGGCGCAGCAGCCGATCGCCCTCCAGCAGATTGCTAAGGGTGAATGCCTGAGTCGACACGATGCGATCGTAGATCGGGTAGTCGAGGCGATCGCTAGACAGATCTTCCCCCCAGGGCGACCAGAGATCGGAAGCTAGGCGGTTGACCAGTTCTGGGGATAAGGCGATGGCATCGGGGGCAAATACCTGCTGGTTGAGCACAGCCAGGGCGCGCCGCTGCTCCGCTGCCCCTATGGACTCGAAGGGAGCCCGCCCGCCAGAACTCCAGGGGTCGGTGCGGGTAAAGCGCTGCCCCCCAATGTAGTTAGAGATAATCATTGCCTGTAGGTCGTAGTGGAAAAACACCAGATCTACCCACTGCCGCAGTTGGCCATAGCCCTCGCCGGGGTTGACCGAAAACCAGTCAAGGCGATCCCAAATGGACTGGGCGATCGCCATTTGGCCCTCGGCATAGCCCAGAGGGTCACTGCTCATATCCCAGGGGTTGGCCTTAGGGTCGACCATGGTGTAGGCGTCTTCTTCGGTGGCGTAGGCCAGGGCCGGATCTGCCGCACGATCGGCAATGGACTGAAGCTCGCGCTGGGCGGTGGCGCGGCTGGTGACTGGGCGATAGCCATACTCAATAGCCCAGCGATCGTAGGGGCCGAGCCGAGTCGGGAAGTAGTCGCCTTGGGGCTGACCAACGGGGGCCAGGTTAGGGAGCGTGTAGTCCATGATGGAGCCGGTCATGCCCTGGGCCTGGATGATGGCCGGGTTATTGAGGTCGGCGGGAGACAGCAGAGTGCTGCCCAAAAAGTTGTGTCGTAGCCCCAGCACGTGACCCACCTCGTGGGCAGTTAGCTCTCGCAAAAATTGCTCTAGGTAAGCCGCCTTGGCGTCACGGGTTGAAAACGGTGGCGCTAGGGTGGCGATGGCCAGAGAGCCAAAGGCATTGGCACGGGAGGCTCGTAGGCTAGCGCAGTGATCTAGGGTGCCGAGTTGGGGTGAGGCAGAGCCTTCAGCGGCTTGGGCGGTGAGCCGGGCTATCAGGCGATCGCCCAGAGGATGGCCGCACAACGCCATTTCATCCCTAGCAAGCGCTCCTCGATCGGCCAGCGTGTCGTACTGCAGGGTGAGGTCGCGCACAACGCTAGCATCGAGCAGAATGTCGGCATCCAGAATTTCACCAGTCAGGGGGTTGACTCGCACAGGCCCAAACCCTGCGTATTCAGAGTAGAGCGAGTCTGACCAGCGGATTACGTTGTAACGCACATCGGCTGGGTCCCAGTCGGCGTTGGCGGGCATTTGGCGCACCTCGATCGCTTGGGTAAAGCCAGCTTGCTCAAAGGCAGCGTTCCACCACTCGATGCCGTCGCGAATGGCCGCGCGGTATTCCTCAGGCGTCGTGTTCTCAATCCAGAAGACCAGCGGCGTTTTGGGGGGCGAGAGGGCGGCGGTGGGGTCTTGTTTTTCTAAATGCCAGCGGTGAATGTTGCGTACGAAGGGGTCGGCAATGCCGGGGCGACCTAGCGATTGGTAGGTCGTGAGAAAATACCCCACCCGCTCGTCGGCCTGCCGGGGCTGAAAGGTAGGGTGATTGGGAATGACTGAGAGACTGTAGCGTACCCGTAGGTTAAACCCTCGGCTGTCGGGGATGCCCTCGAGCCCAAAAAAGAAGGGTGAGTCAGAGCTGGCCCCGCCCGAGAAGCCCAGTACGGTCTCCAGCTCGACATTATCGGGGAAAGCTCTGACCGGCCCCAGGTAAGAGGCGTCGGCGTTGAGGGCGTAGCTGCCCAGCACTGAGGGAAACTGGCTTACCAAGTTAGCAGGGTCACGAGTGATCAGCCAGTCTTTGAGGTCGATGAGCAGTTCACCCGTTTCGTCATCAATGGCCTGAATGGGTAGCGTCGTCACCACCGAATCGCTAAAGGATTCTCGCAGCAGCTGCTGAGCCTGGGGCTGCGAATTGCGAAACAACGTGTTGGGAACCGCCACCTGCAAGCGGTTGTCAGGAATCTGGCGAAACTGAACCATAAGATCGTTGACGGGCCAGCCTCGAAACAGCCCGGCCTCGCCAACCCCTGATTCTAGGGTGGCAATAAACAGCAGGTTTTGGTTGAGCTGGGCAGGCTTTAGCCCTAAAAAGGCTCGATTGAGCTCAAGATCGTGGTAAACCGTAAACAACCCTTGGGAGACGGCCAGCCCCTTGACTGTCTCTTCAAAGGACTTGGGGCTAACGGGTTCTGCCCCGTCATTAGGAGCTGACTCATCGGGGGAGGGCTCGCTGACCTGGGCCGAAAAAACGCCAGGAGCCGGTTCCACCGCTGGAGAAATCTGGGGTGTTGCCCCCTGACTGCTGAGGCTGAAGGAGAGGGTCAACGCGATCGCCAGGCCCAAGAAAAAAACCAGGCCTAGCCGTATGCTCTGCTTTACCAACTGCGCTCCTTCGCCCCTAGGGTAGGGGTTTTTTATGTTGTCATATGATAGACCTCATTTCCCCAATTCTCGATGCTATGCCAGAGACTGCTCCCAACCTGATTTCGCCACCGCTGCCCAACCCCTGGCCCCAGTTTGAGCGGCCCCTCAAACTAGGAGTGATGGCCTCGGGCAACGGCAGCAACCTAGAAGCGATCGCCCAAGCTATCAGTCGGGGTGATCTGCACGCTCAGATACAAGTAGTGGTGTACAACAACCCCAAGGCTATGGTAGCCGAGCGATCGGCCCGCCTTGATCTGCCCACCGTGCTGTTGAACCACCGCCAGTACCCCAGCCGTGAGGCCTTAGACCACGATATTGTGGAAACGCTCCGTGTCCACGGGGTTGACTGGGTGATTATGGCGGGCTGGATGCGCTGTGTGACATCGGTATTAATTGACGCGTTTCCCCAGCGGGTGCTGAACATTCACCCCAGTCTGCTGCCCAGTTTTCCGGGGCTGCGAGCGGTCGAGCAGGCACTGGCGGCAGGGGTAAAGGTGTCAGGCTGCACCGTACACCAGGTCGAGCTTGCGGTAGACAGCGGCCCGATGATTATGCAGGCGGTGGTGCCAGTGCAGCCCGGCGATACCCCCGCGACGCTTCAGGCTCGCATTCAGCAGCAAGAGCACCGTATCTACCCAGCGGCGATCGCCCTGGCGGCCCTGGAATGCGATCGCCCCTAATCCCGCCTAGCCGTTGGGGCAAATTCGCCGGGCGTTTTCCTAGCAGCGCTGCACCATCGGGTTTAAGAGTTGATTGGCCGGAAACCGAGGGTCAAGTTGAAGCACGATCTGGCGTTGGTCGATGGTCAGCCAGCCTTCGGCCTTAAAGTCTTTCAGCAGGCGAGTCACGGTGACGCGGGTGGTGCCGATGGCGGTAGCCAACTGGTGGTGCGTCAGCCGCATGGGAATGCGAATGCCACTGGGTTCGACATGGCCAAAATCTTTGGCCAGCATCAGCAAAAAGTGCTTGAGGCGATCGGCCACCAGGCGCTTGCCTGAAAGCGCCAGCCAGGCTTCGGCCTGCTGCATTCTCAAAGTTAAATTGCGAAACATGCCCGCCATTAGCACCGACGAACCTTCAATTTCGGCCATGGGCAACGACAGCACATCGACATCGGTGAGGGCGGTGGCCCAGTAAGGATCAACGGTGGTCAAGGGGAGGCCGACGGGCATCGATGGCCCAGCCAGGCCCAGTAGCGTTTCACTGCCGTCGTGCTGAATGGTGAACAGTTGCACAATCCCCCGACAGATAATCAGCACCTCATTACTGCGTAGAGGAATGGGCCGCCCTGCCACAAAGGGCACGAGAGCCCGCTCGCGGTAGAGCTGCTCTAGGATCTGAATAAAGGTTTGATGACTGCGGAAATCAATGGTGGGATTGGGGGCAGCAGAGGTTGCGATTGCAGACACGGGGGTACCTAGAGTTCGCCCGGGTAGGCTGCCAGCGAGAAGAGGGGGTTAGGACGGCCCTTGGGGGCGATCGCAACATCCCAAAAACCAGGCATCCTGAATGACTGGATTCTGGCTAATGCTAGCAGCCTGCCCAGACCCATCTTCGACGGCTGAAATTAAGGAACCCCCCAGTCAAGGTTAAGCCCAGGCAAATAGTTCGTTAACGTTTGTGATTTACCGCACTAATCGCCAGATTTTTGGCTATGTGCAATACCTTTGTCCCAAGGTTATAGATGAGTAGGGAGTGCTGACGGTTATCTAC
Organism: Phormidium tenue FACHB-1052; assembly: GCF_014696675.1. Classification (GTDB taxonomy): domain Bacteria; phylum Cyanobacteriota; class Cyanobacteriia; order Phormidesmidales; family Phormidesmidaceae; genus Nodosilinea; species Nodosilinea tenuis_A. The sequence goes on from NZ_JACJQN010000004.1 coordinate 236,238, forward strand.
ATCAGGTAGGCGGGCTGTCAGGCGGGGGACAAATAGTCGCGCACATCGGTCACCTGTCCGGCCAGGGCTGCCGCTGCCACCATCGCCGGACTCATCAGCAGGGTGCGGCCCGAGGCCGAGCCCTGGCGTCCTTTAAAGTTGCGGTTAGAGGATGAAGCACTGATCTGCCGACCCTGGAGCTTGTCGGGGTTCATGGCCAGGCACATCGAGCAGCCTGCCTCGCGCCACTCAAAGCCCGCAGCGGTAAACACCTGGTCTAGCCCTTCGGCCTCGGCCTGCTGCTTCACTCGCTCAGAGCCAGGCACCACAAAGGCTTTTATCCCCTCGGCCACGGTTCGACCCTGCACCACCTTGGCCGCTTCCCTTAGATCGCTGATCCGCCCGTTGGTGCAGCTGCCGATAAAGCACACGTCAATGGCGGTGCCCTTCAGGCTTTGGCCGGGGGTGAAATCCATATAGGCAAAGGCGTCTTGGGCCAGCACCTGCTCTTCGTCGGGCAGGCTGTCGGGTAGCGGCAGCAATTCGGTGATCGCAATGCCCTGGCCAGGGGTAATGCCCCAGGTCACGGTGGGGGCAATGTCGGCGGCGTCGAACACAACCACGTCGTCGTACTCGGCGTTGGGGTCGCTGCGTAGGGTATTCCACCAGGTCACGGCCTCATCCCAGGCGGCCCCTTGGGGTGCAAAGTCGCGCCCGTGGAGGTAGTCGTAGGTGATTTGGTCGGGGTTGACGTAGCCGCAGCGCGCCCCCCCTTCGATTGCCATGTTGCAGAGGGTCATGCGCTCTTCCATCGACATGGCCTCGATCGCACTGCCAGCAAATTCGTAGGCATAGCCCACTCCGCCCTTCACCCCGAGCTTGCGAATGATGTGCAGCACCACGTCTTTGGCGTACACCCCAGGCAGCAGGTCGCCATTGACCTCCACCCGGCGCACCTTGAGCTTGCCAAGGGCCAGAGTTTGGGACGCCAGCACGTCGCGCACCTGACTGGTGCCAATACCGAAGGCGATCGCCCCAAAGGCTCCGTGGGTCGAGGTATGGCTGTCGCCACAGGCAATGGTCATGCCGGGCTGGGTCAGCCCTTGCTCGGGGGCAATCACATGCACAATGCCCTGACTACCCGAGCCAATGTTGTAAAAGCGAATGCCGTGTTCTTGACAGTTTTGATCGAGAGCCTGCATCATCGCCTCGGCCAGGGGGTCAGCGAAGGGGCGGGCCTGGCTTTCGGTGGGCACGATGTGGTCAACAGTGGCGACGGTGCGCTCAGGATACATCACCGTGAGCTCGCGCTCGCGCACCATGGCAAAGGCCTGGGGGCTGGTGACCTCATGCACCAGGTGCAGCCCAATAAACAGCTGAGTCTGCCCAGAGGGCAGGGTACCTACGGTGTGTAAATCCCAAACCTTGTCGAACAGCGTACCCTTACTCATGGCAGACCTGCGGGCGATATACGGTAAAGCAGTAGTGATGAAAACGATGGCGAATGCGTTGCCAGCTTTCTATCTTAGCCCAAAGCCTCTGCCCCAGACTTCAGCGAAATATTCCTGAAGACTGAGTTGGCAACTGTATCCGGCGGCTCTTGCCAGATCTTTACCGATTCTTTACGATTTTCTGGTACGTTTCAGCTCAGTGCGGCTACAGCCTTTGGCAAAGGCATGAAGAGCTTTAGCCAAAGTTAGTCTGTACAGAGCGAAACCGGTCCGATTCATTCAGGAGATATGTCATGGGTTTTCTAGGCAAACTGTTCGGCAAGAAAGAAGAAGAAAAAGCTAAGGCCGCCCCTAAGATTGACGTGAAGCAAGCGGCGACTAAAGCCTCTATCGAGCCCGCCAAGGTGGGCATTGATGGTGAGTTCGACGAGAGCGGTTTGGCCAAGCGTGTAGCTCTGGCCCTCGACCAAGCCAATATCTCTGACACGGTTGGCCTCTGGGTGGCTCAAACCGGCTCCACCGTGGTGCTGAAGTACAACCCCGATGCTGAAGGCGTGCTGGAGCAGGCAAAGAAAGTTGCCCTCACGGTAGATGGCGCTGATAACGTAACCACCGAGCCTAATTCCTAGAACGACGTTAAGCCAACATTAACCCTCGGTTGGGATGGCTCACCGCCCAATAGCAACTCATACCAACGCCAGCACTGGCAACTCTGCCATGGTGCTGGCGTTTTTAGTGAGATAGATGCAATGGTTCAGCGCCAGTGGTTATGGTCTCAATTCCTCGGAGACTTCTAACGGAGCATCTACTAAGGCGTCAACGTGGGAAATCTTTTCAATTAAATGCAGGTAATGGGCGCTGGCAGCAGGAGAAAGACCGCTAATGTCAATCTGGGGAATATTCCTAGGGCGTCGCTCTAGGTCGTGGCGGTAGGCGCGATCGTAGTAGTCCAGAATGATGGCGCAGGCGGCGCGCAGGTTCCCCGACTGGATGTGATTTATGGCTGCCTGGGTGCGATCGCCCCCCAGTCGCTTCCGAATTCGCTCCGTCGCCGCCACCAAACTCTCCGTGGATGCTTCGCCATAGATCTCTACCAGCAGGTCAAGGCGCTCATCGAGCGATCGCACCACCTCCACCGCCGGAGCCGCATCCATCTGCACAAACAGCTCGTCGGGAATCCGGCAGGTTCCTACCCGGCGGCTTTCGGCCTCTAGCCAGATGGGGCGTTGGCCCTCTGGGGCCAGTCCTTGACCATCGTTTCCGAACTGCGCCCATTGGTTTGCCAATAAATTCTCGTAGTGCTCAGTCGAGGGCTGGGGCGGCAGCAGCAGCGCCCCAAAGCTGCTGCCCCGGTGGTTGGCCAAGCCTTCTAGATCTAATACTGACTCTCCCAAAGCGGCCAGCTCTTGAAGAATCAGCGTCTTGCCGCTGCCCGTCATCCCGCCCAAAACCACAATCGGTTTGGGCGTTGCTAAGGTCTGCCGCACCCAACGACGGTAAGCTTTGTAGCCACCATCAAGGAGGTGGACACTGAACCCCGCCAGTTCCAAAATCCAGCCCATGCCGCCGCTGCGCATGCCACCGCGCCAGCAGTGAATTCGCAGGTGGCGCTCGGGGGCCAAGGCCTTGGCGGCACGCACAAACTCGCCGCACTTAGGGCCAGCAATGTCAAAGCCCAGCTCTACCGCTGACTCTCGCCCCACCTGCTTATAACAAGTACCTACTTGGGCGCGCTCTGCATCGGTGAATAAGGGAAAGCTAATCGCGCCAGGAATGTGCCCCTGGTGAAATTCCCCTGGGCTGCGCACGTCAAGAATTGGGCCAGAGCCTTGCAGAAAATCATCGATATCTAGAGGCTTTGGCATAGGTAAATGGACACAATTTCAGGGTTGCTAAGGTTTTAGTGTAGCGGTTTGAATAGGAGCGTTAGCCGGAGCGGAGACGATGATATAGCCCTCAGCGCGATCGCCCAGCACCCAATTCCGTCCCTTGCCCCAGGTCTACCAGTGAGCTGCTACGTAGGCACAGGTGAGGCTGGCGAGCTGGTCTTTCACCGCTTTTAGGGCCGCTCCAGTAAACGGGATATTGGGTTAAATACGATCGGGCGATCGCAGTCCAGTTTCATTAGGCTTTAACGCAGGGGCATCCACCGCGACGACAGCATGGGTAGAGCCCTTGGCCCAGTGAGAGATCTAGTTCTCAAGCTGCGTGAGTCATTCATTCTGACAAATTCACGTAGTCGCGCTGGTCGCCTCGCCGGTACAGGCGAGTGTTGACCTTGGGATAATCGCAAATGTCAAACTCCAGCCGCATGCCGCCGACCAGGTACACTAGGTCTTCCGTAAAGGGGTTGCTCAAGCTATGGGCCAGCCCGCCAGCGGCAAAGCCCATAAAATCGCCGGGGCCGACCTCCACGGTCTCGTCACCAATTTCCGCCAGCCCTCGCCCCGAGAGAATGTAGATAAATTCCTCCTCGGCCTGGTGGACGTGGTATTGGGTTGAATCGTGGCCGGGCTCGACCCGCACCAGGTGAACGCCAATGTGCTCAAACCCGACGGCATCGCCCAGCGACCTGCCATGGCGGATTGCTCTAGGATTGAGGGGATGGACAAAGGTGGATTCGGGCAGGGCCGCGATCGCAGCGGCAGTCATCAAGGGGTGACGGTGCATAGGCCAATCAATATTTAGGGATTATTTTGGAGCGCAACGGGGTTAGAACACACCATGAAGTCTACACTTGCACAACTTACCGCCCGGTTTGACCAGGCTTTGGTCGCCGCCTTTGGTGCAGACCTAGCGGGTACCGACCCCATGCTGGTGGCCACCAGTAACCCTAAGTTTGGCGACTACCAGGCCAACTTGGCCATGTCGCTCGCCAAGCCACTCAAGGGAAATCCTAGGGCGATCGCCGCCCAAATCGTCGAGCAGCTCGACATCAGCGACCTCTGCGAACCGCCCGAAATTGCTGGCCCCGGCTTTATCAACCTACGCTTCAAAACGGCCTATTTAGAAGACCAGCTGCGGGCGATGCAGGCCGACCCTCGCCTAGGAGTAGAGCCTGTGAAGACTCCCCAAAAAGTAATTGTCGATTTCTCTAGCCCCAACATTGCCAAAGAAATGCACGTGGGGCATCTGCGATCGACCATCATCGGCGACTCCATTGCCCGGGTGCAGGAGTTCATGGGCAACGACGTACTGCGACTCAACCACGTGGGCGATTGGGGCACCCAGTTCGGCATGCTGATTACCCATCTCAAGGAAGCCTGTCCCGAGGCACTAGAAGCTGACTCCAAGGTCGATATTGGCGACCTGGTAGCTTTCTACAAGCAGGCTAAAAAACGTTTTGATGACGACGACAACTTCAGAACCCGTTCCCGTGAGGCGGTAGTAGGGTTGCAGGCGGGGGATGCGATCGCCACCAAAGCCTGGCAAACCCTTTGCAACCAGTCTCGCCACGAGTTCCAAAAGCTCTACGATCGCCTCGACATCCAAATCCAAGAGCGCGGCGAATCCTTCTACAATCCCCTGCTAGCCGACGTAGTGAAGGACTTGGCATCCCTTGGGCTGCTGGTGGAAGATCAAGGGGCCAAAGTAGTTTTTGCCGACGGGTTTACCAACAAAGACGGCGACCCACTGCCGCTGATCATCCAAAAAACCGACGGCGGTTACAACTATGCCACCACTGACTTAGCTGCCATCCGCTACCGCACCCAGCAGGATGGGGCGGAGCGGGTGCTCTACGTAGTAGATGCGGGACAGGGCAGCCACTTTGCCCAGGTCTTTCAAGTCGCGGCCAAAGCAGGGTGGATTCCCGACGGCGTCGAGCTGACCCACGTGCCCTTTGGCGTAGTGCAAGGTGAGGACGGTAAAAAGTTTAAAACTCGCTCCGGCGATACGGTGAAGCTGAAGGATCTGCTGGATGAAGCGGTCAGCCGCGCCCGCACCGACCTGGAGTCTCGCATTCAAGCCGAAGAGCGGCAGGAAACGGAGGAATTTATTCAAGACGTGGCCGAAGCGGTGGGCCTGGGTGCGGTCAAGTACGCCGATCTGAGCCAAAACCGCACCAGCAACTACATCTTTAGCTTTGACAAAATGCTGGCGCTGGCAGGCAACACTGCCCCCTACATGCTCTACGCCTACGTGCGCGTGCAGGGCATTAGCCGCAAGGGCGACATCGACTTCGACCACCTGCCCGCCGAAGCCCGCATCCACCTAGAAGACGACAGCGAGTTTGCCCTTGCCCGCCACCTGCTCCAGCTCGACGAGGTGCTGGAAGAGGTAGCGCAGGATTTATACCCCAGTCGCCTCTGTCAGTACCTATTTGAGCTGAGCCAAAAGTTCAACCAATTCTACGATCGCTGTTCTGTGCTTCAGGCCGCAGAACCCCAGCGCACCTCGCGCCTGCTGCTCTGTGATCTAACGGCCAAAACTCTGAACCTGGGCCTTTCACTATTGGGCATTCGGGTGCTAGAGCGCATGTAGTTTTGGAACTAGGATTGATGGCATCTTCCTAAAGGGAGGGGGCAAACATCCTAAAACATGTTTTCCTCAAGATGGGGGCGAAATTACGGAGATTCAGCATAAATGCTGAATGTATATCTTTAGGTCAAAACGATAATTTAGTTCTCCATAACCAACTACTGTTTCCCTCGGCGAAAGGCATAGCAAGCCTTAAAATTAGGGTGTTGTGGTGCGTTTATTAACTTAGCTAAGGCTCGGTTTATCAAAATTTTGTTATTCCGAAAGAATTGTGCTCTTCGACACAAAAGAGTGGTGAGGGTACAGGGAGTTCGGGAAAGATAGATGTGCATCTAGGCAATTCTATGTTTAGTCTTCGGTTGAAACTACCACGATGGCCTATACGGTTGTTGGTCATTACAACGCTGGTTTAGTCTGCTTGTCTTTCGGAATTGCCATTCTGGCCTCATACACCACGCTGAGTCTAGGGCAGCAAATTTTGGCCGCAACAGGATGGCGGCAGTGGCCTTGGCTGACGGGCGGTGCCCTAGCCATGGGCACCGGCATTTGGGCTACCCACTTTGTGGCCATGCTGGCCTTTGAGCTACCGCTGTCGGTCAACTACGATCTGCTCATTACTGGGCTCTCGTTAGTGTATGCGGTGCTGGCGGCGGGGGTGGCCCTAGGGTTGGTCAGCCGCATCGGCTTTAGCTGGTCGAGTCTGAGCGCGGCGGGCATTGTGATGGGGCTAGCGATCGCCTGGATGCATTACACGGGCATGGCCGCGATGGAGATGCCCGCCCACATGAGCTTTCGGTGGCCCCTAGTGGGGCTGTCGGTAGCCGTTGCCATTCTGGCTTCGACGGCTGCCCTGGGCTTAAGCCTCCAGGCGCGTCGCCGATCTAAACCGGGCGATCGCTGGCTCGCCCCCCTGGCAGTACTAGTTTTGGGCTTGGGAATTGGCGGCCTACACTACATCGGCATGGCGGGGACAGTGTTTTTAGTCAGCTCCACCCCCATAGAAGTCGCTGGAGTTTGGCCAGATTTAGAGGGGCGCTGGCTGGCGCTAGCGGTCGGGTTGGGGGCGGGGCTGATTTTGCTGAGCATTCTCGTCACCCTGAGAATTAACCAGCGCCTCACTCGGCAGCGCCTGCAAACGGAGGCGCTATCCCAAAGTGAACTCCGCTTTCGTATCCTGATTCGCGAGATGGGGGTAGGGGCACTGCTGCTCAACCCCAAGGCCGAGATTTTAATTAGCAATCGGGCAGCCCAGCAGTTTTTGCTGCTGCCCACAGCCGATGGTGCGCCTCTGGTGTTTGGTCAGGCGGGGATAATTTGCCGCGAAGATGGCACCCCCTTTACGCCCAATGACCTGCCGGTGCAGCAGGCCATTGCCCATAAGACCCCGATCGGGGACGTGATTATGGGGGTAAGGGCCGCGATCGCCGACCCACCGCGATGGCTGCTGGTCAATGTTGACCCCCAGCTCAACGAGGTCGGCAACATCGAACGGGTGGTCTGCACCTGTAGCGACATCACGATTCAAAAGCAGGCCGAAGACGCCGTGCGAGCGGTGGCCAACCGCGAAAAGGCGGTCATTCGCATTGTGCAACGCATGCGCCAAACTCTCGATTTAGAGACGATTTTTGCCGCCACTACCCAAGAACTTCAGCAGGCGATCGGCTGCGATCGCGCCTGGATCTATCGTTTTAATGACAACTGGAGTGGCTCTGTTGTGGCCGAAGCCCTCGCTGACCCCATGGCCCCCTCGACTGTGGCCGATCCGGCCACGGGGCAATCGCTGCTCGATCGCGATGACTGTGGTGCTCGTGAGATGCAAAACAGCGGCTTTGACGAGGGCTATCTGCTGTTAGAAGACACCTACCTCCAAGAAACCCAAGCCGAAACCTACCGCCAAGACCGCACCTACCACCGCGTTAACGATATCTACGACGAAGGATTCGACAGCTGCTATCTAGAGTTTTTAGAGCGTTGGCAGATCCGCGCCTACGTCATCGTGCCGATTTTTGCGGGCAGCCAGCTCTGGGGGCTACTCGGGGTTTATGCCCACCACCAGGTTCGCACCTGGACTCGCCACGAGGTGAAAATGGTGCTTCAGGTAGGAGCACAGTTGGGTACCGCCGTACAACAGGCCAACCTGCTGCGCAAAACCCAGCAGCAGGCCCAGGCCCTAGAAATTGCCAAGCGCGCCGCCGATGCCGCCAGCCAGGCTAAGGGCGATTTCTTGGCCAGCATGAGCCATGAACTGCGCACGCCCCTCAATGCCATTTTGGGCTTCACCCAAATCCTGCATGACGACGACAGCCTCAGCGACGACCACCGCGACTTAATTGCCATCGTGAATCGCAGCGGCAATCACCTGCTGGGGTTAATCAACAATGTGCTGTCCCTAGCCAAAATTGAGGCCAACAAAATTAGCCTCGACGAAGCGGCCTTCGATCTGCACTATCTCCTTCAGTCCGTAGACGATATGTTGCAGCTCAAGGCTGAGGCCAAGGGCATTCGCCTTGAGGTGGTTCAGCCGCCGCCGCTGGCCCATCGGCTGTGGGCCGACGAGGGTAAGCTGCGACAAATTTTGATCAACCTAATCAGCAACGCCATCAAATTTACGGCCCAGGGCCGCGTCACCGTGCGATCGCGCCTGCGGGGTAGTGCCCTGATGCTCGACAGCGGTGACAGCAAAACCCACTGGCTCGAAATTACGGTGCAAGATACCGGCGTCGGCATCGACGCCGACGAGCTTTCTTACCTGTTTCAGCCCTTTGAGCAAACTCAATCGGGGCGACGCTCCGCCGAGGGTACAGGGCTGGGCCTATCGCTGAGCAGCAACTTTGCCCAACTCATGGGGGGCACCATAGCGGTCACCAGCCTGCCCAGTAAGGGCTCTACCTTTACCCTGAGTCTCCCCGTCGGGGCGGTGACCACAGCCCTGCTCGAACCCACTAAGGCAGAACGGTCAGTTGTGCATCTAGCCCCCCATCAGCCTCACTACCGCATCTTGGTCGCAGACGACGTGGCCGAAAGCCGCCGCCTCATGCGCCACTGGTTAGAAGGGGTTGGGTTTGAAGTCCGCGAAGCCAGCCAGGGGGAAGAAGCGATCGCGTTGTGGACAACCTGGCAACCCCACCTCATCTGCCTCGATATGCGGATGCCCGTACTCGACGGCTATGGCGTAGCTCGCCAGCTGCGCCAGCTACCCGGCGGGAGCGCTACGGTCATTGTTGCCGTTACCGCTAGCGTGTTTGAAGAGCAGCAGTCAGACTGCATCGCAGCGGGTTGTAATGCTGTGTTGCCCAAGCCCCTCCAGCGCAATCAGCTACTAGAACAGATTGGTTGCAGCCTTAACCTCATCTACCAATACGCCGAAGTCGGGCATGCCGACGATAAAACAGATACCGTTAGCCTCCATGGTGTTGACGGACACAGCTCAAGCAGAGACCAACGCCCCCTTAGCCAAGCCGATTTCAAGACTCTAGCCCCCGACTGGCTGGCTCAAATTCACCAGGCAGCTCAAGCCGCCAACGATCGTCAGGTTCGCCAGCTAATTGCTCAACTTCCCGCCGAGCAGAAGGTTCTGGCCCAGCGGCTAGACCGCCTAGTAAACGATTTTCGCCTCGATGTCATTATCGACCTGACGGCTGTTCCTACCGCACCCGTTTCCCTGTAGATCCACCTATGATTACCGCCGAACCCCACACTAACCAGGATGTAGATATTCTGCTAGTAGACGATATCCCCGACAATCTGCGGGTGTTGTCCACCATTCTTGAAATCGAAGGCTATCGCTGTCGCAAGGCCATCAGCGGGGCTTTGGCACTCAACGCCATTGCCCTCGCCCCGCCCGATCTGATTTTGCTCGACATCACCATGCCCACCATGGATGGCTTTGCCGTGTGTCGCCAACTCAAAGCCAACCCCACCACCCAAAGCATTCCGGTGATTTTTCTCACGGCTCGTGATGCGGAAGCTGAAAAAGAGCAGGCCTTTCAACTGGGGGCGGCAGATTATATCGTCAAGCCGTTTATGGCCTATGAGGTACTGCTGCGGGTCAAGCACCAGCTAGCCCTGCGGCGGCAGCAGCTAATGCTTGAAGCTCAAAATCAGCAGCTCCAGGCCGAAATTAAAGAGCGCCAGCTAGCCGAAGCAGAACTGCGTCGCCAGCGCCAGCGCTCCGAAGAGCTGCTGACCAATGTGCTGCCCTTTCAAATTGCCCAGCGATTGAAGGAACGGGAGCAGGCGATCGCCGATCACTTCGACGGTGTCACTATTCTGTTTGCCGACATTGTGGACTTTAGCACTGTGGCCGCCAAACTCACCCCCTGCGAGCTGGTGCAGTTGCTCAACCGCATGTTTTCTCGGTTTGACGAGCTGGCCTCCCTCTACAAGCTCGAAAAAATCAAAACCATCGGCGATGCCTACATGGTGGCGGCGGGGGTACCTACACCGCGCCCTGACCATGCCCAGGCGATCGCTCGCATGGCTCTCGATATGCAGACGACCATCCGCGACTTTCGTCGGCCCGATGGTCGGCCTTTTGAGCTACGCATTGGCATCAACTCGGGCAGCGTAGTGGCCGGAGTGATCGGCATTCGCAAGTTTATCTATGACCTCTGGGGCGACACCGTCAATATTGCCAGTTTTATGGAAACCACGGGCGAAGCAGGCAAAATTCAGGTGTCAGAGCTGACCTATGCCCACCTTAAAGACCACTTCACCCTAGAGCCCCGAGGCCCCATTTGCCTCAAGAGTGGCGATAGCATGACTACCTACTGGCTGATCAAACAAGACCAAGACAGCTCTTGCTGCCCCCCGCTGGTCACCCTAGAGTATCCCACCAGTTCAGCACTCTGCTGCGGCTAAAGGCTGCCCGGTTCTGCACGCTGGGTGCCCCTAACCACCCAGCGCCGCTCTTCACCATCGCGACAGAACCGGCACAAAGACCCGACGCTGTTGCGCTGGTCAACAGCCCTGACTAGCGCTGGGCTGATCGCCCAAGGACAGCGAACCGATTTAACCCTCTACAGTTGCCCCAACTTCCAGCGGCACTGGGGTATGTGACACCGTAGTTCCTAGGGCAGCATCAACCAAGCCTAAAAACAGCGGGTGAGGGGCACTGGGGCGTGACTGAAACTCAGGGTGAAACTGGCTAGCAATAAAGAATGGATGGCTAGGCAGCTCAATAATTTCCACTAGACGACCGTCAGGGGAAGTGCCGCTGACCTGATACCCCGATTCTAGAAATAGGTTGCGGTAGGCGTTGTTAAACTCGTAGCGGTGGCGATGGCGCTCGTAGACCACCTCCTCGCCATAGAGACGGCTGGCCAAGGTGTCGGGGGCAAGACGGCAGGGATATAGCCCCAGGCGCATGGTGCCGCCCAAGTCAACCACGTCCTGTTGCTCAGGCAGCAGGCTAATCACCGGGTTAGGAGTCTCCGGGGAGAATTCTGAGCTATCGGCCCCTTCTAGGTGAGCAACATTGCAGGCCCACTCCACCACCGAGCACTGCATGCCCAGGCACAGCCCCAAAAAGGGAATACCTCGCTCTCGGGCATACCGAATAGCCTGCACCTTGCCGTCAATACCTCGAGAGCCAAACCCCCCCGGCACCAAAATGCCGTTAATGCCGCTCAAGTGAGCATCGGGGCCGTTAACTTCAATGTCTTCGGAGTTGATCCAGCGGACGTTGAGGGCAGCCCGATGGGCGATCGCCGCGTGGCGCAGGGCCTCCACCACCGACAAATAGGCATCGTTGAGGCTGACGTACTTACCGACAATGGCAATATCGACTGGACGACTGGAGCTGTAGAGCCCTTCTACTAGGGTTTCCCACTGACCCAGGTGGGGCTGACGCTGATCGAGGGCAAGAATCTTGATAGCCTGATGGGCCAACCCCTCGTGCTCTAACTTGAGGGGCACCTCATAGATGCTGCTGGCATCTTGACAGGTGATCACCGCCTCGGCGGGCACGTCACAGAACTCAGCGATTTTTTCCTTCATCGGCTGGGGCAAGGCGCACTCGCAGCGGCACACCAAAATATCAGGCTGGATGCCGATGGAACGCAGCTCCTTCACCGAGTGCTGGGTGGGCTTGGTCTTAAGCTCTCCCGCCGAGGCGATCCAGGGCACCAGGGTGACGTGCATGTAGAGCACATCTTGACGCCCCACGTCTTTACGAAACTGGCGAATCGCCTCTAAAAAAGGCAGTGACTCAATGTCGCCCACGGTGCCGCCGATCTCAGTAATCACCACATCGGGGTTGGTATTGCGCGCCACCCGGTGAATCCGCTCTTTAATCTCATTGGTGATGTGGGGAATTACCTGCACCGTGCCCCCCTGGTAGTCACCCCGCCGCTCTCGGTTGATCACCGCCTGGTAAATCGACCCGGTGGTGACGCTGTTCAGTCTCGACATGGCGGTGTCGGTAAAGCGTTCGTAGTGGCCCAGGTCGAGATCGGTCTCAGCCCCGTCTTCGGTAACAAATACCTCCCCATGCTGAAAGGGACTCATGGTGCCGGGGTCAACATTGATATAGGGATCGAGCTTCAGAATGGAAACAGAATAGTCGCGCGACTTGAGCAACCGCCCCAGGCTTGATGCCACAATGCCTTTGCCGATGCTCGACACCACGCCGCCGGTTACAAATACAAACTTCGTCATAGCAGCTCAACCCAGACCCCAGAAGCGTGAACCCGTTAATTGTGCCACAGGCACCAGGCACCCCGCCTATCTTTAACCATTGGGTTCGGGTGCGTTGTTATAGGCTAGGGGCACCGTCGCTGCTATCAGGCTGCACTCGCCGCTGCACTGAGTCGCCGTGGGAGGGCAGCCCTTCAGTTTCAGTCAGTACAGCGATCGCCTCTGCCACTCCCCGAAGTGCCTCTGGCGAATACTGCATCAGGCTAGAGTGCTTCATGAACGTTTCAGTGGACAGGGGTGAAGCGTAGCGGGCAGCCCCAGAGGTGGGCAAGGTGTGGTTGGGTCCAGCCAAATAATCACCCACCGCTTCCGGGGTCGAGTGCCCCAAAAAGATTGCTCCAGCGTGGCGAACATGCTCCAGCAAATCCCAGGGTTCGGCGACCTCCAGCTGAAGGTGCTCGGGCGCAAAGCCATTGGAAAGGTCGGCGGCTAGCTCCAGGCTATCGACAACAACTGCCAGACCATAGTTTGCGATCGCCTTTTCCGTCAACGTCTGGCGCGGATGGCCCAGGAGCTGTCGATCGACCTCAGCTGCCACCGCTTCAGCTAGAGCGGCACTGGTAGTAATCAAAATCGCTGCCGCGATCGGGTCATGTTCAGCCTGCGCCAGCAGATCGGCTGCCACATGGGCTGGGTTGGCGGTATGGTCAGCAATGACCAACACTTCCGAAGGCCCTGCTAGGGAATCGATGCCCACCGTCCCAAACACCAGCTTTTTAGCCAGCGTCACATAGATATTGCCGGGGCCGGTAATCACATCCACCGCCGGAATCGTTTCGGTACCATAGGCTAGAGCTGCGATCGCCTGAGCTCCTCCAACCCGATAGATCTCCGTGATCCCAGCCTCCTGGGCCGCAACCAACACAGCTGGGTTGACCGTGCCAGTCTTACTGGGCGGAGTCACCATAACTATTTTGGGTACCCCAGCCACCCGAGCCGGAATGGCATTCATAATCACGGTGCTCGGATAGGAAGCGCGCCCACCAGGCACGTAGAGCCCGGCTCGATCGACAGGGGTATAGCGCTTACCGAGTACTACCCCATTGTCCTCAAACCGCACCCAGCTTTGGGGCACTCGCTGACGATGAAATGACTCTACATTTTTACAGGCCAGACGAATCGCATCCAGCAGGCCCTTGCTGACCTGTTGATAGGCCGTATCCAGTTCCGCTCCCGAAAAGCGCAAACCCTCGGCTGCCAGGATAACACCGTCAAAATCCGCTGTGTACTGCAACAGCGCCTGGTCTCCCTGGCGACGAACCGCATGCAAAATCTCTCGAACTGTTGCTTCCTTGTGAACGACCTGGTCGTCGTGGGTGCGGGCACAGATGCGTTGCAGCTCTGTTCTTGCCTCAGTTAGCTGATGAGTGATGCGGAGCATTACAGCTAGGAATCCCGATAAGCTAGCAAGGTGCAGTTGGCTGGGTTGGCCCTCAAAGGGAAGAGGTAGAATATCCCTGAAAGGCAGTCAACGCCAGCGTTCTAACATCCTAGTCGATCTAAAGACTAATTTGGCAGAAAACCAGTGCATTAAATTACACCGATAGCACTGTTAGGTGCTAACATGTTTTATCCAGTCAATATAATCTTGTTAAGCTAGGGCGAACTGTGGCAAACATTAAGTCTGCACTGAAACGAATTGAAGTTGCCGAGCGCAATCGGCTCCATAACCGATCCTATAAATCGGCGGTTAAAACTTTAACCAAAACCTACCTCGCTGCGATCGAGGCTCATCAGGCTGACCCTAGCCCCGACTCCCTCAAGCAGGTCGAATCGACTATGGCTGCGGCCTACAGCAAGATCGACAAGGCCGTTAAGCGTGGTGTACTTCACCCCAACACAGGGGCACGTAAGAAGTCACGCATAGCGCGGGCACTCAAGGCTCAGGAAGCGGCAGGGGCTGCGTCTTAGGTACCTTTGGGTTGACCTACGCTGCCTACCGTTTTGTCGCTGCATTCCCTATGCCTCTGGTTGATACCCACGTACATCTCAACTTTGAAACGTTCGCTGGGGATCTCGACGAACTAACCCAGGCCTGGCGACAGGCCGGGGTTTCGGCTTTGGTGCATTCCTGCGTAGAGCCGGGAGATTTTTTGGCAATGCAGCGCATTGCCGATCGCATCCCAGAGCTGTTTCTGGCTGTGGGACTCCATCCCCTCGATATGGATAAGTGGAGCATTGCTACGGCAGATCAGATCGCTCAGCTAGCGGCCTCTGACGGTCGAGTCGTCGCCATTGGTGAAACCGGCCTCGATTTTTACAAGGCCGACAATGAAGCCATACAGCGCGAAGCCTTTTGGCAACAGTTGACCATTGCCCATCGCCAAGGTCTACCGGTTATCGTTCACTGTCGAGATGCAGCCTCGGCCACTGCCGAAGTAATTCGAGAGTTTCAGCTCACCATTGGGCCTGTGACTGGTGTAATGCACTGCTGGGCGGGCACCCCAGACGAGACCCAAATGTTTTTAGACTTAGGCTTCTATGTCAGCTTTAGTGGCATCGTTACCTTTAAGAATGCCCATCAGGTAAAGGCTTCAGCCCAGATGGTACCCAGCGATCGACTATTAGTCGAAACCGACTGCCCCTTTCTCACCCCTGAGCCCCACCGCAAGGAGCGACGCAACCAGCCAGCCTTTGTCTATCATGTGGCGACTCACCTAGCCGAGCTACGCCAGGTTGAATTCGAGGCTTTAGCCCAGACCACTACTCATAACGCTGTGACGTTGTTTAACCTACCCAAGTCCCTTGTATTTCCCTCTGCTGATGCCGATACATTTTGTCTTCCGACCCCAGCGGGCGGTTAGGCCGTTAGCTTAATCAGGCGAGGCGATCCGTTCGCTGTTGTCTGCTGTTCAAGACGCGTCGTTGATCTTGGCCAACTGCACCTGGCCAACCTGCACTAGGAGACCCATGACTGAAACCACCGTTTACCAAGCTCCCCCCAACTTTGTCCTGCCCGACCTGGTAGAAATCCAGCGGTCTAGCTTTCGCTGGTTCCTAGAAGAAGGGTTGATCGAAGAGCTGGAAAGCTTTTCTCCTATTACCGACTATACCGGCAAACTTGAGCTGCACTTCCTCGGCAAACAGTACAAGCTCAAAAGCCCCAAGTATGACGTTGATGAAGCCAAGCGGCGGGATGCTACCTACGCCGTGCAGATGTATGTGCCTACCCGGCTAATCAACAAAGAGACCGGGGAGATCAAGGAGCAGGAAGTCTTCATTGGCGATCTGCCTTTAATGACCGATCGCGGCACCTTCATCATCAACGGTGCCGAGCGAGTCATCGTTAACCAGATTGTGCGTAGCCCTGGGGTCTACTACAAGGCTGAGACCGACAAAAACGGTCGCCGCACCTACAACGCCAACCTGATCCCCAACCGGGGGGCCTGGCTCAAGTTTGAGACCGACAAAAACGACCTGGTTTGGGTTCGCATTGACAAAACCCGCAAGCTATCGGCTCAGGTGCTGCTCAAAGCGTTGGGGCTAACCGACAACGAGATCTTCGACTCTCTGCGTCACCCCGACTACTTCCAAAAAACCATTGAGAAAGAGGGCCAGTTCAGCGAAGAAGAGGCTCTGCTAGAGCTGTATCGCAAGCTGCGTCCCGGCGAACCGCCCACCGTGGCGGGCGGTGAGCAGCTGCTACACTCGCGATTCTCTGATCCTAAGCGCTACGACTTGGGTCGGGTGGGTCGTTATAAGCTCAACCGCAAGCTGCGCCTCAACGTGCCCGACGCCACTCGGGTGCTGACTCCCACCGACATTCTGTCGGCGATTGACTACCTGATCAACCTCGAATTTGATATTGGTTCTATCGACGACATCGACCACCTCGGCAACCGCCGGGTGCGCTCCGTGGGTGAGCTGCTGCAAAACCAGGTGCGGGTAGGTCTTAACCGCCTAGAGCGCATCATTCGGGAACGCATGACCGTTTCTGACTCAGACTCACTCACCCCAGCATCTCTGGTCAACCCCAAGCCTCTGGTAGCCGCTATCAAAGAGTTCTTTGGCTCTAGCCAGCTCTCCCAGTTCATGGACCAAACCAACCCTCTGGCGGAGTTGACCCACAAGCGACGCATTAGCGCTCTCGGCCCAGGCGGTCTCACCCGGGAGCGAGCTGGTTTTGCCGTGCGAGATATTCACCCCTCTCACTACGGGCGTATCTGCCCCATTGAGACTCCGGAAGGTCCCAACGCGGGCCTGATTGGCTCTCTAGCTACCCACGCCCGCGTCAATGAGTTCGGATTCATTGAAACCCCCTTCTTCAAGGCTGAGAACGGGCGGGTCTTCAAGGACGTTGAGCCCATCTACATGACCGCCGATGAGGAAGACGATCTGCGGGTCGCCCCTGGTGACATTGCCACCGACGAAAACGGCTACATCATTGGCAGCACAATTCCGGTGCGCTATCGCCAAGATTTCACCACCACCGACTCCACGGAGGTGGACTACGTTGCGGTGTCGCCGGTGCAGATTATCTCTGTGGCTACCTCGCTGATCCCATTTCTGGAGCACGACGACGCCAACCGGGCGCTGATGGGTTCTAACATGCAGCGTCAAGCCGTGCCTCTGCTTCAGCCTGAGCGCCCCTTGGTGGGTACTGGTCTAGAAGCCCAGGCCGCCCGTGACTCGGGCATGGTGATCATCAGCCGCACCGACGGGGAAATTGTCTACCTGGATGCCGATCTGATCAAAGTTCGCGATCCTGAAGGCAACGTCCACGAGTATGAGCTGCAGAAGTACCAGCGCTCCAACCAAGACACCTGTCTCAATCAGCGCCCCATCGTATTCCCTGGAGAAAAAGTGCAGTCGGGTCAGGTGCTAGCGGATGGCTCTGCTACTGAAGGCGGTGAGCTGGCCCTGGGGCAAAATGTTCTGGTCGCATACATGCCCTGGGAGGGCTACAACTACGAGGACGCTATCCTGCTCAGCGAGCGTCTGGTATACGACGATGTCTACACCTCCATTCACGTGGAGAAGTTTGAGATCGAGGCCCGCCAGACCAAGCTTGGCCCCGAGGAAATTACTCGGGAAATTCCCAACGTTGGCGAAGATGCCCTACGTCAGCTTGACGAAACTGGGATCATTCGCATCGGAGCCTGGGTAGAGTCGGGCGACATCCTGGTGGGCAAGGTCACGCCTAAGGGCGAGTCTGACCAGCCCCCCGAGGAAAAGCTGTTACGGGCCATCTTTGGTGAAAAAGCTCGAGATGTGCGCGATAACTCCCTGCGGGTGCCCAACGGGGAGAAAGGCCGGGTCGTCGATGTGCGGGTGTTTACCCGAGAGCAGGGCGATGAGCTTCCCCCCGGTGCCAACATGGTGGTGCGGGTCTATGTGGCCCAGAAGCGCAAGATTCAGGTGGGCGACAAGATGGCTGGTCGCCACGGCAACAAGGGAATTATTTCCCGCATTTTGCCCATTGAAGATATGCCCTACCTGCCCGATGGCACTCCCATTGACATTGCTCTCAACCCGCTTGGGGTACCTTCCCGCATGAATGTGGGGCAGGTGTTTGAGTGCCTGCTGGGCTGGGCTGCCGACAACCTTGATTGTCGCTTCAAGGTGATTCCCTTTGACGAGATGTACGGAGAGGAGGCCTCTCGAAACTCTACCCACGGCAAGCTGATGGAAGCGCGAGAAACCAGCGGCAAAGACTGGATCTTCAATCCTGACGACCCCGGCAAAATTGTGCTGCGGGACGGTCGTACCGGTGAAGCTTTTGACAAGGCAATTACCGTCGGTAGAGCCTACATGCTGAAGCTGGTGCACCTAGTCGACGACAAGATCCACGCCCGTTCTACAGGCCCCTACTCTCTGGTGACTCAGCAGCCTCTGGGTGGTAAGGCCCAGCAGGGTGGTCAGCGCTTTGGAGAAATGGAAGTTTGGGCTCTGGAAGCCTTTGGGGCAGCCTACACCCTCCAGGAGTTGCTGACGGTCAAGTCCGACGATATGCAGGGGCGCAATGAGGCGCTCAATGCGATCGTCAAGGGCAAGTCGATTCCACGTCCTGGTACTCCTGAGTCCTTTAAGGTACTGATGCGAGAGCTACAGTCTCTCTGCTTAGACATTGCGGTGCATAAGGTAGAAACCCGCGAAGACGGCACCAGCCGCGATACCGAGGTGGATCTCATGGCCGACGTCAACAGTCGCCGTACCCCTTCTCGCCCCACCTATGAGTCCATCGCCCGGGATGAAGAGCTAGAGGAAGTAGAAGACTAGCCTATCCCTGATCCGACCCCGGGATTGTATCTGACCCAGTTCCGGAGGTCGGCCTAACCTGCATTGATCAGACCGAGCGCGCTTACAAGGAAAATACCCAGCATGGCCAAGCTAGAACAACGGTTTGACTACGTCAAAATCGGACTCGCCTCCCCAGAACGCATTCGCCAGTGGGGGGAACGCACCCTGCCCAATGGGCAAATTGTGGGTGAGGTAACCAAGCCTGAAACCATCAACTACCGCACGCTTAAGCCCGAAATGGACGGGCTGTTCTGTGAGCGCATCTTTGGCCCCGCCAAGGACTGGGAATGCCACTGTGGCAAGTACAAGCGGGTGCGCCATCGCGGCATTGTGTGTGAGCGCTGCGGTGTAGAGGTGACTGAATCGCGGGTGCGTCGTCACCGCATGGGCTATATCAAGCTGGCCGCTCCGGTGGCCCACGTGTGGTACCTGAAGGGCATTCCTAGCTACATCGCCATTTTGCTCGACATGCCCCTGCGGGACGTAGAGCAGATTGTCTACTTCAACGCCTATGTGGTGCTGGATGCGGGTAATGCCGAGAATCTTAGCTATAAGCAGCTGCTGACTGAAGATCAGTGGATTGAAATTGAAGACCAGCTCTACGACGAAGAGACTGAGCTAGCTGGGGTAGAGGTCGGCATTGGTGCTGAAGCTCTCCAGCGGCTGCTAGAGGATCTGGAGCTAGAAGCCACGGCAGAGAAGCTGCGGGAAGACATCGCCAATTCTAAGGGCCAGAAGCGGGCTAAGTTGATCAAGCGCCTGCGGGTGATCGACAACTTCATCGCCACGGGTTCTAAGACCGAGTGGATGGTGCTGGATGTAATTCCGGTGATCCCACCGGATCTACGGCCTATGGTGCAACTGGACGGTGGCCGTTTTGCGACCTCTGACCTGAACGACCTGTACCGTCGGGTGATTAACCGCAACAACCGACTGGCTCGCCTTCAGGAGATTCTGGCTCCTGAAATTATCGTCCGTAATGAAAAGCGGATGTTGCAAGAGGCAGTGGATGCGCTGATTGACAACGGTCGCCGGGGTCGAACCGTAGTGGGGGCTAACAATCGCCCGCTGAAGTCGCTCTCCGACATTATCGAAGGTAAGCAGGGGCGCTTCCGCCAGAACCTTTTGGGTAAGCGGGTTGATTACTCTGGCCGTTCTGTAATTGTGGTCGGGCCTAAGCTGCAAATTCACCAGTGCGGTTTGCCTCGAGAGATGGCGATCGAACTGTTTCAGCCCTTTGTGATCCACAGGCTGATTCGCCAGGGGCTGGTCAACAACATCAAGGCGGCGAAGAAGCTGATTCAGCACAACGACCCTAGCGTGTGGGACGTGCTGGAAGAGGTGATTGAGAGCCACCCGGTCATGCTCAACCGGGCTCCAACCCTGCACCGTTTGGGGATTCAGGCCTTTGAACCCATCCTAGTGGAAGGGCGAGCGATTCAGCTGCACCCGCTGGTGTGTCCGGCCTTTAACGCTGACTTTGACGGTGACCAGATGGCAGTTCACGTGCCATTGTCCCTTGAGGCCCAGTCGGAGGCACGACTGCTGATGCTGGCTTCGAACAACGTGCTGTCGCCTGCTACGGGTCAGCCCATTATTACCCCGTCACAGGATATGGTGCTGGGCTGCTACTATCTGACAGCGGAAAACCCTGACGCCGTCAAGGGCGAGGGCCACTACTTTGGCAGTATGGAAGACGCCATTATGGCCTTTGAGCAGGGCGTGGTCGATCTTCACTCTAAGGTCTGGCTGCGGTTTGACGGCGAAGTGGAGTCTGACCAGCCTAAGAACATGTCCCCAGAGCGGATGGAGTCTGAGGATGGCAGCATCACCGAAATTTACCCCGATCGCCGGGTGCGGCTAGACAGCGAAGGTAGGTTGATCTCCCAGTACATCAAGACCACGGCGGGCCGCATTATCTACAACAAGGCGGTGCTCGACGCGATCGCAGGCTAGGGACCACTCCACAACACTCGACACAGCACGAACATCACTACACAAGGGCGAAACTATGGCTGAGCAAGGGGCACCTCAAACCTCTCTGACCTTTCGGAACCGGATTATCGATAAGAAGCAGCTCAAAAAGCTGATTTCCTGGTCGTTTACCCACTACGGCACCGCCCGCACGTCGCAGATGGCCGATCGCATCAAAGACTTGGGCTTTAAGTACGCTACCCGGGCTGGAGTTTCCATTAGCGTGGAAGACCTCCAGGTGCCTCAAGAGAAGAAGGCCATGCTGGCTGCGGCTGAAGAAGACATTCGCATTACCGAAGAGCGCTACACTCGGGGTGAAATCACCGAAGTAGAGCGTCTCACTAAGGTGATCGACACCTGGAACGACACCAGCGAAGAGCTGAAAGACCAGGTGGTGAAGAACTTTAAGGAAAACAACCCCCTCAACTCGGTGTACATGATGGCCTTCTCGGGGGCCCGGGGGAACATCTCCCAGGTACGCCAGCTAGTGGGTATGCGCGGTCTGATGGCAAATCCCCAAGGGGAAATTATTGACCTGCCCATTAAAACCAACTTTCGCGAGGGCCTGACCGTTACCGAGTACGTGATCTCCTCCTACGGGGCCCGCAAGGGTCTGGTTGACACGGCGCTGCGAACCGCTGACTCGGGCTATCTCACCCGCCGTCTAGTGGACGTTTCCCAGGATGTGATCATCCGGGAACACGACTGTGGGACGACCCGCGGCATTCCCCTGCGCAGCATGACTGACGGTGAGCGGATCCTGATTCCTTTAGAGAATCGTTTGCTGGGCCGGGTTGTCGCCGAAGATGTGCCACATCCCAAAACCGGCGAGGTGCTGTTGGAGAAAGACCATCCCGTGTCTCCAGAGACAGCGGAAATGCTGGCTGAGGCTGGGGTTGAAGGCGTAGTGGTGCGATCGCCCCTCACCTGCGAAGCCACCCGCTCCGTGTGCCGCCTTTGCTACGGCTGGAGCTTGGCCCACTCTGAAATGGTTGACCTGGGCGAAGCTGTGGGCATCATTGCCGCCCAGTCCATCGGTGAACCTGGCACCCAGATGACCATGCGTACCTTCCACACTGGCGGTACCTTTACTGGCGAAGTAGCGCCCCGCATCCGGGCCAGCAAGGATGGCACTGTGAAGCTGCCTAAAAACCTGAAGACCCGGGCCTTCCGCACCCGCTACGGCGAAGATGCGTTGATGATCGAGTCGAACGCCGACGTGGTGATCGAGGGCAGCGGCAAGAATAAATCTGAATCGCTGCCCCAGGGCACGATTCTGTTTGTCGATGACGGTGAGACCGTACAAAAGGATCAGCTCCTGGCTGAGCTTCCCTCAGCGGGGCGCACGCGCAAGGTGACCGAGAAGGCTACCAAAGACGTGACCTCTGACCTAGCTGGGGAAGTGAAATTTGCCGGCCTAGTGCAGGAAGAAAAAACTGACCGTCAGGGCAACACCACCCGCTTAGCCCAGCGGGGCGGCCTGCTGTGGGTGCTAGCCGGTGACGTCTACAACCTGCCTCCCAGTGCCGAGCCGGTGGTGCGCAACGGTGACTACGTCAATGCCGATGACACCCTAGCCGAAACCAAACTCACCACCGAACGGGGTGGTTTAGTGCGTTTGCCCGAAGCCGACGATGAAAAAGGCACTCGCGAGGTCGAAATCATCACCGCCTCCGTCATGCTTGACCAAGCCCACGTCCGTAAGGAGCAGGGTCAGGGTCGGGAGCACTACTTCATTGAGACCGCCCACGGTCAGCGGTTCTCTCTGATCGCCACGCCGGGGGCCAAGGTCACCAGCGGCCAGGTGATTGCTGAACTCGAAGACGATCGCTTCCACACCCAAACTGGCGGTATCGTGAAGTTTGCCGGGGTCGATGTGGCCAAAAAAGGTAAGGGCAAGCAGGGCTACGAAGTCGTTCAGGGTGGTACCCTGCTGTGGATTCCTGAGGAGGCCCACGAGGTCAACAAAGACATTTCTCTGCTGATGGTAGAAGACGGCCAGTACCTGGAAGCAGGCACCGAGGTCGTTAAAGACATCTTTTGCCAAAACAGCGGTGTGGTCGAAGTTACCCAAAAGAATGACATTCTGCGCGAAATCTTGGTCAAACCCGGCGACATTCACATGGTGGATGCCCCCGAGGATGTAATGGATCGCGATGGCACTTTGGTCAACGCTGGGGAAGAGGTGATGCCGGGTCTGGTAGCCGATGCCCTGCGCTACGTTGAGTACGTCGAAACCCCCGATGGCCCCGCCCTGCTGCTGCGCCCGGTGGAAGAATACGTGGTGCCCAACGAGCCTGCGGTACCCAGCCAGGACAGTGCCGCCGATGCCACCGGTTCGATCAAACTGCGCGCCATCCAGCGAATTCCCTTTAAAGATGGGGAACGGGTGAAGTCAGTGGTTGGAGTTGAGCTGCTGCGCACTCAGCTGGTGCTCGACATCGAAGACGAGTCACCCCACGTGGTGGCCGATATTGAGCTGGTACCCGACGACCAGGATGCCGACCTAATGCGGCTGCAGATGGTGGTGCTCGAAACCCAGGTGATTCGCCGTGATGTGGTAGCTGACCAAACCCAGGGCAGCACCGTCACCCGACTGCTAGTGGAAGATGGCCAGCAGATTGAGCCAGGGGCCGTAGTCGCCCGCACCGAGATTCGCTGTAAAGAGGCGGGTGAGGTGCGCGGTATTCGCGAAGGGCAAGAGGCTGTTCGCCGGGTGCTGGTCGTGCGCGAGTCTGACCGCATGCAGGTCGATCTTCAGGGCAAGGAACCGACGGTGAAGGTGGGTGATCTGGTAGTAGCCGATACTGAACTGGCTCCGGGCCTGACCCACATAGAGTCTGGCCAAGTAACCGCCATTGACGGTGGCCAAATTGCTCTGCGGCTGGCTCGTCCCTACCGGGTATCTACCGGGGCCGTGCTGCACATTGAAGACGGTGACCTGGTGCAGCGGGGTGACAACCTGGTGCTACTGGTGTTTGAGCGGGCTAAAACTGGCGACATCATCCAGGGTCTACCCCGGATTGAGGAGCTGCTGGAGGCTCGCAAACCTAAGGAGGCCTGTGTGCTGTCTGAGCGCCCCGGCAATGCCCAGGTGGTGTATAGCGATGACGAGACTGTGGAGGTCAAAATCATCGAAGACGATGGCGTGGTGACGGAATATCCGATTAGCCCCGGCCAGAATGTGATTGTCTCCGATGGCCAGCGGGTGAACACCGCTGAGCACCTCACCGACGGCCCCGCCAACCCCCACCAGATTCTCGAGGTGTTCTTTAAGTACAACCTCAGCTTGGGTATGGGCATCCATGATGCAGCGCTGGGGGCCTTACAGGAGGTGCAGTCGTTCTTGGTGAACGAGGTGCAGTCGGTGTACCAGTCCCAGGGCATCGACATTTCTGACAAGCACACTGAGGTGATCGTGCGGCAGATGTCGTCGAAGTGCCGCATTGACGACGGCGGTGATACCACTATGCTGCCCGGTGAGCTAGTGGAAATTTACCAGGTGGAGCAAGTGAACGAGGCGATGGCGATCACGGGTGGTGCTCCGGCGGAATACACGCCGGTGCTGCTGGGGATCACGAAAGCGTCGCTGAACACCGATAGCTTCATCTCTGCCGCTAGCTTCCAGGAAACCACCCGGGTGCTGACGGAGGCGGCGATCGAAGGCAAATCGGACTGGCTGCGCGGTCTGAAGGAGAACGTCATCATCGGTCGTTTGATTCCGGCTGGGACGGGCTATAACGCCTATGAGGAGTCCCCAGCACCAGAGCTTGACCAAGCCTATGAGTCGGCTATTTTAGACGACGACCTAGTGCTTCAGGACGTGGTGCTGGACGATTTCACCGCTCGGAGCTATGACCTTGAGGGCAACCTCAGCATGCTCAACGACGATGAGATGATCGGCGGCATGTCGTTGGAAGATGGCACGCCGCGCGGCAACGGTGACTTCCCTGGATTGGGAAACGGCATTGATGTCGATGACGATCTCTTGATTGACGACCAAACCGAAGCCCTCTAGAACGATTAACCTTAAACACCCCGGCTAGCTTAGGTTAGCCGGGGTGTTTTGTATGGGTTGGGTTGTAGGCAAATAGCGATCGCCTCCATCCACTGCCAGTTTTCTCAGCTTCCTCAAACCCTGCTCGTTTTAGCGCAGCGTGTCTACCCTGGGGCTTAAACTATTAACGGGAGGGAGGTAGCGCAGGTGGTTGCGGATTGGCGATCGCCAGTCTGAGGAAAGTCCGGGCTCCCGAAAGACCAGACTTGCTGGGTAACGCCCAGTGCGGGCAACCGTGAGGAGAGTGCCACAGAAACATACCGCCGATGGCTTCGGGATTTTTTTCAGGAGCACAGGTAAGGGTGCAAGGGTGCGGTAAGAGCGCACCAGCAGCATCGAGAGGTGCTGGCTCGGTAAACCCCGGTCGGGTGCAAGGTCGAGGGGCAAGGTTGGTCTTTTTCCAGCCCCGCTGTTACGTACCGCAAGAGGCGTTTGGCAACAGGCGTCCCAGATAGATAACCGCCCCCCTGGCAACAGGGGAACAGAACCCGGCTTATGTCTACCTCCCTCCCTCCATCTCCCTACTGATGATTTGTTGACTGTGACCGATCTCCCCCCATCTCGGCAGCGCCAGTTGGAGCAGTGGGTGCAAAAGTCTGCGCTACCCGCCGCTGGCACGCTCAACTGGGTGCGACTCAACCAGGCTTTGACCCACAAGTCAGTAGACGCAGCCGATAACTACGAACAGCTTGAGCTGCTGGGCGATGCAGTGCTGCGACTGGCGGCGACAGAATGTCTGCAAGAAAATTTTCCCAGCGCTTCGGTGGGGGAACTGTCGGCGGTGCGATCGGTGCTGATTAGCGATCGCACCCTCGCTCAGCTAGCCCAAGAGCTAGATCTAGCCCCCTATCTCACCATTGCCCGTGGGATGACGGTTGGCCCCACCCACCTAGCCGACGCCCTAGAGGCGGTAGTGGCCGTGCTCTATTTAGAAACCCATGCCCTAGGGCCAGTGCGCGCCTGGCTAGACAACTCGCTGCTGCGGCTGACGGCTGTTGTGCGCCAAGACCCAACCCGACAAAACTACAAGGTAGCCCTGCAAGAACTCACCCAGGCTCACAGCAAAACCCTACCCCAATACCGCACCGTAGAACAGCAGCCGGTGGATGGCGACCCCCAGCGCTATGCATCCACCGTATGGTTTCGGGAAACCTGTTGGGGAAGCGGTTACGGCCCCACCAAAAAACAGGCTGAGCAGGCCGCCGCCGCCGCCGCCTACGATCGCCTTCGCCAAACCCTTACCCATGAGTCCTCCTCCTCGGCCCCTTAACCTCGCTATCTTTGGTCTGGGCCGCTGGGGCAGCCACCTATTGCGAAACTTTTTGGCTCTGCCCGCAGCGCGAGTGGTGGCAATCGTCGATCCTGACCGACAGCGGTTAGACGAGTTGCGCGATCGCTTCGCCCTAGGCGACACCGTAGCCTGCCACGACGACTGGCCCCAGGCCATGGCCCATCCAGGCCTAGAGGCCGTGGTAATTGCTACTCCAGCCAGCACCCACTACCCCATGATTCAGGCAGCCCTAAAAGCCGGCTTGCACGTGCTGAGCGAAAAGCCCCTCACCCTAGACAGCGATAGCAGCGCTGCGCTTTGCCAGCTAGCCACTACCCAGCAGCGGCAGCTCATAGTCGATCACACCTACCTGTTTCACCCGGCTGTGCAGCGGGGTCACGAGTTGTGCCGTCAAATTGGGCCCCTGCGCTATGGCTATGCCGCCCGCACTAATCTAGGGCCAGTACGCTCCGATGCCGATGTGTTCTGGGATCTAGCCATCCACGACGTTTCCATCTTGAATTACTGGCTGGGGCAAGGCCCCTTAGCCGTTGCCGCTTGGGGGTCAGTGTGGCTGCAAACCGAGGCGGCGACCAAATTGCGAGATACGGGTTGGCTACGGCTGATCTACCCCAACCCGGTTGGCAACGCCCCGCTAGAGGTGATGGTGCACGTGAGCTGGGCCAACCCCGACCGACAGCGGCGGCTGGCTTTGGTAGGCGATCGCGGCACCCTGGTCTTTGACGAAAGCCCCCAAGCTCAGCCCCTTACCCTACACTCTGGGCACTTTCAGCCCCAGGAGTCCTCTTTTGTACCCAGTAGTCTCGCGGTTGAATCGGTGGCGATCGCTCCCCTAGAGCCGCTGCAACAGATGTGCACCCATTTTCTAAACTGCATCGCTAACGATGTCCCCTCGCCCATATCAGCAGGGTCGATGGCCACCGACTTAGTTAAGGTGATGGAAGCGATCGCCCGGGCCGCTGAAACCGGTCAGCAAGTCCACCTCTAAAAATTCCAAAACTCAACCCTTACTCTCACCCCAAGAACTATTTCATTTAGTGGAGATGCGGTGTTTTTTGCTGCTGGATGGGCAAGCTACCCCCGTAGGCTGATGCCTACTCCTTCCGTGTTTTGAGAGATTTGTTTCAGCTGCTTCATAACATCGCAGCTTTATGAACTCAGAATAAGTTTGCTTTGACAATCTAGTTCGGCGGGCTATACATAAACAAACTCGTTGCCTTTCTGGTCAGGGCCAAGGGTTTGAGTTCCTGCTCGTCAGCCTTTAATAAACCCTCACACACCAAACCTATGTACTACTCATACTGGCTTACAGCAGCAGCCGTTCTAGGCCTTTGCACTCTTCCAGGACAAGCTTTGGCATCCCCCCAAGACCTAGAAACAACACCTCAAACTATGGCTGACGCCCTTGCTGTCGAACAGCGTGATCAAGACAGCCTCAACCGCGTAGCTAGTGAATTGGACCAGCGAGTAGGTCGCCAAGAAAGCAGTGGTATCACTGATCTAGCTGAGTCTTTAAACTTACCTATACTCAATGACCTGGTAGACGAATCTGGAGAGGTAAATCTACCCCTAGGTCTCACCGTTTACGATGCCATGGGTACAACCTCCGTCGGCTTTGGCTCTAAGTTTTAGTTTGCGCCCAAGGCAGCTTATGCCCGGGCAAGAGCCTGACTTGTCTCCCCAGCCCGGTATACTACCAAGGAAAGAAATTGGAACACCGGGCCTTGGGCGTCGATCTTCGTAGCTACGTTTATATTGACAATCTTCAACCCCAGCATGCAGCCTACATGGGTACGGTTTCGCTGGGGTTCTTGCCGCTGCCCGGCGATGCCTCGCTGTGGATAGAAATCTCTCCCGGCATTGAAATCAACCGCATTCTCGACATTGGTCTCAAAGCAGCCGTGGTGCGTCCTGGCACCCTGATCGTAGAACGCCTCTACGGCCTGCTTGAGATCCACGCTAGCAACCAGGGCGAAGTGCATGCCGCCGGCGGGGCTATGCTTGATGCCCTAGGGCTCACCTACCGAGAGCGGCTTAAACCCCGAATTATCTCTAGCCAGGTGATTCGCAACCTTGACCCTCACCACGTTCAGCTGATTAACCGCAGCCGCCGGGGCAATATGATTGTGGCAGGTCAAACGCTCTACGTGTTTGAGGTAGAACCTGCGGCCTACGCCTCTCTAGCCGCCAACGAGGCCGAAAAAGCGGCCATGATCAACATTCTCCAGATTAGCTCGGTAGGTAGCTTTGGTCGTCTCTACCTAGGTGGTGAAGAACGCGATATTCTAGCTGCCCAAAGAGCCGTCATGGCCGCTATGGAGGCTGTGCCTGGGCGAGTCCAAAGCAGTAGCCAGCGTCACGAATAAATCTCATAGATTTGGATAGAGCTAATCCAGGCTGGGATAGGCCAAAATCATTGGTTGCTGTTTGAGTTAATGCCTTTGGAGAGGTCACCATCTCGACGCGTCTTTGGCTATTTGCCCGACAATGTGTCTCGGCCAAATCCACTACATCGCCATAGAGCCACTTAATTCTTCTCCCTGTCGATATGGGAGCTTGAGAGAAATTGACCGATCGCGATCGCATCATCCCCGCGTTCTACTCAGTTGTTGTTATTCACCCAATTTTTTAAACTAGGAAAAAGCAGTGCCGACATTGTTCTGATCCATCGGTCGCACGTTGCGTATATCCTGCATTCCAATGTATAAATTAGCAATCCTAATACTGTTTTGTTGGCCAGCCTAAACAGACGTTGAGGGTTAGCAAGCGGGAAATTGCCAATTTTTTTGTTCTTTTTGGGGAACGAAACAACTCTATCGGAGGAGGGATAGTTGCCTCCTGGTAGCGTGTTACAACTCGTCAGGTCTGGTTAAGCTATGTAACGCTGTCAGCCAGACACTTGTAACACTTGTTAGGACGTAACTTTCCATGACTCCGAACACTCTTCGCATTGCCTTAGGTCTAGTGCTTTTTGGTGCCGCTCCTGCTGCTATCACTGCGTTTCCTCAGCAGGCTATCTCTGATACCTACAAGCCTCAGGCTGAGCAGCCTGCCGCTGTAGATCTGGAGGAACCCACTGACACTGAGCAACCCAGCGCTGCGGAAAAACCCGCTGATGCTGAGCAGCCTACCGCTGAAGGACCCACTGGTGCTGAGCAGCCTACTGCTGAAGAGCCCACTGGTGCTGAGCAACCTACCGCTGAAGAGCCTACTGGTGCTGAGCCTACCGCTGAAGAACCCACTGACGCTGAGCAGCCTACCGCTAGCACTGAGCAGTCCATTGCTGAGATTGCCGCTGGTGACGAAAACTTTGAAATTCTGACCGCTGCTATTGAAGCCGCTGGTCTCACTGAAGCCCTGAGCAATAGCGAACTATCTATCACCGTGTTTGCCCCCACTGACGAAGCTTTTGAAGCCCTGCCCGAGGGAACTTTAGATGAGCTGCTACTGCCCGAAAACCGTGATCAGCTGGCGCAGCTTCTGACTTATCACGTGGTAGACGGCGAAGTTCGCTCCACAGACTTGGCCTCTGGCGAGGTGGATACTCTAACCGGTGCTCCCGTGACAGTCACCGTGGGTGAAGAGTCTGTCACCATCAACGAAGCAAATGTGGTTACGGCTGATATTGAGGCCAGCAATGGCGTCATCCACGTCATTGACACGGTGCTGTTGCCGTAATTGACCAAGAGGCAGCCTTCTGTGGCACACGTTGAAATGTTGCAGTGTGGCAATAGCCAGTGTTTGCTGCATTGCAACACAGAGGCTTAGTCAACGGCAAGCGGTCGTCCTAATGTTAGGGCGACCGCTTGCCATAGGTGCAATTGCTGAAATTCACCATAACCCTGAGCTGCAACGGTGGTCCTTGGAAGGCGATGGTTCTAGAACCGGCCCCAGGCCAACGCACGCTGATATCAGTTTGTTGAAGTATCATCAGCAATAAGCACTAGCCCTTTAACCACAATTAGGGGGGTGAGGCTCAGAGCTCGCGGTGCTGCGTTATTCAATGTAAGTGCACCGGGCTTTTGGGGGCATACTTAGTTTTAACGATGAGCTAATCGCAGTGACTGTCAAAGCATGAAGGATTCAACCCCAGGCGATCAAAAGCAGCTTCTGCTAATTGACGATGACCCAAACCTGATCTTGTTAGTCAAGGACTATCTTGAGTTCCGTGGCTATGAGGTGAAGACAGCGGGCAACGGACGAGAAGCCCTGGACATGCTGGAAAATACCACCCCAGACATGATCATCTGCGACGTGATGATGCCTGAGATGGATGGCCACGCCTTTGTGCGCCATGTGCGAGGCAATCCCTCCACCGAGTGGATTCCGATTTTGTTTCTCTCCGCCAAGGGCCAAAGTCAGGATCGCGTGAAGGGGCTGAACACCGGGGCCGACGTCTATATGGTCAAGCCCTTCGAGCCTGAGGAGCTAGTTGCCCAGGTAGAGTCTTCCCTCAAACAGGCTTCTCGGCTGATCAAACAGCAAATTAAGGGTGGCGGCAGCCCAGCGATTCAAGTTCCCTTCGATGTGGAGTTGACACCTACCGAGCTGCGGGTAGTGCAATTTGTCGCCCGAGGCATGGCTAACCGCGAGATTGCCAACGAGCTTCAGGTCAGCCAGCGCACCATTGAAAGCCACGTCAGCAACATGCTGGGCAAGACTGGCCTAAACAACCGCACAGAGCTAGCCCGCTGGGCCATCGAAAACAATAAGGCCTAGCAAGGGTTTTAGGTACAGGGTGTGAGGTTGAAGGAATTTGCTTTGAACCTTAAACCATGAACCCTAAACCCTCCTTTGAACCTGGCACAATCAGGGTAGTGAACTAATCGCATGCCCTGATTTATGACAACTGCTCCCCTTAGCTGGTCGGCCCTGGAAGAAATGGCCGATTTTTCTGTTGACTACGTGAATGGCCCTACCAATGCCCAGTCTCGGCTACGCCTGTTTGGCCAGCCTGAGTCGGCAGTGCGGGTCACTCTTTACAGAGACAATCACGCCTGGTGCCCCTATTGCCAAAAAGTGTGGCTGTGGCTTGAAGAAAAGCAGGTGCCCTACCGCATCGAAAAGGTCACCATGTTTTGCTATGGCGAGAAGGAAACCTGGTACAAGCGCAAGGTACCGTCGGGAATGCTGCCTGCTCTGGAGTTAGACGGGCGGATGATTACCGAAAGCGATGATATTTTGCTGGCGCTGGAGCAGGCGTTTGGGCCGCTGCAATGGGGAATGAAAGATCCAGCGGTGGTGCCACTGCGGCAGCTAGAGCGGCTGCTGTTTCGGGCCTGGTGTATGTGGCTGTGTCAGCCAGCGCGATCGCCAGCAGCAGACCAGCGAGCTGGCGAACAGTTTGGGGGAGTGGTGCAACGGGTAGAGCAGGCATTGGCTGCTACTCCTGGCCCCTTCTTTTTGCCAGAATTTAGCACCGGCGACGTAGTGTTTGTGCCCTATGTGGAGCGCATGAATGCCAGCCTCTATTACTACAAGGGCTACTCGCTGCGGGAGGAGAACCCTCGCCTCAAGGACTGGTTTGATGGGTTGGAGAGCCGCTCAACCTATCGCGGTACCCAGAGCGACTTTCACACCCACGTGCATGATCTGCCGCCGCAGATGGGGGGCTGCTACGAGAATGATTTGCCTCAGACCCGGCGCAACCAGGCCCAGGTTGATCTTGGCCCCTGGTTTGGCCTGCCCGATGTAGCCTACCCAGAGCCAGAAACCTCCCGCGTTGAGGCCCTAACTCGCGTGGTGAAGCATCGAGGCAACATTATTAAGGTCAATCCTGCCGCGAAGGATGTGATTGATCTGGCCCTGCGCTGTGCGTTGACGTATTTGATGACGGGGGAGTCCTGCAAGCCTCCGGCTGGGGCTGAGCTGGGCCTACGATATCTGCGCGATCGCATCAATGTTCCCCGCGATATGTCGATCTATGCCGCTAAGCGCCTGCGCGAAGCCCTAGAGGCCACTGCCGCATTAGTTGGGGAGGCTCAGCCCGAACCGCTACCAACTCGCCACCGCCGCGATCAAGACCCAAAAAATTTCGCGGCCTGACCCCGCCGTGCCTGACCTTGCCCTAAATGCCGTGGCTTTTGCCGATTACCCAGCTGCGGCGGAAGAAGCGGGCCAGGCTAGTCTCGCTCAGCGTCAGGCAAATGGGTCTACCGTGGGGGCAGGTGCGGGGGTTGCGGGTCTGCTGCCAGTCGTCGAGCAGGGTTTGCAGGGTAGCGAGATCGAGCGGCGTGCCGTTGCGAATGGCGGTGCGGCAGGCGATCGCCACCTGAGCCGTGTCCAAATTCCCGCCAAGGCTGAGTTCTAGCAGAGCGTCGGGGAGGTCGTCGCGATCGCGCAACGGGGCTGGCGCAGCTCGCATCGCCCAGCGATTTGGCCCAAATTCCTCAGGGTTCAGACCCAGTCTTTGGAGCTGTTCTAGCTGCTTTTCCGTTAGCCCCTCCAGCACAACTGGCGTGGTTAACGGCACTAGCTGCCACTGGGCTTGCAGACGCTCGTAGAGAACGCGCTCGTGGGCGATGTGCTGCTCGATTAGGCAAAGGCCGTCGGTCTGTTCGGCCAAAATGTAGCGGTTGTGGACTTGAGCGATCGCCCGTAAACTCCCCGGACGCTCGCGATAGGGCAACCCATCGGACAATTCAGCAACACCATAGGCGCTGCTGGGTTCCGCTGTCTTGAGCAGTTGGATAACGCGATGCTGCTGGCTGGCATCGGTCAGAGTTTCGGCCTGCTGCCCTAAAAGTGTGGCTACGTGGCTTTGACAGAGTGCCGTCCAGTCTTCGAGCCGGTGCAGGTAGAGGGTCAATTTGTCGGGGCGGCGGTTCCAGTCGATGTCGCTGGGGGGGACGGTGAGGTGCGCAAACGCTAGGGGATAACGGTGGCGAGGTAGGGTGTGGCGAAAGGCATTCACAACAGCCTGCTCTAGCTCGGGGACTGCGACAATCCGCCCATTAACTGCAACTTTAACCCAGTCGGGCCGGGGGCGATGGCAGCGATCGGGCAGACCAATCAGGCCATAGATTCCCGCTTTTAGAGGAAGATTCTCTAGGCTGTTCCCTTCACCTTCGGCCCAGGGGACAGCCTGCCAGGCCTCCTGCAAATCGCTTTCGCTGACGGCCCGCAGCAGTTGAGGAACGAGCCCTTTAGCGGTAGGGCTGGGGGTGAAGGCCAGCCAGGGGCGATCGCCCAGATGCACGGCCCAAGTCACTGTAGGATGGGCCAGGGCACAGTGGTAGATAACGCGCTGCACCTGGCTAAGCTGGCGAGTTGCCGTTGGCAATCGCTCCCGACGAGCGGGCCAGGCCTCAAAAAGATCGGTGACCGTCACCACAGTGCCCTGGGCGAGGGCGGCTGGGACTGTCTCTAAGGGTTCCCCTTGGGCAGAGTAGGTGACGCGCCAGCCCGACTCTGCACCGGGAGCGCGACTGCAAATCTCTAACTGAGCAACCTGGGCCAGGCTGTGCAGAGCTTCGCCGCGAAAGCCTAAACTACTCACTTGCCACAGATCAGCCTGGGTATGGATCTTGCTGGTGCTATGGGGGATGGCGGCCTGGTGTAAATTCTCCAGCGCCATAGCAGTGCCGTTGTCGGCCACCTGCACCCGGCCCTGGTCAGGCCAGAGGGCGAGGGTAATATGCGTAGCCTGAGCGTCAAGCGCGTTTTCAATCAGCTCGCGCACAACCGCCGCCAAAGAGTCGATGACCTCTCCGGCGGCGATGCTGTGGATGACATCTCTAGGCAGCAACTGGATGCGACGGGGCACTGGATTAGAAACGTGGTCGGCAGGGATAGGGAGGGGGCTCCAAGGCAACTGATCCCATGCTACTGCGCAGGGTGGGCACTGGAACAAAGGATCTAGTGAGGGTTCTAGGCCCAGGGTTGAATGGGGCTGACTCAATGCTGGTGGACAGTGTCCACCCTACGGTATGCCAAAGCTTTTAGCGATTTGGAGGACTTTGTTAGGACTATTCGACTCAGGTTTGAAGGCCTGGGTCAAGGAAGCTCATTGAAAATCTCAATTGATATGGGCAAGAGAATAGGTTAAGTTGTCCACTATTTTCAATAAAAGTTTGCGCCCCCCATTAAGGTTTGTTACATTGCAGGAGAACGCCTTCTCCCAGGATCCTCCTCACCATGAAACGCTTTTTTGGCTTCTTGCCTAAGCCTTCGCCTTTGCGGCCTGAGTCTCGTGTCTACGATCTCAAGGAGCGGTTGGACTGGGGAGAACCGGCGCTAACGATTATTGATGTCCGCGATCGCGCCGATTTTAACGAGAGCCACATCACTGGCGCAATTTCGATGCCCGCTGACTCACTGCTAGCCACAGCTGCTAGCTGCTTTGAGGTCAGCCGCGATCTCTATATCTATAGCAATACCGATGACGAAGCCGCCGCTGTAGCCGAGCAGCTACGAGAAGCGGGCTTCTCTAAGGTTGCCATCGTGCGAGGCGGGGTCGCCGCCTGGAAAGCGGCAGGCTTTCCGGTGGAAGTAGTGACGGTCGAAGTGGCCTAAACTCACCTAAACTGGCAAGGTTAAAGCGATAGCGTTGGTATGGATCAGGCTAGGGCAGTTGATGCGCGCAGCGGTTTATTGACGCAGAATGGGTCGCATCGGGTGGTGACTTATAGCCGAGCCTACACCTTGGTGCCCACCTACGAATGCTTTAACCGCTGCACTTACTGCAACTTTCGGGTTGACCCTGGTCACTCACCCTGGCTGAGTCTAGAGCATGTGGCTCAACAGTTGCCCACGCTGCGTCGTCAGGGGGTGTGCGAGGTATTGGTGCTCAGCGGTGAGGTAGCCCCCAGCAGCCCCCGCCGCGACGATTGGTTTTGCCACATCTATCAAATTTGTGCCCTGGCCCTAGAGGCTGGGCTGCTGCCCCACACCAACGCTGGCCCTCTAAGCCGCGATGAAATGGCGCATCTGCGGCAGGTGAATGTGTCGATGGGCCTCATGGTTGAGCAAGTCACGCCGAAGTTGCTTGATACCGTTCACCGCCATGCCCCTAGCAAACGGCCTGAAGCGCGGCTGCAACAGCTAGCCTGGGCTGGAGAGCTAGGGATTCCCTTCACCACTGGGCTGCTGCTGGGGCTAGGGGAGAGTGAGGCTGACTGGGTAGATTCGCTGGGGGCGATCGCCACCCTTCAAACTCGCTACGGCCACATTCAAGAGGTCATTTTGCAGCCCCACAGCCCTGGGCAACAGCAGCTTCAGCCGGGGATGTCGCTCGATGAAGCCGCGCTGGTGAGAGCCGTGCATCTGGCGAGGGAATGTTTGCCCCCGGAGGTCGCGATTCAAATTCCGCCCAACTTGGTCAGTCACCAAGGACTGCTAGATTGCTTGACCGCAGGCGCGAGGGATCTGGGCGGCATTAGCCCGGTGGATGAGGTAAACCCTGATTATGAGCACCCCACGCCAGAATCTCTGGAGGATGCGATCGCCCCCTCTGGCTGGCAACTCCAGCCCCGTCTACCCGTCTATGCTCAATACGATAGCTGGCTGCCTGAACCGATGAGATCCCTAGTGCAATCCTGGCGCAATTCACTCAGCTATCTCTAAGCACATCACCCCTCACTCCCCACCCCCCACAAGGTAAAATCCTCACAGGTTCAATTGAGGTTCCCCCATGGCTGCTCCCCAAACCTGTCCTGTGTGCGGCGTCAAAATTATGGTGGGTATGGTGGGGGGCGATCGCGTACTCTTCTCGGCTGGCCCACCGGGCAACCGAGCCCGGCTGTACGCCCGGGTCTGCCGCTACGTCGATAAGGCTGGCTGCATTAATAAAGACGGCGGCAGCCAGACGCCAAACGCCAACGATTACTACAAACCTGACGCGCCACGATAGAGCCGCGATCGGTCTGAGCGTTGCTGAATCAAGGCATGAATCTGCAAAGCAGTAAGTCGCTGCATCGGCCCCTTAAATCCCCCAACTTTGGGGGACTTTGAAGTTGTCCGGTTCCCCCCAGAATTGGGGGGTTAGGGGGGCTAAATCATACCGCTGATCAGCAACTCCATCGGTCTGTATGGAGATGGAGCGGCACTACGGCAGCTCTGGTAGGGTGGGCACTGCCCACCACTAACCTTCGGGCCTAGCCAAACGCGCCTTCGCCCGCTGCCACAACGCTTCTAGCTCTTGAATTGAATAGTCAGCCAGGGGCTTCTCTGCCACCGCCTCCACCAGCTCAAAGCGTTTGATAAACCGGCGGTTGGTGCCTTGCAATGCCTCGGCAGGGTCGAGGTCGTACCAGCGGGCCAGATTCACTAAGGTAAACAACAGATCGCCCAGCTCCGCCTGCTGATTTTCCTTAGGTTCATTCGCTAAGGCCTCGTGAAACTCGTTTAGCTCTTCGTGAAATTTATCCCACACGCTATCAATGTCGTCCCATTCAAACCCGGCTTTGGCGGCTTTGGCGGAGATTTTGCTGGCGGCCATCAGCGGCGGCAGGGTGCGGCTATATTTGGTCAGTTTGGGGGTGAGCTTGTCGGGTTCGTGGGCAATGCCCTTTTCTTCGGCCTTGATGCGATCCCAGTTTTGGCTGACTTCTTCGGGAGTCTCACCTGAGGCATCTCCAAAAATGTGAGGGTGGCGGCGCACTAGCTTGTCGGCAATGCCGGTGGCGACGGTGCCCAGGTCAAAGTCGCCGTTGTCGCTGGCCACCTGGGCCTGAAGCACCACCTGAAGCAGCAGGTCGCCAAGTTCTTCTGCGATCGCCCCCTTTTCGCCCACCTGAATGGCATCGACCACCTCGTAGGCTTCTTCGATCACGTAGGGAATCAGGCTGGTGGGGGTTTGGGCCAAATCCCACGGGCAGCCGGTTTCGGGATGGCGCAGTTGGGCGATCACGTCGATCAGGCGTTCCAAAGCGGCGAGAATGGCGACGCGAGGGGTAGCAGAGATGCCCTGGGGATTGCCGGATGAGGAGGGCGCAGAAACCATAGCAAACCGCGTTGACGACAACCCTCATAGCATGGCAGCAAATTGCAGCGGCGGGTATATCAGCTACTACTTCTGTGCACCTGCGCTCTTGCGTATGCCCCTAGGTCTGGATGAATGTTGCCGTGGGTTGAAGCGAGTTTTGGCGCAACAGTCGTGATGCAGCGCGTGACTGACTGATGTGCTGTCATGACAGAAGCATTGTGCCTTAAGCAGATCAGAGTGTAACGACCGACTATTCGAAGTCGCTCTATGACAGAAGCATGGCGTATTGAACGGGTAAGGGTGCAGCAGGCGACTACTCGAAGTTGCTCTATGACAGAAGCATTGTGTATTGACAACTTAAACAATTGCGCGAGCGCAGCAGCATTGTCGCGTCACAATCTAACAAGTTGCCGCCCCACAATGAGATGTTGAGCGATCGCACTAAAGCATTGCGGCCTCACACTAAAGCATGCAGCCGCAACACTAAAGCATTGCGGTACAGCATTCAAGGTGTCGGCAATAACAGAGGCGCGGGCGGTAACTTAGGTAACAGTGAGAGACGCTGCACAACGACAATATGAGCGGCAACTATCTGAGCAGGTAGCGATTTTGACTTGATTTAGAGGTTTGAATAGGGTACTTTACTGAGCTAAGGCTGTGTGCGTGCAGCTTTGCTTCCCAAAAATTTGGTCAAGCGCCACTGGAAGGTGTTGGAGCACCAACCAGCGGCTAACCTCGTCGACAGGAGTAGCTGTCTCGGAGGCTAAGGTGATTTTACCTGGCCGTCTCGAACTGCAACATGTCTGGGGCGGCCAAGTTTTTGGGATTCCTTACCTACCCTCAAAAAAGGAATCCCTCAACTATGTTGTGTTTGCCATATTTGGTGTCGTCTGCCCAGAACCGGGAGGCGACCAATCCGCTGCTGCTGGCGAATCCTGAGGCGCAGCCGGGGCGCGAGCGTTTACGCCATTTGGTGATTGGCTCGCCGGAAGGGGTGCGAGCCACCATCAACCAACTGCATGTGCTGAACTATGCAGACCAGGCTACCTGGAGCCAGTTGATTGCGATACCGCGATCGGGGATTTTGATTACCCCAGAGCAAGGGGAGGTGTTTAGCTTGCTGAGGCGCGATCGGCAAGTGGGTTAACGCAAGCCACTTAAGGGGTCAGGTGCCTTTCAAGCCGTGATGTTACCTGTCGCAGCATCAAAGGCACCTGACCCCTGGTGCCAAAGACCCCTGATGCCAAAGACCCCTGATGCCAAGACCCCTGATGCCAAGACCCTTAGATGAAGGCACCTGACCCCTGATGCGGGGAACTCTACAGTTATGACATTCAAACCGTAGGGCTATGCCTCGATCGCAGCGCAACCTGGTGCCAGGAGAGCACTACCATCTCTACAACCGAGGCAACAATCGCCAGAGTATTTTTTTCGAGCGAGAAAACTATCTCTATTTTCTCAAGCAGTTCCGCCACTTTGTCGCAGACGAAACAGTGCATGTTGTGGCCTACTGCCTGATGCCTAACCACTACCATGTGCTGGTTTATCTGCGCGAAGATGGACTATCAAAGGCGATGCAGCGATTTACGATGTCGTACACCAACGCTATTAACCTCCGCTACAAACGCTGTGGGGCATTGTTTCAGGGGCGATTCAATACCATTCATGTCGATAGCGAAGCCTACCTGCTGCAACTGACTCGCTATATTCACCTGAACCCTGTGAGGGCGTGTTTGGTGCAGCGCCCGGAGGAGTGGGAGTTTTCGAGCTATTGCGACTATGTGGAGTTGCGGCGGGGCACTCTGCCGCAGATGGGTAGTGTGTTGAAGCAGATGGGCTCAGCAGAGGCG
Source organism: Phormidium tenue FACHB-1052 (assembly GCF_014696675.1). GTDB lineage: Bacteria > Cyanobacteriota > Cyanobacteriia > Phormidesmidales > Phormidesmidaceae > Nodosilinea > Nodosilinea tenuis_A. The sequence continues at coordinate 275,179 of NZ_JACJQN010000004.1, forward strand.
TATCGGCGGTTTGTGGAGTTTCCTGGATAGGGAAGCTTTGGTCAGGGGACGGGTGCCTGGAACTTGACCGAGATCTTGGCTAAAAGGCGAAGGTACTCGTCCCCTTTGGAGGCAACTTGCTTGACGAAAATAGACCATAGCCCGCTGTGGCTCTGCCTGCAAACTCCCGTCGTGTCAAACCTACCCTATGCCCACCCGGCAGTTCCTCACTGCTGCGCACTGGCGATATATAGACGATAAATGTAAGAGTTCAACAACCTGATGTGGGAATGCTTATGTGAGCCTAAAAAAATAACAGTAAGTGCATCGGTGGCAAACTATGGAAAACAATTCTTTTCAATACCCTGAATTGCAACAGGATATTGGCAATCTGATCAGCTTGTTTTCCAAAGAGCCTAGTCTTCGGAATCAACACAACCTCACAGTTATTCAGGAGTCTTTAAGAAAAGTTGTTTCGCCCACCTTTGAAATTGTTTTTTCAGGTGCTTTTAGCGCTGGAAAATCAATGCTAATCAACGCGCTTTTAGGCAGAAAGCTACTCTACAGTTCAGAAGGACATGCCACAGGAACAGAGTGTAGAATTGCCTATGCTGAGCCAGGTCAAGAAAAAGTAGTTTTGACCTTTCTAAGTGAAGCAGAAATTGTAGAGCAGGTAACCGTCAACAGTAGTCGGTTAGGAATCAAAGTTACAAGTTCAACCTTTGACAATGCAGCTCGTCAGCTTGTGAGACAGAGTTGCCAAAAAATTATTGACGAAGAAAGGGGTGAGCATCGCTCAGAAAAGGCAAAGCAAGCAAATGCTTTGTCACTACTGATTCAGGGTTACGAGAAGAACCGTGAATTTATCAATCCTCAAGACAACGCAACATATTCCATGGAGAAGTTTAATTTCTCCACGTTACAGGAAGCAGCCAATTATGCTCGCCGAGGTTCAAATAGTGCTGTCCTGAAGCGGATAGAATACTTTTGTTGTGATCCATTGCTTAAAGATGGCAATATTCTAATTGACACCCCTGGTATTGACGCCCCGGTGCGTAAGGACGCAGAGCTTACTTACAAGAAAATCCAGCATCCAGATACATCTGCTATTGTCTGTGTTTTAAAAACCGCTGAAACTGGCGAGCTTACCGCTGAAGAAACGGAACTTTTGGAAACAATACAAAATAATCCTGGCATTCGAGACAGAGTATTTTATATATTTAATCGAGTTGATAAAACATGGTACAATCCACAGCTCCGCAAGCGCTTAGAAAACTGTATAAAAACACAGTTCAGGGATAGTTCAAGAGTTTTTCAAACGAGTGGTCTTTTAGGGTTTTACGGTCGTTTGATTCAAGAAACTAGCGCAAGTGATAGGTTTGGTCTAGACAGTCTATTTCTTGAAGAGATTCAAGGATTAAGCAACAACGAAGAGACACCGCTCTTCGTAACTGAATTCAACAACTACTGCGGGAATTCTGGAAATCTGTTTGATAGCTCCTTTAAAGCAGAAATTAGAGGCTATGAGTCACCCAACCAGAACTATGTTCGAGTTCTCGGTGAACACGGCCAGCCCCTCATCCAAAAAATGATTCAGGATAGTGGGCTGGAGGTCTTTCGTGAGTCGATCATAAATTACCTGGTTTATGAGAAGAAACCCCAACTGATAAGTACGCTTATCAATGATCTGTACCCTGTTTGTACAGCACTTCGAGAGTTCTATCTTCATCAGCACCAAATTTTAGTTCAACAACCTCAAACAGCAGAGGAAATAAAATCTCAGAAAACTAGACAGCTTGCAGCAGAGCTTAAAGATGTTGGAGATCAATTTGAAGCTGCGATCAAGGATGAGATAAATGGAATAGCAGCAAGCAACTACAACGAAGAATTTGAGCGTGATTTCCTTAAGCTAAAAGCTCAAATGGTGACTCGGCTAGATGAGCTAATTCATACCTTTAGTGTCGAAACTGTTTATCAGAAAGCTCAAGCCAGTCATCGAAGAAACTCAGTTGTTCCTTTATTGGGTATATTGGCTGAGGCATTTTACTATTTGGCAAATGGCTTAGAGGAAGTACTTGTAAATAGCTCCCAAGACCTTGTTCAAAGATACTTTCAAAGATTTATCAACCAAATTAGAGATTCAGATTATTATCGCGACATCTATCACTTGCTTGGAAACGATGCAGGAATCGAAGAAAGGCTAAATCAAGCTCAGAAGTTGATTTGTGAGGCAATCATTAATGAGGCGCACACAGAGTGCGATCGCTATGTTCGAGAACGCCCTGAATTTTATAAAGAAGGTTCTCCTTCAGTTTGGCAGCTTTGTCAAACTCTTCAACAAGCCTGCCAAGGTTATGACTATCACACAATGATTGATGCCGAGCCAGCCATTCGACAACTTCTCAAGCTGGATTTCGAGCAAAAGGTGAGAGAAACAGTACTCAGAACATACCGTCAAACTATTAACCAAACATTGAATATTCATTTACTAAAAATAGCAGACGAGCAGAGAACTGCTATCTTGCAGCAATATGATCACGCCCGCGAATATCTTTCACAAACCTTAGAAAAAGAAGCCGTCAAGAAAGCAGAGGCTAACCAAATGAGAAGACGCGAGCTTGAGGCAGATATCGATACTTACAATTCTGTCGTTAATAGAATCAATGATTTTCTTGAGAGCATACAATTAGATCGAGACAAACTGCCTAATATGAGTCAACGAGATCTGGAAGCTATTCTGTCAGATTCACAACAAGGCTATCTTCCGAAGAACTAGCTGTAAAGACAGAGGCTTTTTGTAAGCAAACGAAATGTTTCTAATCAAATACCGAGAACTGTAGCGAGGCAGAAATGGACATTGAATACTCTGGCATTGAAGAAGATGATGTGTTTGAGATCTTTCTACAAAAGAGAGCGCGCCATTCTGATGAAATCTTGCTTGAGTCTACTGGCAAGATCTACAGGTTTGCCCAAATCGAGAAAGCATTGAAACATTTAAGCTCAAGTATTGCAAGTAATGTTTATAGTTCCCTTCTTCAGAATCATGGAATAGATCTAAAAGACAATAGCTTCCTCAGCAGTGGAATAGTTTGCAAACTGCTAAGCTCTGAGCATCCTGGATGGAAGCTTGGAAAGTTAGAGGTTCGAATTCAAGTAAATTTTATACCAGACGCTCCTCAAGAGGCTGAAGATGCTGGTTACCAGGAGAATGATCGCGAGTCTGAACTGGATGAGCTTAGAAAGGTTGTATAGAAATAGTAGGCAAGGCTTAACTGTGGAAAATAAAAGGATTGTATTAGCTGACGAAGAAGTAATTCTGCTAAACAACACTGAAAATGATTTCAGAAGTAGCTTTAGCTTGCCAAGAACCTTTAGGATTGACGACCTCAAGGCGAGATTCATTCATCGAAGTTCAAAAACTTCAATTTTCGACTGGGTAGAGGTAGAGGTTATGCGTTTAGGCAAAGGAGATTGGCAAAAAGGAAAGATGAGAATTGAGTGTGTTTTCATGCCTGATGAAGAAGAACGAAATCCACAGAATCCTGAAGACAATCCCTTAGACGAGCTAAGAACAAAGATTAGTAAGTTTGATGAGCAAAATAAATGACTCGGATAAAGCGAATTCCTATACCAAAATCAGTTAGAGAATATGTTTTGAATAGGGATAATCATCAATGTAAGTCTTGCGGCAAAAAGAGTTCAGAAGTCAAGTTGCAAATTGATCACATTCTCCCTCTTGCGAAAGGTGGCGTCAACGACATCAGCAACTTACAAACCCTTTGCAAAGGCTGTAATCAAAAGAAAAGTGCCAAGATCGATAATCGTTTTCGGCGAGACTACACCCTGTAACTATCCCCAGAGCACATCTATCGTTGGGATTGACACACATGTCATCAGATCTTGCTAAACCGTCGTAGTGCAGAGCGGGCAACTCCATATAAGATAGCCATGGCCAGAGCGTTACTGTTCTATCTAGAACCCCAATCTTTGGCTCAGCCAGTCGTCCGCTCAAGACGGCTGCATCAACGAATCGTCTAACGAAAGTAGGGAATTGCCCATGGGTCGCGCAGAGAAAGTTGTCTTAGCCTATTCCGGTGGCGTCGATACCACCGTCTGTATTCCCTACCTGATGAATGAGTGGGGCGTTAAAGAGGTGATTACCCTGGCGGCAGATCTGGGCCAGGGCGACGAGCTAGAGCCCATTCGCCTCAAGGCGCTAAATGCCGGGGTCAAAGAATCCCTAATCGCTGACCTGACCGAAGAATTTATTACCGACTACGCCTTCCCCGCCATTCAGGCCAACGCCCTCTACGAAAACCGCTACCCCCTCTCTACCGCCCTGGCACGCCCGCTAATCGCCAAAGCCTTGGTCGAAGCCGCCGATCGCTACGGGGCCGATGCCGTCGCCCACGGCTGCACCGGCAAGGGCAATGACCAAGTGCGCTTTGATGTGGCGATCGCCGCCCTCAACCCCAACCTCAAGGTGCTAGCCCCCGCCCGCGAGTGGGGTATGGGCCGCGAAGAGACCATTGCCTACGGCGAAAAAATGGGCCTCGAATTTCCGGTGAAGAAATCCAGCCCCTACAGCATCGATCGCAACCTGCTGGGCCGCAGCATCGAGGCCGGGCCGCTCGAAAACCCCATGACCGAGCCGCTAGAAGAAGTCTTTTTGATGACCGAGGCGATCGAAAACACCCCCAACGAGCCGGAATATATCGACATCGGCTTTACCAAGGGTTTGCCTACCAGCCTCAACGGTGAAGCCCTAAGCCCGGTAGAGCTGATTACGCAGCTGAATGCGATCGCCGGTCGCCACGGCGTAGGCCGCATCGACATGATCGAAAACCGCCTGGTAGGCATCAAATCGCGCGAAATCTACGAAGCCCCCGCCCTACTGGTGCTGATCGACGCCCACCGCGACCTGGAGAGCCTGACCCTCACCGCCGACGTCACCCAGTACAAGCGCGGCATTGAAGAAACCTACAGCCGCCTAGTCTACAACGGCCTCTGGTACAGCCCCCTCAAGCTGGCGCTCGATGCCTTCATTCAGCAAACCCAGGAACGCGTCAGCGGCACCGTGCGGGTGAAGCTGTTTAAGGGCACCAACCGAGTGGTGGGCCGCGAGTCTAACCTGGCCCTCTATAGCGATGCCCTAGCTACCTACAGCTCCGACGATGCCTTTGACCACAAGGCCGCCGAGGGCTTTATCTATGTGTGGGGCCTGCCCACCCGCGTCTGGTCTGAGAAGATGCGCGGTTAGCGACCAAGGGCAGGTTGGGTAGAGCGCCAGCGACACCTAACAGGTGGACTCCGTTGGGTTACACTGCGTTTCACCCCACCTACTCGCGTCAATCTATGGTGTTTCCGGTTTATTTGGGGGTGGGGGCGTTTAAGCTCCACCCCCATTTTGTGTTTGAGGTGGTGGCCTACGGGGTCGCCATGGGGCTGCTACGCCGCAACGTCAGTCGCGACGCTATCCCCCTGAGTCAGCGCAGCTCGGTGGTGATAGGTGGGCTGATCGGGGCGCTGGTGGGGGCCAAAATTTTGGTGCTGCTCCAGCATGGGGATTTGTTATGGAGCGATTGGCGATCGTGGCTGCTGCTGGGCTTGCAGGGCAAAACGGTGGTGGGGGCGCTGCTGGGTGGGCTGATAGGCGTGGAGCTGACCAAAAAATGGATTGGTCTGACGCGATCGACCGGCGATGCCTTTGTGTTTCCGCTGCTGGTGGGGACAGCGCTCGGGCGGGTGGGGTGCTTTTTGACTGGGCTGAGCGATCGCACCTACGGCACCGTCACCGATCTGCCCTGGGGCATCGACTTTGGCGACGGTTTGCCCCGCCATCCTACCCAGCTCTACGAGGTGGGGTTCTTGATGGTTTTGGGATTAATTCTGGCCCGGTATCGGCAACGTGATCTCCCCAACGGCAGGCTGTTTCAGCTCTATCTGGTCGGCTACCTAGGCTTTCGCTTTGCTGTTGATTTTCTTAAACCCGACTTTCAGCCGCTCTTGGGGCTAAGCTTTATTCAACTCGCCTGTCTGTTGGGAATAGCCTACGGGTTACGCCAGCTCTTGCGGCGAGAGGTCACAGTTTCGTAACAACGTCCCCATGCCTACCCGCCCCTATCTTTTCTACGCCTTAACCAACAGCCTGTGCTCTCGCTGCCTGGGCAAAGTCGAGGCCAAAATTGTGTTCCAAGAGGGGGGCGTTTACCTGATCAAGCACTGCCCCACCCACGGGCGCGAAGAGGTGCTGATTGCCGACGATGAAGAATACTACCGGCAAACCCAGGCGTTTATCAAACCGGGGGATATGCCCCTCAAGTTCAACACCCCGATTCGCTACGGCTGTCCCTACGACTGCGGCCTCTGCCCCGACCACGAGCAGCACAGCTGCCTGACGCTGATCGAGCTGACCGATCGCTGCAACCTGAGCTGCCCCATCTGCTACGCCGACTCGGGTGCCGAGGAGCACAACGCCGCCAGTCAGCTCCGCCGCCACCGCTCCCTAGCCGAGATCAAGCGCATGCTGGATGCGGTAGTGGCCAACGAGGGCGCGCCTCAGGTGGTGCAGCTCAGCGGTGGCGAACCCACCCTGCATCCCGACTTTTTTGAGGTACTAGAACTGGTCAAGGCCCGACCGATTCAGCATTTGATGATCAACACCAACGGGTTGCGCATTGCTCAAGATGCGGCGTTTTGCGATCGCCTCGCCGAGTACAAAACCGGCACCGAAATCTATCTCCAATTCGACAGCTTTGAAGAAAAAGCCCTGCGCGAACTGCGAGGGGCTGACCTGCGCGCTACCCGGCAGCAGGCGATCGATCGCCTCAACGCCCTCAACCTCTCGACTACCCTGGTGGTCACCCTCAAGAAAGGGCTCAACGACCACGAAATTGGCGAAATCATTGACTATGCCCTAGCCCAGCGGTGTGTGCGCGGCGTGACGTTTCAGCCGATCCAGGCGGCAGGCAGACTAGAGGGGTTTGAGGCGGGGCGCGATCGCTACACCCTCACCGAAGTGCGCCGCGCTATTCTCGACCAAAGCCCCCATTTCAAACCTCAGGATATTCTGCCGGTGCCTTGCCACCCCGACTCGCTGGCGATGGCCTACGCCATCAAGGTCAAAGGCCAGGTGATTCCGCTGACGGGCATGTTCTCAACTCCGACTTTTGTGGAAATGATGCCTAACTCGGTGCTCTACGAGCAAGACCCCCAGCTCAAACAAAAAATCTTCGAGCTGTTTTCCACCAGCCATTCCCCACAGTCATCGGCCAATGCGCTGAAGCAATTGCTGTGCTGCCTACCCCAGGTGCCCGTGCCTAGCGGCATCAGCTACGAAAATATTTTTCGCATTATGATTGTGCAGTTTCTCGATGCCTATAACTTTGATGTGCGATCGGTGAAGCGATCGTGCATTCACATCGTCCACCCCGATGGCCGCATCATTCCCTTCGACACCTACAACCTGTTTTACCGGGAGGGCAGTGCCGGAGCCGCTAAACTAGCCGAAGTTCAGTCTGCTACCTCAACCCCATGACCAACCCCACCGATCCCACCCCCCAAAACAACCCCACGCCTCAAAACGAAATTCTGGAAATTGTTAAAGGCATGCTGCTGCTGCTGGGCTGCCATGCTGTAGCAGGGGCACTGATATTCCTTTTAGGTTTGTTGGTGGCCGTAGCTGGCGTTGGTGACTATGCCTTTGCCGTTCCTTGGGTAATCGGGGCGGCGGGGTTCTTATTTTGGCAGCTGCTCTACGTAATTCCGTTGGTGATTACTCTTCGGCGACGAGGGTACATCGCCATGGCTAAGGGGGTGATCATTACCGCCGTGCTGACTGCCCTAGTTAACGGGGCTTGCTTTGTCTCGATGTTTGGCTTTGTGTGAAACTTGTGGATGGAGATTTTTCAGAGAACCACTCCCCATCCACCCACTAATTCACTCCCCACAATAGGCAATCAGATCAATCTCCACATCTCCATAACCTGCCAAAGCCGTGACCCCTACAGTCGTGCGGCTGGGCTGGGGAGCATCGCCAAAGTAAGACTGATAGATGGCGTTCACCGTTTCGTAATAGCGAAAGTCGGTGACAAATACCCTGGCCATGACCACCTTGTTAAAACCGCTGCCCGCGTGGTCGAGCACCAGGGCCAAATTATCCATTACCCGCCGAGTTTGGTCTTCAATCGGGCCTTTGACAACTTCGCCTGTAGCCGGATCTTCCGCTAGCTGCCCGGTAATAAATAAAAAGTCTCCCGCCCGCACCGCATGGGAGTAAGGGGCTACCGGAGGCAGTAGGTTATTGGGCAGGGTCATAAACTCCAGCATGGGGTAGTTCTTAATAACAACAGCCCTAAAGTTTAGACCAACCTGCGATCGCAGCGTATGCGATTCCACGCTTTCCTATGCAAAGGGCGCCCCCCATGCGGGGGGCGCCCTTTGCTAATCAATCAATGGGGTAGTCGATGAGAACTAGCCAATGATTTCAGGTGCCTCAGCCGTAGCCAAATCGAGGGGGAAGTTGTGAGCATTGCGCTCGTGCATCACTTCCATACCCAGGTTCGCCCGGTTG